>UQRE01000027.1 GCA_900543415.1 uncultured Dorea sp. | reverse complement strand
TAACCCCTCAAGAGTGAGGGGAAGGGGAGTTGAAGTGTCGGAGACACTTTTTTATTGTTTTATAGAAATGTCTGCACTGAATAAAAGGAAAGGGAGGAATTGCTTATGATGGAAACAATCAGTAATGTAATCTACAAAGTTGATGGAATGGTATGGGGATGGTGGCTCATCATTCTCCTGTTCGGAACCCATATTTATATGACCATCCGTACAGGCTTTATTCAGAGAAAGACAATATCAAAAGGAATTAAGCTGTCTGTACAGAAGGATCCGGACGCAGAAGGTGAAGTCTCAAACTTCGGAGCACTGACTACTGCACTGGCAGCTACAATCGGAACCGGTAATATCGTAGGTGTGGGAACGGCAATTGCTCTTGGAGGTCCGGGCGCAGTACTGTGGTGCTGGTTATCCGGTATTTTCGGAATTGCCACCAAATATTCCGAATCACTGATCGCTGTAAAATATCGGGTAAAAACAAAAGACGGACGTATGCAGGGAGGAGCCATGTATGCGCTGTCCAGAGGATTAAAATGGAAGAAACTCGGCAAAGTTCTGGGAATGATCTTCGCAGTGTTTGCAGGATTCGCATCTTTTGGAATCGGATGTGCGACACAGGTTAACTCCATTGCAAATGTAGTAGAAGAAAATACAGGTGTTCAGGGCTGGATCGTTGGATTAGTCGTAGCAGTGCTGACAGCAATCGTTATTTTCGGCGGTATCAAATCCATTGCAACAGTATGTGAGAAATTGGTTCCATTTATGGCAATCTTCTATGTGCTTGGATGTTTGATCATTCTTGGTCTTAATTATGATTATATTCTTCCGGCTATCCAGACAATCTGCAAGTTTGCATTTACACCGGGTGCAGCAGCAGGAGGACTGGTAGGTACGGGTATTCGTTTAGCCATGCAGTACGGAATCGCAAGAGGTCTTTTCTCAAACGAATCCGGTATGGGTTCCGCGCCAATTGCAGCAGCTGCTGCACAGACAAGAAATCCAGTTCGTCAGGCACTGGTATCTTCTACAGGTACATTTTGGGATACCGTAGTTGTATGTCTTATGACAGGGCTGGTACTTGTATCTACCATTATGAAAAATCCAAATATCAATGCTGACCAGATCAGTGATGGCGGAACCCTTACTACACTGGCGTTTGGACAGATTCCTGTATTTGGCCCTATCATCTTAACACTCGGAATTATCTGCTTTGCATACTCTACGATTCTCGGATGGGCTTATTATGGAGAACGTGCGGTAGAATATTTCGCAGGACATAAAGGACTGATTCCATACCGCATTATTTATGTAGTTGTAGCAGGAATTGCACCGATTGTAGCATTGGACGTTGTGTGGGCGCTGGCAGATATTTTAAATGCGCTGATGGCAATCCCGAACTTGATCGCAGTGTTGCTTCTCTCCAATGTGATTGTGAAAGAGACAAAGAAATACATCAATGATCTGGATGCATGGAGCGATGAAGAAGTACCAGTAATCGAGGATTAACACTTTGATTTGCCGATGGGAAAAGGAAATAAGAAAAGAGGAGAACATGATGAAAACATTAGGTTATTACAATGGAAAATATGGTGAACTGGATGAAATGAGTATTCCTATGAACGATCGGGTATGCTGGTTTGGAGATGGTGTCTATGATGCAGGTCCGTCCAGAAATTATAAAATATTTGCGATAGATGAACACATAGATCGATTTTTCAACAGTGCAGGGCTTCTGGATATTGAGATGCCTGTAACGAAGGAGGAGCTAAAAGAGCTCCTTCAGGAAATGGTAAATAAAATGGATACCGGCAATCTCTTTGTTTATTATCAGGTGACAAGGGGAACCGGAGTAAGAGATCATGCTTATACAAAGGGACCGGGCAATCTGTGGATCATGTTAAAACCGGCAGAAATATCAGATGGCATTGAACCAATCAAACTGATTACGGTTGAAGATACCAGATTCCTTCACTGTAACATTAAGACGTTGAATTTGATCCCTTCTTGTGTGGCAACGGAGAAAGCGAAGAAAGCAGGATGTCAGGAAGCAGTATTTTATCGCGCCGGTGGAAGGGTGACTGAATGTGCGCATAGTAATGTCCACATTATCAAAGACGGGAAACTGGTAACAGCGCCTACAGATAATTTGATCCTGCCGGGAATTGCAAGAGCTCATTTAATCCGCATGTGTAAGAAGCTTGGCGTTCCGGTAAGCGAAACACCTTATACATTAAAAGAGCTGTTCGAAGCAGAAGAAGTGTTAGTGACAAGTTCCAGTAACCTCTGCCTGCATGCCTGCGAGATTGACGGGAAACCGGTAGGTGGAAAGAATCCGGAACTGTTGGAAGAAATAAGATCAGCGTTACTTGGAGAATTTTATGAGGCAACGCCGGAAGAATAGGAAGTGAAAAGATGGGTGAGAAGGAAATGTACGGAATCATGCCGGCAGGAGACAGAGGGCTGGTTGTAGAATTCGGAAATGTGATTGACATTCAGACGAATGACCGGGTACAACAGCTGAAGAAATGCCTGAGAGAGGCACAGATACCAGGAGTTTTAGAGTTGCAGCCAACCTTCCGCTCTCTGATGATCTACTATGATCCCCGGAAGATTTCTTATGGTGATCTGGAAAAAAGAGTACGCACATTTGACAGTGCGGCAACATCCGAAGGTCATGCGCGGAAGAGAATTCTGAAGATCCCATGCTGCTATGGGGCGCGCTTTGGTCCGGATCTTGGAGAGATGGAGAAATATACAGGACTGGACAGGGATGAGATCATAGCCATACACAGTTCGGTAGACTATCGCATTTATATGATGGGTTTCCTTCCGGGCTTTGTGTATCTTGGAGGACTAGATCCACGCATTGAGATGCCAAGGCTTTCTTCTCCCCGCATCAAAATACCTGCGGGAGCTGTGGGGATCGGAGGCAATCAGACCGGTGTGTATCCGGTTGCATCTCCCGGTGGCTGGCGGCTGATAGGAGGATCCCCGGTGGAATTCTATGATGCCGGAAGAGAAAAACCAATACTTTGCCAGGCGGGTGAATATATCCGGTTCGTTTCAATTTCTCTGGATGATTATTATGATATCCGGAGAATGATTGTGAAGGGCGAATATACGATAGAAATTTTGGAAGAAGAAGGTGAACAGTAGATGGCAGTGAAAATTGTATTACCGGGCGCCGTGATGACCGTTCAGGACGGAGGCAGATATGGATATCAGGAAGCTGGAGTCCAGGTTTCCGGGGCCATGGACCAGATGTCGTTTAGGAATGCCAATTATCTGGTTGGGAATGAGGAGACAGAAGCAGTTTTAGAAGTCACTCTGTTCGGCGGGACGTTGGAATTTACAGAGGATACGATCACTGCGATTACTGGTGCAGATATGGAACCCGTAGTAGATGGAGACCCGGTGGAGATGAACTGTCCGCTTCTGATCCGGAAGGGACAGACCCTGACGCTGGGCATGACCCGGCAGGGATGCCGGACTTATCTTGCATTTGCCGGCGGTATTGATGTTCCACTCGTCATGGGAAGCAGATCTACCAATCTAAAATGTGCATTTGGCGGGTATGGAGGACGTGCACTGAAGGCGGGAGATGTTCTGGAACTCGGAAAACCGAAGCTGTCGTTTGACCGCGTGAAAAAACGGAGAACAAAGGGGATTGAGACGGAAAAAATCATCGAGGTGCGTGCAGTTCCCGGCCCACAACAAGAATATTTTACAGAAGCAGGAGAGAAGGCGTTTTACAGCGGTACTTATACGATAACCGATCAGAGTGACCGGATGGGCTATCGTCTTAAGGGTTCCTTAGTGGAGAGCAAAAACGGAACAGACATTATATCCGATGCGATTCCGCTGGGGGCAGTGCAGATTCCCCCCAGCGGTCAGCCGATTGTATTATTGGCAGACAGACAGACTACCGGCGGTTATGCGAAGATTGCGGTAGTGTGTTCTTTTGACATTCCCAAGCTGGTTCAGGGAAGACCGGGCGACAAAGTCCGTTTTTTAAAGACCGATGTAAAAACAGCGCAGAAACTATACAGAAAGCAGGAAAGATAATATGGATGACAGGAAACTTATACCAAAGGAAGTTCGAAAATTAATCAGAGAAGAAAAGATCACCGGTCAGACTTCCGGCTTGTGTCCGGGATATGCACAGGCAAATCTTCTGATCCTTCCCAAAGATCAGGCTTATGATTTCCTTTTATTTACACAGAGAAATCCAAGAGCCTGCCCAATATTGGAAGTGACGGATATGGGAAGCCGACAGCTTCATTATCTTGCACAGGATGCAGATGTGGCGAGGGATTTCCCCAAATACCGCGTTTATCGCAAGGGAGAAATGATCGGCGAGTATACGAGTATTGATAGGTTCTGGCAAGATAACTTTGTAAGCTTTCTGATTGGATGCAGCTTTTCATTTGAAGCCGGACTGTTAGAAGCAGATGTTCCTGTCAGACAGATTGAGGAACATAAAAATGTGCCAATGTATAAGACGAATATTCCGTGTACACCTGCGGGAATCTTTCACGGCAACATGGTAGTCAGCATGCGGCCGATGACCGGAGAACAGGCAGTGAAAGCGGCATGCATTACCGGCGAGATGCCAAGAGTACACGGCGCGCCTGTTCATATCGGTGATCCATCCCAGATTGGAATTCGGGATTTGCAAAAACCGGATTTTGGAGAAGCGGTGACAGTCAAGGAGGGAGAACTTCCGGTATTCTGGCCTTGCGGAGTCACTCCTCAGAATGTGGTCATGGAAGTAAAGCCGGAACTTGCGATCACGCATGCACCGGGGCATATGTTTATTTCCGATATTAAGAACGCAGCATTAAAATATTAGAACCATGGACAAAGTGTTAGAAAAGATAAGAGAACAGAGGGTGAGGAAGATGTATACCGTGGACTTAAATTGTGATCTGGGCGAGAGCTTTGGAAACTATAAATGTGGAATGGATGAAAAAATCATTCCCTATATTTCTTCCGCCAATGTGGCATGCGGCTTTCATGCGTCAGATCCGCTTGTAATGGAACATACCGTAGAGCTTGCGAAAAACTACGGGGTTCACATAGGGGCGCATCCGGGATATCCGGATCTGACCGGATTCGGAAGACGAAATATGCAGGTGTCAGAAGAAGAACTAAAAGCGATGATACAATATCAGATCGGGGCGTTAAAAGCATTTTGCGATGCTTTTGGTGTGCCGCTCTATCATGTGAAACCACATGGAGCCATGTATAATATGGCGGCAACTCATGCAGGACTTGCAGAAGCAATCTGTCGTGGAATCCAAGAAGTCGATCAGAACCTGATCCTTCTTGCTCCGGCAGGCAGTGAAATGTTCCGGGCGGCGAAGAAATTCGGGCTGCGCGCCGCAGGAGAAGTCTTTGCCGACCGTGCCTATGAAGAGGATGGAACGCTTGTCTCCAGAAGAAAAGAGGGAGCCGTGATTACAGAGGAAGAAGTGGCAATCGAGCGTGTTGTCGGTATGGTTAAGAAAGGAACAGTTACAGCTGTTACCGGTAAAGAGATTGAGGTACAGGCGGACTCGATCTGCGTGCATGGAGACGGACCGAAAGCATTAGCATTTGTAAAGCGGATCAGAGAGACTCTTGCAGAAGAAGGTGTGAAGATCTGTCCGCTATCAGAAATTGTGCAGTAGTGCAGGGGATAGAAGAAAAAAGGAAAGAGAGGGTGGCGCGGATGTTGACGGCAATCAGACAAGAGACGATCGAAGACGTGGTGCTTCGCTATTCCAAACGAGGAATGAATATTTTAAAAAATCATATGAGAGAGGATTATTGCCGGGAAGCAGCCGGACAGATCTTAGAACTTGAGAAAGGAACGATTCTCTTAACGACAGGATTCTATGTGGCAGGACATGCAGAGACGGATGGACCTCTCGGAACACTTGTGATGGCAGATGCACTTCAGAAGCTTGGATATCATCCGGTGATCGTAACAGATGAATTCTGCAGAGGTTTTTTTGAAAACGAAGGCTTGGAAGTGTATTATGCGGGCGTGAATGACGAAGCACAGGAGTATGACCGGATGCTGGAAACTTATCGTCCGGTGGGACTTATTTCCATTGAAAGATGTGGAAGAAATGTGGAAGACGATTATGCCAATATGCGGGGAATCAGCATTAAAGAATACACGGCAAGTACAGATTGGCTCTTCATCCGGGCAAGAAAAGCAGGGATTCCGACTTTTGGAGTCGGAGACGGTGGAAATGAGATTGGAATGGGAAATCTCAAGGAAGTCATCCATGAGGAATTAGCGCTTGTTCCGTGTAAAGTAAAAGTAGATACGCTTGTCATTGCAACCGTATCGAACTGGGGCGCCTACGCGATCGTAGCATACATGCAGAAAATGACAGGTGTGACGGGACTGTTGAATTTTGAAAAGATCTATGGATATCTGGCGAGAATTGTCCGCATGGGAAGCGTGGATGGCGTGACGAAGAAGCATACGCTCAGTGTGGACGGGTTTTCATTGGAGATAGAAAAAGAGATTCTGGATGGACTGAATCAATTGGCAAGTTAATAGATAAGAAGGAAGACTGGAAGGATCAAGGAGGATATGGCAATATGTGTTCGATTATGGGATATTGTGAAGAAGGAGAGGTGTTGAAAACCTTTCGGGAATGCTTTTTAAGGACGTTGTCCAGAGGACCGGATGAGTGTCGGATTCTGGACACCGGAAAGGGATATCTGGGATTTCAGCGCTTAGCCATCATGGGACTGACACCGTCCGGCATGCAGCCTTTTTCGCTGAACGGAAGTTATGTAGTTTGTAACGGAGAGATCTATGGATTTGAAAAACAACGAGAAGAGCTGAAAAAGAAGGGTTATACATTTGAAAGTGATTCTGATTGTGAGATCCTGCTTCCGTTATATGAGCAATACGGAACAGAGATGTTCGGTATGCTGGATGCGGAGTTCGCGTGTATTATCTATGATGGAAAGACCGGAAGCTATCTTGCGGCGAGAGATCCCATCGGAATTCGTCCACTCTATTACGGATATGACGAAAAAGGAGTTCTTGTTCTTGCCAGTGAAGCGAAAAATCTGGTTGGACTCTGTGAGAAGATCCGCCCGTTTCCACCGGGACATTATTACAAAGACGGAGCATTCGTCTGCTATCATGATATTAGCAGAACAGAGGAAGTCTGTGAGGATGATGTAGAGACAATATGTCAGAAAATCCATGACAAATTGACAGAAGGAGTATGCAAAAGACTTGTCTCGGATGCAAAAGTAGGGTTTCTGTTGTCAGGAGGACTGGATTCTTCCCTTGTCTGTGCTATAGCAGCAAAGGAGAGTGAGGAGCCGATTCGTACGTTTGCAATTGGAATGGATCAGGATGCCATTGATCTGAAATACGCAAGACAGGTGGCAGAATATATTGGAAGTGAGCATACGGAAGTGATCATCACAAGAGAAGATGTGTTAAATGCACTGGAAGACGTAATCCACCTTCTCGGCACTTATGACATTACTACAATCCGTGCCAGTATCGGAATGTATTATGTATGTAAATATATTCATGAGCACACAGACATCCGTGTTCTGCTGACCGGAGAGATCTCGGATGAGTTGTTTGGTTATAAATATACAGATTTTGCACCGTCACCGGAAGAATTTCAAAAGGAATCCGAGAAACGTATACATGAGCTTCACATGTATGACGTGCTGCGGGCAGACCGGTGTATTTCCGTAAACTCACTGGAGGCAAGAGTTCCATTTGGAGATCTTGATTTTGTAAAGTATGTAATGTCTGTCGATCCGGCAAAGAAAATGAATACTTATGGAAAAGGGAAATATCTGCTGCGCCATGCCTTCGAGAAGGATGCGTGTCTGCCGGAAGAAATTCTCTGGCGTGAAAAAGCAGCATTTTCTGATGCAGTAGGACATTCTATGGTAGATGATCTGAAGGAATATGCACAGACCTGTTACGAAGGGGATGAATGGAAGGAAAAATGCAGCGCCTATGAGCATGCAGCGCCATTTACGAAGGAGTCACTCCTCTACCGGGAAATCTTCGAAAAATACTATCCGGGACAGTCGGAGATGGTCGTTGACTTCTGGATGCCGAACAAGGCGTGGGACGGATGCAATGTCAATGATCCGTCCGCACGTGTACTGGCAAACTATGGTGACAGTGGAAAATAGAAGAAACTAAGAGTTTTGGTTTGGAATATCCATTGGATAATGGTTATCAAAACAGGCTTTACAAAGTGGGAGACCATTTACCGTATCGGGAAGGTCTTCCACTTTCATATATCCAAGAGAGTCAGCACCTATGATGCGGCAAATATCGTCCACAGAGTGAGAAGATGCCAGAAGCTGCTGATTGGATGGGACGTCTGTTCCGAAATAGCAAGGATACAGGAAGGGAGGCGAGCTGATGCGGACATGAACTTTGAGAGCGCCGGCTTGTTTCAGGTGTCGGATCAGACCTGCGATCGTGGTTCCTCTTACGATAGAGTCGTCCACCAGGACGATATTTTTTCCCTTGACGGCATGCTCCAGTACATGAAGTTTGAGCCGTACACTTTTTTCTCTTTCTTTTTGTGTCGGCTTTATAAAAGTACGTCCCACATAGCTGTTTTTGTAGAAGGCTAACCCGAAGGGGATGCCCGAAGCTTCCGCATAGCCCTGCGCAGCGGCAAGACCGGAATCAGGCACACCGGTTACAAGATCTGCATCTGCCGGGTAGGCTTTGGCAAGTGCAGCCCCGCCTCTTAAGCGAGCCTCGTAGACAGATACACCGTCAAGGGTACTGTCTAATCGTGCAAAGTAGATGTATTCAAAGATGCAGTGAGCGTGTTTCTTCTGGCAGAGCTCCAGATTGGAAGAGATTCCCTGCCGCGTAATGGTGATGATCTCGCCCGGGCGTATATCACGGATAAACGTCGCTCCGATAGCGGTGAGAGCACAGCTCTCCGAGGAGAGGACATAGGCGCTGCCTCGCCTCCCAAGGCAAAGTGGTTTGAGACCGAGAGGGTCTCTGACGCCGATCAGTTTTCTCGGACTTGCAATGATTAGCCCATAGGCTCCTTTTATTTTTGAGGCAGCCCGCAGAATTGCCTCTTCGACAGAGTGGGTGTGAATCCGCTCTCGTGCAATCAGGTGCGCAATGACTTCCGAGTCTGTTGTTGTCTGGAAGATGGCGCCGGTACGTGCAAGTTCGGCTCTTAATTCTTCGGTGTTGACGAGATTCCCATTGTGTGCAAGAGCAAGAGTACCCTTAACATAATTGAGCACAAGAGGCTGTGCGTTCTGCAGAGAAGTTTCTCCGGTTGTAGAATAGCGCACATGACCAACGCCCAGATTGCCGGTAAGAGAATGAAGGATGTTGTCGTCAAAGACTTCGTGGACAAGGCCCATGCCCCGGTGAACATTAAGATTCCCCTCCGATCCGCAGGTGTCACACACAGCAATACCGCAGGACTCCTGCCCGCGGTGCTGTAAAGAAGAAAGGCCATAATAGATGGAGTTTGCCGCCTGTTCTTCAGAAGATGTATAAATACCAAAGACGCCGCAGGCTTCTTTGATACGTGAATGATCACAATTCATGACAAAGCTCCTTTCTTATAATGAAAATAGTAATTGGTCGTAAGATGGGTATGGAAGCAGATCTTCAGGAATCAGTGCTTCCGCTTCGCTTGCAGCGGTTTCCAAGTGCTCAAGAGAAGGAATCAGAAGGTTCCGCCCAAGGAAAGCAGAACGTTTCAGGTCCTCTTCTTTCTCTGTTTTGGCGAGCTGCTCCTTCAGATCTTGTACACCGTCTGCTAAGATTTCATAACAATTACTAAGCTTTCTTACAAGCGCTTCCTCCGCATCTGTTTTCAAATCAGGGAGAAGCGCTTTTTTTGAACTCGTACTGGAAGCAACAGCTCCGGTATAAGAAAGGAGAGCCGGAAGGAAGTCGCGCGATAGTATATCGACCATTGTGCGTGCTTCAATCGCGATGGTTTTTACATAATTTTCCAGTAAAATATCGTGTCTGGAGCGGATTTCCTCTTCTGTATAAATGTGGTGTTTCGTGAAGAGTGTAATGCTTTTTGCTGTCAGAAGACGTTCCAGACAGTCCGGTGTAGATTCTAGATTGTCAAGACCTCGTCGGGAAGCCTCTTTCACCCATTCATCGGAGTAGCCGTTTCCATTAAAAATAACCTTTTTATGTTTCTGTATTGCGCGTTTCAAAAGTGCGTGAACGGCCTCATCCATATCTGCCGGATCAGTGTCCTTTAATTCTTCATAGAACTGGTCCAGTGATTCCGCAACAGCGGTATTTAATATAATGTTCGGTGTTGCAACGGAGGCAGCAGAACCAAGCATGCGGAATTCGAATTTATTTCCGGTAAATGCAAATGGAGATGTCCGGTTCCGGTCCGTATTGTCTTTGAGAAAATGAGGGAGTACCGGGGCGCCGGTGTCAAGCTGGATCTTCTCCTGTTTACCGAAATAAGTATCAGTTTCAATGGATTCCAGTACATGGGTAAGTTCGTCTCCAAGGAAAATAGACACGATGGCAGGGGGAGCTTCATTTCCACCGAGTCTGTGGTCGTTTCCGGCGCTGGCTGCAGAGATTCTCATCAGATCGGCATAGTCATCCACTGCTTTGATAACAGCCATCAAAAAGATAAGAAACTGTGTGTTCTGAGCGGGAGTATGTCCCGGATTCAAGAGGTTTACGCCGTCATCAGTAGTCAGAGACCAGTTATTATGTTTTCCGCTTCCGTTAATTCCCTCAAAAGGTTTTTCGTGAAGGAGACAGGTAAGCCCGTGTTTTTCGGCAACCTTTTTCATAATCTCCATGGTAAGCTGGTTGTGATCAACGGCAATATTCGCTGTGTCGAAGACCGGGGCAAGCTCGTGCTGTGCAGGCGCTACTTCGTTGTGTTTGGTTTTTGCAGGAATGCCGAGCTTCCACAACTCGAGGTCGAGATCGTGCATGTAGGCAGAGACCCTTGGTTTTAAAGCGCCGAAATAGTGATCTTCCATCTCCTGTCCTTTTGGAGCCGGGGCTCCGAAGAGGGTACGGCCGCAGAAAATCAGATCTTTGCGCTGACGGTACAGATCCTTATCTACAAGAAAATATTCCTGCTCCGGTCCGATGGTGGCAGAGACTCTTTTGACGGTGTCATTGCCTAGAAGGTGAAGCATTCTTACTGCCTGTGTGTTCAGTGTATCCATGGAGCGAAGAAGCGGCGTCTTCTTATCCAGAGCTTCTCCGCTGTAAGAACAAAATGCGGTTGGAATATAGAGTGTCTGATCTTTGATAAATGCCGGAGAAGTAGGGTCCCACGCGGTGTATCCTCGGGCTTCAAAAGTAGCGCGAAGACCGCCGGAAGGGAAGCTTGAGGCATCCGGTTCGCCTTTGACAAGTTCTCTTCCGGAGAAATCCATGATGACTTCACCTTCACCGGATGGGGAGATAAAACTGTCGTGCTTCTCTGCGGTGAATCCGGTCATAGGCTGAAACCAGTGTGTATAGTGTGTGGCACCATTTTCTACGGCCCACTCTTTCATGGCTACTGCGACAGAATTGGCGACATCAAGTTCCAGATGGGTGCCGTTTTCAATGGTTTTCCTTAATGCCTTGTAAACATCTTTAGGAAGCTTGCTGCGCATGATCCGGTCACTGAAGATCATGCTTCCATACAGTTCGGGAATACGATTACTCATGTCATTCATCTCCTTAGATATTTTTTTAGTATTTTTGAAATACAAAAAAGGCGCTATGAACATCTTAAGTCCAAAGCGCCTTTGCTTATGTGAAGTAGTATACTCTAAAAATTATGTTTGTCAATGCTGATTTTTAAAATCCCGAAATTTTTTAAAATCCTACGGAAATATTAAAAAAAGATTTGACAAACACTCGGGAAAGTACCATAATAATAACGATTAAATGCTGACAAAGGGGTCAGGAACCGTAGGGTTTCTGACTCCTTTTTTAGGTTTAGGAGGACTCATTCATGAAAGCATTTCTTATATTAGAGGATGGCACTGTATTTGAAGGAACGCAGATTGGTGCAAAAAAGGAAGCGGTAAGCGAGGTTGTGTTTAATACAGCTATGACGGGATATCTGGAGGTGCTGACAGATCCTTCCTATGCGGGGCAGATGGTGGTGATGACGTATCCGCTGATCGGAAACTACGGGGTGACGCCGGATCGGGAATCCAGACGCATCTGGGCAGACGGTTTGATAGTCAGAGAATTGGAAGATATGCCGAGCAATTTCCGGTGTGAGGAGGAGCTGGACGCCTTGCTTGTAGAAGAAGGCGTGGCTGGAATTGCGGGAATAGACACAAGAGCGCTGGCAAAACTTTTGAGAAAGAAAGGAACCATGAATGGAATGATCACTACAGATGCAGATTATCGTATTGGCGAAGTGGTCATGAAGCTTCATGCTTATAAGATGGGAAATGTTGTCAGAGAGACTTCCTGCAAAGAGAGTTATGTGTTAAAGGGAGATGGTCCAAGGATTGCACTCCTTGATCTGGGAGCAAAGGCGAACATTGCAGCTTCCCTGAATAAAAGAGGGTGTGAGGTGACGGTATATCCGGCAGATACCTCCGCGGAAACGATCTTGCACGCCAATCCGGATGGCATCATGTTATCGAACGGTCCCGGCGATCCTTCCACCTGTATGGAGATTATTTCACAGGTTCGCAGGTTATATGAGAGTGACATTCCGATTTTTGCTATTTGTCTTGGTCATCAGTTGATGGCGCTTGCCAATGGGGCGAAAACATATAAATTGACTTATGGACATCGAGGTGGAAACCATCCGGTGAAAGATCTGACAGATGGGAAAGTCTATATTTCTTCTCAAAATCACGGTTATGCTGTGGATGCCGGCAGCATGGAAGCGGGAATAGCGGAAGAATTGTTTGTCAATGTCAATGATGGAACGAACGAGGGACTTCGCTATAAAAACAAAAAGATTATGACGGTACAGTTTCATCCGGAAGCAAACCCCGGGCCTCAGGATACAGCGTGGCTCTTTGATAAGTTTATAGAAATGGTGAAGGAGGATAGTTATGCCTAGAAATAAAACGATCAGAAAAGTTCTGGTAATCGGTTCCGGTCCGATCGTGATCGGTCAGGCGGCAGAGTTTGATTATGCCGGAACACAGGCATGTCGTTCCCTGAAAGAAGAAGGCGTACAAGTGGTACTTCTGAATTCGAATCCGGCGACGATTATGACAGATAAAGAGATTGCGGATCATGTGTATATTGAGCCTCTGACGATAGAGACTGCCAAGCGGCTGATCATCAAGGAACAGCCGGATAGTGTGCTTCCTACATTGGGCGGTCAGGCAGGACTTAATCTTGCCATGGAATTGGAGGAAAGCGGGTTTCTAAAAGAGCATCATGTTCGTTTGATCGGCACAACTGCGGAGACGATTAAAAAGGCGGAGGACCGTCTGGAATTTAAGAAGACGATGGAGAAGATCGGCGAACCGTGTGCCCCGTCTCTCGTAGTCGAGTCCATGGAAGATGGTCTGGCATTTGCAAAAGAGATCGGTTATCCGGTCGTTTTAAGACCGGCATACACGCTGGGCGGAAGTGGTGGAGGAATCGCTCAGGATGAGAAAGAATGTGAGGAAATTCTCGGAAACGGACTTCGCCTCTCCAGAACGCATCAGGTACTGGTTGAGCGCTGTATTGCCGGCTGGAAGGAAATAGAGTATGAAGTGATACGGGACGGGAATGATACCTGTATCACGGTATGCAATATGGAGAATGTAGATCCGGTGGGGGTTCATACCGGAGACAGTATTGTGACAGCGCCTTCTCAGACGTTAAGTGATAAAGAATACCAGATGCTGCGGACATCTGCGATTAAGATTATCCGGGAGCTTCAGATTACCGGAGGGTGTAATGTACAGTTTGCCTTACACCCGGAATCTTATGAATACTGTGTGATCGAGGTCAACCCGAGAGTGAGCAGATCGTCAGCGCTCGCCTCGAAAGCAACGGGATATCCAATTGCAAGAGTAGCGGCAAAAATAGCGCTGGGATATCAATTGGATGAGATTTTTAATGAAGTGACAGGAAAAACCTACGCAAGCTTTGAACCGGTCTTAGATTATTGTGTTGTAAAGATCCCGAGACTTCCCTTCGATAAATTCCTTACAGCCAAGCATCGTTTGACAACTCAGATGAAAGCGACCGGAGAGGTGATGAGTATCTGTCAGAACTTTGAAGGCGCATTGATGAAGGCTCTGCGGTCACTGGAACAGCACGTGGACAGTCTACTCTCTTATGATTATTCGAAGATCAGCAGGGAAGAGCTGATCGAGAAGATAAAAGAAGTGGATGACAGGAGAATTTACAAGATTGCAGAAGCGTTTCGACGGGGGATAGACATGGAAACTATCCACGAGATTACAAGGATTGACAACTGGTTTTTATCTAGAATCGGGAAGCTTGTGAAGATGGAGGCGAAGCTTGCCAGAGAGCCGTTGACCAGAGAAGTGCTGTTGGAAGCTAAGAAAATGGAATTTCCGGACAGTGTGATTGCAAAACTAACAAAACTTACCGAGGAAAAAGTAAGACAGATGCGATATGCTTATGGAATCCGTCCGGCGTATCAGATTGTTGATACGTGTGCTGCGGAATTTGATGCGGAGACACCATATTATTATTCCGTATACGGAAGCGAAAATGAGACGGAGATTTTGACAGGACGAAAAAAGGTATTGATTCTTGGCTCCGGACCAATCCGAATCGGACAGGGCATTGAATTTGATTTCTGCAGCGTCCATTCTGCCTGGGCATTTAAAAAGGAAGGATATGAGACGATCATTGTCAACAATAATCCGGAGACGGTAAGCACAGATTTTGATATTGCAGATAAACTGTATTTTGAACCTCTGACTGCCGAGGACGTGCGCGGAATTGTGGAATTGGAACATCCTGATGGCGCAGTGGTACAGTTTGGAGGTCAGACAGCGATCAAACTTGCGAAGGATTTGATGGAGATGGGAGTTCCGATTCTCGGAACTGCGCAGAAGGATGTAGATGCGGCAGAAGACAGGGAACTCTTTGATAAGATTCTGGAGAAGTGTGAAATTCCCAGACCAAAAGGGAAAACCGTATATACTTCGAAGGAAGCCGAGGAGGCAGCGCGGGAACTCGGCTATCCGGTGCTTGTGCGACCGTCCTATGTTCTGGGCGGACAGGGGATGCAGATCGCAGTGAATGATCAGGATATTGAAGAGTTCATGGGAATCATTAATCAGATCGCGCAGGAGCATCCGATTCTGGTGGACAAATATCTTCAAGGGAAAGAGCTAGAAGTGGATGCAGTCTGCGACGGGGAGGAGATTCTCATTCCCGGAATCATGGAGCACATTGAGCGGGCAGGGATTCATTCCGGAGACAGTGTGTCAGTCTATCCGGCAAAAAGCCTTACGACGGATATTCAGGCTGTGATCACCGATTATACAAGAAGACTTGCAAGGGCACTTCATGTGCGGGGACTTATCAATATTCAGTTTATTGTATGTGAAGGACGTGTCTATGTGATTGAAGTCAATCCGCGCTCCAGCAGGACGGTGCCGTATATAAGTAAAGTGACGGGAATCCCGATCATTGAACTTGCGGTAAAGGTGATGAATGGAGCAGAGTTATCAGAACTTGGATACGGAACAGGGCTTGCGCCTGCCGGGAAATATTATGCGGTAAAAATGCCGGTCTTTTCCTTTGAAAAAATCCGGGGAGCTGAAATAAGCCTTGGTCCGGAGATGAAATCGACCGGAGAGTGCCTCGGAATCGCAGGAGATTTTGTAGAAGCGCTCTATAAAGCATTTCTTGGGGCGGGGGTAAGGCTTCCGAAATATAAGAAAATGATTCTCTCTGTACGGGATCAGGACAAAGAAGAGGCAGTGGAGATTGGAAGACGATTCTCAAGGCTTGGCTACCAGATCTATGCTACCAAAGGAACACATCAGGCGCTTGAAAGGGCCGGCGTTATATCGCAGAAAGTGGGCAAGATGGAGGAGGGATCTCCGAATATCCTTGATCTGATTCTTGACCATGAGATCGATCTGATCGTTGACACTCCGCAGGAAGGGGCTGAACACGCAAAGGATGGCTTTGTCATTCGAAGAAATGCGATTGAGACCGGGGTGAATGTGCTGACGGCCATTGATACTGCAAGAGCGTTAGCGGACAGTCTCCAGTACAGAGATAAAGACCGGCTCAGTCTGATAGATATCGCAAAAGATGTTTAGAGGAGGAAAAAGGATGGCAGTAAAATATGTATTTGTGACCGGAGGGGTTGTCTCCGGTCTTGGAAAAGGAATTACGGCGGCATCACTTGGCAGACTTCTGAAGGCGAGAGGATATCAGGTGACTATGCAGAAGTTTGACCCGTATATTAATATGGACCCGGGAACGATGAATCCGGTACAGCATGGAGAAGTGTTTGTTACGGATGATGGAACAGAGACCGATCTTGATCTGGGGCATTACGAGCGTTTTATTGATGAATGTCTGGATAAAAATTCCAATGTGACCACGGGGAAGATCTATTGGTCGGTCTTGCAGAAAGAACGTCGCGGAGACTATGGCGGAGGCACTGTGCAGGTGATCCCGCACATTACGAATGAAATTAAGAGTTGTTTTTTTCATGGTGGAGAAGAAGAGAACCGGATTGTGATCATTGAAATCGGAGGTACAGTGGGAGACATTGAAAGTCAGCCATTTCTGGAGGCAATTCGTCAGTTTCAGCATGAGGCAGGACATGAAAATGCAGTGCTTATCCACGTGACACTGATTCCGTATCTTGGCGCATCAGGAGAACTGAAAAGTAAACCTACGCAGCAGAGTGTCAAGGAGCTTCAGTCAATGGGACTATGGCCGGACGTCTTAGTGTGCAGAAGTGAACATCCGTTGCCGGAAGAATTAAAGAAGAAAATCGCACTGTTCTGTAATGTGCCTGAGAATCATGTGCTTCAGAATCTGGATGTGGAATATCTGTATGAAGCTCCCCTTGCAATGGAGAAAGAACATCTGGCACAGGTAGTCTGTGAATCGCTTCATCTGGGATGCCCGGAACCGGATCTTAAGGAATGGAAAGAGATGGTATATAACCTGAAGCACCCAAAAGGGAAAGTAGAGATTGCAATCGTAGGAAAATATATTCAGCTTCACGATGCTTATCTAAGTGTAGTGGAAGCGTTAAAGCATGGCGGAATTGCAGCAAGAGCAAGTGTTAAGATCCGATGGGTGGATGCAGAAGAAGTGGAAGAAAAAGGTGCGCGCCCGCTGCTTGCCGGAGTGGATGGAATCTTAGTTCCGGGTGGATTTGGAACGAGGGGAACCGAAGGAAAGATTGCGGCTATCCAATATGCAAGAGAGCAGAAGATTCCGTTCCTTGGAATATGTCTTGGCATGCAGGCTGCCATTATCGAGTATGCAAGACATGTGATCGGTTATGAAGATGCAAACAGTGTGGAGCTTGATCCGGATACTACACATCCGGTTATTGCTCTTATGCCGGAGCAGAATCAGGTGACAGATCTGGGAGGAACTTTAAGACTGGGCGCTTATCCTTGCGTACTGGAAGAAGGAAGTCTTGCGCGGAGCCTTTATGGAACGGATGTGATCAGTGAACGTCATCGTCATCGGTATGAAGTAAATAATGAGTACAGAGAAGAATTGATAAGTCATGGAATGAGGCTCTGCGGACGCTCGCCGGATCAGCGGATCGTGGAAATGATGGAACTTCCCGGACATCCTTATTTCATAGCAACGCAGGGACATCCGGAATTAAAATCAAGACCCAACAAAGCGCATCCGTTGTTTTATGGGCTGATCAGGGCATCTCTTGACAGACAGCAGGAGCATTGCTAAAATTTAATTATTTATTACTGTAATTCGAAAAAGCAAAGGAGAAGTCTGTATGGAGAGATATAATAAAGCTGAGATTTTAAGAAGAGTAGAAGAAGAAGACGTGGAGTTCATCCGTCTGCAATTCACCGATATGTTTGGAATGATTAAAAATATTGCAGTTCCGTCAAGCCGTCTTGTGAAAGTGATGGAAAATCGTTACAGCATTGATCTTGCTTCTTTAGACGAGATTGCGCGGGAAGGAGAAGAAGAACTGTATTTAAAGCCGGATCTTGATACGTTCACCATCCTTCCGTGGAGACCGCAGCATGGAAAAGTGGCAAGATTTTTGTGTGATGTATGCCGAGAAGACGGTTCTGAATATGAGGCGAGTCCAAGGCGTGTCCTGAAGCGTGCAGTGGAACATGCTGCCACAATGGGGTATACATTTCAGGTGAACCCGGAATGTGAATTTTTCTTATTTCATACGGATGAAAACGGAATGCCGACAACATTGACGCATGAAAAAGCGGGATATTTAGATACATCACCGATTGATCTTGGCGAAAATACAAGGCGTGATATTATTCTTACGTTAGAAGAGATGGGGTATGAGATCGATTCTTCCCATCATGAGATCGCTTCTGCGCAGCATGAGATTGATTTTACATTTGAAGATGCGCTTGCAGCAGCCGATAAGGTGACTACATTTAAGATGGTTGTGCGGACGATCGCAAAACGTTACGGACTTCACGCCACATTTATGCCCAAGCCGCTTCAAGAGATGAATGGTTCAGGAATGCATTTGAATATGCAGCTGTATAAGGATGGCCGAAATGTATTTGAGGGTGAGGATGGCAATCTGAGCCGGGAGGGTGAAGCTTTCCTAGCCGGAATCTGTGAGCATATTGACGGAATCACTGCTATCTTAAATCCATTGGTCAATTCTTACAAACGTCTTGTTCCGGGATTCGCGGCACCATCGAATGTTGACTGGTCAAAGAAACATAAAAATACGCTTCTTCGTGTAGCAAAAAGAAAGTTCCAATCTATGACAATGGAACTTCGAAGTCCGGATGCGGCATCGAATCCTTATCTTGTATTTGCGCTTTGCCTGGAAGCAGGTCTTGACGGAATACAAAGAGAGTTAAAAGCTCCGGAAGAATTTTCTAAAGATATCAGAGGAATCCGAACACTTCCGAGAAATCTCGGAGAAGCGCTGGATAAAATGAAAAAAGAACCGTTGGCAGCGGAGGTGCTGGGAGAGGTATATATAGAAGCTTATCAAAAAGCCAAGGAAAAAGAGTGGACAAAGTACCAAAGCCAGATTACAAAGTGGGAGATTGAAAACTATCTGTATTTGATCTAAACAAGTGATGCAGGAAGAAGAAGGAGGAACGTGGATGAGTGTCATTATCATTGTATTGCCGAAATTAGATAATGCCAAAAATATTAAAAGAATCTTACTCACCCACGGATTCCAGAGTGCAGTTGCCTGTTCTTCCGGGGCATCAGCGTTACAGATGGCAGGGCAGTATGAGTGCGGGATTGTGCTGAGTGGATATCATTTAAGTGACATGTATTATGTAGAACTGATGGAGAATCTTCCGGAGAGCTATGAGCTAGTGCTGCTTGGTTCACCAGAGAAGGTTGCGGATGCCGGATCGGGGACGCTTGCGCTTACCACACCTTTGAAGTCATATGATCTGTTAAATACGGTGGAGATGGTGCTTGGGCAGATTGAGCATCGTTATCGGAAGAGGAAAGTAATAAAAAAACGAAGCGCAAAAGAGGAAAATTATATCCGCAATGCGAAATACTTGTTGATGGAGAGAAATCATCTTACGGAGCAGGAGGCTTACCGCTATTTACAGAAATCAAGCATGGACAATGGCACGAATATGGTGGAAACGGCGCAAATGGTTTTGCTGCTGATGTTTGACGAAATATAGAAATCAAAAATAGATTGTGAGGAATAAATATGCCAAAATTAAATGAAAATTATCGAAAATTAAAAGACAGCTATCTTTTTGCCGAGATTGCGCACCGCACGGCCGCGTATATGGAGAAGCACTCGGATCAGTCATTGATCCGTCTTGGAATCGGAGATGTTACAAGACCTCTTTGTCACTGTGCTGTACAGGCGCTCCATGAAGGCGCTGATGAGATGGGGAGAGCGGAAACTTTCAAAGGATATGGTCCGGAGCAGGGCTATGAAGAGACGAGAAGGGCAATCGCAGATTATTATAAGAAAAATGGTGTTGAACTAAATCTTGCAGATATTTTTATTTCAGATGGAGCCAAAAGTGATACGGGAAATATTACAGAATTGTTTGGCAAAGGGAATGTCATTCTCATTCCCGATCCGGTGTATCCGGTATATGTGGATTCAAATATCATGTGCGGAAATGAAGTGACGTATATTTCCGGAAATGCAGAAAATGATTTTCTTCCCCTTCCAAATGAGAATCAGCATTCCGATATCATTTATATCTGTTCCCCCAATAATCCGACAGGAGCATGTTACAACCGAGAACAGTTAAAGATCTGGGTGGACTATGCCAGAAAGCATGAGGCAGTTATTTTATTTGACGCGGCATACGAAGCATTTATTTCCGATCCATCACTTCCGAGAAGTATCTATGAGATTGAGGGAGCGAAGCAGTGTGCCATTGAGTTTTGTTCGTTATCTAAGACGGCAGGATTCACCGGAACAAGATGTGGATATACGATTGTGCCGGAGGAACTTGCATTTCCTGATTCGACAGGAGAAGAGATGTCTTTGAATGCCATGTGGAACCGCAGGCAGAGCACAAAATACAACGGAACGTCCTATATTGTGCAGAAGGCTGCGGCAGCAGTATTCAGTGAAGAAGGGCAAAAAGAATGTGAAGAGAATCTTTCTTATTATAAGAAGAATGCAAAAGTGATCGCAGATACTCTTCACGAACTTCATATCCCGTTTTACGGCGGTATCCATTCCCCATATATATGGTTTGAATGCCCAAGAGGGATGGATTCATGGGAGTGCTTTGACTATCTGTTACAAGAGATTCAGGTAGTGGGAACACCGGGGGCAGGATTCGGCGAAAACGGTCGAAATTATTTTCGGCTTACTTCCTTCGGGACTTATGAAAAGACGGTGGAGGCAATGAACCGGTTCCGAGGTTTATTTGCATAAATGTGAGGCACAAAAATAAGCCCTTTTCTATGCTTGCAACAGCACAGAAAAGGGCTTATAATGTAATGTATTGCAGAAAAATGCGAAAAGAAAAGGAAATCAGAGAAAAGGAGCTTATCACATGCTTGAAGTAAAGAATCTGACATTCAAAGTAGAAGAAAACGGAGTGAAAAGAAGCATTGTCAAGGACGTAAGCTTTCAGGTAGAAGACGGAGAGATGTTAGTCATCACCGGACCGAATGGAGGCGGAAAGTCTTCGCTTGCAAAAGTGCTTATGGGAATCGCCAAAGAAGATTCAGGACAGATTATCTTAGACGGAGAAGACATTACTCCTTATGACATTAATCATAGAGCAAATGCAGGGATTGGATTTGCATTTCAACAGCCGCCGAGATTTAAAGGTATGACGGTAAAGAGACTTCTTAGTCTTGCTGCGGACAGAGAACTTACACATCCGGAAATCTGTAAGATGTTAAGTTCTGTAGGACTTTGCGCACAGGAATATATTGAGCGTGAAGTGGATGGAACATTGTCCGGTGGAGAGATGAAACGTCTGGAGATTGCAACCGTTCTTGCGAAACCTCATAAACTTTGTATTTTTGATGAACCGGAGGCAGGAATTGACCTGTGGAGCTTCTCCATGCTGATTCAGCAGTTTGAGAAGATTCACAGTGAGAAAAAAGAAAGTCTGATCTTGATCTCACATCAAGAGAGGATTATTCAGATGGCAGACCGTATTATGGTCATTGAAGATGGAAAGATTGCGGCACTGGGAGAGACAGAAAAGATTCTTCCGACACTGCTTACGAAAGACAGTTGTGCCTGCTTAAACAAAGCGTAAGGAAGAGGTGAGTGCAAATGGCAGAATTAGATAAAGTTACAGAACAGATTTTAGGGCAGATCAGCGGAGGAGAGTTCAAACAGGAAGGCGCCTACAATCTTCGCCAGAACGGAGTTTCCATCTGTCATGGAGATAGTGAACATGTGAAGATTAAGAGAAAAGAAGACCGACAGGGAATCGACATTTATATTGATGGCGAGACAAAAGGAGAAACGGTCAGCATTCCGGTTGTTGTCAATGCTTCCGGCATGGACGATCAGGTGTATAACGATTTTTATATTGCAGACGGAGCGGACGTAGTGATCATTGCGGGCTGCGGAATCCATAACAGTGGATGTAACGACAGCAGACACAATGGAATCCATTCTTTCCATGTGGGAAAGAACGCAAATGTCCGTTACGAAGAGAAGCATTATGGTGAAGGAGAAGGGACAGGCTCACGTATCTTAGATCCGGTGACAAAGATCTATATTGGCGAAGATAGTGTATTTACGTTGGATACCGCACAGATCAAGGGTGTTGATTCTACAAAACGTGAGACAGAAGTAGAGCTGGATGCAGGAGCAAAGCTATATGTCATTGAAAAATTAATGACACACGGAAGTCAGTTTGCAGAGTCAAATATGGAAGTGAGATTGAATGGAGAAGGAAGCTCCGCGCAGATTATTTCCAGATCCGTTGCGAAAGGGACATCCAGACAGGTATTCCATCCGAAGGCTGTGGGAAATGCGAAATGTCAGGCACACGTACAATGTGATTCTATTATTATGGATCACGCAGAGGTTGCCTCTATTCCGGAGATTAATGCAAGACATCTGGATGCGGCGATCATCCATGAAGCAGCGATTGGAAGAATTAATGATGAACAGCTTATCAAGCTTCGTACGCTTGGTATGACGGAAGAAGAGGCTGAGGGAATCATCATTGACAATTTCTTGAATTAAATAAGGAGAACTATGAAATTACAACTTAAGAAAAGATGGAAAGTAATGAAGGCTGCGCTTCACATGGAGTTAAGAGAGCATAAAAGCTCGTTTATCGTGTATATGACTTTGCGCGTAATGGTTATACTGATGATGATTCTTCAGTTTTTTAATAAGAATTATGAAAATGTATTTTTGTGTATCCTTACATTACTTTTGTTAATTGTACCAAGTCTCATTCAGATTAATTTGAAGATTGAATTACCGACCGCATTGGAAATTACGATTTTGATCTTTATATTTGCGGCAGAAATTCTGGGAGAGATTCAATCTTATTATATTAAAGTTCCGTCATGGGATACGGCGCTTCACACGATCAATGGATTTTTGATGGCTGCTATTGGTTTCGCGCTGGTAGACATTCTAAACCAAAGTAAGAAGGTATCTATGAAGCTGTCGCCTTTATTTGTGGCGATTGTAGCGTTTTGTTTCTCTATGACGATTGGCGTTGTGTGGGAATTTTTTGAATTTGGTATGGATCAGATGTTCCATCTGGACATGCAGAAAGATACGGTTATCCATCAGATCCACTCGGTTATGCTTGATCCGACCAGAAGTAATGTGGCGGTGCATATCCGAGGAATCAATGATGCATTTGTGAAAGGAGAAAGCCTTGGTATTGGCGGTTATCTGGATGTCGGTCTCATTGATACGATGAAAGACTTGATTGTCAATTTTATTGGGGCGGTTGTATTCTCCGTCATTGGTTATTTCTATATTAAGAACCGTGGCAAAGGAAGATTTGCCAAGCGTTTTATTCCAAGGCTTAAGTCTAAGGACGCAGACTTTTTGAAGAAAGCTGTAGAAGAGGAGGAAAGAGAAGAAAGAGCGCTTCTGTCCGAAAGTGAATTAACGGATAGCAAACCTCCTCAAAATACAACTAAAGACACCGGCAACACATAGCGGAAGGAGAATGTTGTGGAGACTTCCGTAAATTGTTAAGGCTCCTTGAACGCCTTGAAGCGGCGCAGGTGAAGCCGGAATCAATGAATGTAAATGCAAAGACAGGTAGGAACCGGCGTAGATAAACAGGAAAGAGAAAAGACCCCTTCCGTTGTCTGCGGCGCGCCCTCTCCTGTCTTTCTTTGTTTTGCTTCCAAAGAGAATCATAAGAAAAGTAATAGATTCAACAAGAAGCAGGAACAAAGCTACAGAAAAATAAGCGCCAAGAACATAGTTGTGCTGGTCTATGGCTTGGGCGAGTGAGCCGTAAGGTGCATAATTCTTCCAAAAGTGAAAGGCGAGGACGGCAATGATCGCTCCGGTTAAAATTAAAGTAGCGCCCCGCAGAAGTAAGTTTGTCGTTTTATAGATTGCTTTTGCACCTGCTTTGCCGCCGGCCTTAGCAGTTTTTGCCAAAGGCTTAAAAAGGTTCGGCATTTCTTTTCGTTTTTTCTTCTTGGAAGCTTTTTCATATTTTTCCTTTGTTTTTTCATCCAAATCAAAGGAAGTAGTGTAGTTTTCTTCCAGATAATCAATATTTTTTGTGCGGTCAAGATCTGATAAATTCGATAATACATCTTGAAAATTATCATCTTCCGGCATAGGGATGTCCGGAAGATCACCTTCGTAGATCACTTCAAAGTCATCATCAAAAATATCTAAATCGTGATTGTCTAAATGATCTTTATTTATACTCATAAAAAATCCCTCCTAATACAAGTCCTTATTCTAATCGGTTTTCTTCAAAGCTACAATAGATATCACAGAAAGTTCATGAAGAAATAAGGTTTTCTTTAGAAATCATATTAAGAGGGAGGAAAAACTTTCCTAAAATTTGTATTTATTTTTATATTTCAGGAACATAAAGCAAGCCAATGCGATAGCCATTAGTTCGGCAGCCGGAGTCGCAAGCCAGATACCTGTGACGCCAAAGAACAATGGAAGTGCCAATAAACAGATCACCATGAATACGAGAGAGCGTGAGAAAGCAAGGATGGCGGAAACGATTCCGTTATTTAAAGCAGTGAACATTCCACTGGAAAAAATATTGAATCCGATAAATAATAATGCAATACTGCAAATTCTATTTCCGGTGACAGCAAGCTCAAATACAGGATTGTCAGGTCTGGCAAAAATGCTGACAAGTGGTTTTGTTATGATCAAGGATGCGGCTAAGGAGAGGACAGAAATAACAGCTATGATCTTTAAGCTTTTACGAATCAGTTTTTTGAGTTTTTCGTGATTCTGTTCCCCATAATAGTAGCTGATCATAGGGGCAACTCCGTAAGAGTAACCGCTAAATAGTGAGCTTACAAACATGAGTACATACATAATGATGGTGATGGCGGCGATACCGTTTTCTCCTACATATCTTAACATGGTCCAGTTAAACATCAGTGTTGTGATTCCGGTAACAAGGGCGGTTGCCAGCATGGTAGAGATGGCTGTGACTAAGGAAATGATAGGCGCAGATAAATTGATTGCGGATAAGGCGTTTGTTCCGATCAGATTGGAGACAAACAAGCCGTCTACCATTGTATAAAATGCCATAAATAAAGACATTGCAATAGTAGGTAAAGCGAATTTCATAATATTTTTTAACGTAATGGGTTTCAAATATACATTTTCAGTTTCAATAATATTCCTCCATATTTTTTGCTTTCCAAGATACAGTGTGTATCATAAGCTGTACAGTTACTGTAATGTCAATAAATTTTATTATCTTTTTAATCTTTTTCTTGACAATGTAGAAAATTAGTTTATAATGTGAACTGTTCATATTGTGAACTAATTTTTTGCGTGTAAGATTGATTACATAGGGAAAGTGGTGAAATTATGAGTGAATTGAACGAACAGATTCTGGATGCATGGATTCATTTGACAACTGCTATCAATAATGAGCGGATTGTGTCAGAGATGCCGCTGAATGAAGCATTGATCTGCCGGATACTTTACAAGAACCAAGAAAGTGAAATTACGGCAACAGATTTATGTGCATTGACAAAAATGCAAAAGTCTCAAATGAACCGAACACTTATGAATATGGAAAAAAAAGAGTGGATTCACAGGCAGCGTTCTCAAAAGGATAAAAGACAAATATTAATCGCCTTGAGAGAGGAAAAAATACGTGCGTACCAAGAACAGCATGAACACATCTTAAATATAGTAAACAAATTAGTAGAGCGGATAGGACGCGAAAATGCAGAAAAAACATTGGAACTTTTTCATCTGATTGAACAGATTGCAAGAGAGGAGATTATGTGATTCGTATATTAGTAGATTCAGCAGCAGATTTTTCAAAGAAAGAAATTGAAGAAAAAGGAATACATTTGGTTCCGCTGCAAGTAAATTTTCAAGAAGAGCAGTATTTGGACGGAGTGAACTTAGAAAGAGATGAGTTTTATGAAAAACTTGTGCATGGAAAAGATTTTCCGAAGACTTCACAGCCATCTCCGCAGGAATTTTTGGATGTATTTGAGGAAGTGAAAGAAAAAGGGGATGAATTGATCTGTATTCTTTTATCCTCCGCACTTAGCGGTACTTGCCAAAGCGCACAGCTTGCCCGCAGTATGGTAGATTATGATAAGATTTACATTGTAGATTCTTTAAGTGCAGTTGTGGCGATCCGAATTTTATGTGATACTGCACTTGATATGGCGGCGAAAGGAAATACAGCGCAGGAGATCGTCGAAGCGTTGGAAGAACTGAAAGGAAGAACTCAGATCTTTGCAGCGGTTGATACATTGGAATATCTTGCCAAAGGCGGACGCATCAGCAAAGCGGCAGCAGCCATCGGCGATATGGCAAATCTTAAGCCGATCATTACAGTGTCAAGAGAAGGAACTGTAGAAGTTGTAGGAAAAGGAATTGGAGTCAACAGAACATTAACTGCCATTCAGAAAAAAATCGCAGGCTATCAGATTGATGAGAATTATCCGGTATATTCGCTTTTCTCCTACGGTGAAGAGAACTGTGTGAAATTAGAGCAAAAAATGGAAAAGAATGGATGTAAGGTAGATTCACGCAAGCAGATTGGTCCGGCAATCGGAACGCATATCGGACCGGAGGCGTTCGGAGTCTGCTTCGTGGAGAAGAAATAACATCACAATGATCTGTCCGGTGGGGAATGAAATTTCAGAATCACGCGGATCATGCCATCTTCGTATTCTGCACGGATCGTTCCGCCCATTTGTTCTGTGAGAAGTTTTGCAATATTAAGTCCGAGACCGGTGGAGGTTTTTGCGTTTTCCACGGTATAGAACCGATGGAAGAGCTGACCTACTTGAATGGCATCCAGACGGGAAGTGTGGTTGGAGAAAGTCATACTTCCGTCAGAGGTTAAAGTGACAAAGAAATCTCCGTCACTATATTTGATGGCATTGCTTATTATATTCTCAAAAATGCGGGAAAGCAGGCGGCGATTCAATTTTCGCATTACTTTTTCTTCCGGTATAGAGATTTCGGGCGTAATCTGACAGCCTTTCAACACAACGTAGTAGGCAGAAAGGCTGTTTTCCAACTGGTGATTTAGGCAGAGTTCTTCCAAGTCGGGTTCTTCAGAGGAAGAGGTAAAAACGGAATAGTCAAATAATTCTTCTGTCAGATTCTTTAGTGTGTCTGTTCGCTCCTCGATAACAGCAAGGTATTGTTTTGCTTTGGTGGATAGTTCCTCTTGTTTTAACAGATTGAGATAACCGGAAATGGAAGTAAGCGGTGTCCGGAGATCATGAGAAACACCGGTGATGGCGTCCTTGACCTCCAGATCACCTTGCCAAAATTTGTGACGAAGTGTGCGAAGAGCCTTCAATTCTTCGTTGATAGAACTGGCAAGTGCGCGCATATGTGCATCATTTCCGGAGATATAGATTAAAGTATTTGTTTCGTTCTTTAACCGTTCAGCAAATGTATCTTTGATCTCATCCGCAGATCTTCGGATGAGATATAATTTGATACTCAGTATAAGAATAACGCTCAGGCAGATGCCAAGGCTCAGAAGAAGGAAGCTCGTTTGCATAGTTCATGTACCTCGATTATTTAATATCTTTCTTTTTAAAAATTCTAGGTCCAATCATATTTGTTCCCACAATAATAAAAATAGAATAGAAAGCTGCTCTGAAAATATGGATGTCACCGCCATTTAAGAGTTGTACCATTTGTCCGGATGGAAGGAAGTCCATGATATTTTGATAGATTTCCCGTTTCATACCCGATAGATAGGCAGGATTTTTTACAGTTTCCAGTACAGCATCCTCCGTTGTAACTATCTGTCCCGCTTTCATGGAAGAAGCAGAAAGTTGCTCAATATATTCTGGTTGTGCCAGAGAGTTAAACAGCATAATGGCGATAAAAAAAAGTGCAAATGCAAGTAAAATGCAACATACAGCAGAGGTTGTTTTACTGGAGCAAGTCATACTTACCATGTGAAAAATAGAGACATAGGCAAGGGTGAATAAAATACTGATAAGACTCAGTGCTAAAACTGCGGAAACCGGCATCTCAAAAGAACCAAACAATGGGAGCCCAAGACCGAGAGCAACTGCATAGCCCGTAAGGACGCAGAAGATACCGCAGGAAGCCATCAGTATAAAATTCGATAAATAAACAGAACTTCTGGATGCTCCGCAGATAAGTTTATTTCGGATGGTTCCATCGTGGTAATCCGTTCCGATAAACAGACTCACTAAAATGGAAGACAGAATTCCGATTAATGCAAGAAAGTTAAAGTAAAGTGGATCAAGTGTGTATTCGTATCCTTCTTTAATCATGGAGTGGTATTGAGAGAGGAGGACGAAAAGCTCATAGGTTATAATTGCAAGAAGACAGCCTCCTAATACTTTATTTTTTTTCAGACGATAAAAACCTGCATGTAATAATTTAGTCATGTCTTAAACCTCCCACTAAACCGATATAATAGCTTTCCAGACTTTCCTCTTTTTCTTGAACAGTGTATAGTTCGCAAGATTTTTCGGCAAGAGCAAGCGTGAGTTTAGAGATAGTGATTTCTGCATAAATATCCGCTTCCGTCTCAGAATGGATGCTATATTTTAGGTTCATAGAATCTAAAACCTGAGATAATGTCTGTGTATCGGAAACTCGTACATGTATACATTTTCCGCAGGCAGCCTCCAATTCTTCTCTGCTGATTTCCTTTACCATCCGTCCATGATCGATAAATCCGTAGTGGGTGGCAAGGCGGGATAATTCATCCAGAATGTGGCTGGATATGAGGACAGTAATCTGATATTCTCGGTTGAGTTTCAAGATTAATTCACGAATCTCCACAATTCCTTGTGGATCAAGTCCATTTGCGGGTTCATCCAACACAAGAAAGTCGGGATCTCCGGCAAGTGCAAGTGCAATGCCGAGGCGCTGGCGCATGCCGAGAGAGAAGTTCTTCGCTTTCTTTTTGCCGGTGTCAGCAAGTCCGGTCAATCTCAGCAATTCTTCAATTCCATCGTAAGACGGAAGTCCAAGGATGTCATACTGTTCTCTTAAATTCTCATATGCTGTCATATCAAGATAAATGGAGGGTGTTTCCACAACTGCCCCCATCCGCCGTCTTGATTTTGCTATGTCTTTTGCATTTCTTACTCTTCCATATAATGTGTATTCACCGGAGGAAGGTTCCTGAAGTCCGCAGATCAGACGGATAAGCGTTGTCTTACCGGCTCCGTTTTTCCCAACAAAACCGTAAATTGCTCCTTTTGGTACATGCATGGAAAAACCATTTAGAGCTTTGAAGTTTTTGTATGTTTTTGTTAAAGCATCAGTGGTTAAAATATATTCCATTATGTCATCTCTCCTTTCATTTGCTGTCTCGATTTTAGAATGCCGAGGTTAAGAAAGTAGTTAAGAAGACAGTAAAGAAATCGTAAAGATTTAAGCTTCTTTCATTTTAAATCCGATGCCCCAGACTGCTTCGATGTAATCCTTGTCCGTGATCGCTTTTAATTTTTTTCGCAAGTTACTGATGTGTACTTTCAAGGAACTTTCCATACAGTCGGGCGTATCTTTACTGATGCGATCCAGTAAGACGGATTTTGTAATGACTTGGGATGGATTTTCCATCAGAAGTTTCAAAATAGCATACTCTGTCCGCGTTAGTTTTACAGGACGGTCTTGAACCGATACACTGTGAGTTTCAGTATTTAGATTGATTTCTTGAAAAGTGAGCGTATGCCGCAAGATGGGCTGCGAAGAAGCATTTCGAAGCTGAACAGTAATCCTCGCCAGTAACTCCGTAAGGTCGAAAGGTTTTGTAATATAGTCGCATGCACCGTCAAGAAGCAATTGAACCTTGTGAGCTGTCTCGGATTTTGCACTTAAGATGATAACAGGAATTCCCTGTATCTTAGGAAGAACCTCTTCTCCGTTCAAGCCCGGAAGCATCAGATCGAGAAGGATGAGATCCGGAGTCTGAGAGGATAGGACGAGGAGCGCTTCGGTGCCGGAGTAGGCGCGGCTGACCTTATAGCCTTCTCTTTGCAAAACCTCTTCCAGCATATTTCCAATGTGAATATCATCATCAACGATAAAAATGTGTTTCATAAGTAAAGTCTCCATGATTTCTTGGTGTTAGTAAAATTTCATACTAACTAAGATTATAGCGAATGAATAAAAGTGTCTCAAGGAATTCAGAGAATCTTAAGGAAATTGTGTGAAGATATTTAAACAATTATCTTTATAATATGGGTGCAAATAAAATGACGAGGAGGAAAAAAGATATGAAGTCAAAGAAACTTACAGAAGGAATTTTAATCTTTTATGCAGTGATGCTTGTTTGGATTATTTTATTTAAAATGGATGTTTCGGTGGAAAATTTCGGACAAATGCGAAGCATCAATCTGATGCCGTTTTCGCAGTCTGTCATTGTAAATGATAAGCTGGACGTAAGTGAGATCATTCAGAATGTGCTGGCATTTGTTCCGCTTGGAATATTGATCTATACCATATGGCAGGAAAAGTCATGGCGTTTTAAGTTGGGTGTTATTGTGCTTGCGAGTGTTATGCTGGAAGTGCCGCAATACATCTTGGGAATCGGGGCAAGCGATATTACAGATGTGATCACCAATACACTTGGCGGCGTGGCCGGTCTTGGTGTCGCGTTAGGACTGTCCAAATTATTTCCGAAGAGCTGGAAGGCTGTGATCAATAGTGTCAGTCTGGTGTGCGGTATATTGCTTGGGGCAATGGTAATCTTACTGGTTGTAATGAACTAGAAGATGTTAATTATGAGGCGTGAGTTCGTTCCAAAGTGTAAAACCTAAGATCAGAGCTCCGCCAATTGCTTGAGCAATAGACATTGTTTCTCCAAGGATAAGAACAGAGATTAATACCGCGACAAGCGGATCAATGTAGCTTAAGATGGAAGCCTCTTGTCCCGCTAATTCTTTCAAAGAAGAAAAATACATGCAATAAGTGATGCCGGTGTGAAACAGTCCTACGATCAATAGATTACCCCATCCTTTTATATCTAAATTGCCCAAATGAATCCCGCTTGTGAGAAGAACATAAGGAACCAAGATAATAATTGCAGAAAGAAACTGCAAAAATGTTCGGTGGATTCCGTCTATATTTCTAATAAATTTATTCAGTATAATAACCGCGGCGTAGAAGATTGCCGCGCTTATTCCAAATAGGATGCCTATAAAATCCCGTTTATCTCTAATGTTAGAAGTTCCTGTAATCATGATAAGTCCAAGTGTAGACATGATAAAACAGAAAATTTGCTTTCTGGTCAGTTTTTCGTGAAAAAGAATGGGGCAGATAACTGTGACAATTACAGGGGCAAAATAGTAACTTAAAGTTGCGGCTGAAATGGTGGTGTACTTATAGGCTTCAAAAAGCAAGATCCAGTTGATTCCGATTGCTGCTCCGGAAAATAATAAGAGAACCAGTTCTTTTTTTGATGCTTTGAGATTTATGTTCTGTTTTGTACACACCAGATATACTGCAATTAATGAAATAGCCAATACTGCCCGATATAGAGCAAGTTCCCCCGAAGTTACTGTAATATTTCTCGTAAATACGCCAAGTGTTCCGAAGATTGCCACAGAAGCGATCATCATGGATTTGGCATTTTTGTATTTGGTGATAGTTGTGTCCGTTGATGGTTTCATAAGTGCTCCTTGTTACAAAAATATAAAAAATCTCTTGTCGATAAATATGATTATATATGTTATTGATTGTGAAGTAAATGATGGAAATTGATTATCTCAAAGCAGTAGTTCTCTATAGATCTGGCAATACTTTTCGGTGGTAGCGCCAAGACTCGGAGATGTTCGTATTTAGATAATCTTTATACAATCTTAATACGAACGCGAGTTTATTAATGCCTACTTAATATGGCTTAATGTAAGATTAAGAGACCATAAAGACAGGATAAAGAGGTGCGAAGATTGCAATGGATTATATAGAAAATCGATTACACAGACACATCACATCATTTCAGATCATTATATTGGGATTTTTATCGGTGATACTTTTGGGAAGCTTTTTTTTAATGCTTCCGCAGGCAACGCAGGATGGAGCCGGAGCTTCGTTTTCGGATGCTCTTTTTACAGCAACGTCCGCAGTCTGCGTGACGGGTCTCGTAGTACACGATACGGCAACGTATTGGTCGCTTTTCGGACAGGTAATTATCATTTCACTGATCCAGATCGGAGGAATGGGAGTTGTCACCGTAGCCGTTGCAATTGCAACCGTATCAGGAAGAAAGATTGGTCTGATGCAGAGAAGTGTGATGCAGGAAGCAATATCTGCACATCAGGTGGGCGGCATTGTTCGGATGACTAAATTTATCTTGAAAACAAGTATATTGATCGAACTGTTCGGGGCGATTCTTCTTTCCAGTGTATTTGTGAGAGAATTTGGGACGGCGAAAGGGATCTGGTACGGAGTATTTCATTCGATATCGGCATTTTGTAATGCCGGCTTCGATCTAATGGGGGGCAGAGAACAGTTTTCGTCTCTTACTTTCTATGTGCACAATCCGGTAATCAATCTTACAATTATGGGTCTTATCATTACTGGAGGAATTGGATTTCTGACGTGGGCAGATATTCACAAGAATAAGTGGCGCTGGAAAAAATATCGGATGCAGAGCAAAGTGATATTGACGGTGACCGCATTTCTGATTGTTGTGCCAACTGTGTGTTTTTATTTTTTTGAATTTTCTTCTCTGCCGGAAGGGGAACGGATGTGGAGTTCTTTGTTTCAGGCGGTAACACCAAGGACAGCTGGGTTTAACACGGTGGATCTGACGCTGCTTAGTGAAGCGGGACAGATGTTGATGATTGTTCTGATGTTGATCGGAGGTTCGCCGGGCTCGACCGCGGGAGGAATGAAGACCACGACAATAGGAGTTCTTTTTTCGTCGGCAATTTCCGTATTTCAGAAAAATGAATCTGCACAGTTGTGTGGAAGAAGAATATCGGATGATGCAGTAAAAAATGCGGCGACGATTTTGATGATGTATGTTGTTTTGTTTTTAGGTGGCGGAATGCTGATAAGTGCGATAGAGGGATTACCGCTTGTATCTGCACTGTTTGAAACCAGTTCCGCAATAGGAACCGTAGGATTGACACTTGGAATAACGCCGTCGCTTGGATATATTTCAAGAGGAATATTGATTGGATTAATGTTTTTTGGAAGAGTGGGAGGCATGACGCTGATTTTTGCAGCGTTTTCTGAAAGGAATAATCATCATTGCAGACTTCCACAGGAAAAAATAACAGTGGGTTAGAAGAGGAGAAGAAGGGTATGATGAAATCTGTTTTGTTGGTGGGGCTTGGACGATTTGGGCGTCATGTAGCTATGAAGCTTGACGAACTGCACCATCAGGTTATGGTTGTGGATAAAGAGGAATCGAGAGTGAATGCGGTACTTCCGTATGTGATGAACGCACAGATTGGTGACAGTACGGATGAAGAATTTATGGCATCTCTTGGTGCGCGTAATTTTGATATCTGCATTGTTGCGATTGGAGATAATTTCCAGAGTTCTCTGGAAACGACGTCTCTGTTGAAAGACCTTGGGGCGAAGAAGGTTATTTCAAGAGCGGCAAGAGATGTTCATGCAAAGTTTTTGCTTAAGAATGGAGCGGATGAGGTTGTATATCCAGAAAAACAGCTTGCCACATGGACGGCAATTCGATATAGTGCAGATCATATTTTAGATTATATTGAACTGGATGAAGGACATGCCATCTTTGAAATCGCTATTCCATATAAATGGAAGGGAAAAACGGTGGGGCAGTTGGATATCCGCAATAAGCATAATATTAATATTATGGCATTTAAACGTGATGGAGATATGAATCTAAGTGTCCGTTCGAATACTTGTATTCCAGAGAATGGCACTATGCTGGTTCTTGGCTCGCTCAAAGATATTCAAAAGTGTTTTCATATTTAAAAGGGAAAGCGCGAAGGAGGGAGAAGCATGCGGCAGTTCGCACTGGTCATTGTATTGTTAGTCTTTGCATGGAATGGTTATCGTTTGATGGGGAAGTTGGATGATTTTATGGAAGAAAATGAGCAGAAGCAGGAGGAAAAAGGCGAGAAATTAGAATAAATTATGTTAAGAGACTTTCTTTTCCTGTATGTGCGGTATATGATTGCATATAGAAATGAAAAAGGGTGATAGAATGGAAGAGAAAAAGCATCTGACAAGAGCGGTTCGGTATGCGGCAGCAGACATTGCAAAGAGTATCCTGCTTTTGATAGCAGCAAGTGGAATCGGTTATATGTTCGAGCTGCTGGGCTTTGCAGAGGCCAATATTATTACGGTTTATGTGCTGGCGGTACTTATTATTTCTGTAGTAACAGTAAACCGTATTTACAGTTTGATCGCATCAGTAGTAAGTGTGCTTATATTTAACTTTTTGTTTACGTATCCAAAGTTTACACTTCACGCCTATGAACAGGGATATCCGGTTACTTTTTTGATTATGTTTACCGCTGCATTTTTGACGGGAACGCTTGCAACGAAGCTGAAGGACAGCGCGAAACAATCCGCACAGTCGGAGTTTCGGACGAAGGTGTTGTTTGAAACAAACCAATTATTACAGCAGGCGAAAGACAGAGAAGGTATTATATCGGATACGGCGTATCAATTATTAAAATTGTTAAACAGAGACATTATTTTTTATAATGAAGACGTGGGAGAACTTAAGAATCCTGAGTTTTATCCGGCCAAAGAAGATAGTGAACTTATATGGTATCAGGACGAAGAAGAAGTGAAAGTTGCGCGTTGGGTGCTGGAGCATAACCGGCACGCAGGATCAACGACCAGAGTTTTCCCGGCTGCGAAATGCCTGTATCTTGCAATCCGGGTTAATGATGCAATCTATGGAGTGATAGGGATCGCTGTAGAGAAACGGCCGCTGGATGAATTCGAGCATAGCATTTTGTTGTCGATTTTGGGAGAGTGTGCACTTGCATTGGAAAATGATAAAAATGCAAGAGAGAAAGAGGAAGCGGCGGTGATTGCACAGAAAGAACAGCTTCGTGCGAATCTTTTGCGTGCGATCTCACATGATCTTCGCACGCCGCTTACTTCTATTTCGGGAAATGCAAGTAACCTTCTCTCCAACGGAGAGACTTTTGATGAGGAGACGACGAAACGATTGTATCAGGATATTTATGATGATTCTATGTGGCTGATTAATCTGGTGGAAAATCTTTTGTCTGTTACAAGGCTGGTAGATGGAAGGCTCAACCTTCATATGTCGGCAGAACTGGTGGAAGAAGTTGCGAAAGAGGCTTTAAGACATGTGAACCGGCTGAAGTCCGAGCATTGTATTTCGGTGGAACATCAAGACGATCTTCTTCTTGCCAGAATGGACGCAAGGCTGATTGTTCAGGTGCTGATCAATTTGGTGGATAACGCGATCAAGTATACGCAGAAAGGCTCGCATATTACAGTGAAAACAAAGAGAGAAGGAGAAAGGGCTGTCATCTGTGTCATGGATGACGGACCGGGGATAGAACATAAGGATCAGGTCTTTGATATGTTTTACTGCGGAACCAATGAAGTAGTTGACAGCAGAAGGAGCATGGGGCTTGGACTTTGCCTGTGTAAATCAATTGTAGAAGCACATGGCGGAAAAATCTGTGTGAAAGATAATAATCCAAGAGGCTCTGTATTTACATTTACATTGCCGGTGGAGGAGGTAAAATTACATGAATAAATCATTAATCTTAGTGGTGGAAGACGATCAGTCTGTAAAAAATTTGATTACGACAACATTGAAAACACACGAGTATCGTTACCTTACTGCATGTAATGGAGAGACTGCAATCCTGGATGCATCGTCTCACAACCCGGATATTGTCCTGTTGGATCTGGGTCTTCCGGATATGGATGGCGTACAGGTGATTCGTAAGATACGTACGTGGTCTAACATGCCGATCATTGTAATCAGTGCAAGAAGTGAGGACCGGGATAAGATCGAGGCGTTGGACGCGGGGGCTGATGATTATCTGACGAAGCCATTTTCAGTAGAAGAACTGCTGGCAAGACTCAGAGTTACCCAAAGGAGACTTCTGATGATGAAAACTGAGTCGCCGGAGGAAGCTTCTGTATTTATAAATGGAGCGCTTAAGATTGATTACGCAGCAGGGTGTGCATTTTTAGAGGAAGAAGAACTGCATCTGACACCGATAGAATATAAGCTTTTATGTCTGCTGTCCAGAAATGTGGGGAAAGTGCTGACGCATACATTTATTACGCAAAATATCTGGGGCAGTAGCTGGGAAAATGATGTGGCGTCTCTTAGGGTATTTATGGCAACATTGAGAAAAAAGATAGAAAGAGGAGAGGATTCGCTACAGTATATACAGACGCATATCGGTGTGGGATATCGAATGATTAAAGTGTAATAAAGTCTGGAAGGGCAGGCGTGAGTCTATAATTTATGGATTCACGCCTGTTTTTTGTGCTTTTGTGCACGATTGTTATTTTGTGGAAAATTCAATGCATTAAAGCGGTGATTCTGTACATCTTTACTAAAATAAAAAAACATCTTCGAGAGTCATTGACAAATTATAAAAAAAGTATAAACCCATCTTTGACAGTTAGGAAGAGAAAAAATCGCTGTATCCCTTGTGGTTACTGG
>UQRE01000026.1 GCA_900543415.1 uncultured Dorea sp. | reverse complement strand
TTTTAGGGCGCCAGCCGTTATTTGTATTGGGATTATCAGTACTGTTTTTATCATCCGGTCAAAGAAAGAGGAAGCGAAAGAAGCAGCAATAAAAATAGAACAACAGAATAGAGAGAAAGACGCCGAAGAGAAGAAAGAAGAGAAGATTGAGACATTCGAGGAACGTTTGGCACGAGTGAAAGAAGAAGCCGGTAAGAAAGGATATCCAAAGGGGGTTATAGAGCTTCTGGATAAAAATACAGAAACGATAGATTTTGTGGAAGACTACGAGGTGAAAAAAGATCTTCCGGCAGCAGAGACGCTGGATGCAGTACCGAAAGGGGAAATTCCGCTTTTGCTCCAGTGGGATGAACGATGGGGGTATGCGCCTTATGGGGAGAGTATCGTTGCGGTCAGTGGATGTGGTCCAACCTGTATGGCTATGGTGGCAGCAGGACTCACCGGAGATATGACGGCAACGCCGGCGAAGCTTGCGGCGTATGGCACAGAGAATGGTTACTTGGATGAAGAAAATAACACGTATTGGAAATTTATGAACGAGGCAGGAAAAAACTGGGGTTTATCCTGCTATGAGAGCGATATGACAGAAGCGCAGGTTATGACTGAATTACAGGCGGGACACCCGATTATATGTAGCGTAGGACCGGGCGATTTCACACAAAACGGTCATTTTATTGTACTTGCAGGATGCGAGGGCGGGAAGATTAAAGTGAATGATCCGTTTAGCAGAGCGACAAGCAGCCAACCGTGGGATTTTGAGAGAATCAAACAGCAGACGAAAGCAATGTGGGTGTATTCTATATAAGATGGAAGCAAGACTATAGCGGAAGAAGTTAATAATGATGTATGGATGTTACCATTGGTGGACGATAGGAGGGATCTTTGTCTGCCGGTGGTAAATTTTTTTTGAAAAAATTAGCACTCAGCCCTTGACAGTGCTAATTATAGGTGCTATAGTACAAATAGAACAAAGGAAGAGGAAAAGAATTCTGAATCCTGAGGTTCCAAACACAACACTTCGGATTTATTCGATAGTGCTAAAATATAGTTTCCATATTTATGAAAGGAGATATGACTTATGTTAAGACCTAGTATTTTTGGAGAAAACTTATTTGATGATTTCATGGATGGTTTCCGTTTTCCGGAATTCCCGGAATTTCCGGATGTAGATAAAGTTCTATACGGAAAACATGGTAAAAACATGATGAAGACAGACGTTAAAGAACTGGATAATGGATTTGAAGTAGACATTGATCTGCCGGGTTTCAAGAAAGATGAGATCCAGTTACAACTTGAGAATGGATACCTCACCGTCAATGCTGCCAAAGGACTTGACAAAGACGAACAGGATAAGAAGGGCAGATATGTAAGACGTGAGCGATATGCCGGAAGCATGAGTAGAAGCTTCTATGTAGGCGATCATGTAACGGAGAAAGATATTCATCCGAAATATGAAAATGGAATTTTAAGATTCTCTGTTCCGAAAGAAGAGAAAAAACCTATTGAAGAGAAGAAACACTATATATCCATTGAAGGATAATCCTTCAGGGACTAATGAATACCCCGCAGGTAAGTCCTACGGGGTATTTTGAAGTTATATGAATAGGAGGTGGTGATATGGGATCTGTAAAAGATTATTATGAGATTCTTGGCGTAGACCGTTCTGCTGATGAGCAGACAATTAAAAAGGCATATAGAAAGCTTGCAAAAAAATATCATCCGGATACCAACAAGGGAAATGCACAGGCAGAGGTGAAGTTTAAGGAAGCAACAGAAGCTTATGCTGTGTTGAGTGATCCGGAAAAGAGAAAGGAATATGACCAGTTCGGGTATGAGAATTCGGACGGAAGCTATCGGGAGTATCATTTTGAGGAAGAAGATCTGGATGAAATACTGAGAAGTATTTTTGGAGGAACTTTTGGCAGGCATCCGCTGCGGGAAAATGGTGCCGATCTTCACGCGAATCTTTCCATCAGTTTTGATGAGGCAGTATCCGGTTGCGAGAAGTTCGTGCATCTTACGGAAGCAAACGGAAGCGGGAAGTCCTTAAAAGTTAAGATTCCGGCGGGAATTGATACCGGTAAAATAATCCGGCTACGCGGAAAAGGAATGCCGGGTAGCGCAGGTGGATATGACGGAGATCTGCTTTTGAAAGTTCAAGTTGGAACAAAGGCGGGATTTGAAAGAAAAGAAATGGATGTATATACAAAAGCAATGATTCCGTTTACGACTGCCGTGCTAGGTGGAGAGGTGATTGTCCAGACGCTTTATGGAAAAGTTCTGTGTACCATCCGCCCCGGAACACAGTCGGGGACAAAGATTCGGCTGCGGGGCAAAGGAATCGTATCGATGAATCATAAGAATATGTACGGGGATCAATATGTGACTGTTCAGATTGAAGTGCCAAAGAATCTGAATGTACAGGCAAAAGAAAAATTAAAAGAATACGAAGCAGCACTTCGCCACAATACAAATGGTCATGTGGCATAATTTTGTGATATAATAGTTGCGGAATAAATGAAAGAGCAAAAGGTGATAAGATTGAAATCCGTAACAAAGAAAAATAAATATGAAATTGATATGTGTAATGGTTCGCTGATGGATAAGCTGATTTCTTTTTCCCTTCCGCTTATGTTATCGGGAATACTTCAGCTCCTATTTAATGCAGTGGATATTATTGTAGTAGGTCGGTTCACCGGACGTCACGCATTGGCGGCGGTTGGTTCTACTACCGCGCTTATTAATATGTTTGTCAATTTGTTTATTGGTATTTCTCTTGGAGCTAATGTATTGGCGGCGCGTTTTTTTGCGGCAAAGAAAGAGCGTGAGATGTCAGAAACAGTGCATACAGCGATTGCATTTGCACTGGTTAGCGGTATTGTGATGGCATTTGTAGGTGTTTTCTTTGCGAAAACTGCATTGGAACTTATGGGAACTCCAGACGATGTAATCCGGCTATCAGCTTTATATATGAGACTATATTTCTGTGGAATGCCCTTTTTTATGTTGTATAACTATGGAGCGGCGATTCTTCGGGCGATTGGAGATACAAAAAGACCGCTGCTCTTCCTTATCATAGCAGGAATCGCAAATGTGGCTTTGAATTTAATATTAGTCGTTGTATTTCATCTTGGTGTGGCAGGAGTTGCTGTTGGAACAATTCTTTCACAACTGATTTCCAGCATTTTAGTGGTCCGGTGCTTATGCAAGGCAGAGGCAAGTTATCGGCTTCATTTTTCTAAATTGTCCATTAAGGGTGTATATATGAAACAGATTTTCAAAGTCGGAATTCCGGCAGGCATTCAGAGTACGGTTATTAATTTCTCGAATGTACTGCTTCAGTCATCGGTAAACTCGTTTGGTTCTACAGCAATGGCAGGATATACGGTGGCAAATAATATTTTTGGATTTTTGTATACGTCCGCAAATTCTATCACACAGGCATGTATGAGCTTCACTAGTCAGAATTATGGAGCTGGAAAATGGAAGCGAATCGATCGGGTGGTAGTCGATTGTATGGCGTTGACCGTTGTGATTATGCTTGCGTTGGGTGGCGGCGCTTATGTATTTGGTCACCAGCTTTTGGGTATCTACACTTCTGACGCGGAAGTAATCGCATGTGGAATGGAAATCCTTCTCTATACAACCGTCACTTATTTTCTGTGTGGTCTTATGGATCTTTTCCCCGGAGCTATGCGAGGAATGGGATATTCTCTTGTTCCGATGATTATATCGATCATTGGAACGGTAGGACTTCGAATTGTATGGATTTTCTGGGTGTTCCCGAAGAACCGTTCGCTGGATGTACTGTTCATTTCTTATCCGGCATCGTGGATTCTTACAATTCTCATGCAGCTCGCTTGCTTCTGGTTTGTAAGAAAGAAAGTGTTTAGGAAATTAAGATCAGAATACGAGCCCAGATAAGAAATCCGGGCAACGAAACTACAAAATATAATTGCAAAAAGGGGAGGAAGTAAATGAAGATTACGTATCTTAGACACAGTGGTTTTCTTGTGGAAATGGAACAGGTATGGCTGCTGTTTGATTATTATCGAGGAGAGATTCCGGAGATTTCACAAGAAAAGAAAGGATATGTATTTGCCAGTCATCGCCATATTGACCATTTTAATAAAGAAATATTTAAGTTGACAAAAAAACAAAATAATATCAAATTCATACTTTCTGATGATATTTGGGAAAAACGTATACCGGAAGAGGTAAAAGAACAAACAAGGAGGATGAAACCGGACGAAGAGATAGTATTGGATGATATCCGTATTCGTACATTGCGTTCCACGGATGAGGGTGTAGCATTTCTTGTCTCGGTGGAAGGGAAGACGATTTATCATGCTGGAGATCTAAATGACTGGTATTGGAAAGAAGAATCAGAAGAGTGGAATCAAGAGATGTCCAAACACTTTCATGAGTATATAGAACCTCTTCGGGATAGGGAGATCGATGCCGCGTTTATTCCGCTTGACCCAAGACAGGAGGAATATTATACTTTAGGAATGGATTATTTCCTAAGTCTTACAAAGACAGAAAAAGTCTATCCGATGCATTTTTGGAGAAAGCCGGAGGTTATAGACCGATGGATGGAAGAACACCCGAAGTCGCAGGATCGTGACCGGATTGTTCGGATCACGGAAGAAGGAGAAATATTCGAACAGTAGATAATGACAAGGAAAGGATGGAGAAAAGACTATGAATTTTCAGTTTGCACATTATAATTACAATGTAAAAGATCTTAACCGATCGATTCGATTTTATGAAGAAGCACTCGGATTAAAAGAGGTGCGCCGGAAAGAAGCGGAAGATGGAAGCTTTATACTTGTTTATCTGGGAGATGGAAAGACCGGATTTCAGTTAGAACTTACGTGGCTGCGCGATTGGGAAAAAGATCATTATGATCTGGGAGATAATGAGATTCATCTTGCATTAACGACCGATGATATGGAAGCAGCACATCAAAAACATGAAAAAATGGGATGTATCTGCTACGAAAATCCGGAGATGGGAATTTATTTTATTAATGATCCTGATGGATATTGGTTGGAGATCGTACCGGAAAAATAGAAAATTGAAGATAAGATTCGAATAAGAGTAAAAACCGGCATTATAGTTGTATGAAACATAATACATAACTATAGTGCCGGTTTGTTAATTTTAAAAGTCTAATAGAAAGAAAAAAATTTCTAATTATTCATATCTTTCGTCAATTACACGTTTGGATTTCTTTTCGCTTCGTGGAAGAAGTCCCAGTTCAACGACTTTGACAAGAGGAGTAAAACCAATGCGGCTTTTAACGGTTACAGCAATCCTCTTCGCTAAATCTAAGAAGTCAACGCTTCCATTTGTTTCCACATAAATACGCATGGTATCCTTTCCATCCAGATGGGAAATACGGATCTGGTATTCGCTGGATGCTTCCGGAAAGTCTTTGAGTATTTCTTCAATCTGGCTTGGGAATACATTGACGCCTTTAATCTTCATCATATCGTCGGTTCGTCCCATAATGACATCCAGACGGGGATATTTGCTTCCGCAGGTACATTCGCCCGGAAGGATGCGGGAGAGATCGTGTGTGCGGTACCGGATCAGAGGAGCTCCTTCTTTCACGAGAGTTGTAATGACCACTTCGCCAAGTTCTCCGTCTGGCAGAGGCTCTAAGGTGACAGGATCGATAATCTCAATATAGACGTAATCGTCCCAGTAATGCATACCGTTATCTTCCTTACAGCTGATTCCGATTCCGGGACCGTAGATTTCCGTCAGTCCGTAAATGTCATAGAGTTTAATTCCTAATTCTTCGGAAATGCGTTTTCGCATTTTTTCTCCCCAACGCTCAGAACCGATCACGCCTTTTTTAAGATGAATCTGGTCTTGGATTCCACGCTTTTCGATTTCTTCGGCAAGAAGCAGGGCATAGGAAGAAGTGGAGCAAAGTACCGTAGACTTCATATCGAGCATCATTTGAAGCTGTTTGTCTGTGTTTCCGGGACCCATAGGAATGACCATAGCGCCGAGCTTTTCAGCGCCGTTTTGAAAGCCGATTCCGGCTGTCCAAAGTCCATATCCGGGGGTGATCTGAATACGATCCATATCCGTAATACCAGCCATTTCATAACAGCGTTTGAACATGATTGCCCAGTCGTCTACATCCTTTGCGGTATAAGGAATAATGACCGGAATTCCGGTTGTACCGGAAGAAGAGTGGATTCTGACAATTTTCTCTTCTGGGGCAGTCATGAGTCCAAGTGGATATGATTCTCGAAGGTCATTTTTCTCTGAAAACGGTAATTTTACAAAATCTTCTGGAGAAGATACGCCGGAGATACCGGCGTCTTCTAATTTCTTTCCATAGAAACTTTCTGCGGATACCAGTGCTTGTATTTGTTTATTTACTTGTTCTAATTGTGTCGCTGTAATCTGCATACTATTTCGTCCTTTCTATTGCAGTCGGTTGTCTTGCTGTGTTGATAACTTTGTCGTCTGTATCAAAACTAATCGTTATGCCGTGCCTTAAAATATTGCAAAGCTTGATAATTGAGAGCATGGAACTTTTCGGGCAGTCGTTCTTTGATCGCATCTTGGATTTCTTCTTCTGTAAGACCTAATGCGCCGCTAAAGATCGCTGCGCCAAGCAGGAGAATATTCAAGACTTTGGAAGAACCAAGCGCAAGACATGCTTTTTCTGTATCTACAACAAGTAGGTTCTTTACAACTTTCTTTAGATATAAAATCATTTCTTCACCATTGTAATTAGCTCCGGAGAGTGTAGAAGTTACGGGCATAATTGCATGGCTGCTGACAATGACCTGCCCATTGTCCTTTAAATAAGGGAGCATTCGTACAGCCTCAGCCGGTTCAAATCCTATGATGATATCTGCAGTTCCTTTGGCAATCATGGGAGAGTGAAGGTGTTCTCCGAGCCGGATGTGACTGAAGACGCTTCCGCCTCGCTGTGCCATGCCGATGGTTTCCGCACTCATAACAGAGATTCCTTTTTTCATAGCGGCAGCGGCGATTAATTTAGAAGCCAGAACAGTGCCTTGACCGCCGACGCCGCATAATACGATGTTTTTAGTCATGTTTGTCACCTCCTGTAGTTTGGATGGCGCCTGTAGGGCAGAGTTGTGCGCATAAAGTGCAGCCAGTGCAAAGAGAAGAATCTATGGTAACTTTACCATTTTGAATCACCAGCGCCGGACAACCTAATTCACGGATACATTTCTTGCAAGAAATGCATTTTTTTTGTTCTACAAATAGAGGTGTATCCGGTTTCACGGTAGCGATACAAGGAGATTTGAAGATAATTGCCTTGACTCCGGAAAGGTCTGCCGTTCGTTTTACGCAAGAAATTGCTGCCTTATGGTCGAGAGGGTTGACGGTTTCTACTGTTGTTACGCCAATCCCGCGAAGAACCGATTCTATATTAATTTTTTGGACAATTTCTCCCATCATAGTGTGTCCGGTACCAGGATGTGGCTGATGTCCGGTCATAGCAGTTGTAGAATTGTCTAAGATAATTAAGGTCATATTTGCCTGATTATAGACAGCGTTGATTACTCCGGTGATTGCCGAGGCAAAGAACGTAGAATCCCCTACAAATGCAAAACAAGAAGTGTCTGGTTCTATATGTCCGACTCCTTGTGCGATTCCAAGTCCGGCGCCCATGCACAGGCAGGTATCTACCATATCAAGGGGCATTGCATTGCCAAGGGTATAACATCCGATATCGCCGCAGAAAATAGTTTTTCGCCCCTTCATTGCAGCCTTTACCGCGTAGAAAGAAGCGCGGTGAGGGCATCCGGCACAGAGAACCGGTGGGCGGATCGGAAGCGTGGGAGCTGTGGTAGAATTAACGACTCCTTGCGTGGGCAGTTCTTCTGTCCGGTCAGAATTGATACCGAGAAAATCTGAAATGTTCTGGTATACACTGTCCCTTGTATTTTCACCGGCATTTGCTGTGTGTCCAGTCAATTTACCGTATATTTTCACCGGAAGATGGTATTTTCCACAGAGATAGGTAAGTTCGCGCTCCAGCACAGGATCAAGTTCTTCCATGCAGAGAACCTCATCCAGTCCGTCTAAAAATTCCAATGCCAGTTTTTCAGGGAACGGATGCGGTGTGGCAATTTTGAGAAGCCGCACCATGCCCAGTGTTTCCAAAGACTCTAAAGCATAAGTAAAACTGATCCCCGAAGCTGCGATACCTTTTCGGGATGTTCTGTTTTGTTCCTCTGCCGGATAAATCCTATTCCTTGAGTAAGTAGAAAATTCCTCTGATAATGCTACATTTCGTGCTTCAATTTTCTTGTGGTTCTGATAAGAAAGACGAGGGAAGATTACCCAGCGGTTGGAGTCCTTGACGAATCCTTCGGCTTTATGAAGCGTGTATTCGCCCATATCCTTAATTTCAATCGAAGCGTAAGCGTGACAAACCCTTGTTGTAGGGCGGAAGAATACCGGAGTGCCATATGCTTCCGAATATTCAAAAGCCTCTTGAATCATTTCGTAGGCTTCCTGAGCAGAGGTTGGATCAAAACATGGCAGCTTGGAAAATGCTGCGAAATGTCTTGTGTCCTGTTCTGTCTGGGAAGAGATAGGACCTGGATCGTCAGCGACGAGAACAACCATGCCGCCTTTAATCCCTACGTATTCAAGGCTCATCAGCGGATCGGACGCAACATTTAATCCCACCTGTTTCATTGTAACCAGACTTCTTGCTCCGGTGTAAGAGGCTCCTGCGGCGACTTCAAGGGCAGCCTTCTCGTTGACAGACCACTCCACATAAATATTGTTTGTACGACGCTTTGCCACTGTTTCCAGTACTTCAGAAGACGGTGTGCCGGGGTAACCGGATACAAGATTGACTCCGGCAGCAATGGCGCCAAGAGCGATCGCTTCATTTCCCATCAAAAATTCTTTGTGCATAATAGAACTCCTCTTTCTCGATTTACTATACTAAAGTATACCACATTAAAGTGGAGATGTAAATGAATACAGAAAAATTAGCACTCAGCCCTTGACAGTGCTAATAACAAGTGTTATATTTCTGGTAGAACAAAGAAAACAAATAGACTCTGATGTCAAAAGGAGGCGTTAGAATGAATATTAATAAATTTACACAAAAATCTTTGCAGGCAGTGCAGGATTGTGAGAAAACAGCGATGGAATATGGAAATCAGCAGATTGAGCAGGAGCATTTGCTTTATGCATTGTTGACACAGGATGATAGTCTGATCTTGAAATTAATGGAGAAGATGGGGCTTGATAAGAATCTGGTCGTAAACCGAGTGGAGGAAGCGATCAGCAAACGTCCGAAGGTACAAGGCGGACAGCCGTATGTGGGACAGGATCTTAATAATGCACTTGTTTATGCAGAAGATGAGGCTTCGCAGATGGGAGATGAATACGTCTCTGTAGAACATCTCTTCTTATCTATGATGAAATATGCCAGCAAAGAAATGAAGGCATTGTTCCGTGAGCTTGGAATTACACGGGATGGATTCCTTCAAGCGTTGTCTACAGTTAGAGGCAATCAAAGAGTGACCAGCGATAATCCGGAAGCCACTTATGATACGTTGAATAAATACGGTTCTGATCTTGTAGAACGCGCACGCGACCAGAAACTTGATCCGGTTATCGGAAGAGACGCGGAGATTCGAAATCTGATCCGTATTTTGTCCAGAAAGACGAAGAACAATCCAGTGCTCATTGGTGAGCCGGGTGTCGGTAAAACTGCGGTAGTAGAAGGGCTGGCACAGCGGATCGTCCGCGGTGATGTGCCGGAGGGCTTGAAAGATAAGACTGTATTCTCTCTCGATATGGGAGCACTGGTTGCCGGAGCCAAATATCGTGGTGAGTTTGAAGAGCGATTGAAAGCGGTACTGGAAGAAGTGAAAAACAGCGATGGTAAGATTATCCTCTTTATCGATGAACTGCATACGATTGTAGGAGCAGGCAAGAGTGACGGTGCAATGGATGCCGGAAATATGTTAAAGCCAATGCTTGCTCGTGGAGAGCTTCACTGTATCGGTGCAACTACGCTTGATGAATACCGTCAGTATATTGAGAAAGATGCGGCGCTGGAACGGCGTTTCCAGCCGGTTTTGGTGGATGAACCTACCGTAGAAGATGCCATTTCAATTCTCCGTGGTTTGAAAGAACGATATGAAGTCTTTCACGGTGTGAAGATTACCGATGGAGCGCTTGTGGCGGCGGCAACATTGTCTGACCGTTATATTTCCGATCGTTTTCTTCCGGATAAGGCAATCGACCTTGTAGATGAAGCGTGTGCACTGATTAAGACGGAACTGGATTCTATGCCGGCAGAGTTGGATGAACTTCGCCGTAAGATTATGCAGCTTGAAATCGAAGAAGCAGCGCTTAAGAAAGAAAATGACCGTCTAAGTCAGGAACGTCTCGTTCATTTACAGCAGGAACTTGCGGAGTTGAGAGAAGATTTTGCCGGAAAGAAAGCCCAGTGGGATAATGAGAAGGTTGGTGTTGAGAAAGTACAGAAATTGCGTGAAGAGATTGAACAGGTAAATAAAGAGATTGAGAGAGCGCAGCATTCGTATGATCTTGAAAGAGCGGCAGAACTTCAGTATGGCAGACTTCCGCAGTTACAGAAGCAGCTAGAGAGCGAAGAGGCAAAAGTAAAGGATGAAGACCGTTCTCTTGTACATGAAAGTGTGACGGATGAAGAGATTGCAAGGATCGTGTCCCGCTGGACCGGAATTCCGGTTGCTAAATTAAATGAGAGTGAGAGAAGTAAGACGCTTCACCTTGCAGATGAATTGCATAAACGCGTGATTGGTCAGGATGAAGGTGTAGAACTTGTGACCGAGGCAATTATCCGTTCCAAAGCAGGAATCAAAGATCCGACAAAACCGATCGGTTCCTTCCTGTTCCTTGGACCTACCGGTGTTGGTAAGACAGAGCTTGCCAAAGCATTGGCAGAAAGCCTCTTTGATGATGAAAATAATATGATCCGTATTGATATGAGTGAATATATGGAGAAATATTCTGTATCCCGTCTTATCGGAGCGCCTCCGGGATATGTAGGGTATGACGAAGGTGGTCAGCTTACTGAAGCAGTGCGGAGAAAACCGTATTCCGTTGTGCTTTTTGATGAGATTGAGAAGGCGCATCCAGATGTATTTAACGTATTATTGCAGGTTCTGGATGATGGACGTATCACAGATTCACAGGGACGTACCGTAGACTTTAAGAATACGATTTTAATTATGACATCGAACATTGGATCAGCATATCTTCTGGACGGTATGGATGAAAATGGAAATATCAGCGAAGAGAGCCAGCAGGCGGTAATGAATGATCTTCGCGCACATTTCAGACCGGAATTTTTAAACCGTCTGGATGAAATGATTATGTTCCGTCCATTGACGAAAGAAAATATTTATGACATTATTGACTTGTTAGTAGCGGATGTCAATAAACGTCTTGCAGACAAAGAGCTTTCCATTGAGCTTACGGAAACGGCGAAAAATCAGATTGTGGAAGGCGGATATGATCCGAATTACGGAGCAAGACCGTTGAAACGTTATTTGCAGAAACATGTGGAAACGTTGGCTGCGAAGTTGATGCTTCAAGGAGATATCGGTGCAGGTGAGAAGATTATTATTGACAGTGAAGACGGAATTTTAAGGGCAAGGAGTCAGGCATAGTGTCAATCATTTTTCATATCGATGTCAATTCTGCGTATCTTAGCTGGAGCGCAGTGGAACAACTGAAGAATGGCGCGGAGACAGACCTTAGAGAGATACCGGCGATCATTGGCGGAGACCAACAGTCTCGTCACGGGGTAGTGCTCGCTAAGTCTGTTCCTGCAAAGAAATATGGCATTCGCACAGGGGAATCGGTGGCGAATGCCTTTCGTAAGTGTCCGAATCTTGTGTCAATACCGCCGGATCATAAGATGTATTCCAGATACAGTCACGCACTTATGGATTTTTTGAAAACGTATACGCCGGATATTGAACAGGTGAGTGTGGATGAGTGTTACATGGATTTTACAGGGATTGCCAATCGCTTTGTTTCTCCGGTGGAAGGGGCGATGGAGATAAAGAACGAAGTGTACCGGCGGTTTGGATTTACGGTAAATGTGGGCATATCCAGCAATAAATTGTTGGCGAAGATGGCTTCGGATTTCGAGAAACCGAACAAAGTCCACACGTTGTTTCCAGAGGAGATTCAAGTGAAAATGTGGCCGCTTCCTATCGGGGAATTGTATATGGCAGGGCGCTCCAGTGTGGCTGCGCTTGAGAAACTGGAGGTTCGCACCATTGGAGATCTGGCGCAGATGGATGTAAGGCTGGTAGAACTTCATTTAAAAAGTCATGGGCGGAAATTGTGGGAATTTTCTAATGGAATTGATGCCTCGCAGGTGGAGTCAGAACGTGCAGAAGCGAAGGGAATCGGAAATTCCACAACCCTTGCACAGGATGTGGTAACAGAAGAGGAGGCGTCAAGAGTGCTCTTTCGTCTGGCAGAGAGCGTTGGCGCCAGATTAAGAAAAGCAGGACAGCATGCCGGAATGTTGAGCGTGGAGATTAAATACTATAATTTTGAGACTTGTTCCCATCAAAAACAGCTTTTTCAAGATACGAACAGTGATCGGGTAATTCATAACGCAGCAATGGAGTTGTTTCGTGAGTTGTGGAATGGAGAACCGATCAGACTTCTTGGAATTCGAAGTTCCAAGCTTTCGGAAGAAGGAGAACCGCAGCAGCTTAGTATCTTTGATATCCAGCCACAGCAGAAGAAAAGGAAACTTCCGACAAGAAAGCAGGAGCGGCTTGACAAGGCTCTGGATCAGATCCGTAAGCGTTACGGTGAATCATCGGTGGTGCGGGGCAGCTCGTTATCTTCTTCGCGGTCTTCAATTTCAAGAAATGCAGAAGAAAAAGATGAAAATGCGGATTGACATTTTTGCAGAAGACGTCTATAATATTTCACGTAAAAGAGCAATTGCGAATTATATTTTTATAATTTGCTGTTGCTCTTTTTTGGTCTGAGGAAATTAATAAAAGATACAATTATTTAAAAGAGGAGAGAGTCTATGAAAAACGTGAACAAATCCAAAGAATTTGCCATTGATATTCTAGTGGACATTGTAGGAAATATGTTGATTGCGATTGGAGTTTATAATTTCGCTGCCAATTCCGGATTTCCGGTAGCAGGTATTTCCGGTGTTGCTTTGATCTTTTATCATTTATTCGGTCTGCCGATCGGTACGATGACCATTGTACTCAACATTCCAATCATTATTTTGTGTTACAAAGTCTTAGGGAAAAAGTTTCTGCTTCGTTCGTTAAAGACGATGCTGATCCAGTGGCCTCTTATGGACTTCATTGCCCCAATGCTTCCGGTATATGAAGGAGACAGATTATTGTCTGCTATTTGCGCCGGTGTATTTGCCGGACTTGGGTATGCGATTATTTATCTTCGCAACACATCTACAGGCGGAGCTGATTTTATCATTATGTCAGTGCGCGCGTTAAAACCGCACCTTTCTATCGGAAAGATTACTTTTGTGACAGACCTTGTAATCGTTGTGACAGGCGGTTTGATCTTTGGAGATATTGACAGTATTATTTACGGTTTGATCTTGACTTATATTTTGACAGTTGTAGTAGATAAGGTTATGTATGGTATTGATGCCGGTAAGATGGCGCTGATCGTTACGGACAAAGGACCGGAAGTTGCGAAGCGGATTGATGAAATGACAGCAAGAGGATGTACCTTCTTAAAGGCTGAAGGAAGCTTCTCAAGGGATGACAAACTGGTTGTTATGTGTGCGTGCAGTAATAAAGAAATGTACAATGTACAGAAAGCAGTGAAAGACGAGGATGAAAAAGCGTTCCTCATTATGATGGAATCAAATGAAGTAAGAGGAGAAGGATTTAAGCCTCACGGAGCATAAAAGTAAAATAGGAGGCTGTGAAAAAACTCAATCGAGTTTTTCACAGCCTCCATTTTCATGCTTTTACTGGAAATATTTCTTGTCCAGATAATAAGTGATATCGCCAAGGGCTACACAGCCCACAATGAATATGACAATTTCCGTCTGGCTGGCACCCGGAAGAATGAAGAATCCTGCGACACACGCAATGATGATGGCGCTAAGAAAAAGCGCCAGTCTTTTAAATAACCACATGTTTCTAACCTCTTTAGTTTTTATTTTGTGTATAGTTTTACCAGTTCCGTCACCATAGCGACTGTTTTGTCCATTCCTTCGATGGTAATATGCTCGTAAGGACCGTGGTAAGCATGTCCGCCGGTTCCAAGGTTTGGACATGGAAGTCCTTTGAAGCTTAACTGACATCCGTCTGTACCTCCGCGGATTGGAAGAATGAGCGCTTCGATTCCAGCATTTTCACAGGCTTGTTTTGCGTTGTCGATGAGATGCATGCATCCGGCAATGATTTCAGCCATGTTTTTATACTGGTCGGTGAGTGTAAGTTTTACAGTGCCTTCGCCCCACTTTGCGTTCAAGTTCTTTTCAATCAGAGTTAACGTACGTTTTCTTGCTTCAAAGAAATTTTTGTCATGGTCTCTGACAATATAGTTTAATTGAGCCTTAGAGCAGTCACCGGACATAGATACAAGATGATAGAATCCCTCATAATCTTCTGTGCCGCGCGGAGTCTCCATTGCCGGAAGCAGGCTGTTGATCTCCATAGCAACTAAGGATGCGTTGATCATGGTGTCTTTGGAAGAACCCGGATGAACACTTACTCCTGCAATGTCAAAACATGCTTTGCATGCATTAAAGTTTTCGTACTGGATCTCGCCCTCTGTGCCGCCATCTAAAGTATATCCGTAATCTGCTCCAAAACGTTCTACATCAAAATGAGAAGCGCCGGTGCCGATTTCCTCATCCGGCGTAAATGCAACGCAGATTGGACCGTGTGGGATGTTTTGTTCCTGTAACTGTTCGATCACAGTAAGAATCTCTGCGATTCCTGCCTTATCATCAGCGCCCAATACAGTTGTTCCATCAGAAGTGATGAGTGTGCGTCCTTTTAAATCTTTAAGGTGTGGAAATGTTTCTGTACTTAAAGTAAGACCGCTCGTTCCAAGAGCCAGATCTTCTCCGTTATAATTTTCTGTGATCACTGGTGTGATGTCGTGGTCGCAGAAGTCAGAAACGGTATCCATGTGTGCAATAAAACCAATGGCAGGTTTGTCTTCCAGACCCTCTGTTGCAGGTAATTTACCATAGAGATAACACTGGTCATCCAGATAAATATCGGTCAGTCCAAGTTCTTTCATTTCCGTTTCCAATAAATGTGCAAGATCAAATTGGCACTGGGAAGACGGTACAGTTTCACTGTTTTCGTCACTTGGTGTGCGGACAACCATATACTTTAATAATCTTTCATAAGCTTTCACGATTACATTCCCCTTTTCTAAATATAAATTCTGTATAGCAGTATAACACAAATTATCCTTTGATGTATACGGAAAAAATGTTATACTAAAAAAAGAGTACTTATATGGAGGTATAAGAAGATGAAACTGACCAGTTTATTAGAGCGTCTGGAATACGAAGTCTGTCAGGGAAGTGATGACCTTGAAGTGACGGAGCTTATCAATGATTCCAGAAAGGTAAAAGAAGGAAGTGTGTTTGTCTGTATTGCCGGAGCAGTGGCAGATGGACATGAATATATAGAAGATGTGGCGGCAAAAGGAGCTGCGGCAGTTATTGTAGAACGTCCGGTAAATGCACCGGAAGGGCTGACGGTGATCCATGTAGATGACACCAGATATGCGCTGGCTCTTATGTCTGCGGCGTATTTTGGTTATCCGGCCAAGAAGCTCAATGTGATCGGAATTACCGGAACAAAAGGTAAGACGACAACAACTTACATGGTAAAATCCATTTTGGAAGGCGTCGGTCATAAAGTGGGACTCATTGGAACCATTGAGACGATCATTGGAGATAAGACGATTCCGGCAAGCAATACAACACCGGAATCTTACACAATCCATAAATATTTTGCGGAAATGGTAGAGGCAGGATGCGACAGCGTTGTAATGGAAGTATCTTCACAGGGGTTGATGCTTCACAGAACTGCAGGAATTGAATTTGAGATCGGTATTTTCACCAATCTTGGAGAAGATCATATCGGGCCAAATGAGCATAAGGATTTTGAGGATTATAAGCGCTGCAAAGGCATTTTATTTACCCAGTGTAAGCTTGGAATTGCCAATGTAGACGACAAGTGGTTTGAGGATGTGTTCCGTTTTGCAACTTGTAAGGTAGAGACCTTTGGATTCTCTGAGAAAGCAGATCTTCGTGCGGCAGATGTAGAGCATGTGTCAAGACCGGGGTATCTGGGTATGAAATACAGGGTAGAAGGTCTTATGAATTTTGATGTAGAGATTGACATTCCAGGTGAGTTCAGTGTGTATAATTCTCTGACAGCAATTGCGGTATGCAGACATTTTGACGTTCCGGTGGAGACGATCAAGAAGGCGCTGAAAGTAGCGAAAGTAAAAGGGCGTATTGAGATGATCAAAGTATCGGATGACTTTGCTTTGATGATTGATTATGCCCACAATGCCATGAGCCTTGAGAGCCTTCTTCATACGCTCAGAGATTACAATCCAGGGCGCATTGTTACTGTGTTTGGCTGTGGCGGAAATCGTTCCAAGACAAGACGATACGAGATGGGAGAAGTGTCAGGAAAGCTTTCTGACTATACCATCATCACTTCCGATAATCCGAGGTTTGAAGAACCGCAGGAGATTATCGAGGATATTATTACCGGTATCAAGAAGACGGATGGAAAATACATTGACATCTGCGACCGGAAAGAAGCTATTCGCTATGCCATTGAGCATGGACAGAAAGGCGATGTGATCATTCTTGCCGGAAAAGGTCATGAGACTTATCAGGAGATCAAGGGTGTGAAATATGACATGGATGACCGTGTGCTCATTCAGGAAGTATTGGACGAATTAAAGGAGTAAAATGTACGCGGATATTATTATCGACATTACCCATGAAAAACTGGATAAAGTATTTCAGTACCGTATCCCCTCAGAACTTGAGGGGATACTTGAGGTTGGAACAGAAGTCATCGTGCCCTTTGGAAGAGGAAATAAAGAGACAGGCGGTTATGTCATCGGCTTTTCGGAAACTGCGGATTATGATGCAGATAAGATCAAGTTTATTCTGCGTCGGGCAGAAGATAAAAGGGCAATTGAGTCGAAACTTGTGGCGCTTGCTGCGTGGATGAAAGAGGTCTACGGAGGAACGATGATCCAAGCGCTTCGAACGGTACTTCCGATCAAGAAGCAGGAGAAGATCAAGAAGAAGCGAACTGTCCGGTTATTACTTTCTGAAGAAGAGGGAAGAAAAAGATTAGATACTTTCCTTCATAAGAACCAGAAAGCAAGGGCAAGAGCGCTGGCAGGACTTCTTGATCAACCGTGTCAAGATTATGAGTTGTTGACGAAAAAGCTTCATGTGACGTTGTCTGTTCTTCGTGCGATGGAGGAGCAGGGAATTCTCGTGATCGAATCGCAGGATGCGCTTCGAAATCCGGTATGTTACCGAAGGACAGAAGAAAAAGAAACGATCCTTACTAAGGAACAGGAACAGGCAGTTTCTGCTTTCGTACAAGATTATGAGAAAGGTTATAGAAAGACTTATCTTGTCTATGGAGTGACCGGAAGTGGAAAAACAGAAGTGTATATGAAAATGATCCAGCATGTTGTTGAGAATGGGAAGCAAGCAATCGTATTGATCCCGGAGATTGCCCTTACGTATCAGACAGTGCTTCGGTTTTACAATCGGTTTGGCAACCGTGTATCCATCCTAAATTCAAGACTTTCACAAGGAGAACGTTCCGATCAGATGGAACGGGTGAAACGGGGAGAGGTGGACGTTATGATCGGCCCAAGATCTGCGTTATTTACACCTTTTGAGAATCTGGGACTTATCGTGATTGATGAGGAACATGAGACCACGTATAAAAGTGAACAGGTGCCGAGGTATCATGCAAGAGAGACTGCGATTCGGCGCGCAAAGCTAGAAGGAGCCAGTGTAGTCCTTGGATCGGCGACTCCTTCACTGGAAGCATTTTATCGGTGCAGGCTGGGAGAATATACACTGCTGGAATTAAAAAACAGGGCAACTGCTCAGAGCCTTCCGGAAGTATATACAGTAGATATGAGGGAAGAATTAAAGCATGGAAACCGTTCGATCATCAGTGACAGACTGAAAGAAATGATAGAAGACCGGCTGCAAAAGAGACAGCAGATTATGTTATTTTTGAATCGACGGGGATATGCGGGATTTGTTTCTTGTAGAGAATGTGGATATGTTGTAAAATGTCCTCATTGTGATGTGGCATTGTCTGCCCACAAAAATGGGAAGCTTGTCTGCCACTATTGCGGATATGAAAGACCTTCCATGCCTTCCTGCCCAGAGTGCGGTTCTCATTATATCGGAGGATTCCGCGCAGGTACGCAGCAGATCGAGGAGCTGGTGAAGAAGATGTTTCCGACGGCAAGGGTACTTCGCATGGACATGGACACGACTAAGAAAAAGGACAGCCATGAGAAAATACTGTCAGCATTTGCATCCGAGGAGGCAGATATCCTTATCGGTACGCAGATGATCGTGAAAGGACATGATTTCCCGCAGGTGACCTTGGTGGGAATACTGGCGGCAGACATGTCGTTATATTCGAACCATTACCAGTCGGCAGAACGTACCTTTCAATTACTGTCACAAGCCTGCGGACGAGCGGGAAGAGGACGGGAAAAAGGAGAAGTAATCATTCAGACATATAGTCCAGAGCATTATAGTATTCAAACTGCGGCGAGACAAGATTACGAAAGCTTCTACGAAGAGGAGATGAATTACCGGATGTTGATGGGATATCCACCGGCAGAAGATCTTTTGGCAATCTGGATGACCGGAGAAGAGGAAGAACATCTTAAGGTGGCAGCAGGATATCTTAAAGAATTTACGGAACGGATCAATCGGGAAGGGAAGCTTACAGTGATCGGTCCGGCGGCGCCCTATGTGTCCAAAGTAAATGACCAGTATCGGCAGATCATATATGTGAAAAGTGAAGACTATGAATGGTTAGTTCGTGCGAAAGACCTGCTGGAGCAGTATATAGACATGAACAGAGGGTTCGATCATTTGAGGATTCAATTTGATTTTAACCCATTAAATATATAAATATCAAAGAAAAGGAGAAGAATTATGGCAATTAGAAAAATCCGTGAATTAGGCGACGAGGTGTTGACAAAACCATGTAAAGAAGTGACGAAAATGACGCTTCGCACAAAAATACTGATCAATGATATGTTAGATACAATGTATGAGGCGATGGGAGTCGGTCTTGCGGCTCCGCAGGTCGGTATTTTAAAGAGAATCGTAGTGATTGATGTGGGAGAAGGTCCGATTATTCTGATCAATCCGGTAATTGTAGAGACTGCCGGCGAGCAGTGCGGGGAAGAGGGATGTTTAAGTGTTCCGGGTAAATCCGGTCTTGTAACCCGTCCGAATTATGTGAAGGTAAGAGCTTTAAATGAAGAAATGGAAGAGATTGAGCTGGAGGGGGAAGAATTGCTGGCAAGGGCATTCTGCCACGAACTTGACCATTTAGATGGAAAAATGTATGTGGAACTTGCAGAAGGCGGAATTCATGATGTGGAGCCTTACGGGGAGGAAGAGTAAATGAAAGTAATATTTTTTGGCACGCCGGACTTTTCTGTGGGCACACTGGAAGCGCTTGTTGAAGCGGGGCATGATGTTGTACTTGCTGTTACACAGCCGGATAAGCCGAAGGGACGCGGCGGGAAGATGCAGTTTACACCAGTGAAAGAAGCGGCAATGGCGCACGGGATTCCGGTATTTCAACCGAAAAAGGTAAGAGAAGCTTCTTGCATAGAGGAGCTTCGCAAATACAATGCGGATATCATGGTGGTTATCGCTTTTGGACAGATTCTTCCAAAGGAAATTCTGGAAATGACGCCTTACGGGTGCGTCAATGTTCATGCTTCCCTTCTTCCAAAATATCGGGGAGCCGCTCCGATCCAATGGGCAGTGATCGACGGAGAGAAAGTATCCGGCGTGACAACCATGCAGATGGATGAAGGCTTAGATACCGGTGATATGCTTCTTAAGACAGAAATCGTACTGGATGATAAAGAGACTGGAGGAAGTCTTCATGACAAACTTGCAGAAGCCGGAGCAAAGCTTTGTGTAGAGACATTAAAGGGGCTTGAGGAACATGCAATTGTTCCGCAGAAACAGGGTGACAGCCCTACAGCCTATGCAAGAATGCTGGATAAAAATCTTGGAAATATTGACTGGGATCAGCCGGCAGAGGGAGTTGAGCGGTTGATTCGCGGATTGAATCCGTGGCCTAGCGCTTACACGGACTGGAATGGAAAAGTAATGAAGATCTGGGAAGCAGAAGTCTGGGAGGAAGACACGCAGGAGACGGCTGGAACCGTAGTAAAGGTGGAAAAAGACGGCTTCTTTGTACAGACAGGAAAAGGACTTCTGAAAGTGAAAGCTCTTCAGATTCCGGGTAAAAAGAGAATGGAAGCGGATGCATTTTTGCGCGGATATGACGTAAAAATCGGAACAGTTCTTAAAAATTCTTAAAAATGTGTGAAAAACAGGTATTTTCTCCAAGTTTCATATATAATAACGATATGTTTTGGGATAGGAGGAATTACAATGATATATCCAATGTATTTTGACCGTACTTACATTTTAGTAGTGATCGGCGTGTTGATCTGCATGGCAGCTTCGGTAAAAATGCGATCTACGTTCAATCGGTATTCCAGAGTGATGAGCCATTCGGGGATGACCGGAAGAGAGGCAGCAGAGCGTTTGCTCCGTGGTGCAGGCATCTATGATGTGCGTGTGGAATATGTGTCTGGAAATTTGACGGATCACTATGATCCGAGAAATAAAGTGCTCCGGTTGTCCGGTGCAACATACAATCAGTCTTCGGTGGCGGCAATCGGAGTGGCGGCGCATGAATGTGGTCATGCAATCCAGCACGCGAGAGGTTATGTACCGCTTAAGCTCCGCGGTGCACTTGTTCCGGTTGCAAATTTCGGAAGCGCGATTGCGTGGCCTTTGATCTTGTTTGGACTTTTATTTAACAGCAATAGTTCTGCAATGTTTTTAAATCTGGGAGTTCTTGCATTTTCTATGTCTGTTCTGTTTCAAGTTGTGACACTTCCGGTGGAATTTAATGCGTCTGGGCGTGCGCTTCGGATTCTGGGCGATACAGGAATGCTTTATCCGGATGAGGTGAGACAGACAAGAAAAGTGCTTACAGCAGCAGCGCTTACGTATGTGGCAGGAGCAGCAGCGGCAATCTTACAGCTTTTGCGTATCTTTTTGCTGACCGGAGCAGGACGAGACGATTAGAGGATAGAGGAGAAAAGGAATGGGATCACCGGTAAATGATCGGGAGCTGGTGCTTGAGACACTGCTTCTTATTACGAAAGAGGGAGAATATAGTCATATTGCCTTGAAAAATGTTCTGGATCAATATCAGTATCTGGATAAGAAAGAGCGTGCATTTATCACGAGAGTGGTAAATGGCACGCTTGAACGCATGATAGAGATCGATTATATCATCAATCAATTTTCCAAAGTTAAAGTAAATAAAATGAAACCGGTTATACGCACTATCTTAAGAAGCAGTGTGTATCAGTTGAAATATATGGACAGTGTGCCTGACAGCGCCGTCTGCAATGAGGCAGTGAAGCTCTCTGTCCGCAAAGGATTTTCTAATCTGAAAGGCTTTGTCAATGGAGTGCTTCGCACTATCAGCCGGAATCTTTCGAAAGTAGAACTGCCAAGTATGTCTGTGAAGTATTCCCTTCCACAATGGATGATAGATCAGTGGATGGAAAGCTATGATGAAGAGACCGTTGCACGCATGGGACAAGCTTTTCTTGAAGAGCATCCAACAACAATCCGTTGTAATTTGAATGCGATAAGTAAAGAAGAGTTGATCCAAGAACTTCGGGAAGAACAGGTAGAAGTGGAAGAAACCGGTCTTCCATATGCTCTTCGTATTCGTGGATATGATTATCTAAATAAACTTACAAGTTTTCAAAAAGGACATTTCTATGTGCAGGACGTAAGCTCTATGCAGGTGGCGGAATGGGCAGATCCGAAAGAAGGAGATTATGTGATCGATGTCTGTGCGGCGCCGGGAGGGAAAGCCATTCATATGGCAGAAAAGCTTGCAGGAAGCGGGCATGTAGAGGCGAGAGATCTTACCGAATATAAAGTAAGTCTGATCAACGAGAATATTCAGAGAAGCAGACTTGATAATATAGAAGCAGTCTGTCATGATGCAACAGTCTATGATGAGACCGCAAAGGAGAAAGCAGATATCGTTATCGCAGATCTTCCTTGTTCCGGCCTTGGAGTACTTGGGAAAAAGGTGGATCTGAAATATAAGATGACAAAAGAGATGCAGGATGACCTTGTCTGCCTGCAAAGGAAGATTTTGTCAGTCGTACATGAATATGTAAAAATGGGCGGAAAGCTTGTATACAGCACTTGTACGATTCATCGCGGCGAAAATGAAGAAACTGCCCACTGGTTTGAAGAAACATATCCTGAGTTTAGACTGGTAAAGGAGCAGCAGTTCCTTCCGGCAAGAGAAGAAGGAGATGGATTCTATATCGCATTGTTTGAGAGGGAGAATCATGGATAAAAAAGATATTGCATCGTTTGGCTATGACGAATTGATGGAAGAGATGAAAAATATAGGAGAGAAGGCGTTTCGGGCGAAACAGATCTATGGCTGGCTCCATGAGAAGCTTGTGGATTCTTTTGATGAGATGACCAACTTGTCAAAAGCGTTACGAGAAAAACTGGATCATGAGTATGAGATCAAAAAAGTGACAATGGCAGCAAGACAGATTTCCCAGGTAGATCCCACAGAGAAATTTCTCTTTGAACTGGAAGATGGGAATATGATCGAAAGTGTATTGATGAAATACAACTACGGGAATTCCGTCTGCATTTCCTCACAGGTGGGATGTCGCATGGGGTGCCGTTTCTGTGCATCTACCATTGACGGTTTGGAACGCAATCTCACAGCTTCCGAGATGCTAAGACAGATTTATCATATCCAGAAGATTACCGGGGAGAGAGTGTCTAATATTGTTGTGATGGGGACAGGAGAGCCTCTGGATAATTATGATAATTTTGTGAAGTTCATACATATGATCAGTGATGAACATGGACTTCATATCAGCCAGAGAAATATTACCGCTTCAACATGCGGAATTGTTCCCAATATTCTTCGCCTCTCTGAAGAAGGTTTGCAGATTACGTTAGCGTTATCTCTGCATGGTTCGAATCAGGAGAAACGAAAGAAATTAATGCCGGTGGCAAATAAATACGAACTTTCCGAAGTGTTGAATGCCTGCGATATTTATTTTGAAAAGACAGGGCGAAGAGTGACCTTTGAATACAGTCTTGTGAAGGGGGTCAATGACCAGCCGGAGGATATCCGTGAATTAACGGCAATCTTGAAACACAGAAACTGTCATTTAAACGTAATACCGGTCAATCCGATCAGGGAGAGAGATTTCCAGAAGCCGGATAGCAAAAATGCGCAGGAATTCAAAAATAAACTTGAAAAAAACGGAATAAATGTTACTATAAGAAGGGAAAGAGGCTCTGATATTGACGGAGCCTGCGGTCAGCTCAGACGACGTTATGCTGCTGCAAAAAAGGAGAAGTAGATGAAAATATATGCAATGACAGACGTGGGAAGAAAAAGAGAAGTCAATCAAGACTTTGTATATGTGACCGATAAACCGGTAGGACCATTTCCGAATCTTTTGGTAGTAGCTGACGGGATGGGAGGCCATAAGGCAGGAGATTTTGCTTCCAAATATACGGTGAAAGTGTTGCATGAAGAACTGGAAAATACAAAGCTTAATAAGCCAGAAGAAATTCTGAATACGATTATCGGAGTTGCGAATCATGAGCTTATCAAAGTGGCTCATTCCGATGTGAAATTAGAAGGAATGGGAACTACACTGGTTGTCGCAACTGTGATTGGCAACACTTTGTATTTTGCAAATGTGGGAGACAGTCGTTTGTATTTGATCAATGATAAGATCCGACAGTTGTCTAAGGATCATTCTTTGGTAGAAGAGATGGTAAGACTCGGAGGAATCAAGGCGGAGGAAGCTAAGAATCATCCGGATAAAAATATTATTACGCGTGCCATCGGTGTGAAAGAAGATGTAGAAGCTGATATTTACGAATATCGCCTGAAAAAAGGGGATGTTCTTTTGATGTGTACGGATGGACTCAGTAATATGGTTGAGGATGAGGACATGTTTGATATCGTGAAGGGAGCAAGGGATATCGTAGAAGCAGTTCTTATGCTGATAGAGAAAGCAAATAGTAATGGTGGGAGAGATAACATAGGGGTTGTTATGGCAGAGCCACTTGCAGATGAGGTGAGTGTATGGTAAAAGATGGAATTTTTTTGGGAAATCGATATCAAGTATTATCGAAGATTGGCGCAGGCGGAATGGCAGATGTCTATAAGGGGAAAGACACCATGCTGAATCGTTTTGTGGCGATCAAAGTATTAAAAAAGGAATATAGAGAGGACGAGAATTTCGTTCGTAAGTTCCGTTCAGAAGCACAGGCAGCAGCAGGGCTTCTGAATCCGAATATTGTAAATGTGTATGATGTCGGGGAAGACCGCGGCCTTTATTATATAGTTATGGAGCTTGTGGAGGGCATTACTTTAAAAGAATATATAGAGAGAAAAGGCAGACTGTCCCACAAAGAAGTGATCAGTATTGCGATTCAGATGTGTACAGGTATTGGCGCGGCGCATGCAGCAAATATCATTCACAGGGACATTAAGCCTCAGAATATCATTATCTCCAGAGATGGCAAGGTGAAGGTGACCGATTTTGGTATCGCCAAAGCGACCACTTCAAATACTATCAGTTCTAACGCTATGGGTTCCGTTCATTATTCTTCTCCGGAACAGGCAAGAGGCGGATTCAGTGATGCAAAAAGTGATATTTATTCCATCGGTATCACGTTATATGAGATGGTGACAGGAAGAGTTCCGTTTGATGGGGATTCTACGGTATCAGTTGCGATCAAGCATCTTCAGGAAGAGATTACGCCGCCGTCAGAGTACGTGCCGGATATTCCGTACAGCTTAGAGCAGATCATTCTGAAATGTACACAGAAAAACGGCGAGAGACGCTACAGCAACACCAGTGATCTGATTCAGGATCTGAAGCGCTCCTTAGTCGATCCGGATGGAGACTTTGTTGTGATTCCACCGCTTCGAAGTGCAGATACGGTAATCATCACAGACGAAGAATTGGACAATATCCGAGACAGCTATGATGACGAGTACGATGACGAATATGATGACAATGAGTACGAAGATGGATATGACGATGATGAGTATGATGACGATGAGTACGATCATGACGAGTACGACGATGACGAGTACGACGATGATGAGTATGACAGAAAAAAACGCGGATCAGAAGAAGTTAATCCTCGCATGAACAAAGTCATGAAGATTCTGACTATCGTTGTGGCAGTGATCATCGTTTTCATAGCAATCTTTGCAATCGGTAAAGCTGCGGGAATCTTCAAGGGCTTTGGTTCCGGCATTACGGCGGAAGAGACAGAGGATAAGGTGAAGGTACCGAATGTAGTCGGTAAGACAGAGGAAGAAGCGAAGAAGATTCTGAACGATAAGAAACTTGGCTTTAAGGTTGTGGCAAGAAAAGAATCTAAGAAATACGAAGAAGGTCTGATCAGCAAACAGAGTGTAGAGCCGGGAGAAAAAGTTAAGAAGAATACAATGATTGAGGTTGTTGTAAGTTCCAAGCTTGTGGGAGATCAGATTACCGTTCCGAATGTTGCGGGAATGGATGAAGCAGAAGCACAGAAGACATTGGAAGCAGAAGGTCTGAAAGTCGGAACTTCCGAAGCGGTATACAGCGATCAGTATGAGGAAGGTGTTGTAATTGGAACAACGCCGGCGGCTGGCTCTAAAGTAAGTGAAGATACAGAGATCGTGATGCAGGTGAGCAAGGGCTCTGAGAAGATCACTGTTCCGAATGTAGTAGGAAAGAGCGATTCTGACGCCCAGTCTATGATAAAGAGTGCAAAACTTAAGGTCGGTACGGTAACCTATGAGTACGATGAAAGTGTTGCAGAAGGAAAAGTTGTGTCCCAGAGCGTAGCCGGAGGTAAGAAGGTTTCCGCAGGAACAACGGTTGACATTCTGGTGAGCCGCGGCAAGAAACCGGAAGAAAAAATATCCATTCAGAGTTTTGTCGGAAGAGATGAAGAAGAGTTACTGGATTGGGCATATGCGAACGGTTTAAATGCAAGCAAGCAGAGTGAAGAGTACAGTAATAATTATCCGGAAGGTATGATTATTTCCATGACTCCGTCTTCCGGAAATGCATCTAAGGGAAGTACGATCAAATATGTCTTAAGCTTAGGACCGAAATCTTCCGGTCAGGAAGGTTCCAATTCTGTAACTGATGAGTAAGATGAGCCTTAGAAAAGGTAAGGGAAATTTACTGTAATGCAGGGAAAGATAGTAAAAGGAATTGCCGGATTCTACTACGTGAATGTAGTAGAATCCGGTGTTTATGAGTGTAAAGCAAAAGGAATATTCAGAAAAGAAAAAATAAAGCCGCTTGTGGGAGACAACGTGGAGATTGAGATATTGGACGAAACAGAGCGGACGGGAAATATTATCAATATTTTACCAAGAAAGAATGGGTTGATTCGTCCGGCTGTGGCAAATGTGGATCAGGCGCTTGTAGTTTTCGCAGTTACAAAACCAAGTCCTCACTTTAATCTGCTGGATCGCTTTCTTGTCATGATGGAAAGACAGAAAATTCCTGTTGTTTTATGTTTTAACAAAGAGGATATTGCAGAGGATGAACAGGTTGCGCAACTGGAGAGAATATATGAGGGCTGTGGCTATCCATGTGTATTTACCAGTGCCTTGGAAGAAAAAAATATCGAGACAGTGAAGAATCTGTTGAAAGGAAAGACAACGGTGATTGCCGGACCTTCCGGTGTGGGGAAATCATCCATTATTAATATTTTGAATCCGGAAGCGAATATGGAGACCGGAGATGTAAGCCGCAAGATAGAAAGAGGAAAGCATACCACAAGACATTCAGAATTGTTTTCGATCGATTATGATTCTTATATCATGGACACACCGGGATTTAGTTCTTTGTACGTTAATGATTTCGAAAAAGAAGAGTTAAAATATTATTTTCCGGAGTTTGATCCTTATGAAGGAACATGCAAATTTATTGGATGCGATCATATCCATGAACCGGACTGTGCAGTTAAAATGGCAGTAGAAGAGGGACGCATCCATAAAATAAGGTATGAAAATTATGTGGAAATGTATGAGGAACTAAAGAACAAGAGGAGGTATTAGTATGAACTACATTTTGGCGCCATCTATTCTGGCAGCGGATTTTAACAATCTGGGAGAAGAAATGAAAAAAACAGAGAGAAACGGAGCACAGTATATTCATTTTGATGTGATGGACGGTATGTTTGTCCCAAGCATTTCTTTTGGTATGCCTGTCTTAAAGTCCATTCATGATACAACAGAACAGATTATGGATGCGCATTTGATGGTGCAGGAGCCAATCCGTTATATTGAGGCGTTTAAGGAGGCAGGCGCAGATATCGTAACCATTCACCTGGAAGCCTGTGAGAATGTGGAGGAGACAATTGCCAAAATCCGTGAGTGTGGAATGAAGGTTGGTTTATCTATCTGTCCGGAGACAAGTGAAAAAGAGGTAGAACATCTTCTTTCGAAGATAGATATGCTTCTTGTGATGAGCGTACATCCTGGATTCGGCGGTCAGAAATTCATCCCGGAATCTTTAGATAAGATTCGTGCCATCCGTAAAATGATTGAAGAACAAGAATTAAATGTTGATATTCAAGTAGACGGAGGCATCTATTTGACGAATGTGAGAGAAGTTCTGGATGCAGGAGCCAATATTATCGTAGCGGGATCGGCAGTATTTAAAGGAGAACCGGCGCAGAATACGAAGGAATTTATGGAGATACTAAAGAGCTATGAGTAAGAGAATCGTAATCGTCAGCGGCGGAGAGCTGGACGAGGAATTTACGCTGTCTGTATTAGAAGAAGGGTATAGCCACATTATTGGTGTGGATAAAGGAATGGAGTTTTTGTATCAGCATCAGATCAAGCCAAGTTATATTGTGGGGGATTTTGACAGCGTAGATGAAAAGGTGAGAGATTACTATCGTGATGAGACAGATGTGCCAATACGGGAATTTAATCCGGTAAAAGATGCGTCTGACACAGAACATGCCATTCGCCTTGCAATGATGCTTGGATGTGAAGAGATGGTGCTCCTTGGAGCAACCGGAGGACGAATCGACCATCTCTGGGCAAATGTACAGTCATTATATATTCCATTTAAGGCGGGAATCGATGCGAAGATCATGGACCGTCAGAACCGGATACGTCTGATCGGAGAGGAAACGGTGCTTAGAAAGGACGAGGCGTACGGAACGTATTTCTCTGTATTTCCGCTTGGACAAGAAATTTTTGAATTTAATATTACCGGCGCAAAATATCCGCTCCATAACCATACGCTGATGCCTTACGACAGCCTGTGCGTAAGCAATCAGATTGAAGATGAGGAAGCAGTGATCAGCTTCTTATCCGGTGTGGTGATTTTGATGGAGACAAAGGATAGTAAGTTATAAAAAATAAGAGATCTTTTCAAAGGGAATGTTACCAAAAGTGACATTCCTTTTTCGTTGCTTTATATTGCGAGAATATGTAATTTTTAAATTTGTAAATTTTTGTAAAAAACGACTAACTTTTTAGTCACTTGAGTTGTTATACATAGTAGAATGGTGTGAGTGCTTATAACATTTCAAATGAGAAAGGAGGATTTTGTGATTACGGACTTTTTACTGATTCAGAAAATGAAGCAAGGTAACGAACAAGCTTTTGATACTTTCGTGCGTAAATATTATAACGAAATATTAAAGTATTGCAGTTACCATTGCTTCGATACACAATATGCCGAAGATTTAACACAGGAAACATTTATCAAGTTTTTCACAAAATTATCTGATTATCATTTTCAAGGAAAAACAAAGAACTATCTTTATACGATTGCAGGAAATTTATGCAAGAATTATTACAAAAAGAACAAAGAAGTATTTTTAGGTGACGAAGAGTTGTCAAATTGTGAAGCGTCAGATGATATAGAACAGGTTATTGATAAGGTGTTTATAGACCGTGTAGTTGATTCGCTGCCGCAGGAACTAAAAGATGTTGTCATCCTGTATTATCTCGAAGGTTTTAAAATTGCAGAGATAGCAGAGCGATTAGCGATTGGAGAATCACTGGTGAAATATCGGCTGACAAATGCACGAAAGCAATTAGAACGTTTTGGAAAGGAGGATGGATATGAAAAAGAAAAGGAACGAATTTGAAGAGTATGGAACCGTCCATCCGAATGAAGAAAAAATTGTAGATACAGTAAATAAATCGATAGAAATTTTCTGCTTGAAAGAACAGGAGAAGATGTTGACCTACCGAGAGTTCTTATGGATACAGTTTTGCGTCACGCAAAAAAAATGGTGGTTGTTACAGATGCTGCTATTAACGGGAATGGGAGTTATTCTTTCCTACAATCAAGAGACATTTTATGTGCAGAGGGGATTGGGGATTGCAAGTGTTTTATTTGTGATTTTAATTATTCCGGAATTGTGGAAAAACAGATCCAATCAATGTATGGAGATAGAAAGCGCGTCGTACTATTCTCTTAGACAGATCTATTCGGCAAGAATCTTTTTGTTTGGGTTAGTAGACGTTATATTAGTTACTGCATTTTGCTTGTTCCTGCATGGAAGATTGCATATTACACTACTCTCTTTATTGTCGCAGTTTTTATTTCCTGCGGTAGTGACCGGCTGTATTTGCTTTGGAATGCTGTGCAGTAAAAAGAATACAAGTGAGGCGGGTTCCATTGCACTTTGTATTTTGTGGAGCGTCATCTGGTGGAGTGTAATAACGAATGATAAAATATATACTCTTATAAAGCTTCCGGTATGGATATTCTTAATTGGAATCGGGCTTGTAATTCTTGGAGATTTAATTTATAGAACGATACGTGAATCTATGAAGTATTAGGAGGGTTATAAATGGAATTAAAAATAACAAATTTGTCTAAGAAATTTGGTGACTTTACAGCTGTTGACAATCTGAATGTTACAATGACAACAGGGGTATATGGGTTGTTAGGTGTAAATGGAGCGGGCAAAACAACCTTGATGAGGATGTTGTGTACTTTATTAAAGCCGACCAGCGGAACGATATATTGTGATGAAAAAGATATTTTTAGTATGGACGGAGAATATCGGAAATTACTAGGGTATCTTCCGCAGGAATTTGGGTTTTATCCAGAATTTACGATAAAAGATTATCTTCTTTATATCGCTTCTTTGAAAGGGATAAGACCGATTGTTGCTAAAAAAAGAGTAAAAGAATTAGTAACCAAGGTAGGCTTGCAAAAAGCTGTAAATAAGAAAATGAAAAATTTATCCGGTGGTATGAAGCGAAGAGTCGGTATTGCACAGGCTATGCTGAACGATCCTAAAATTTTGATTCTTGATGAGCCGACCGCCGGACTTGATCCCAATGAACGGATTCGATTTCGAAATTTAATTAGTGAACTGGCAGAAGACAGATTGGTGTTATTATCCACCCATATCGTTTCTGATATTGAATATATAGCCAATGAAATTTGGCTGCTGAAGGATGGGAAGCTTATGCACAAAGGAACTTCTGAGGAAGTGATCAATTCTATGCCGGAAAAAGTATGGGAATGTTATGTTGAAAAAAATCAAGTGTCTAATTTTGTAAATAAGTATAAGATCTCTAACATGAAATCAGAAGCAAACGGCGTTATGTTAAGAATTATTTCTCTTGAAAAACCTTTCGTAAATGCAAAATGTGTTGAACCTTCACTGGAGGATGTGTTTTTGTATTATTTTGGAGAGAAGGCAGGTGTTGAAGATGTTGAAATTTGAGATAAAAAAAGTGTTTTCTAAACCAAAAAACAAAATTGCGGTGATATTATTATTTGTTGTATTGGTGGTAACCAGTATTTTGACAATAAATAGAGTGGAATATGTTGATGAAAACGGAAATCATTCTGTCGGGATTACAGCATCACGAAACTTAAGAGAAGCTAAAAATAAATGGGCAGGATATTTGACTGAAGATACATTGCGTAAGGTTCTTGAAGAAAATACGGCTATAAATAATTCGAAAGAAGCGTTGTCTGATGATATCGTAGAACAGGATAAGGCTTATGCAAAATATCAGGGGATCGCAGGAATTGTAGATGTCATTAATTCAGCCTTTAGTGAATTTAGAGATTATAATCCATATGCTGCCAACAGCGTATCAGCTGATGAAGTGGGGACGATCTATGAAAGAAGAATTTCAACTTTGGAAAACTGGATGAATTCGGGAGAAGAAACATTTACGGAAGAAGAACAAAAATTCCTGATTCAGCAATATGAAAATTTAAAGACACCTTTTTATTATGAATATGCGGACGGATGGGCAGCCCTTTTACAAAATATCTCAACATTTATTTTGATCTTGGCTCTGGTAATCGGATTTTTTGTGTCCGGTATATTTTCGGATGAATTTCAGACAAAGGCAGATTCTATCTTCTTTTCAGCCAAGTTGGGAAGAAATAAAGGTGTGTTATCAAAAATGGGTGCGGGAATTATGATCGTTTCTGTATTTTATATCGTTTTTGTGATTCTCTATACGACTATTGTTCTTTTGGTATTGGGAGCAGATGGAGCAAATTGCCCGATTCAGTTAGATTTATGGCGAAGCGTATACAATGTAACCTTTTTGCAGGCGTATTTATTTATTGTGTCAGGCGGATATGTTGGTACATTGTTTGCCTCTTTACTGGCAATGTTAGTATCATCAGTGACACGTTCTACAACAACAGCGATTATTGTACCATTTATCATATTATGTGCATTCCCGTTCCTAAGCAGAATTATTACGCTGCCACAATTATGTTTGTTCTTTCCGGATCAATTATTAGAAGTGTATGTTGATATGAAAGAGTCCGGACTTGTTAATCTAGGAGGTAAGGTAACAACGGTAGCAACGTTTATTATTCCGTTGTATATAGTAATCTGTCTTATTTTGCAGCCTATTTTATATAGGAGTTACTCGAAAGCAGAGGTAAAATAGGAACAGCGAAATGCTGGAACAGATTTCTTTTTGTTCAGAACTAGGAAGCGTTGGTCGAAAGTGTTTGTGTTTCTATAAGGAAAAACTTTGGGAATCAAATGTTGAAAAAATACTTAAAATCGTTTAGAATTGGTGTAGTAATTGTGTAGTAAAATAATATGAAAGGCAGAGTGTCTTTAAAATTAAGATTTTCTGAACAGGTAAAGATAAAAATGAAATTAGGAATCGTAATATATTGACCGATTTTCATAACTTCCTATATCTCTATAAAAGTCCGCAAACCCGCATGGTTGCTGCATTTCTTAAAATCGCAACTTCATAAAGAAGCACATAAAACTATATACTTTCATGCAATTTGGGCGTAGAAATGGGCGTAGATTGATTGTTCAAAATCAGAGTCCAACGCACGATTTACTACTGGTTGACACGCTTTTTTATTTCTACGGGAAAACCTCAAATAGCATATTAGCCTAATTGGTAAACAATTTTATACAGAACCGCAAGAGCGGCGTTTCCCACTTCCAACACAGGAAGAACAGGAACGCCGCTTTTTTCATGCCCTTTGTTACGCAGTAGGCATGAAAAAGCCCTTGATTTATAAGGCGTTGCGGGCGCGTTTTCAAGCGAATAAGGGATTTATACCTTTTCCCCCAAAACCGCGTTTCTATTGCGTAACAAATCCACAGCAAAGGAGCAATGACACTATGGCAGTTTTCAGAGTGGAACGCAACAAAGGCTATACCGTAATGAGCAACCACCACTTACGCAATAAGGAGCTTTCCTTAAAGGCAAAAGGGCTGCTCTCTCAAATGCTGTCACTCCCCGAAGATTGGGACTACACCCTTGCGGGGCTGTCCCACATTAACCGGGAAAAAATCGACGCTATCCGGGAAGCCGTTAAGGAACTGGAACGCACCGGGTATATCGTCCGTTCAAGGGAACGTGACGAAAAAGGACGCTTGCGCGGCGCAGCTTACGTTATCTATGAGAAGCCGCAGCCGATACCATTACCGGATTTACCTACATTGGAAAATCCAACATTGGATAATCCTATGCAGGAAAACCCTACGTTGGAAAATCCAATGCAATTAAATAAAGATATACAAAAGACTGACTTATCAAAAAAAGAAAAATCAAATACGGATTTATCAAGTACCGATTCCATTCCTATCCATTCCCTAAATCCCTTGCCTTACGACGGGGAAGCGGCTACGCCGCCGGAACGGAAAGGAACGGAAATGACGCAGAGCGCGTTTGAGATATACGAGGAAATCATCAAGGACAATATCAGCTATGACATTCTCAAACAGGATATGAAGTTTGACGGGGACAGACTGGACGAGCTTGTTGACCTCATTCTTGAAACCGTCTGCACCAGAAGAAAGACAATCCGTATCGCCGGGGACGATTACCCGGCAGAGCTTGTAAAAGCAAGGCTTATGAAACTGGACAGTGAGCATATCCGCTTTGTCCTTGACTGTTTGAGTGAGAATACTACCAAAATCCGCAACATCAAGCAGTACATGAAAGCAGCTCTTTTCAATGCCCCGTCCACTATTGGCAATTACTACACCGCGCTTGTGGCTCACGACATGGCGAGCGGCGCACTCTCCCCGGAGAAACCGAAGTACGGCGACCCCGACTATTATTCATGCAACCCCGGCGAAAGCCTGTAAACATCACAATCACAAGGAGGATTTTTTATGACACAGAGAACAGGAGCTTTGATTTTTGACGAAACTGCTGACCGCTACGACATTCGCTTTGACCTTGCCGACTATTACGGCGGGCTGCATTGCGGCGATTGCTTTGACGTGTTCGTGCGGGGGAAATGGAAACCGACCCGGATTGAGATGAACCCGTCGCAGGAATGGTATCTTGTGGGAGTGCGGGCGCACGACCTTAACGGGCTGCGGGTACGGATTTAATCAAATATGGGTGTGACAGGGGCAGCAGAAAAAAGGCTGTCCTTTTTTGCGCCCTTAATCCTATTATCATGCGAAAGGAGGACACAGATTGCAAGATGAAATCAACGAAAAAACCATAGCTCTTTACATCAAGACCGGGAAGCTGACCGCCCAGACGCTCCAAAAGGCTATGAAAAAGCTGCTTGCGGAAATGAGCAAACAGAAAAGCAAGACCCCGCATGGCAAGCAGACCTTGAAACAGCTTATGAAGCAGAACGCGGGCGTTTCCAATATCGAGATTACAAAGGACAACATCAAAGCCTTTGAGAGTACAGCGAAGAAATACGGGATTGACTTTGCCTTAAAGAAAGACAGTACCGAAACGCCGCCCCGTTATCTTGTCTTTTTCAAAGGGCGGGACGCTGACGCGCTGACCGCAGCTTTCAAGGAGTTTTCCGCAAAGAAGCTGACACAGGAGAAAAAGCCCTCTATCCGCAAGCTGCTTTCCTCTCTGAAAGAAAAAGCAGCGGGATTAAATGCACAGCGGGAGAAAGTCAAGAACAAAGACAGGGAGGTATCACTATGAAGCCGGAAGTAAAAAAGCTGCTTATCCTTAATCTCCCGTATCTGCTTTTTGTCTGGCTCTTTGACAAGATAGGCGCGGCGGTACGCCTTGCCCCCGGCGCAGATATGAGCGCAAAGCTCCTACACTTGGGGGACGGCTTTACCGCAGCCTTTTCCAGTATCGCGCCGAGCCTGCACCCCGCCGATCTGCTTATCGGCATTGCGGGGGCAATCATTATCCGGCTTGGCGTCTATTTCAAAGGCAAGAACGCGAAGAAATACCGGAAAGGCATGGAATACGGCTCTGCCCGTTGGGGCAACGTGGAGGATATAAAGCCCTATATCGACCCTGTATTTGAAAATAACGTGCTGCTGACCCAGACGGAGCGGCTTATGATGAGCAGCCGCCCAAAGCAGCCGAAGTATGCGAGGAACAAGAACATTTTAGTTATCGGCGGTTCCGGCAGCGGCAAGACCCGCTTTTTCGTAAAGCCCAACCTTATGCAAATGCACTCAAGCTATGTTGTTACCGACCCGAAAGGCACCGTCTTAATCGAGTGCGGGAAGCTCTTGCAGCGGGGCGGCTACAAGATAAAGGTGCTGAATACGATTAACTTCAAAAAATCCATGAAATACAATCCCTTTGCCTATCTGCGGAGTGAAAAGGACATTTTGAAGTTGGTAAATACCATTATTGCAAATACCAAAGGCGACGGGGACAAATCCGGCGAGGACTTTTGGGTAAAAGCTGAAAAGCTCTACTACACCGCGCTTATCGGCTATATCTGGTATGAAGCCCCCGACGAGGAAAAGAACTTTACGACGCTGCTTGAAATGATAAATGCGTCGGAAGCCCGTGAGGACGACGAGGACTTTAAGAACCCGGTTGACCTCATGTTTGAACGTCTGGAAGAAAAAGACCCGGAGCATTTTGCAGTTAAGCAATACAAGAAGTACAAACTTGCGGCAGGCAAGACCGCTAAATCAATCCTTATTTCCTGCGGCGCGAGGTTAGCCCCCTTTGACATACGGGAATTACGCGAGCTAATGGAAACCGACGAAATGGAGCTTGACACTATAGGCGACCGCAAAACCGCCCTGTTTGTCATTATCTCCGATACCGACGACACCTTTAACTTTGTCGTATCAATCCTTTACACGCAGCTTTTTAACTTGTTATGCGACAAAGCCGACGACGTTTACGGCGGGCGGCTGCCTGTTCATGTGCGCTGCCTGTTAGACGAATTTGCGAATATCGGTCAAATCCCGAAGTTTGAAAAGCTCATAGCGACGATACGAAGCCGTGAAATTTCCGCGTCTATCATCTTGCAGAGCCAATCACAGCTAAAGGCAATCTACAAGGACAACGCCGATACTATCGTTGGCAACTGCGATACGACCCTTTTCTTGGGCGGCAAGGAAAAAACGACGCTGAAAGAAATATCGGAAATTTTGGGGAAAGAAACGATTGACAGCTTCAACACTTCTGAAACCAGAGGACGGGAGCTTTCGCATGGGCTGAACTATCAGAAGTTAGGGAAAGAACTTATGACACAGGACGAAATCGCGGTCATGGACGGCGGCAAGTGTATCTTGCAGCTTAGAGGTGTGCGTCCGTTCTTTTCGGACAAATTCGATATAACAAAACACCCGAAATACAAGTACCTGTCTGACGCAGACCCGAAAAACGCCTTTGACATGGAAAAGCACATCAAACGCCGCCCCGCTGTCGTGAAGCCCGACGAAGTATTTGACTACTACGAAATCGACGCTTCCGGGTTGCCGGAGGACACCGACAATGAATAAGCTGACTGGGAAGAAATCAGCAGACCACAAAATCATTTTCCTTGCCGCCGAAAGGAAGCGGCGGGAATTGCAGCCATTCATAAGGGCTTGTGAAGCCTTGTATCAAAAGCACTGTTTAGGGGAGGTCAAAGACCATGAGCAGACAGAGAAAGAAAACAGATAACACGCAGCTTGAACGGTTTTTCATGGAGCTTGCAGAAAACGCAGACGCAGCCTTGCGGGAATACTGGCAGGAGCGCGGCGGGGAACACCGCCTTTATGCTGCCGAGTATGTCCGGCGCAGGGGCTTTTTACTGGAACAGTAACGCGGCAAATGCCGTAACGATAAGCCGGGAAACAGAAAGGAGGGATTGAAGCAATTACAACCACTATCGGCTACATGATACGCGCCCCTACTTGGGGCGTGGCAGGAAGCCGCAGACAGACCCCTTACATTTTACAACTGAATACCGCTGCGCCGCAGAGGTAGGGCGGCGCGGGGAACCCGTCAAATCCGGCGGGCTTATGACCGCGGCAGTTTTGAAACTGACCGCCGTTTTTTATGCCCTTTTGAGGGCAGCCGCACAGCGGCAGAAAGGACTATATTTATGGCATTTTTTAACAGCGCAGTAGGAGTTTTGCAGACACTTGTAATCGCACTTGGAGCTGGTCTTGGTATCTGGGGCGTTATCAATCTTATGGAGGGTTACGGAAATGATAATCCGGGAGCAAAAAGCCAGGGCATGAAGCAGTTAATGGCGGGCGGCGGTGTCGCTTTAATCGGCATGACCCTTGTACCGCTCCTGTCCGGGCTGTTCGGTTAAGATAAGCGGGTAAAGGCTTATGCAGAGCATACTTGACGCGATTAACGAATGGATAAAGGAAATCCTTATCGGAGCCATAAACGGTAATCTGTCAACTATGTTCGGGGACGTAAATGAAAAAGTCGGCACTATCGCCGCAGAGGTAGGGCAGACCCCGCAAGCGTGGAACGCAAGCATATTTTCCATGATACGGACGCTTAGTGAAAATGTGATCGTCCCGATTGCGGGGCTTGTCATTACCTATGTCCTATGCTACGAGCTTATCAGCATGGTAACGGAAAAGAACAATATGCACGATATTGACACGTTCATGTTTTTTAAGTGGATTTTCAAGGCGTTTGTCGCGGTTTACCTTGTGACAAACACGTTTAATATCACTATGGCGGTGTTCGATATGGCGCAGCACGTTGTTTCCGGCGCGGCGGGGGTAATCGGCGGCAGCACGAATATAGATGTTGCCGCCGCCCTCGGCTCCATGCAGGACGGGCTTGAAAGCATGGAAATCCCCGAACTGCTCTTACTTGTCATGGAAACAAGCCTTGTGAGCTTGTGCATGAAAATCATGTCCGTACTGATAACCGTTATCCTCTATGGCAGAATGATTGAAATTTACCTTTATTGTTCGGTATCGCCTATCCCGTTTGCAACAATGACGAACCGGGAATGGGGACAGATAGGTAACAACTACTTAAAATCCCTGTTCGCCCTCGGCTTTCAAGGCTTCCTCATTATGATATGCGTCGGCATATATGCCGTACTGGTAAACAGCATGATAATTGCGGATAACCTGCACAGCGCGATTTTTTCCCTTGCAGCCTATACCGTTATCCTCTGTTTCTCCCTGTTCAAATCCGGCGCACTTGCAAAGTCGATTTTTTCCGCGCACTAAAGCCCGCGTCAAGGGTAGGGTGGAGATTTTGCGAAGCAAAATACGACCCGACCTTTACGCGGTCAATCCCCATATCCTGTATGTCGGCAAAGGGCATAAACTGACCTTTGCCTTGACTGCCCCTTATGGGAATTTCAGTAACACATCAACCATGAAAGGAGGTTTTTTCTTGGCGTATGTACCCGTACCCAAAGACTTATCCAAAGTCAAAACAAAGGTAGCTTTCAATCTGACAAAACGGCAGATTGTTTGTTTTGCGGCAGCCCTCATTGTGGGACTTCCGCTTTTCTTTTTACTCAAAGACAGCGCAGGCACAAGTCTTGCGTCTATGGCAATGATTGCTGTCATGCTGCCCTGTTTCCTGCTTGCCATGTATGAGAAACACGGGCAGCCCCTTGAAGTGGTGGTAAAAAACATCATTCAGACAAAATTCATTGCCCCAAAAGAACGACCCTATCAGACACAGAATTTATACGCCGTCTTAGAACGGCAAAGAAAACTTGAAAAGGAGGTATCAGCGATTGCAAAAGGAACCCACAAAAAAAGTACCGGGAAAAAGAACCGCCGGGGCTAACCCGCCCCGCAAGCTCACCCGCGCCGAGAAAAAGCAGATTGCCGAGGTTATCAGACAGGCAAAGGGCGACGGGAAAGCACATACCGCGCAGCAGACAATCCCCTACATTCAGATGTACCCGGACGGGATATGCAAGGTTACGGAACGGAAGTATTCAAAGACCGTTGCCTTTGAAGATATTAACTATCAGCTTGCACAGGCAGACGACAAGACCGCCATTTTTGAAAACTGGTGTGACTTCCTCAATTACTTTGACGCTTCCGTTTCGGTGCAGCTTTCTTTCATCAATCAAGGCACACAGCGCGGCGAAGCGGAAAAAGCTATCGACATTCCCACACAGGACGACGCTTTCAACTCTATCCGCAGCGAGTACGCGGATATGCTGAAAAATCAGCTTTCCAAAGGCAACAACGGGCTTGTTAAAGCAAAATACATTACCTTTGCCATTGAAGCCGACAGTCTGGGTGCGGCAAAATCCCGCCTTGCCCGTATCGAAACAGACGTACTCAACAACTTTAAGCTCTTGGGCGTATCTGCCCGCCCCATGACAGGCTATGAACGCTTAAAAATGCTGCATGGCATTTTCCACCCGGAGGGCGAGCCGTTCCGCTTTGATTTTTCGTGGCTTTTTCCCTCTGGGCCTTTCCCACAAGAATTCGTAGCCGGA
>UQRE01000025.1 GCA_900543415.1 uncultured Dorea sp. | reverse complement strand
GGAAAGACTGATCCGTTGCTAGCGGAATCGGTGATCCGATGAAGCGGAATTTGCAGCGGTAAGGAAATTACTGCAAAGCTGCTTGCCGAAGCCCTACGCAGTTTGCCGGAAGAAAAGCGTGAAGCTGTACTGTTGTATTACTTCTTTGACATGAGCGAAACAGAAATTGCAAAGCTCAACAATATTCCGAGAACAACAGTACGCTATCGCCGGACAAGCTCTTTTGAGCTACTAAAACGCTATTTGGAGGAACGCGCCTATGACTGCACAGATTGGTAACACCGAACAGGACGAACGCGGCTTGTTACCTTATCCGGTAATCATAGCCGCAACAAAGGGCGACCCGGAAGCTATGAACATTGTCGTACAGCATTACGAAAGCTACATAGCGTCCCTGTCTATGCGGAAGCTCCGCGACGAGCGCGGAAATACTTATTGGGGCATAGACGAGGATATACGCGACCGTTTGAGATCGCGCCTTATGCGGGCTGTCCTTTCATTCAAGGAATAAGATACCCCCGGAAGCGTCCCCCTTTCCGCTGTCCGGCTCTTTAGCCTTGTTTCGCTCATTGACAAAGAAAGCGGCGCAAGATAACGGCGGCGCAGTATAGGGCAAATCAGATACGTTCCTTTTGCGCCGAGCCATGCGACGGGTGCGCCATGACTTCCCTAACAGGAAAGAGCGACCAACACCGCGCCGGAAAACAAGTGTAGCGACTTGTGGGCGACGACGCGCATAATACATAATGATACTCCCTTATAGCCACAGTCCGAGCGTTAAGAGCGTCGCAGGCAATGGGTAGGGCTGCGGCAGACCGCCGCAGGGGTGAAACTCCCGTGAGATTGCGCTAACAATCGTCTGATTAAAGCCCTTTTTATAAAATTAGAAAGGGGGAGAAATTCCTATGTGTATAGATGAAAAAACAGAGGTACACGTACCTATACACCTTAAAATGACTTTGACGATAAAAGAAGCTGCGGAATACAGCAACATTGGAATAAACAAGATTGATACTATGTTGAAGCAGCCTAATTGCCCATTTGTCCTTTTTGTTGGTACACGAAAGTTAGTCAAACGTCGTGAATTTGAAGAATATATCCGGCGTGAGCTGATAATATAAAAATTTAATCGACTGGTACAACAAATCTTCCTATAAAGATTGAAAAAATGGAGTCTTTCTGCTATAATATGCTATTGCGTTGGACTCTCTTTTGAGATACGAAAGGAGTCCGAGAAATGGGAAAAAATTTAAAAGGTAAAGAGTGCGGCAAAGGCATTTACCAAAGAAAGGACGGTTTATACTCCGCAAGATACTACGCAAAAAACGGCAAACGCAAAGAAAAATATTTTGAAACATTGCCGGAAGCGAAAAACTGGCTTGCTGACGCAAGATATGAAGAACGGCATAATCTTATCGTCACTTCTCCCGATATGACGGTAGACAAGTGGTTTGAATACTGGATTGAAAACATTGTTTGTGATCTTGCTCCGAACACAAAGCGGAATTATCAAGAGCGTTACAAATGGAATATTCAACCAGTGATCGGAGCAATGTGCATAGCTGATGTAAAGCCCATGCACTGCAAAGCTGTTCTAAATCGAATGGAAACCACTTATGCAGGGTCAACCATTCGACAAGCGTATATAACAATGGGAACTATGTTGAAATCAGCAGTTATGAATGATATTATCGCAAAGCACCCTATGAATGGTGTTCGTTATACGAAACCTGTTCGGGCGGTAAACGATATTAAATACTTGACTGTTGATGAACAGGAAAAATTCCTTGAAGCAGCGGAGCGTTCGCACAATTATAGGCAGTACGCCCTACTCTTGGAAACAGGATTAAGAACGGCTGAAATGATTGGGCTGACATGGGACGCTATTGATTGGAAGAAGCGAACATTGACAGTAAGTAAGAGTTTAGAGTATCGGCACAGTCAAGGGTATTGGCGCGCAGGACCACCTAAGACGCAGAAAAGCTATCGTACCATTCCACTTACAGACAAGGCATATTCCATTCTCAAAAGCTGCTATGATGAAAGAAACAGCCGAAAAGAGTCTGAAACGCTGTCACAGGTTTTGGAGTATATCGACAGCAGGACAGGCGAACAGAGATGTCTTGTTATGCGTGATTTGGTGTTTGTCAACTGGCGAACAGGTGAGCCTGCAAAAAACAGTTCTTAATGACACACACTTATACAAGTTGTGTGACGAAGCAGGTATCAAACGCTTTTGTATGCACGCCTTGCGACATACTTATGCTACACGCGCAATCGAGCGCGGTGTGCAGCCTAAAGTGCTGCAACAGCTCTTAGGACACGCAAGCATTAAAACAACAATGGACAGATATGTTCATGTTACGGACGAATCACTGGTAAACGCCATACGCCAATTTCAACAGGCTACGCCGCCAGTTACACAAAAAGGGCGTAAAAAGGGCGTACAAGAAATTTAACGAAAGGCGAGAAGCCTTGAAAATAAAGGCTTTTCGGATAGGTAAAGATAAATATGAAATTAGGAATCGTTGGACTTCCAAATGTTGGGAAAAGTACATTGTTTAATTCACTTACTAAGGCAGGCGCAGAGTCGGCAAACTATCCGTTCTGTACTATTGATCCAAATGTAGGTGTTGTAACAGTGCCGGATGAGAGACTGAATGTATTAGGTGAAATGTACCATACGAAGAAGATCATCCCGGCAGCAATTGAATTTGTAGATATTGCAGGTCTGGTAAAAGGTGCATCCAAGGGCGAAGGTCTTGGAAACCAGTTCTTAGCAAATATCAGAGAAGTAGATGCGATCGTTCATGTTGTCAGATGTTTTGAGGACAGCAATATTGTTCACGTAGACGGAAGTATCAATCCGCTTCGTGATATTGAGACAATCAATCTGGAGCTTATTTTCTCTGACCTTGAGATTCTGGAGCGAAGAATTGCCAAGACGACCAAGGTTGCAAGAAATGATAAAGCAGCAGCGAAGGAGTTAAAGCTTCTTGAGAAGATCAAAGCGCATCTGGAGGATAACCGTTTGGCTAAAACCTTTGACGGAGCAGAGGATGAAGAGGAAGAAGAGTGGCTGGAGAGCTACAACCTTCTTACTTATAAGCCGGTGATCTATGCGGCAAATGTGGCAGAGGATGATCTCGCAAATGATGGAGCTGACAACGAAGGCGTGCAGAAGGTGCGTGAGTATGCTTCAAAAGAAGAAAGTGAAGTATTTGTTGTATGCGCGCAGATTGAGCAGGAGATTGCAGAACTTGATGATGATGAAAAGAAGATGTTCCTTGAAGATCTGGGGCTTTCTGAATCCGGTCTTGAAAAATTGATCAAAGCAAGCTACAAACTTCTCGGACTGATCAGTTATCTGACAGCCGGTGAGCCGGAAGTACGTGCATGGACGATCAAAGAAGGAACAAAAGCGCCGCAGGCAGCAGGTAAGATCCATACAGATTTTGAACGTGGCTTTATCCGTGCAGAAGTAGTTTCTTATGATGATTTGATGGCATGTGGAACACATGCGGCTGCAAAAGAGAAGGGACTTGTCCGCCTGGAGGGTAAGGAATATGTGGTAAAAGACGGAGATATCATGTTGTTCCGTTTTAACGTATAAGTTCCGGGAAATGCTATTAAGAAAGTACATAAGAAGATGTATCGCGGAAAGGAAGTGGTACATCTTCTATTTATTGACTGATCAGGAGGGAAACAAAGATGCACAGAACGATTGACTTCCCGAACATAGGGATTCATTTGAAAAATGTGGGAGACCATATTACAGTCTTTGGATTTGACATTGCCTATTATGGCATGATTATAGGACTTGGAATACTGGTAGGTATTTTTATAGCGGCAGCGGAGGCAAAACGCACCGGGCAGAAAGAGGAAGACTACTTTGATCTGTCTATTTATGCTGTGATTTTCTCGATTATCGGAGCGAGACTTTACTATGTAGCGTTTTCATGGGATATGTATAAAGATAATTTGAAAAATATTTTTAATATCCGTGAGGGTGGACTTGCCATTTACGGCGGTGTGATCGCGGCAGTCATTACTGTAGTAATCTTTGCGAAAATAAAGAAATTGTCCGCGGCGGTGATTTTCGATACGGCATGTCTGGGACTGATTGCCGGGCAAATGATCGGAAGATGGGGTAACTTTTTCAACAGGGAAGCATTTGGAGAATATACTGACAGCCTGCTTGCCATGCGGCTCCCACTGGATGCGGTTCGTTCTTCTGATGTGACAGAGCTTATGAGAGAACATATAGAGACAGTGAAAGGGGTATCTTATATTCAAGTTCACCCAACATATCTGTATGAATCACTCTGGTGTCTGATGGTGCTTGTACTTCTTTTACTTTATCGAAAACACAAGAAGTTTAACGGGGAGGTTTTTCTTCTTTATCTCTTTGGATACGGTCTCGGAAGAGCTTGGATCGAGGGACTTAGAACGGATCAGTTATGGATTCCACATACGCAGATTCCGGTGTCACAAGTATTAGCGGGGGTGCTGGTATGCGTATCACTTGTGTTAATCTTGTATTTTCGATATAAAAGCAAAAAGGCAAATACAGTGAGGAAATAAAAACGAAATATAATCAATACAGAAACGAGCAGGGAATCCTGCTCGTTTCTGTGTTGAAGGGATAAAATTAGTATTGCGTCCAGAGTTATTTGATAATTCCAAATACATTTAACAGAATGATAATCATAAACGCTGGAACAACAAATTGAATCAGAATTTTATCAAATTTGCGCAGTTTTCCGTCACGTCCGTTGGCAAAGAGTTCTTTCTCATAATCTTTAAATCCCCATACCTTTGCAACGAAGAAGCATGTGAGGAGACAGCCAAGAGGCATCAGTACATAACCGCTCAGACAATCGAACCAGTCGAAGAGTCCATACATGGAAACACCGGAGAAACTTGGCCATGGAAGTTTGAAGTTTGACAATTTACCAAAACCAAGAGATACAAGGATATTGCCGGCAAATGTAATAAGGGAAACGACAACGACACCTTTCTTTCTGCCAAGTCCCAGTTTTTCGTCGAAAGTTTTAATGATGATCTCAAGGAATGTGAACAGGGAAGAAACGACTGCAAAAATAACTGCAAGGAAGAAAAAAGAACCAAGCACTCTGCCGCCAGGGAAAGAGCGGAAGATTCCGGCCATAACTTCAAATAACAGTCTTGGTCCTGCCTGTAGATCTACACCTGCGCCATAAGCAACCGGAATTACAACGAATCCTGCGACAATGGCTGCGGCTGTATCACAGATACTGACAAGGATCGCGTCTTTTTTCAGGTTGTTCTTTTGCGGGATATTTGAGCCTAAGGTTGCATAGATACCCCAACCGATTCCAACGGAGAATAATACCTGAGTTGCCGCATCGGCGAATACTTTTATGGAGAAGTCTTTTGGGTTAGGAAGAAGATAATATTTCAGCCCCTCTATGGCACCGTCCATGCTGACACAGGCATATACGCCGCACACGATCAGAAGAACAAAAAGTGCAGGCATAATAACTTTTGTAATTTTTTCTACAAAATTGGTAATTCCGAACAGAAGCATAATAGATACAAAAGCAAGAAGAATACCGGCCCAGATTAAAGGCTCTACAGGTTTACTGATAAAATTATTATAATAGACCGTTACATCATCGCCGAAGTCGCCGCTGATCATAAATTGTACAGCATATTTAAGAATCCATCCGCCGACAACGACGTAATACATGTTGACAAGCAAAGTACAGAGGTTGGCGATCCAGCCGACAAAACCCCATTTTTTATTAATCTTTTCAAAAACGGTTACGGTATCACTTTTTCCATGACGACCGATGGCAGTTTCCATTTCGACCATTGGGTGTGCCATGAGCGCGATAATGATGATATATACAATCAGGAAGATTCCGCCGCCTCCCCGATAGGCAAGATACGGGAATTTCCATATATTTCCCAGACCGATCGCTGCTCCTGCAGCAACCATGATATAACCAAAACGCGAGTTCCATTGAGACGGTTCATTGTAATTACTGTGATTACTCATAATATCCCTCCATTCTATCGCTTTTACGGTTGTCATTTGATAAGTGAAAATAAAAAAAGATGCGCTCACCAGCGTTGTGAGAGCATCTTCATTTATTTTAAACCTCTTCTTTATTATAACTGACAAATAATCAAATGTCAATAAATTATCTGCCATTATATGAAATAGATAGAAAATAGCATTTGTGCATTGAAAAAGGAACAAAATAAAAGTAAGAATCACTAGACTTAAAAAGATGGACGGGTTATAATAATTATACATGTCAATGTTTATTATTTTTTAAGGAGGAACAACAAAAATGGCAAGAAAAATGAAGACCATGGATGGTAATCAGGCAGCAGCTCACGCTTCTTATGCGTATACCGAAGTTGCAGCCATTTACCCTATCACACCATCATCTGTTATGCCGGAGCATGTAGATGAATGGGCTACCGAAGGTAGAAAAAATATTTTCGGACAGACTGTACAGGTAACAGAGATGCAGTCAGAAGCAGGTGCAGCAGGAGCTGTGCACGGTTCTCTGGCAGCAGGAGCTCTTACAACAACCTTTACAGCTTCTCAGGGCTTACTGTTGATGATTCCTAACTTATATAAAGTAGCCGGTGAGCAGCTTCCGGGCGTATTTAACGTATCTGCACGTGCGCTTGCGAGCCATGCTTTATCTATTTTCGGAGATCATTCTGACGTGTATGCATGTCGTCAGACAGGAGCAGCTATGCTTTGTGAATCCAGCGTTCAGGAAGTTATGGACCTGACACCGGTTGCACACTGCGCAGCATTAAAAGGAAAACTTCCATTTATCAACTTCTTTGATGGATTCCGTACATCTCATGAGATCCAGAAAATCGAGACATGGGATTACGAAGATCTGAAAGATATGGTAGATATGGACGCAATCGACGAGTTCAGAAATCATGCGTTGAATCCAAATCACCCATGTCAGAGAGGTTCTGCACAGAACCCGGATATCTTCTTCCAGGCAAGAGAAGCATGTAATCCATATTACGATGCTATGCCGGCAATCGTTCAGGAGTACATGGACAAGGTAAATGAGAAGATCGGAACAAACTACAAATTATTCAACTACTATGGAGCACCGGATGCAGAGAAAGTAATCGTTGCTATGGGTTCTGTATGTGACACAATTGAAGAGACTATCGATTATATGCTGGCAGCAGGCGAAAAAGTTGGTGTTGTTAAAGTTCGTCTTTACAGACCATTCTGCGCACAGGCATTAGTTGACGCTATCCCAGAGACTGCTAAGGTAATCAACGTTCTTGACAGAACAAAAGAGCCTGGAGCACAGGGTGAGCCATTATATCTTGACGTAGTATCTGCATTAAAGGGAACAAAATTCGAAGCAGTTCCAGTAAACTGTGGACGTTATGGATTAGGTTCCAAAGATACAACACCTGCACAGATCGTTGCAGTATTTAATAACACAGAAAAAGCAAGATTCACAATCGGTATTGTGGATGATGTTACAAATCTTTCTCTTGAGACAGGAAAAGAGATCGTTACAACTCCAGAAGGAACCATTAACTGTAAGTTCTGGGGACTTGGAGCAGACGGAACAGTTGGAGCAAATAAGAACTCCATTAAGATCATTGGTGATAACACTGACATGTATGCACAGGCTTACTTTGACTACGACTCTAAGAAGTCTGGCGGTGTAACAATGTCTCACTTACGTTTTGGTAAGAGCCCGATCAAATCAACATACCTGATCAAACAGGCAAACTTTGTAGCTTGTCATAACCCATCTTATGTAAATAAGTACAACATGGTTCAGGAACTTGTTGATGGCGGTACTTTCCTTCTGAACTGCCCATGGGATATGGAAGGACTTGAGAAACACTTACCAGGACAGGTAAAAGCTTATATTGCTGACCACAACATCAAATTCTACACAATTGATGGTATCAAGATCGGTAAAGAGATCGGACTTGGCGGACGTATTAATACAGTTCTTCAGTCTGCATTCTTCAAATTGGCTTCTATCATTCCAGAGGAAGAAGCAATTGATCTTATGAAGAAGGCTGCTAAGGCTACTTACGGAAGAAAAGGTGACAAGATCGTACAGATGAACTACGATGCAATCGATGCAGGTGCAAAACAGGTTGTTGAAGTAGAAGTACCAGAATCTTGGAAGTCTTGCGAAGACGAAGGATTATTCTCACCAGAAGTTAAAGGTGGAAAAGAAGACGTTATTGATTTCGTTAAGAATATTCAGACTAAGGTTAATGCTCAGGAAGGTAACTCACTTCCGGTATCAGCATTCAATGATTATGTAGACGGATCTACACCATCTGGATCTTCTGCATACGAGAAACGTGGTATTGCAGTAGATATTCCGGTATGGCAGGAAGAGAACTGTATCCAGTGTAACCGTTGTGCATATGTATGTCCACACGCTGTTATCCGTCCAGTAGCTCTTACGGAGGAAGAACTTGCAAAAGCTCCGGAAAGAACAAAAGCAATCGACATGATCGGTATGCCGGGAATGAAATTTACAATGACAGTATCAGCTCTTGACTGTACAGGATGTGGCTCTTGTGCTAACGTATGTCCAGGTAAGAAGGGTGAAAAAGCTCTTGTTATGAAGAGTCTGGAAGAGAATGTAGCTTCTCAGGAAGTATTTGATTTCGGAAGAGAGATTGAAGTAAAACCAGAAGTTGTTGCTAAATTCAAACCAGAGACAGTTAAGGGAAGTCAGTTCAAACAGCCACTCCTTGAGTTCTCAGGAGCATGTGCAGGTTGTGGTGAGACACCTTATGCAAAACTTATTACACAGTTATTCGGTGACAGAATGTACATTGCAAACGCAACAGGATGTTCTTCTATCTGGGGTAACTCTTCACCTTCTACACCATACACGGTAAACTCTAAGGGACAGGGACCTGCATGGGGTAACTCACTGTTTGAGGACAATGCTGAGTTTGGTTATGGTATGTTACTTGCTCAGAAGGCAATCAGAAAGAGATTAAAAGAAGAAGTTGAGGCTGTTGCAGCATCTGATGCAGCATCTGCTGATGTAAAAGCAGCTTGTCAGGAATATCTTGATACATTTAACTGTGGCGTATCTAACGGAGATGCAACAGATAAATTAGTTGCAGCTTTAGACGGATGTGATTGCGATACATGTAAGGATATCGTTAAGAATAAAGACTTCCTCGCTAAGAAATCTCAGTGGATCTTCGGTGGTGACGGATGGGCTTATGATATCGGATTTGGTGGTGTTGACCACGTATTAGCAAGTGGAGAAGACATCAACGTTATGGTATTCGATACAGAAGTTTACTCTAACACAGGCGGACAGTCTTCTAAGGCTACAAAGACTGGTGCTACAGCACAGTTCGCAGCAGGCGGAAAAGAGACGAAGAAGAAAGACCTTGCAGGAATCGCTATGAGTTATGGTTATGTATACGTAGCACAGATCGCTATGGGTGCAGACTTCAACCAGACTGTAAAAGCAATTGCAGAGGCTGAGGCATATCCGGGACCATCACTTATCATTGCTTACGCTCCATGTATCAATCATGGTATTAAGAAAGGTATGAGCAAAGCTCAGACTGAGGAACAGTTAGCAGTAGAGTGTGGATACTGGAATAACTTCAGATTCAATCCTGCAGCAGAAGGTGCTAAGTTTACATTAGACAGCAAAGAGCCTAAACAGGAAGATTACCAGGCATTCCTTGACGGAGAAGTTCGTTACAATGCTCTTAAGAGAGCAAATCCGGAAAAAGCTGAAAAACTCTTCGCTCAGAACGAGAAAGAAGCTATGGAAAGATATGCATATCTTAAGAAACTTGTTACTCTTTACGGAGAGGAATAAGATTAATAATTTAAAATTGCTCGTAAGAGTATAGAAGAAGCGGCGGGACAAGTTGTCCCGCCGCTTTTTTGGGGAAATCAGAGATATGGCTCTGATGGATTTCTCCGGCAATCGTGTAAATATATATTGGAAAATAAATGGAAACATTAAAACTATAGAAGAAAAGAAATGGAATAAAAATAGAAATAATATGAAGTTTTATATTGATAAATGGAAATAAATATGCTATTATAATAGCACAAGCAGGACGCGGATAATATTAAAGGCAAGGTGACATATATGACGATACAGGAGATGAAACAGAAGAAAAAGGAACTGGGATATACGAATGAGATGGTGTCTGCGTTGTCGGGAGTCCCTCTGGGAACAGTGCAGAAAGTATTCGCAGGAGCAACGCCGCATCCGCGCTATGAGACGCTGCAGGCACTTGAAAAAGCGTTTAAAGATGAAAAATATTACTCGAAGAGTATGGGAGAGGAAAAAGTACAATACAATGCAGGCAGGGTAAGCGAAGCTGTGACAGCGTACCAAGTGAAGAAGCAGGGAGAATACACGGTGGATGATTATTATGCGCTGCCGGACGAGCGAAGAGTGGAATTGATTGACGGTGTCATTTATGATATGGGTGCGCCTACGTCCATACATCAACTAATCGTAACAGAGATTTGGAAGGTTTTAAGGGAGTATATCGGAGAGAAAGCAGGGGACTGTATGCCACTTGCATCTCCTATTGATGTTCAGCTTGACTGTGACGATAAGACAATGGTGCAGCCGGATGTTCTTGTTGTGTGTGATAGAGAAAAAGTTATAAGAAGGTGCATATATGGAGCACCGGATTTTATTATAGAGATATTATCTTTGGCTTCCAGAAAGAAAGATATGTTTACGAAATTAGCGAAATATAAGGAGGCGGGAGTTCGTGAATACTGGCTGGTAGATCCGGATAAGAAGAAAGTTCTTGTATATGACTTGGAACATGAAGAACTTCCGATTATCTACGGATTTGATTCGAAAGTGCCGGTGATGATATTTGGTGGGGAATGTGAGATTGACTTTGCGGAGATTTATGAGTATATTAGTTTTCTGTATTGACTTTTTATGCAGAAGATGGTATATATACTACTATATGAATAATGAAGACTTGATAGAGGCGCGGATTTCATCAGTATTTGGGAAACGATAGTTTGGAAGACTGTTTACAGAGAAAGGGAAATCTGCCGAAGAGAGAAAATGATTCCAAGTTTTGTCTCTGGGACGTGGGTAGAAGATGCCCCGTACTGTCACAGCAGTGGAGAGCTATCAGTGTTGATTATCTACAGAAGATTGTATGAGTTAGATGATTGAGCCATGAAAGCGAAAGACTGCGTTTTCATGGCTTTTGTAATGTAAACACTTTTTATATTACAAAGTCTCCGGCAGGATACGCAAGACACTCTTTATTCATAGAAGTATTATAAAGAGAAAGGAAATGAGATAATGAGAGGAAAGAAAAAAGTCCTTTGGGGAACACTTACAGCTTTATGTATTCTGCTTTGCAGTTCTATGACGGTATTTGCGGCAGAGGAAGCGGCGGAGTATGTACCGAAAATGTATGCGTCGTTTTGGGCGTTGGTTCCGCCGGTTGTTGCAATTGTACTGGCGTTGATCACGAAAGAAGTATATAGTTCTTTATTTGTAGGGATCTTGATCGGAGGTGTATTTTGGTCAGGGTTTAACTTTGAGAAGACAGTGACACATGTATTTCAGGACGGACTCGTAGGAGTGCTTTCTGACAGTTACAATGTAGGAATTTTAGTATTCCTTGTTATTCTTGGAATCATGGTCTGCATGATGAATAAAGCAGGAGGTTCAGCTGCGTTCGGTCGTTGGGCAAGCGAACATATTAAAAGCAGAGCGGGAGCACAGCTTGCAACAATTGCTCTTGGAGTGCTGATCTTTATTGACGATTATTTCAACTGTCTGACTGTGGGAAGTGTTATGCGCCCGGTGACAGACAAACATAATGTGTCTCGTGCAAAACTTGCTTATCTTATTGATGCAACAGCGGCTCCGGTGTGTATTATCGCACCAATCTCATCATGGGCAGCGGCAGTGACAGGTTTCGTAGAAGGGGAAGACGGATTTTCCATGTTCATAAGAGCAATTCCATATAACTTCTATGCGTTGTTGACAATCGTAATGATGCTGACAATTGTATGCCTGAAGTTCGATTACGGTCCGATGAAACTGCACGAGAGCAATGCAATGAAAGGGGATCTTTACACAACGCCGGATCGTCCATATGCCAATGCGGAAGAGGAAGTAAATGAGACAAAAGGAAAAGTGATAGATCTTGTATTCCCGATCATTGTATTAATCGTGAGTTGTGTAATTGGAATGATCTATACAGGAGGTTTCTTTGATGGCACTGGTTTTGTAGAGGCATTTTCTAACAGTGATGCATCTGTGGGATTGATGTTCGGAAGCTTCTTCGCATTTGTAATTACAATTGTATTTTATGCAGTTCGTAAAGTTTTAAAATTCAGTGAATCTATGGCGTGTGTGCCGGATGGTTTTAAAGCAATGGTGCCGGCGATTTTGATTTTATCATTTGCATGGACACTGAAAGCAATGACAGACAGTCTTGGTGCAGCAGAGTATGTGGCAGAGATTATGAATTCGGCAGCGGGAGGACTTTTGAATCTTCTTCCGGCAATCATTTTCCTTGTAGGATGTTTCCTTGCATTTGCGACAGGAACATCATGGGGAACCTTTGGTATCCTAATTCCGATCGTTGTTGCAGTATTCCAGGGAACGAACGAGACAATGATGATTATTTCAATTTCTGCATGTATGGCAGGAGCAGTGTGTGGAGATCACTGTTCACCGATTTCTGATACAACAATTATGGCATCGGCAGGAGCTCAGTGTAATCACGTAAACCATGTGACAACACAGCTTCCATATGCAATTACCGTTGCGGCAGTATCTTTCGCATGTTATGTGATCACTGGTTTTGTACAGAACGCATTTATCTGTCTGCCAATCGGAATTGTACTTATGGTTGGTACACTTTTCGTTATTAAGAGAATGACAGCGGACAAATAGAAATAAAGAAATTATGGGTGCAGCTTTTTATAGGCTGCGCCTTTTTGCGCTATCGAAGAGGCAGGCACATATTGTTTATGACAGCCGATATTTGCCAGAGCACATATTTGTGGTAGTATAATATAGAGGTGAATGAAATGGGAATATTTAAAAAGGAAGAAAGATTAGAAACCAGAACAATATCGGGACAGGAATTAATTCAAGTTTTGGGATATTATGCAAGACGCATGTGCCAAGCGATTGACATGAATACATATACAGCGGAAACAGCTGCAATGGTTGAATATCATGGTCAACCTTATGAAGTGGGACTTAAGTATCATACAAGGCAGGCACGCAAAGAAGGTCAGATTGGATTTGATGCACGTTATGCTTCGTTTTATATAGGGAAAGAAGTATATTATTCACTGGGAGAATTTATGCAATATGCACGTATGGATGGCTGTAGGATTGCAGATATTACAGGCGGAATTGAAGTGTTTCCGGAAGTGTTAGAAATTTTAGATAGTAATTTGTAAGGCGATAAACGGAGAAAAGACGATGGATGAGAGAAATTTAAATATAGAAAAAGAAAGACGAATATTTCGCAAAGCAAAGACTGAAGATATTCCGGCAATTGTTGAAATTTATTCGCAAATTCATGAAGAAGAGAAGAGGGGAAGTTTGTATGTTGGATGGCTTCCGGATGTGTATCCGACAGCTGATACAGCGGAAACTGCATTAAAGCGTCAAGATCTGTTTGTTTGCGAGGAAGAGGGAATTGTACTTGCTTCTGCAATTATCAATCAGCTTCAAGTAGATGTATATGAAGATGGTGACTGGAGATATTGGGGATCAGAGGAAGAGGTCATGGTATTGCATACATTGGCAGTTAGTCCGAATGTGGCTCGTAAAGGGGTAGGAAGCGGATTTGTAAAATTCTATGAAGAATATGCACGAAAGAAAGGCTGTAGCGTGCTTCGCATGGATACAAATGAACAAAATATAATTGCGAGAGAATTGTATCGAAAGCTCGGATATTTAGAAGCAGGAATTGTGCCATGTGAATTTAATGGAATTCCCGGAGTAAATTTAGTGCTGTTAGAGAAAAAACTTTAAAAAGAACGACAATGAAAATGAATGCTTTTGAAGAAGGAGATAAATAATGATTCGCAAATTAGAAGAAAAAGATTTAGAAGAAGTAGCACGTATTTGGTTGGATTCCAATATCGAGGCACATAGCTTTATTTCGGAAACATACTGGAGAGGAAACTTTAAAATAGTAAAAGAAATGTTTTTGGATACAGAAGTGTGTATTTTCGAAAAAGCAGGAGAGATTCAAGGTTTCATAGGAATGATGGATGATTATATTGCCGGAATTTTTGCAAAGTGTGAAGCGAGATCCAGAGGTGTCGGCAAGGAGCTATTGGATTATGTCAAAGAGAGAAAACCTCATTTGACATTAAGTGTTTACCAGAAAAATGAAAAGGCGTTTCGGTTTTATCAAAGAGAAAACTTTGTGATTGAGGCAGAAGCTGTGGATGAAAATACTGGTGAGAAAGAATATAAGATGGGATGGGAAACGACTTTGCATTCCTAAAAATAGGTGATAGAATAATAGTAAATACATGTGAGTCAGGAGGAATGGATGATGTTATCTTTTGAAAGTGATTATATTGCAGGAGCGCATCCAGAGATTTTGAAACGTTTGACAGAAACGAATCTGGAGAGCCTTTCGGGTTATGGAAATGATATTTATTGTGCAAGCGCCAAAGAAAAAATTAAGAAGGCGTGTGATTGTCCCGAGGCTGAAGTTGAATTCCTTGTAGGTGGTACACAGACTAATGCAGTGGTCATTGCTTCCATGCTGAAGGATTACGAAGGCGTGGTGGCTGCTTATACCGGACATGTCAGCGTACACGAGGCAGGGGCAATCGAGTATACGGGAAATAAAGTGTTGGAGATTCCGCAGGAGGGTGGTAAGATTCAGGCTCCGGTATTGAAAAATTATATTCAAGATTATTATGCAGATGGAAATTATGAGCATATGGTATTTCCTGGCATGGTATATATTTCACATCCGACAGAATATGGAACCTTGTATACAAAGAAGGAGATGACGGAGATTGCGGATGTGTGCCATGAATTTAAAATCCCGCTCTTTTTGGATGGAGCCCGTCTTGGATATGGACTTATGAGCCTTGACACAGATTTGACCTTGCCGGATATCGCAAGATTGTGTGATGTGTTTTATATTGGAGGTACGAAAGTTGGAGCTCTCTGCGGTGAAGCGGTTGTATTTACCAAGAAAAACAAACCATTACATTTTATCACTTCTGTAAAAAAGAGAGGAGCGCTTCTGGCAAAAGGACGACTTCTCGGAGTTCAGTTTGATACATTGTTTACAGATGATCTTTATTTTAAAATTTCGAAGCATGCAATACAGATGGCTGAGAAATTAAAAGAAATTGTTCGTGATTGTGGATTGGAATTTTATTTGGAGTCTCCGACGAACCAGCAGTTTGTTGTATTGGAGAATGAAAAACTTAAGAAGTTGAAAGAAAAAGTTGCAGTTGGCTTTTGGGAAAAATATGACGATACGCATACTGTGATTCGTTTTGCAACAAGCTGGTCGACGACGGAGGAAGACTTGAAGGCATTGGATCAGATATTGAGAAATATGTAAAATATTGTGATAGAAATTAGCACAGGGGTTGTTTACCCTCTGTGTACAAGGAGGATGTTTTCTCTTTGTACGCGGAGGGTATTTTCCTGTTATCGGAATGTGTGAAACTTTTTCTGTAAAAGAATATTGGGCTATAGTTCTGTTCCTAACTTGTAGGCTACCTTCATTATATCGTTATGTTTTGCGGCTGAGCCAGCATCATCAATTCCGCCGCCCATCACAATGCCTTTAAGTGTTGCCTTTTCGAAACAATCAACCCAGCCTTGTAAACCGTTATATGCCTTGTTAAATGCACTGTCTTCATTTTCTGCGGCTGTTGCAATCAAATAGATTTCTCTAAAAGCGTAGTCGGAAGCATATAAAGGATTTTTCTTCATGCTTTTTTGTTTCCCTTTCTCTTTATTGTAAATATTTCTTGAAAAATTCCTCGATTTTATCAAAAGGAATGACTGTAAGGTTATCGTACAAATCGGTATGAACAGCATCTGGTATTGTTAATAATTCCTTATTGTCTGTATATTTACTGTCTTTTATCATAGCATCATATGCATCTTTTCCAAAATAATAACTGTGCGCCTTGTCTCCGTGAAGGATAAGAACAGCACTTCTGATTTCATTGCTGTATTTTAAAATCGGTTGATTCATAAAAGATTGACAGCCAACGCTATTCCAGCCATCATTGGAGTTAAGGCTTCGAGGATGATAACATCTCCCCTTATAATATTCACTATAATCTTTTATGTAAAACGGAGCATCTTCAGGAACAGGTAAAGGCATACATCCGCCGCCTCTTGAGTATTTGCCGCTTTTATATTCTTCCGTTCTAAGAGTATTTAATGCTTGTTTTTTTGCAAAACGTGCTTCCTCATTATTTTCATCATCAAAATATCCGTTTGCGTTTACTCTTGTCATATCGTACATGGTAGAAGCTACCGTTGCCTTAACTCTGGTATCTAATGATGCTGCATTAAGTGCCATTCCACCCCAACCGCAAATACCGAGTATTCCAATTCTGTCAGCGTCTACATCATCTTGTACAGAAAGAAAATCAACTGCCGCCATAAAATCTTCTGTGTTGATATCTGGTGATGCCATATATCTCGGTAGCCCGCCGCTTTCACCTGTGTAGGACGGATCAAAAGCAACGGTTAGAAACCCTCGTTCAGCCATTGTCTGTGCATAAAGACCAGAACATTGTTCATTTACAGCGCCAAACGGACCACAGACAGCAATTGCAGGCGACTTTTCATCTGCATTTTTAGGTTTATACATGTCTGCGGCAAGTGTGATCCCATAACGATTAACAAACGTAATCTTCTTATGCACGACTTTATTGCTTTTTGGAAATGTTTTATCCCATTCTTCGGTCAATTTAAGTGTTTCGGTGTCCATCATAATCATTACCTCCATACAAAAATCTCTTGTAATAAATTGATGTGTATATTACAATAAATAAATCATACAACCTAAACCTAACTTTAGGTCAAGCTTTTTTGTCAGAAAGGAAATTATTATATGTATACAATTGGTCAGGTCTCAGAGATGTTTCATCTTCCTATTTCTACATTGCGATATTATGACAAACAGGGATTTTTTCCCAATCTCAAACGAAAAGGAAATGTGCGTTATTTCAGTGAAAACGAGCTTGAAGCACTTCGCATCATTGAATGCTTAAAAAATTCCGGACTTGAAATTAAGGATATTCAACAATTCTTTGTCTGGGTAAAAGAAGGAAGTTCCAGTTATGAAAAAAGGAAAGAATTATTTGAGGCGCGTAAATTGGCAGTTGAAGAAGAAATCAACGCGCTTCAAAAAACTCTTTCCCTGTTAAAATTCAAATGTTGGTACTATGAAACAGCAATTGCAGATGGAAACGAAGATGGCGTTAATGCTATGTTACCGGATAAACTTCCGGATAATATTCAAAAGCTGTATGACGCAAGTCATCAGTAAGATGTTAATCTTCCAAAAGACGGTCGTGATTGATCGTCTGATAAAACATTTTTCTGATTTCCTTTTGGTCGCTGGTTTGTCCGAGAATCCACATTAATTTAGCAACGATAGATTCAGTTGTCATATCACCGGCTTGTAGAATTCCTGGATGTTCACTGTATTTTTTACCAACTTTATATACTTCCATATCACAGCCTTCTTCCGGAACCTGTGTGGTCACAGCGAGAGTTTTCCCGGAATTTACCCAGTCGAAAATTGCTTTTTCAAAAGTATCATCATATTCCGGAATTCCGCCGATTCCGAATGTTTCTAAAATAATCGCATCATAGTGGCTGGAAAGAAGTTGGAAAATATCGGCTTTTACTTCCGGTGTCAATTTTAATACGAATACACGGTCATTTAAATCACGGTATGTTTTTAAGTCATCCATAGAAGGCTCTCTGTCGCGGAAATAGCGAAGAATTTTATCGTCATGGATCAGAGAGAGAACTGGAAAGTTCATGCTTTCGAAGGCTGAAAAACTTCTGGTCCGTTGCTTTCTTGCTCTAGTGCCGACAATTGCCTTCCCATTAAATACAACGGTAACGTCACAGGAATGGTCGTCCAGTGCATATAAAATACTTTGGTACAGATTGATCTTGGCATCTGTGTAAGGATTTCCCATTGGTTTTTGTGAACCGGTTAAAACAATAGGTTTCGGAGAATCCTGAATCAGATAGGATAGGGCAGCGGCAGTGTATGCCATTGTGTCCGTTCCGTGGAGGATGACAAATCCATCATAATTATTGTAGTGTTCAATGATCGTGTCGCTCATCAATTGCCATAATCTTGGGCGCATATTTGTACTGTCAATATTCATCAGCTGCATGACAGTAATTTCGCATTTATCCTTAATGCCCGGAACGCTTGCCGCAAGTTCTTCCCCGGTCATGACAGGTGCCAGTCCATTTTCAGTTTCTTTAGAAGCGATTGTGCCTCCGGTTGCTATCATAAGTATTTTCTTCATAGATCTATACCTCTCGAAATAAAGTCTTTACCATAAAATATTCCATAGAGTATGGTATCGGTGAATAGAGAAGATGTCAAGTGGGACAGGTCATTTTTCAATTTGGGACACCCCATATTGTAATTTGGCACGTAGCTCTTTGCAAAAGAGCTACGTGCCAAATTACAAAATTACAATAATCTTCCTTGGTGTGGTAATAGCAGGTATGCTTCTTGTAGATGTTGTGTAATACACGATCAGTACATGAGCGCCCAGTCCGCAGGTGTAGCGTTGCCCGTTCGAAGTAACGATTTCTGTGTTCTGGTCAGGTGTCAGCTTCAATGTTCCGTCTTCGGATAATAGATCATCATCGAAAATGCCTGCATACATATTTTCCCGCGAATTATTCCGCCCAATAAAGACAGCACGGTATTGTGGTGGGTAGATTAGGGGCATCGGAGCAGCGCCATCGTAAAAGGCGGTGATCGTCATACCGGGGCGCAGTCGGAAGGTTCCGATTACGTAAGTGTCAGAGTCTACGATAAAATTAGTAATCCCATCGCTGTTTCGGATTGATATAAGATGCTGAGTACATTCATTTGTCACAGGACGTACTTGCTGGATCATTCCAGTGACCGGTACATAAATAGTTGCCATAAAATCACTTCGTTTTTTATTTAATATATGCGTTTTTTGTCAGAAAGTTCTTCTGGGCGGATATCAGATGCTTTTCCACTTGGCGGTAGAAAATGATATAAGTCTTCATAGGCTTCTAACTCTGCGCGCTCGGAAGGACTTGCAGGGATCAGTCCTGTGCAGTCCCATGTGGAAGCTGCATTGGAGAGGTAGTCAAAGGAATCAATGATGTCTTGATTTTTCTTTTCATTTTTTGGGCTCATGAAAGCACCTCCTGTTTTGAAAAAAGTTTATGAATAGAATCGGTAGAAAAAGCGAATTGTATACTGTATAATAATTCCAGTAAATAAGATGGAAAGAGGGATTCTCATGAAAATTGAAATTGATACACATGCACATACAATGGTAAGCGGACACGCTTACAATACGATTCGTGAAATGGCGCAGATGGCAGCAGAAAAAGGATTGAAAGGACTGGCGCTTACAGAACATGCTCCGGCGATGCCGGGAAGTACGAATCTATATTATTTTCAGAATCTGAGGATAGTTCCAAGGGAAATGTATGGCGTAAAACTTCTTTTTGGGACAGAGCTTAATATTTTGAATGAAGAGGGGGAGGTGGATCTTCCGGAAGGTGTGTTGAAGTCTCTGGATATTGCCATTGCGAGTATTCATCCGCTCTGCTTCCAAGAAGAACGTGGAAAAGAAAGTATTATGTCCGCATATAAAAAAGTGATGGAAAATCCGTGGGTTGATATTATTGGGCATCCGGATGATGGGAGATTTCCTGTTGATTATAAAGAACTTGTAAAGGCAGCAAAACAAACGGGTACACTGTTGGAGGTGAATAATTCTTCCTTAAAGCCGGGAGGTTTCCGTAAAGATACAAAAGACAATAGTGTGGCTATGCTGAAAGAATGTAAGGAGCAGGGCGCGATGGTGGTGCTTGGAACAGATTCCCATGTGGATGTGACTTTGGCGGATTATACTTATGTGGAAGAAGTTTTAAAGGAAACGGATTTTCCGGAGGAGCTTATTGCCAACATTTCTTATGAAAAATTACTAAATTCTTTAAAACGCAGCAGAAACGTATAGACTTTAAAGTTTTAGTGTGTTAAAATGTAACAGTGATGAATTTTGTTGCAAAAAGGAGATAATGCGTATGAGTAAGAAAATAAGGACTGAGGCAGTAGATTATCTTTTTGAAGCCATCTTAAGCCTGAAAGATAAAGAAGAGTGTTATACATTTTTTGAGGATATATGCACGATCAATGAGTTGTTGTCCTTGTCTCAGCGTTTTGAAGTGGCAAAAATGCTGCGAGAGCAGAGAACCTATCTGGATATTGCCGAGAAGACGGGAGCTTCCACCGCGACAATCAGCCGCGTGAACCGTTCATTAAATTACGGCAACGATGGCTATGATATGGTCTTTGAACGCCTTGATAAATAGATATTGGCAAGAAAAAGTGTAAGATATACTCCATATAGTTCATTGGAGGGTGAATTTGTTTAAGTTGGAAACAATAGCTGGATAAGACGGCAGAATGAAAGGTCTGCCTTCTTCTCCGGCTTTTTTCTGTGCAGGGAACATATGTTGTCATTAAAACGGAAAAACTTATAGATAAAGTCTATAATCAGTGCCATTTATTAATATTTCCAATTTCAAGATAAAAAGCTGTAATGTTAAAATGAAAGAAGCATATAGAAAAGATTAGGAGGAAATGACATGGAAATTATTAAAGATTTGCCGGAGGTTTTTGAGGAATTCGCAGAGCAGCGTAAAAATTCCTTTCTTGCGGTAAAAGAGTTAAAAGATAAAGGGGTGCCGGTAGTAGGTTCTTATTGTACTTATTTTCCGCAAGAGCTTGCTATGGCAATGGGAGCAGCCAGTGTAAGCCTTTGCTCTACTTCGGATGAGACCATCGCAGAAGCAGAAAAGGAACTGCCGAAGAACCTCTGTCCGTTGATCAAATCCAGTTACGGATTTGCGAGAACTGATAAATGTCCGTTCTTTTATTTTTCCGATGTAGTTGTTGGGGAGACTACTTGTGACGGAAAGAAAAAAATGTACGAGTACATGGCTGAATTTAAAGAAACTTACCTTATGGAACTTCCGAATACACAGAGAGAGGATGCGCTTGTTCTCTGGAGAAATGAAATGATTCGTTTCAAAGAATATTTGGAGAAACATTTTGAGACGACGATTACAGAGGAAGACATTCGAAAGGCGATTAAGGTCAATAACGAAGCACGTCTTGCACTGCGAAAGCTTTATGGAGTAATGAAGCATGATCCGGCTCCGATTACGGGATATGATCTTTTTAAAGTATTGTATGGAAGTACCTTCAAGCTTGATCGAAGCCTGATCGCAGGAGAGGTGAATGCACTGGTAGAAAAGATTGAGAAAGAATATAAAGAAGGAAAGATGCAGCCGAAGAAACCTCGTATTCTTGTAACAGGATGCCCTCTGGGCGGAGCCACAGAGAAGGTGATCCGCGCCATCGAGGATAATGGCGGAATTGTTGTTACTTATGAAAATTGTACAGGAGCTAAGGCGATTGATAAGATGGTGGATGAGGATGATCCGGATGTATACGGCGCTTTGGCAAGACGTTATCTGGACATCGGATGTTCTGTAATGACACCGAATCCAAACCGTCTGGAACTTCTTGGAAGACTGATCGATGAGTATAAAGTGGACGGTGTTGTGGAAATGACGCTTCAGGCATGCCATACTTATAACGTTGAGTCATTCGGAATTCGCAAATTTGTCAACGAAGAGAAGAAACTTCCGTATATCAGTGTGGAGACAGACTATTCACAGGCAGATATCGGTCAGTTAAATACAAGAATCACAGCATTTATTGAGATGCTTTAATAGATATTTTCTATAAATATAACAACACATAAAGATTATCTATTGTAAATATATAAGATAAGGAGAGGATTTCGTATGAAAAAGAAACTCGTAAGCATTTTGCTTGTTGTGTCAATGTGCGCAGCAATGATCGCAGGATGCGGAAAAGAAGAGAAAAGTGAAAAGCCAAAAGAGGACAAGGGAGATTCTATTACATTGATGGCTCCGGACTGGGCAATTCCGACAGATGATCAGTTAGCATCATTTACGGATGAGACAGGAATCGAAGTGGTTGTAAATGAAGTGGGATGGGATGATATCCGTGAAAAACTTGCAACAGCAGCATCCGGCGGACAGGCTGTCGCTGACGTAGTAGAGGTTGACTGGTCATGGGTAGGAGAATTCTACGCGGCAGACTGGTTAGAACCATTGGAAGTGTCAGAAGAAGATAATGCTGATATGCCGACACTTGAGACATTTACAAAGGAAGATAAAGTATTAGCGATTCCTTATGCAAACGACTATCGTCTTTCTTACTATAACACAGAGCAGTTCAAAGCAGCAGGTGTTACAGAAGAACCACAGACATGGGATGATGTATTAGAGGCTTGTAGAAAATTAAAATCTACAGGAACAGTTGATTATCCATTTGCAATTGCATTAAATGCAGAAGAAAAGACTTCTACATGCTTAATGTGGCTTGCATATGCGATGAATGGCGTCGTATGGAATGAAGATGGAACATTAAACGAAGAGTCTGTTATGGAAGCTCTGAAATACATGGAAACACTTGTAAAAGAAGAGTTAGTTGCTCCAGAAGATAAGACATCTTCAGGAATGGATGCTTACAAGCGTCTGACAGGCGGAAGCGCAAGCTTCTTAACAGGACCGACTTCTTTCGTATCCAGAAGCACAAACGAGGAAGAGTGCAGTGTAGTTGGACAGATCGCACCAATCCTTATGCCGGGTAAAGAGGCAAAATCCGAAGTGACAATGGCTCTTCCGGAAGGACTTGGAGTAACAAAATTCTCTGAGAACAAAGAAGCTGCTAAGAAATTCGTTGAGTGGTATACATCTGCGGATATGCAGAAAGAATTAAATGCTTCCAACAGCGCTATTCCGACAAGAAACTCTGTTTTGAAAGCACTCGTTGAAGACGGAACAATCAAAAATGCAGGTGCTATGATGGATGAAGCAGAGAGAATCGTTTCTCCATTCCCGAATGGTATTCCGGCTTACTACGCAGAGATGAGTTCTGCAATGTACAATGCGATCAATAAGATGGCTCTTGGTGAGATGACCGCAGAAGAAGCATTTGAAGATATGAATACTAAGATTACAGAATTAGTAGAACAGGATAAATAAAAAATGAAAAAAAAGATATTACCTTATCTTTTACTTGCACCCATGATATTAATCATGGGTGTATTAGTATTTTACCCGATAGCGGCAACATTTTCATACAGTCTAAAAAAATGGAAGCTGACTGCGCCGGGGGATATCCGCTTTATCGGATTTGACAATTATAAAAATATTTTGAAATCGGAGTCATTTTGGTATAGCCTTCAGAATACGCTCTTTCTCTTGGTGCTTGTTGTTGTGGCAACATCCATTTTAGGCGTGCTCGTTTCTTTGTTTTTAAATATTCAAGTGAAAGGAGCAGGTATCCTCTTGGCAATAGCGGTATTGCCGTGGGCGCTGCCGCCTTATGTGAATGGTATTTTATGGAAATTTGTTTTTCACTCCGGCTATGGTTTTATGAATAAAGTATTGATCGGGCTCGGCATGGTGGACAAGCCGGTGGAATGGCTGACTTCCCGCTGGATGCTTCTTGTTGTCGTGGCGATTGTAGTTGTGTGGAGAAGTGTACCTTTTATGACGCTTGTATGTCTGGCGGGCAGACAATCGATTCCTCATGGATTGTATGAAGCGGCTAAGATTGACGGTGCAGGTACGTTTCAGATTTTCCGTCGGATTACCTTTCCTTTGATGCTTCCTTTTATTGGCATAGGAATCACTTCAACGTCTGTGACGGCGGTCAATGTATTTGACGAGATTATCGCATTGTCCGGTTACAGTGATATGGGAAAAAATATATTGGTGGAAAGTTATCTGACAACCTTTACTTTCTTAGATTTCGGTAAGGGGAGCGCGGTGACCTATCTTGTAATGTTTGTTGCCGCTATCCTTGGAGTATTCTATCTTAAGAGTCTTAATAAGGAGGTGGAATACTGATGAAATACTTGAAGAAAGCAGGATATTTTGTGGCGCTTTTGGTGTTTTTATTTCTGGTTCTTGGTCCCTTTATTTGGACCTTTGTGATTTCGATTACTCCGGAGTATGCCATGTTTGCCAAGACGACAGAACTTCTTCCGGAAGCAGTTACCTTTGGTAATTATGCGGAGATATTTGGCGGAGGAAGAAGAGGCGGACTTGTACTTACCGGTATCACGAATTCATTGAAAGCGGTTTTGTCTACTTTGATCGTGGGGATTCCGATTTGTATGATGAGCGCTTATGCGCTTAGCAGAATGGAATTTAAAGGCAGAAAGCTGATCAAAAATCTCCTGTTGATTACGATGGTCATTCCGGTAATGGCAACAATTATACCGCTGTTTCGCTTGTTTGTGGCAAGGGAACTTCTTGATAATGTATTTTGGCTAAGTCTTGTGTATGTGAGCTCATACCTTCCGCTCATTACATGGTTGATGTCCAATTATTTTGCCACGATACCTAAGGAACTTGAGGAAGCGGCTTGGATTGACGGGTGTGGGAGAATGAGCACGTTCTTCCGCATTATCGTGCCGGCTTCTTATCCAATTATTTTATCGGCAGCGTTGATCATGTTTTTGAATACATGGAATCAGTTTCAGATTCCATTGATTCTTGCATCTTCGCTAGAGACAAAGCCGGTTGCAATCGTAGTGTCTGAATTTATGACGAAAGATTCTATTCAGTATGGGCTTACTGCAGCGGCAGGAATCGTGGCGGTGATTCCGCCTGCAATTACAGCGTTTATTTTCCGGCGGTTCTTGATTTCCGGCATGATGGGCGGCGCGGTAAAAGGATAGTGAATTCTCATTGACAAATAGAACGGATGTTCGTATAATTAATACAGAACATTCGTTCTATTTTTGCGAGGCGATAAGAATATGAGAATAGAAAAATCAATGACGTTATATGAGAAACTTAATATTTTAACGGATGCGGCTAAATATGATGTGGCTTGTACATCAAGCGGTACACAGAGAAAGAATGACGGAATGGGATTAGGGAGCTGTCAGCAGTCTGGAATCTGTCATAGCTTTTCGGCAGACGGAAGGTGTATCTCATTGCTTAAGATTCTCTTTACCAATGAGTGTATCTATGATTGTAAATATTGTGTGAATCGTAGAACCAATGATGTGGTGAGGACTTCTTTTACGCCGGAAGAAGTATGTACGCTTACTATGGAATTTTACCGAAGAAATTATATTGAAGGATTGTTTTTAAGTTCCGGCGTTTTAAAAAGTCCGGACTATACAATGGAGCTTCTTTACGCTACACTTTTTAAGCTTCGGAAAGAGTGTAATTTTCAAGGATATATTCATGTAAAAGCAATTCCCGGAGCCAGTCAGGAGCTGATAAGACGGGTTGGCTTTTTGGCAGATCGAATGAGCGTGAATCTGGAACTTCCGACCGCAGAAGGGCTGAAACTTTTAGCGCCTCATAAGACTCGGAAGAATATTCTTATGCCGATGCGCCTTGTACAAAATGGAATGGAAGAGAATAAAAAGGAATTGGTTTTGTATCGCAATGCGCCGAGGTTTGTTCCGGCAGGACAGAGTACGCAGATGATTATCGGAGCAACGCCGGAGACTGACTATCAGATCATGCAGGTGACCGAATCCTTATATCAGAACTTCGACCTAAAAAGAGTGTTTTATTCGGCATTTGTTCCCGTGAATGAAGATGCATTGCTTCCGGCGAGAACCGATGAAGGTCCTCCGCTTCTTCGGGAACATAGATTGTATCAGGCGGACTGGCTGCTTAGATATTATCATTTCCGCGCGGAGGAACTATTGTCGGAAGAAGAACCGAATTTTAATGTGCTTTTTGATCCGAAATGCAACTGGGCATTGAAACATCTGGAATTTTTTCCGGTGGAGATTAATCGTGCCGATTATAAAATGCTGTTGCGTGTGCCGGGGATTGGCTATAAATCGGCGACGAGAATTGTGAAGGCAAGACGTTTGGGAGTGCTTGACTTTCCAGATATTAAGAAAATGGGAGTTGTGTTGAAACGAGCGCTTTATTTTATTACTTGCAATGGAAAAATGATGTATCCAACAAAGCTTGAGGAAGATTATATTGCAAGAAATTTGTTAGACACGAAAGAAAAGCTTCCTAAAGAGGTTGTTCATATGGGATATCAACAGATGTCGTTATTTGATGATGTAAGATTTCGGGAGGACTTTTATGAAAAGAATCTATGTGTGCAGTGATACGGTGACCGGAATCCTCTCAGCTATTTACGATGCGTGGAAGAGGGAAAAGAATAGTGAGAATTGTTCCATTGCGCTCAGAGGCAAGGTGGAAGCAGAACTTTTTTGTGATTATGTAGAAGTGGAAGAGACAGAACACAAAGCAAGAGCTGTGGAGGCAATGATTTGTAAACATTTAGGTATGGACGTATATGGAGATCTTTATCAGGCAATGTTGTCAGAAGATGAAGAAAAGGGAGATGCGGTGCTTGGAACAATGTTGGAGGCCAGAAAGATACCAGACAGCCGGAAGATTATGGAACACTTGAGCCACCCAAAAGTGGAGAAGGTATTTGAACTTAGCAGAAGTGTGGGGGCAGAGGCTCATTCGCTGAAAGGTTTTGTGAGATTTAAAGAGTTGTCCGGCGGTATTCTTTATTCAGAAATCGCACCGAAGTCACAGGTTCTTACATGTCTCGCTCCTCATTTTGCAGACCGGCTTTCTACAGAAAACTGGATGATCTGTGATAAGACACATGAGGAGTATGCTGTTCATGAAGCGGGGAAACGTTGGGTGCTTGTTCAGAATGAAGGGATTGATCCAGCGATGGTGAGAGATGTATCGGAGAGAGAACTTATGTATGAAAAATTGTGGCGGGGATTCTGCCATACGATTTCGATTAAAGAACGTGAAAATTTAAAAAGTCAGAGAGGACACCTGCCGCTCAGGTACCGCCCTTATATGACAGAGTTTTAACGGGTACTTTTATGATACTGCCGGATGTGGTAAAATGGACATTAGACCACAATGAGGGGATGAAAGACGATGGAGAAAGAACAGCCTTTGATCCGTATATCCGTGCGGAATCTGGTGGAATTTATTTTAAGGAGCGGGGACATTGACAATCGAATAGCGGCAGCGGATAAGGATGCCATGCTTCTTGGCGGAAAGATTCATCGCAAGATCCAGCGGCGTATGGGGGCTGATTACCATGCTGAAGTAACACTGAAATATGAAGTGCCTTGCAAGGGATTTATATTGTCAGTAGAAGGAAGGGCAGATGGAATCATTGACACTCCTTCCGGAATTGTAATTGATGAGATCAAAGGAGTTCTTAAAGATCTGGATATGATAAAAGAACCGGTGGCAGTACATCTTGCACAGGCAAAATGCTATGCGTACATCTATGCATCCCAGAAGAAGTTGGAAGAAATCGGCGTGCAGATGACCTATTGCAATATGGAGACGGAAAAAATAAAACGGTTCCAGAATGTGTATGTGTATGAAGAACTTGACCGTTGGTTTTGGGAATTGATCGGTAAATATGAGAAATGGGCAAGGTATCAGATTCGATGGAAGGAAAAACGAAATGCATCGATTAAAGAGGTTGGATTTCCGTTTGCATATCGAGAGGGACAGCGCGATCTTACAGCTTCCGTATATCGAACGATTCTTAGAAAGAAGAAGTTATTCATTCAAGCGCCGACAGGAGTAGGGAAAACCATTTCCACCGTATTTCCCGCAGTAAAGGCTGTGGGAGAAGGCTTGGGAGAAAAGATTTTCTATCTGACAGCAAAGACCATTACGCGAACAGTGGCATGGCAGGCGTTTGATATATTAAAGGAACAGGCGCTTCGCATGAAAGTACTCGTTCTGACAGCGAAGGAGAAGATTTGTTTCTGTGAAGAGACAAATTGCAATCCCGAAGCATGTCCTTATGCAAAAGGACATTACGATCGTGTAAATGATGCGGTTTATGAACTTCTCACTACTTCTGATGAGATGAATCGGGAGATTCTGGAGGAACAGGCAAGAAAGTGGAAGGTATGTCCCCATGAGATGAGTCTGGATGTATCGGAATGGGTAGATGCGGTGATCTGCGATTATAATTATGTGTTTGATCCAAACGCCCATCTTCGTCGGTTCTTTGGTGAAGGAATAAGTGGAGAATATCTTTTCTTGATTGATGAGGCGCACAATCTGGTAGAACGTGGAAGAAGTATGTACAGTGCAAAACTTTGCAAGGAAGATTTTCTAAAAGTGAAACGTTTGGTGAAAGACGAAGATGTAAAGCTTGCGAAAAGGATTTCCGAATGTAATCAGCAGCTTCTTACATTAAAACGGGAGTGTGAAGACTATCAAGTATTGAATAGTGTTTCGCATATTTATTTAAAGTTGTTGAATTTGATGGGAGAGTTGGAGCGTTTCCTAGAGGATTGTAAGAAAGAAGATTTACGAAAAGAAGTGCTGGACTTTTATTTTGATGTCAGACGTTTTGTGGCGACACATGATCGTCTGGATGAAAACTATATGATCTATTCAGAGCTTCTTAACAATGGACACTTTGAAATTCACTTGTTTTGTGTGAATCCGGCAAAAAATCTTCAAGAATTTCTGGATAAAGGAAATAGCACCGTGTTTTTTTCGGCGACTCTCTTGCCCATTCATTACTATAAAAAGTTATTGAGTACAGCCAGTGATGATTATGCAATTTATGCGGAATCCCCCTTTGATATGGAAAAGAGGCTTCTTCTTCTGGGGACAGATGTAAGCACGAAATATACGAGACGTGGAGAAGATACGTATCGTAGATATGCAGAGTATCTTTATCAGGTGGCGTTGACAAAACATGGGAATTATATTGCTTTTTTTCCTTCTTACCGTTTTATGGAAGATGTGCATGAAGAATTTCTTGTAATCGTATCCCAAGGTTCGGTGGAAGTGGATGATGTGATCCAGTCTCAGTATATGTCAGAAGAAGCAAGAGAAATTTTTCTTGAAAACTTTGAAGAGGACAGAGAGCATAGTTTGATGGGCTTTTGTGTGATGGGAGGAATTTTCTCGGAAGGAATCGATCTTACCGGAGAGCAGTTGATTGGGGCGGTGATTGTTGGAACCGGACTTCCGCAGGTATGTCGGGAACGGAAACTTCTCAAACAGTACTTTGATGAACATGGTTTCCACGGATTCGATTACGCTTATCTCTATCCGGGGATGAATAAGGTGCTTCAGTCCGCAGGGAGGGTGATCAGAACGCAGGAAGACAGGGGAGTTGTACTGCTTCTTGATGATCGGTTTCTTGATATGAGATACCGAGAAGTATTTCCAAGAGAATGGGGAAACTATAAGCTGTGCAGACAGGAAAATGCCGCTGATTTTATGAAAGAATTTTGGAGCCGGAAAACATAAGGTTTTCGGCTCCAGTATTTATTCTCGTATAGATTAAGAATTAATTGAGGTTGAGCTTTACCCGCATCAACTGGTAAGTGATAGTATATAAGATTACGCTTGTTACTAAGGCAAGGATCATAGATAAGTTGAGTGTTTTTACCATATAAGAAACGGTGCTGAAGTACTGCATGGACATAGAAGTGTCCGTGACTTTCAAACTTACAAGTCCCAGTGCAAATAGTAAGGCATAACTGATAATGGACAGGAGAGTAGTAAGTCCGATGTAGCAAATGACCGATCCTAACACCCGATGATTTGTAAATAATTGTCCAATGACGATAGAGGCATAGATCATGATCACGGAAGACAGCGCACTAATCAACAGGAAGATAAGAAGGTAGAGAATGATTTTCCAAAGTGCGAGATTTGCATAAGCACCGGTAAATCCGAACGCTTCTAAAAGTTCTGCCTTATTTGCATTGAATAGATCGCGAAGCGGCTCTGCATGGAAGATTAAAAAGATGCTTCCAAGTAAAAGGAGTTGATCAAGTAAGCACCATGCAGTACCGACGATCGTTTTGGAAAGCAAATGTTGTCCTCTTGTGACCGGCAGTGTATGAGTTAAGTATCCTTCGTCTGAAAACAGGTTTTTATAGAAACGAATTGCGGTCAACAGGCTTGTTGCAAAGGAGATTCCTACGGCAATCAATACGAACAGGATAATTCCAAATGTTGACACGATAACGCTCTGTGAGTCTCCAATGCGTAAAGGTTCCGTCAGAAAGATTCTTACAGCTGCTGCCACAGCAAGTAAAAAAGCGTGAATGAGGAGCAAATATCGGTTTAATGCCTTGAAGTCATATTTGATAAGCTTTTTTAACATTTGAACACCTCCCGAAATAGTGAGTCTACAGATTTTCCTTGTTCCATACGGATTTCATCCACAGAAGCATTCAAAACAAGCTGACCTTGCCGAATGAAAATTACTTGATCCAGAATGCTTTCAATATCATGGATCAGATGCGTGGACAGAAGAATGGTAGCTTCTTCATTATAATTATTTAAAATCGTGTGAAGGATATAGTCTCTGGCAGCAGGATCGACTCCGCCGATCGGCTCATCAAGAATATATAGTTTTGCATCTCTGCTCATGACAAGTATGAGCTGCACCTTTTCTTTCGTTCCTTTTGACAGGTTCTTTAGTCTGGCATTCTGGTCGATATTAAGATCTTTCAGCATGGTAAATGCCCGTTCTGTTCTAAAATCTTCATAGAAATCAGAGAAATATTTAATTAGATCTTTGATCTTCATTGTTTGGTCTAAATGTGTGCGCTCGGGAAGATAAGAGACCATTGCTTTTGTCTCTACACCCGGCAGTTTTCCGTCGATTAAAATCTGTCCGCTTGTGGGGGGAAGAAGATCGTTGATTAGTTTGATAAAAGTAGTCTTTCCACTTCCGTTTGGACCGAGAAGACCGATGATCTGCCCGCGCTCTAATGAAAGGTTCAAGTTGTTTAAAGCATAACAGCCAGAAGTGTATTGTTTGGAAAGACCTCTGCATTCTAAAATAGGGTTCATGTTATGCGTCCTCCTTTATAGTCTCTTTAATCAAGATAAGCGTTTCCTCCGGTGGGAATCCAAGTTGTTTCATAGTTATCAAAAATTCTCGGATATGTCCGGCTGCAAGTTCCGTTTTTAATTGTTTTAACATATTTTTATCCTCCGTAATAAAGCGTCCACTGGTGCGCTGAGAGTATACAAGACCGCTTCGTTCTAACTCCGACAGAGCTTTTTGCATTGTATTTGGGTTGACCGCTGCATCAAGCGCCAGTTCGCGAACGGAAGGAAGTCTGTCGCCTGCTTGATAGACTCCCGATATGATATCTTGCTGTATTTTCTCCATTAACTGTAAGTAGATTGGGCGGTTTTCATCTAAGTCCCATGGCATATCATTCACCTCACTTCGAATAATATATTGTATTAAGATAATAATACAATAATACAAAAAGAGAAAATTGTCAAGAAAGAAAAAGTTTTCCGGCATTATAAAAAATCAGACGAACTTTCGGGGAGAAGGTTCGTCTGATAAAATCTTTTTATGTTTTCACGGCTATATTCATTTTGTGAACGACGAGACTTACCCTTCATTTTCAGCAAGGATTGTCTCCTGTATTTGGGGCTGAAAGCTGCCTGCACGAAGCATTTCAATTTCATGCTTATACGGCGCATAAGATTTTTTCTCTTTGACGAGAGATGGGACATACGGCGTCTCTAAAATCTTTGGAACATCTGTAAAATCAGGATGGTGGACAATATAAGAGAGGGCATCAAAGCCAATCTCACCAAAACCGATATTAGCGTGCCGGTCTTTAGAGGCGCCGCAAATATTCTTGCTGTCGTTGATGTGGAAGACTGCAATCTGATCTTTCCCGAGAAGATGGTCAAAATTTTCAATGACGCCATCAAAATCATGGATGATATCGTAACCACTGTCATGAGTGTGGCAGGTGTCGAAGCATACCCGAAGCCTCTCGTTATAAGTGACACCATCGTAAATACGCGCTAGCTCTTCAAAGTTTCGCCCAAGTTCGGAACCTTTTCCAGCCATCGTTTCAAGAGCAATACAAAGATTCGTGTCTCTGGTCAGCACTTCGTTGAGTCCTTGAATGACCTGTTTTATTCCGGTGTCTGTTCCGGCTCCTACATGAGCGCCGGGATGAAGAATCAAAGTACGACTCTTGCACGCCTCGGTGCGTTCGATTTCTTTCGCAAGAAATTCAACAGCCAGTTCATATGTCTCTGGTTTTACAGAATTCCCAAGATTGATGATATAAGGCGCATGTACAACGATATCATGAATACCGTGTGTTTCCATATAGTTCCATGCAGCGTCAATGTTCAGTTCTGAGATGTCTTTTCTTCTTGTATTTTGCGGAGCGCCGGTATAGAACATAAATGTATCTGCACCGTAGGATACGGCTTCTTTTGCAGAGCCAAGAAGCATATCTTTGCCGCTCATTCCTACGTGTGAACCTAAAATCATAGTATGGAAAACTCCTTTCTAGTCTTCTGGCAGATAGGTTGGTGCATTTTTAGGGCTTTTCCCTTTGATGACATTGTGGTAATAAGCATAAGTCATAGGCGGAGCTGATTTCAAAGTGTCAGCGTCAATTACCTCACCTAAAAAGACAGTGTGTGAGGAAGTCTCCATCCGGTCAACCACCTTGCAGACAATGTATGCACAGGCATCGTCAATCACCGGAACCCCTTCTTTGACAGAGTAGTTAATTCCATCGAATTTATCCATATCTCTGCCGGACATGAAGCCGAAGCGTCCGATCAGCGTGGAATCTGATTCCTCAGACAGGATGGAAATGGCAAAGACACCGGATTTGTCTATACAGGAATTGGTATAATTGTCATGATTGATACTGACTGCAATGGTTGCAGGAGATGAAGTTACCTGCATGGCACTGTTGGCAGTACATCCGGTAGGACGCTCCTGATCCATTGTGGACACAATATATACACCATAAGATAAGTTTCGAAATGCTTGTTTGTTCATAAGATACCTCCGATCAAAAATAAAATAGGAATAATTACTAATATATATAGTAACATAGAAAAGAAGACATGGCAACAAAAGTTTTACAGGTCTTCCAAATTAATTCCTCTTGGAACTTCCATATGTTTCAAAGTAATTTCATAAATATGTTCCGTATCGCCTTGTTTCATAGCATTTAAGATATTCATATGTTCTTGGTAAGTATCTTCCATACGCCCCTTGTGGGATAGAGATAACGCTGCAAGCCTTCTCATCCGGTACATAAAAGTGGCAAAGACAGAGGCGAATTGTTCGTTATGCAGATATTCAATGATTTTTGTGTGAAATTGAAAATCATATTCGCTGAATTCTTCAATGGACTTTGTGGTTTCTAAAATTTCTTTTAGACATTCCATAATAAAATCAAGTTCACGGAATAGTTTTTTTGAATTTCGGCTTTCGTAGGAACGGGTAATTTGGAGCGTACAGTAACATTCCAGGGCAGAACGAATCTGAAAGGTTTCATCAACATCCTGTTTTGTCAGTTGGTGGAGCGTAAAGCCCTTGCTGGGGATGATATCAATATAACCTTCCTGTGCAAGTCTGTGGATCGCATCTCGAAACGGGGTGCGGGAAATGCCAAGCTCTTTAGAAAGTTTTGTCTCGGAATAGATTTCCTGATAGGATAATTGATCGGTGAGGATCATATGTTGTAAATGACGGTATGCCTGTTCGTTTAATGGTATCATATGCAAACTCCTTAACATTGTTCGGATAAATATTTTTTTAACAAAGATCCTGTAAAAACAATAGAAAAATGAAGTGTTTTTACAAGAATATCATACAATAAACGAGAAAAACGGTCAATATCACGTTGATAAAAGAAATGAAAAAATTGTATATTGTGTTAAGAAAATAACGAATAGGAAGATATAGATATATTAATTTTGCACAAAAATAAGGGGTGAATTATGTAGAAAAGGGAGAAAGAGAAACAATCTATTGACCGGTATACCGGTGTGTAGTAAAGTGAAGTTAGAAAACGAAATAATGAACGGATTATTTCAGAAAAAACAGAAACAAACAATTTCAAAAGAAAGGAAGTAAGAAGTATGAAAGTAGGATTTATCGGACTTGGAATTATGGGAAGACCAATGGCAAAAAACATGGTAAAAGCAGGTGTTGATCTTGTTGTAACAGATTTAAACAAAGAGGCGGTTGCTGATGTAGTCGCAGCAGGAGCAACCGAAGGAAGTTACGCAGAAATCGGAGCTACCTGCGATGTTGTGTTCGTTATTGTTCCAAGCGGAGATATTGTAAAGTCTATTTTATTTGATGAGAACGGAGTTGCATCTACCTTGAAAGAAGGAAGCATTGTGTGTGATATGAGCTCTGTTACACCGGTTGAATCCAAAGAATGCTATGCAAGACTGAAAGAGCAGGGAGTTGGTTTTGTAGATGCACCGGTATCCGGCGGCGAACCAGGAGCTATTGCAGGAACACTTGCAATTATGGCAGGCGGCGACGAGAAAGACTTTCATGCTCTGAAAGAATATTTTGATATTTTGGGATCTTCTGCGCTGTTGATCGGTGAATCCGGAAGTGGAAGTGTGACCAAGCTTGCAAATCAGATTATCGTGAACAACACAATCGCAGTCGTATCAGAAGCATTTGTACTGGCAGCAAAAGCAGGAGCAGATCCGCAGAAAGTATATGGGGCAATCCGTGGAGGTCTTGCGGGAAGTGCAGTGCTTGACGCGAAGATTCCGATGATTGTAGAGCGTAATTTCAAACCGGGCGGACCAATCCGTATCAATCACAAAGATATTAAAAATGTAGTGAATACGGCGCACGCGATTGATGTTCCGATTCCTTATACTGCTCAGCTTTATGAAATTCTTCAGACACTTAAGATTCATGGACACATGAATGATGACCACGGCGGAATCGTACAATACTTTGAGAAACTGGCAGACGTAGAAGTGAAAAAATTTGACTAGGCAGAAGGAAGAGACAAGGAGGATGCAGATATGGCAATCAGTGCAGAGATATTAACATCTTTTCAGAAAATTGATGAAGTGTACATCGATAGCCTTCTGAAAAAAGAGATAGAGGCAAACAATAAGAAGATTGTTGTACTGGATGATGATCCGACAGGAGTTCAGACGGTTCATGACATTTCCGTGTACACAAACTGGGACAAAGACAGTATCCGTCAGGGGTTTGAAGAGGAGAACAACCTGTTTTATGTGTTGACAAATTCCCGCGGATTTACAGAAGAGCAGACAACAAAAGCACACCATGAGATCGCGGAAGTCGTAGATGAAGTGGCAAGAGAGACAGGAAAAGAATATATCTTTATCAGCAGAAGCGACAGTACACTGCGTGGACATTATCCGTTGGAAACACAGCTTTTAAAAGCTGATTATGAGAAGAATACAGGAAAGACGATTGATGGAGAAGTGATGTGCCCGTTCTTTAAAGAGGGCGGAAGATTTACCATTGATAATGTACACTATGTAAAATACGGCGAAGAACTGGTTCCGGCAAATGAAACAGAGTTTGCAAAAGATAAAACTTTTGGTTATACAGCGTATACCATGCCGGAATATATTGAGGAGAAGACAAAAGGGGAATATAAGGCATCAGATGTAACCTGTATTTCTTTGGAAGACATCCATAATATGGATATCGATAAGATCGAAGCACAGTTAATGGAAGTAAAAGATTTCAATAAAATCATTGTAAATGCAGTTGATTATGCAGATGTAAAGGTATTTTGTGTCGCACTCTATCGCGCGATGGCAAAAGGAAAAGTATTTATGTTCCGTACAGCCGCTGCAATCGTAAAGGTGATGGGAGCAGTTACAGACCAACCGCTTCTTACCAGAGAACAGATGGTAGTGAAAGAGACGACAAATGGTGGAATCGTTGTAGTAGGTTCTCACACAGATAAGACAACGAAGCAGGTTGAATGTTTAAAAGAACTAAAAGACATTGAATTTATCGAACTGGATGCAACATTGGTGAAAGATGATGCGGCATTTGAAGCTGAAGTTCAGAGATGTCTTGACAAAGAGGAAGAATGTATCAGAGCAGGTAAAACTGTATGTTGTTATACAACACGTGTTTTGATTACAGCAGATACAGGAGATAAGGAAGATGAACTTCGTTTGTCTGTAAAAATTTCTGATGCAGTACAGGCACTGGTTGGCAGACTGAGCATTACACCAAGTTTTGTTATTGCAAAAGGTGGTATTACATCCAGTGACGTGGGAACAAAAGCGTTGGCAGTGAAAAAGGCAAATGTACTTGGACAGATTAAACCGGGAATTCCGGTATGGCAGACAGGAGAGGAAAGTAAGTTCCCTCTGACGCCATATGTGATCTTCCCTGGAAATGTAGGAGAAATTTCTACATTGAAAGAGGCGGTAGAAGTCCTAATGAACAAATAATAACATTATATTGTGCAATTAGTGGAAAAAGATTGATAAAAAATAGATTATATTGACAAAAATAAACAAAAGGAGTACAATACGAACATAAATGAACGTAACATACGTGCGAAAGGAGACAAAAGATTATGCCGCAGTGTGTTGTGATAGCAGATGATCTGACAGGGGCGAATGCCACTGGTGTACTTCTGAAAAAAATGAATTACAAAGCTTATACGGTTATGAATGCCGAGAGGATTGAACTTTCTACATTATCTGATTGTGATTGTGTTCTGTATCCGACGGACAGTCGTGGAGTAGATGCACAGATTGCATATAACCGTGTACATAATGTATGTAACCTTTTAAAAAATGATGAAGTAAAAGTATACGCTAAGAGAATTGACAGTACGTTGAGAGGCAATCTGGGAAGTGAGACAGATGCTATGCTGGACTGTTTGGGAGAAGATTATGTAGCCATTGTGGCGCCTTGTTTTCCGTCTTCTGGGAGAATTGTGATCGGCGGGTATATGCTGGTAGATGGAATTCCGCTTCATAAGACGAATATTGCAATTGATCCCAAGACACCGGTAAAAGTGTCAGAGGTAGAAGTGTTATTCCGCGAACAAAGCAAATATCAAGTATCTTCTATTTATATGAAAGATTTAATGCATGGAAAACATTATCTGGCAAACCTCATGAATGATTGTGTGAAATCTGGAAGCAGAATTATCACTTTGGACTGTGTAACGCAGGAAGATTTAGATTTGATCGCAGACGCAGTGATTACAAGCGGGTTAAAGGTTGTTGCAGTAGATCCGGGTGTCTTTACGGCAACTTTGTCAAGAAAGCAGATTGTGCCGACGCAAAAAAAAGAAAAGAATAAGATTTTGGCGGTTGTAGGCAGTGTAAATCCAAATACAACGGTACAGATGGAAGAGTTGTGGTTATCCCAGAGAACACATAACGTATTTGTTAAGACAAGAGAACTTCTGGAAAGTGATGAAAGAAGAGAACTGGAAATTGCCCGTGTGACAAAGGAAATTTTGGATGAATGTGACAGAAACGTCATATCCACGGTTACAGGAGATGGGATTTATCCGGAGAATCGAATTGATTTTGCGCCTTATATGGAACGTTATCAGTGCTCCCTGGATGAGGTGACAGGAAAGATTAACCGTGCTTTTGCGGAGATTACTTATCGAATTTTTAAGGCAGAACCGACATTTAAAGGACTTTATACAAGTGGCGGTGACGTAACAGTTGCAGTATGTCAGAAATTTGAGACAGCCGGATTAAGTCTGATGGACGAAGTCCTTCCGCTGGCGGCGTACGGGCAGTTCTTAAAGGGACAGTTTGAAGGCGTGCACATTATTACAAAAGGCGGTAGCCAAGGCGGAAGAGACGCGATTAACCGCTGTGTTACTTATTTGAAAGAAAAATTATACATTTAATCTATATTTATCAAGAAAGGATGAGACGTTATGAAAAAACCATTAATTGCAGTACCTATTGGGGATCCGGCAGGAGTTGGACCGGAGATCGTAGCAAAATCTGTTGCATCAGGAGATGTGTTCGAGGCGGCGGATTGTGTGATTGTCGGAGATAAGACAATCATAGAAAATGCTATTAAGATTGTCGGTGAAGATTTAACTGTTCACGTGATCTCAGAGCCAGAGGAGGGAGATTACCGTAAGGGAATCCTGAATCTGATTGATCTTGGCAATGTTGACATGGCCAAATTTGAATTTGGCAAAGTCAATGGAATGTGCGGTAAAGCCGCATATGAATATATTGCAAAGTGTATTGAGCTTGCCAATGAAGGCAAAGTAGATGCTGTTGCAACGACACCGATCAACAAAGAATCCTTACGTGCGGGAGGTATCAACTACATCGGACACACAGAAATCTTCGGAGCGCTTACGGGGACAGAAGATCCGTTGACGATGTTTGAGACGAACGGAATGCGCGTGTTCTTCCTGACAAGACATGTGTCTTTAAGAGAAATGCTGGACATGATCACGAAAGACAGAATCATTGATTATGTAAAGCGTTGTATGAAAGCTCTGGAAAAACTGGGAGTGACAGACGGAACAATGGCGATTGCAGGATTGAATCCTCACAGTGGAGAGCATGGACTTTTTGGATGGGAAGAAGTCAATGAAATCATGCCGGCTATAGAGAAGCTTCAGGCAGAAGGATATAAAGTTGTAGGACCGATCGGGGCAGATTCCGTGTTCCATCAGGCAGCGCAGGGCAGATATAATAGTGTATTATCGCTGTATCATGATCAGGGACACATCGCAACGAAAACGCTGGACTTTGAGAAGACCATTGCGATTACAAATGGAATGCCGATCTTACGGACTTCCGTAGATCACGGAACGGCATTCGACATTGCGGGAAAAGGAATCGTAAGTGCGGTCAGCATGATCGAAGCTATTTTACTGGCGGCAAAATATGCACCAAACTTTACAAAATAGTAAAAAAGGAAAAAGAGGAGGTCTACTATGGTAAATGGGCTTAGTGGAGAGAGAATGTTAATTGGTCTGGCAATTGGTATTGCGGTCCTGATATTCTTGGTATTGAAAACAAAGGTACAGGCATTTCTGGCATTGATCATCTGTACAGTGATTGTTGGAGTTGTTGGCGGTATGCCGTTACTCAACACAACGATTGAAGTGGATGGCGTTGAGAAGACGTTTGGTATTGTCAATTCGATTACATCAGGGTTTGGTGGAACACTTGGAAGTATCGGTATTATCATCGGTTTCGGTGTTATGATGGGACAGATCTTTGAAGTGACCGGAGCAGCAAAGAGAATGGCTTATACATTCTTGAAACTGTTTGGTAAGAAGAGAGAAGAGGAAGCTCTGGCGCTGACAGGATTCCTTGTATCTATTCCGATTTTCTGTGATTCTGGATTCGTAGTGCTTGCGCCGATTGCAAAGGCGATTTCCAGAGCGACTAAGAAGTCATTTATTGGACTTGGAGTAGCATTGGCAGCAGGACTTGTAATTACACATTCCTTAGTACCGCCAACACCGGGCCCGCTTGGAGTCTGCGGTATCTTTGGAATTGATGTAGGAAGCTTTATTCTTTTGACAATTGTTCTTGCGCTTCCGATGACAATTGCTTGTATCGCATATTCAAGACTGTACTTATCAAAGAAATATTATCGCATTCCGAACGAGGATGGAGAGGTTGTAGAAGCTCCATATCGTGAGCCGGATTACGACGGAGCATTTGCAATGGATATGAGTGGTGTGCCAGGAGCATTAGAATCCTTTATGCCATTATTAGTTCCAATCGTATTAATCCTGATCAACACAGTTGCAACAGCAGTCGGTGCGACAACAGGAATCATGGAAATCCTGATCTTCCTTGGACAGCCAATCGTTGCAGTTGGTATCGGTCTTTTAGTAGCAATCTTTACACTTGGAAGAAAGTTAGACAGACACACATGTCTTAGTGAAATGGAAAAAGGTATGATGTCTGCAGGTATCATCATGCTGGTTACTGGTGGAGGCGGAGCTCTTGGACAGATTATTAAAGATTCCGGTCTTGGTAATTTTATGGCAGAAGGTCTTGCACAGACAGCAATTCCGATCGTTGTTCTTCCGTTACTGATCTCTACAGCAATGCGTTTCATTCAGGGTTCAGGAACAGTTGCAATGACAACAGCAGCAAGTATTTCTGCACCGATCATCATTGCATCAGGAGCAAGCCCGCTTCTTGGAGCGATTGCATGTTGTGTAGGTTCTCTATTCTTTGGATACTTCAACGACAGCTACTTCTGGGTGGTAAACAGAACTCTTGGAGTAAGCGAGGCGAAAGATCAGTTGAAAGTATGGTCTGTGACATCTACGATTGCATGGGCAGTGGGTGTTGTAGAAGTTCTGGTATTGAATATCTTCATGTAATAAGATAGTATTATATACAGTCCCATCTTTGACAGTTAGGAAGAGAAAAAATCGCTGTATCCCTTGTGGTTACTGG
>UQRE01000024.1 GCA_900543415.1 uncultured Dorea sp. | reverse complement strand
ATTTTGGTCGAGGACATTATATCAAAAATGGGAGGTAAATGCTCTTTTTATTTGCGACTTCCCATAAAATCAAGGTTTTTAATAGATTTGAGCAATAAAAAACAGGTAGTTTTTGACACTACCAGTCTGGAAAAGGAGGAACAAATATGGGAAAATATTATCTGGCTGTGGATATAGGAGCGTCCAGCGGACGTCATATTTTGGCAGAACTCCATGATGGGCGGATGGATCTTCAAGAAGTGCACCGTTTCCAAAATGGAATGGAGGAGAAAAATGGAGCCTTGTGTTGGGACATTGAACAATTGTTTTCGGAAATAAAAACGGGCATGAAGAAATGTAAGGAAATAGGGAAAATACCTGTGTCGGTGTCTGTGGATACATGGGGAGTCGATTTTGTATTGCTTAATAAAGAAGATAACGTAATTGGCGATACAGTGGGATATCGGGATAACCGAACAGAAGGAATGGATCGAAAGATCGAATCAGTGATTTCTCAAGAAGAACTTTATCGGCGGACGGGAATTCAGAAGCAGTCATACAATACGATTTATCAGCTTCAGGCAATTAAAGAAAAATATCCGGAACAGCTTGAGGAAGCGGAAACGATGTTAATGCTTCCGGACTATTTCCATTTTCTGTTAAGCGGAGAGAAAAAAATGGAATATACGATTGCATCTACAAGTCAGATAGTTGATGCAAAAACCGGAGATTGGGATTGGGAGTTGATTGAAAAATTGGGCTTTCCGAAGAAGATCTTCCGGTCTGTGGATATGCCGGGAACGTTAGCAGGACATTTGAGAAAAGAAGTTAAGGAAGAAGTAGGATATGATTGTGCGGTTGTACTTCCTGCTTCGCACGATACGGGATCGGCAGTGCTTGCAGTTCCGGCGGAAGGAGATGACGTGGTTTATATAAGCTCAGGTACATGGTCCTTAATGGGTGTTGAGCGTAGAGAACCGGATTGTTCACTGGAAAGTATGAAAGCTGATTTTACCAACGAGGGCGGCTATGATCACAGATATCGTTATCTGCGAAATATCATGGGATTATGGATGATCCAGTCGGTAAAAAAAGAATTTGAAGAGGAATTAAGTTTTGCACAAATATGTGAACGGGCAGAACAGGAACAGATAGCTTCTATTGTAGATTGTAATGATGCTTCATTTATGGCGCCGAAAAGCATGATACAAGCGGTGCAAGACTTCTGTAGGCGAACGGATCAACAGGTTCCGGAGAGCGTAGGTGAAATCGCGGCAGTTATATATAATAGTCTGGCGCGGTGCTACGCAGACACATTGGCACATTTAGAAGAACTGACCGGCAAGTATTATGACACCGTCTACGTAGTAGGCGGCGGATCGAATGCAGATTACTTGAATAAATTAACTGCAAAATACACGGGAAGAAAAGTATCGGCGGGACCGGGTGAGGCAACTTCCATAGGAAATATTGCGGTGCAGATGCTTCGAGACGGTATGTTTGAAGACTTAGACGCAGCAAGAGCATGTATAAGGAAATCTTTCCATATACGGATGTATGAATAAAATACAAAAATCGGGACGGAGTTTGAAAAGCTCCGTTTCTTTTTGGTGAAAACCGAAAACCACATAAAAACAACAAATATGTGTTGATTTATATTTGAATAAGTGGTAATATTTAAATAGAAACAACATTGTTTGTGTGGAATATTGTGACAGTCTATATGGATAACAGAGAAAAGGAGGTGCCTGAATGCTTGCGATTGAGAGGCGTAATCGCATATTAGAGAAGCTTCAAAAGGATAAGCGTGTAGTGGTCAGTGAGTTGAGCCGCTTATATCAAGTGTCGGAAGAAACCATTCGTCGGGATCTGGAAAAACTGGAAAATGACGGACTGGTAATCAAAAGCTACGGCGGAGCAGTTTTAAACGAACATAGTATTTTTGATCTTCCATTTAATATTCGAAAAAATCAGATGATTGTGGAGAAACAGAAAATTGCGTGTATGATTGCAGATATGGTTCGAGACGGCGAGGCTCTTATGCTGGATGCCAGTTCTACAGCTGCGTATGTGGCGAGAGAGCTGAAAGGGAAGAAAGAAGGACTTACGATCATTACAAATTCGGTAGAAATCATTCTTGAGTTGTTTGATGTGCCGGAATGGAATGTGATTTCCACCGGTGGAGTATCAAGAGAAAAATCTTTTGCCCTTGTGGGACCGAATACGAATCGCATGATTAGTTCTTATCATGTAGATAAGGCAATTATTTCCTGTAAAGCAATGAATCTGGGCGTGGGGATGATGGATTCAGATGAGCAGGATGCTTGCAGCAAACGATTGATGTTAAATGCGGCAAAGGAACGTATATTGGTTGCGGACCATTCCAAATTTGACAAAATGGCGTTTGCGAAAGTGGCAGAGTGGACAGAGCTGACCAAGGCAGTGACGGATAAAGAACCGTCGAAAGATTGGCTGAAAGAATTTGAACGTTTGAGGATTGATTGTGTTTATCCGGAAAAAAAGTAATCTATAAAAATATTAAATAAGGAGGAAAAAAATTATGGCATTAGTAACTTCAGAAAAAATGTTAGCAGACGCACAGAAAGGAAACTACGCAGTAGGAGCTTTTAATGTGGAAAATATGGAGATGGTAAAGGCAGTTCTTGCGGCAGCAGAAGAATTACATGCACCTGTTATGCTGCAGACAACACCATCAACTGTAAAATACGGCACATTAGAAACTTTTGCGGCAATCGTTGCAGCAGAGGCAGAGAAAGTATCTGTTCCGGTATGTTTGCACTTAGATCATGGCAATAGTTTTGAACTGGCTGTTCAAGCAATGAAAGCAGGTTATACATCTGTTATGATCGATGGTTCTCACGAAGATTTCGAGGGAAATGTGGCAATTACAAAAAAAGTGGCAGATGTGGCAAAAGCATTTGGCGTTCCGGTGGAAGCAGAGCTTGGTAAAGTTGGCGGTAAAGAAGATGATTTAGAAACTGAGGCAGATACAAATACCGATCCTCAGGAAGCAAAAGAGTTCGTAGAGAGAACTGGAGTTACTTCTCTGGCAATCGCAATCGGAACAGCACATGGTTTCTATGCGGGAACACCGGTTTTAGATAAAGAGCGTGTGTCGGATGTGAAAAAACTCGTTTCTGCACCATTGGTTCTTCACGGAGCATCCGGTCTTAGTGAAGAGGATGTAAAAGAATGTGTGGAAAGAGGAATGTGTAAGGTGAACTTTGCAACAGAGCTTCGTGTTGCATATACAGACGCATGTAAGAAATTACTTGCTGAAAAACCGGAAACATTTGATCCAAAGAAGCTTGGCGTTGTAGCTATGGAAGCTGTGAAGGAGACGGTAAAAGGACGCATGAAAATGTGCGGATGTGAAGGAAAAGCAGAATAATTCATACATAGGAGGTCGCTATGAAGCAATATTTATTAGGAATTGATATTGGAACAAGCGCCTGCAAGATTGCTATATTTGACGGAGACGGACGAGTGATTGCCAGCGGAAACGGAGATTATCCGGTTTATTATCCGCAAGCCGGATGGGCAGAGCAGAATCCGGAAGAATGGTGGTCAGCTGTTTGTCGTGCAGTGCGTGAGACACTGGAAAAAGGAAAAGTGAATCCGGGAGAAATAGCGGGAATCGGAATTGACGGACAGAGCTGGTCTGCGATTCCGATGGACAAGAACGGTGAAGTATTGACAAATACACCGATCTGGATGGATACACGAGCAGCGGATATCTGCGAAGAAGTCGGACGCGAAGTGGGAGAAGACCGGATTTTTGAAGTGTGTGGAAATCCGTTTAAACCGTCTTATACAACACCAAAGATTTTGTGGTATAAGAAATATTTACCGGATGTATATAAGAAGACTTATAAAGTGCTTCAGTCCAACAGTTTTATCGCATATAAGCTGACAGGAGAATATACACAGGAATTGTCGCAGGGCTATGGACTGCATTGTTTTGATATGCGCCGCGGAACATGGGATATGGACATGTGCCGAGAGTTGGGAATCGAGCCGGGGATGCTTCCGGATATCTTCCCTTGTCATCTGGTAGTGGGAAAAGTAACGGCCAAAGCAGCGGCTGAATGTGGATTGATGGAAGGGACACCGGTGACAGCAGGAGCGTTGGATGCGGCTTGCGGTACACTTGGCGCAGGTGTTATTCATCCGGGAGAAACACAGGAGCAAGGCGGTCAGGCCGGTGGAATGAGTATTTGTATGGACACATACAAAGCGGACAAGAGATTGATCTTGAGCTACCATGCAGTTCCGGGACAGTGGATTCTTCAGGGAGGTACTGTCGGCGGAGGCGGCGTGATGCGCTGGATGGAGAAAGAGTTTGCTGATTACGAACGAGTGAAAGGGGCAGAACTGGGAAAGAGTTCTCTGGAATTATTCAATGAAATTGCAGCTAAAGTGTCTCCGGGAAGTGACGGCGTTGTATTTCTGCCGTACATGTCCGGTGAGAGATCTCCGATTTGGGATCCGTACGCAAAAGGAGTATTTTACGGATTAGATTTCAGTAAGACAAAAGGACACTTTGTCAGAGCGGCCATGGAAGGAGTTGCATTATCACTTCGCCATAATCTGGATGTTGCAGAGCAGGCGGGAGCAACCGCAAGTGAACTGCGTGCAATGGGAGGTTCTGCAAATTCCTTGCTTTGGACACAGATCAAGGCTGACGTGACAGGTAAGAAGATCATCGTTCCGTCCTCCGATACTGCGACAACACTTGGCGCAGTGATTCTGGCGGGAGTGGGAATCGGTATGTACAACAGCTTTGAAGAAGCAGTAGAGCGTACGGTAGAGATCAAAAGAGCACATGAACCGAATCCGGAAATGAAACCGGTGTATGATAAAAATTATGAGACCTATCTTCTGCTGTATGAGCAGTTGAAGAGTGTAATGGGAAGAAAGGAGTAAGATAAAATGAAAGCAGCAGTTGTATGTGCAAATGAAGATGTACAATATTTGGATTATGAGGAACCAAAAGTTGAGCCGGGAACCGTGAAGGTGAAAGTGAAAGCTTCCGGAATCTGCGGATCTGATATTCCGAGAGTTCTCCACAACGGAGTGCATTTTTATCCAATCGTACTGGGACATGAGTTTTCCGGAGATGTTGTGGAAGTTGGCGAAGGAGTGACAACTGTAAAAGTTGGAGATCGTGTTTCCGGAGCACCGCTTCTTCCATGTATGAAATGTGACGACTGCCAAAACGGTAACTTCTCATTGTGTAAACACTATAGTTTTATTGGTTCAAGACAGCAGGGAAGCAATGCGGATTATGTGGTAATACCGGAACAGAATGCGGTTGTATTTGATCCGAGCATTTCTTATGAACAGGGAGCGATGTTTGAGCCTTCCACTGTAGCGCTTCATGGAGTACTTCAGAATGATTATAAGGGCGGAGAGTGTGTAGCAGTTCTCGGCGGAGGAACGATCGGAATGTTCACCATGCAATGGGCGAAGATCTTCGGTTCTAAAAAGGTAGTTGTTTTTGATATCAGTGACGAGAGACTGGAACTTGCGAAGAAACTCGGAGCAGACGAAGTTGTAAATACGATGGAAGAAGGTTACATGGAAAAAGCCATGGGAATCACAGGAGGAAAAGGTTACGGCTATGTGTTCGAAACAGCCGGACAGGTTCCTACTATGCATATGGCATTTGAATTGGCTGCCAACAAGGCGCATGTCTGCTTTATCGGAACGCCACATGTAGATCTTACATTTACACCGAAAATGTGGGAGAATATGAACCGGAAAGAATTTAAGCTTACGGGATCATGGATGTCTTATAGTTCGCCGTTCCCAGGAAAAGAGTGGCAGTTGACAGCACACTATTTTGCAACCGGACAGTTGAAGTTTGATCCTGGTTTTATCTATAAGAAGATGCCGATGAGCCAGGCGCAGGAAGCATTCCAGATGTTTAAAACACCGGGGCTTGTAAAAGGAAAAGTACTGTTAATGAATGAAGAGTAGGAGGAAGTCATGATATTGACAGTTACGCTGAACGCAGCGATTGATAAACGATATGTAGTGGAAGAATTTAAGGTAGGAGAAGTAAATCGGGTAAAAGAATGTGCATATGTGCCCGGAGGAAAAGGGCTCAACGTGTCCAAGCCGGCAGCTGTTGCAGGCGCAGAGGTTGTGGCAACAGGATTTGTGGGAGGACATGCAGGTAACTATATCGAGGCTTCTCTCAAAGACTATCATGTGAACAGTGCTTTTTATCATTTGGAGTCAGAGAGCCGTTCCTGCATTAATATCTGGGATGAAAAGAACTGTGTCCAGACAGAATTTTTAGAGCCTGGATTTACTGTTTCGGAAGAAGAGTTTTTGGGATTTTTGGAAAAATTCAAAGAATTGGTGAAAAAAGCGGATGTTGTAGCAATGTCCGGAAGCGTTCCGAAAGGATTGGATGGAACCGCATATCAGAAACTTGTAAAAGTTGTGAAAGATGCCGGTAAGAAGGTGATTCTGGATACGAGCGGAAAGCTGCTTGAGATGGGAATCGAAGCGTGTCCGACAATGATCAAGCCGAATATTGATGAAATTCGAATGTTGACAGGTAAAGACTGTAATGAGATTGATGAGATCATTGAAGCGGCAAAAGAGATTCACGCAAGAGGCGTAGAAGTTGTAGCAGTTTCTCTGGGAGCAGATGGTTCCTTAGCAGTCAGTGACGAAGGAGTATTTCGTGCGATTGTTCCGAGAATTGACGCGGTAAATACAGTGGGATGCGGAGATTCTATGATTGCCGGATTCGCACTCGGATTTGCAGAAGGGATGAGTATAGAAGAAACACTCCGGAAGGCCAGCGCAATCTCTGCAGCGGCAGCGTTAAGAGAAGAGACCGGATATTTTGTGATGGAAGATATGGAGAGACTGTATCCGCAGATTAAAATTGAAAAAATGTAATTGTAAATGAGGATGGGTTTTGAAAAGCCTGTCCTCATTTTATATATTGCAAAGCGGTAGGGCATATTCACCAGAATAGCGCCTTCTTTTTTATTAAAAATTCATATTGCGCGGCTAATGGTATTCTTATACAATACCATTAAGGAAAGAGTATTATGGAAGATAAGATACAGAGGAACAAAGTATGGGAAGAGAAGCGGCTGAGCTTAGATATCTGGAATTGAAAAATGTGTTGTGCGAAAAAATATATGAGGGCGTATACCAGAGCGGAGAGCGTATTCCTTCGGAACGACAATTGGCGGAAGAATATGGAATGAGCCGTATTACAGTGCGAAAAGCATTGGAGCTTCTGGAAGAAGATGATTTGATTGTCAGAGAGGTCGGCAATGGAACGAAAGTCACACTTAAAAATTATGGGAATCGCAATCCTCTGGATGTGATCGCATTAGTGGCGCCTTCAAAAAATCCATTTTTCGTTCGTTTTATCGCGGAGTTTCAAAAATGTGCATGGGAGCATGATACCTTGCTTTTGTATGTAGAAGTACCGGAACCGACATCACTGGAAGATTGTCTCTATCGGCTCTACCGCAAGGATATTCGAAATGTTGTTGTGTGGCCGGATGATCAAAGCATTGACAGAGAAAAACTTCTGAGACTTCGAAGCATTGGTATGAATCTGGTGTTTTTTGATACGGACGTGGCACATCCCTTTGCGGACAGTGTTTTTCTGGACAATGAAGATGCGGTCGAAACACTTCTGCGTGCAGGGGATACATTTGTAGATTATATGTATGTCGGCTGGGATAATCTGTATGTCAGCAATATCAGAAAACGCGAAGAAGCTTATCGGAGAATTCATCCGGAGGGCAAAGTCGAAAATGTTCCGTGGAGAAGAGATCGAAGGATTGAGAGGGAAGCTCTGGAACGAATAAAAGAACTGGCGGAAACGATGGAGCATGCGTTTATCCTGTGTGGGGCAGGAGAGATCGGAATGCAGGTATTGGAATTTCTGGCAGATCAAAATGAATTTGCTCCTTCCGGAAAACAGTCGAAAGTAACATTGGCGGTCATTGATGAATTTGAGGGGGCGAAGAAATATTCGTTTTTTCTTTACAATCAAGATTTGCAGGCAAGTGCAGAAAAGATTTTCGAATGTCTGAAATGTCAGATGGAAGAAGGGGCGAAATGGAAAGCCAAAATATGTCCGGTAAAAGGACAGTTTAAAAAGATATCCAGTGGGGAGTAGAATTTTTATACCCAGAATGGTTATATATAACAATACCAATAGAAAGGCGGAAAAGAGAGATGGAAAGAGTAAACCCAGAATTAGTACCTCGGAGAATATTGAGTAACGGAATGGTGATTCCGGGAATCGGGATGGGGACCTTTGGAAATGATAAGTATACGTCAGAGGAAGTTTCAAATGCGGTGTATGGGGCGATTCAAGCAGGATATCGTCTGTTTGACTGCGCAGCAGCATATGGAAATGAAAAAGATATCGGCGACGTGTTTTCAAAGGCATTTTCAGAAGGTCTTGTACAGAGACAAGATCTTACAATTATGACGAAAGTCTGGAATGATATGCATGGAAAGGGAGATGTGCTGGTTGCCTGTGCACAGAGTCTTCGAGATCTTGGGCTTTCCTATTTGGACATTTATATGGTTCACTGGCCGTTTCCGAATTATCATGCGCCGGGAGCACATTTGGAAGGAAGAAATCCGGACGCAGTTCCATTTTCTGTAGAGGAGTACATGGGTGTCTGGCGGCAGATGGAACGCTTGGTGGATCTCGGATTGGTAAAAAGTATCGGTATGTCAAATATGACAATTACAAAATTAAAACAGGTACTTCCGCTTTGCAGGATTCGTCCGACAGTACTGGAGATAGAAATTAATCCGACGTTCCAGCAGTCGAAATTATTTGATTATTGTAAAGAGCAAGGAATCTTGCCGATTGCATTTAGCCCATTAGGATCTCCGTGCCGACCGGAACGTGATACGGAACCGGACGATGTGGTAACATTTGAACTTCCCGAATTGAAAGAGATTGCAAAGGCACACGGATGCCATCCTGCAACAATCTGTGTAAAATGGGCGGTTCAAAGAGGACAGGTTCCGATTCCGTTTTCTATCTATGAAAATGAGTATGTGGGAAATTTGAAGTGTACGACCGAAGATTTTCTGACCAAGGATGAGATGGAGCGATTGAAAAAAGCAGATCGGAATCAGCGGTTAATCAAGGGAAAAGTATTTCTTTGGGAAGAAGCGAAAGACTGGCGGGACATCTGGGACGGAGAAGATGAATGGAATGAACTAAAATAACAATAAAAGTCGGAGGAAGAAAGAAATGAAAAAAATAAGATTCTTCCAGAAGGGCTTCAACTATTCGCAGGATGGACAGGGGAACCGCCTTGTTTATCACCTTCAAGGATGTAATATGAAATGTCCGTGGTGTGCGAATCCGGAAGGAATGAGGATGGAAGGGGCTCTTTATCTGGATAAAGATTGGATTCAAGATGAGCTTTGTCCGAAAGGCGCTGTAAAAGAAAACGTGCTGGATCGTTCCATATGTGCGAAATGCAGCGGCAGGGAATGTCAGACTGTAAAATATAAAAATAAAGGACTTCGGTTATCATTTGAAGAATATACAACGGATGAAATTTTTGATGAAATTCTAAGGAGCAGTCCGATGTTCTATGACGGCGGAGGGGTAACCTTTACCGGAGGAGAAGCAACGATGCAGTTTGATGTGTTGAAAGAACTTTTGGTGCGGCTTAAGCAGGCGGGAATACATACGACGATCGAAACCAATGGAACGCATCCCAGACTTCCGGAACTTTTTCCATATATCGACCAGTTGATTATGGACTGCAAATATTGGAATGCGGAAAAACATGTGATGTATACAGGGATTCCTTTTGAGACAGTAGATCAAAATTTAAGGCGGGCAGCGTCGGAACATAAATGTCTGGATATTAGGATACCTTTCATTGGAGGGGTAAATGACAGTGAAGAGGATATGGAGATGTTTACGCAGTATCTTCAAGAACTTGCAGGAGAAAATGTAACTGTGGAAATTCTGAAATATCATGAGTTCGGAAAAAACAAATGGGAAGCATGCGGTATGGAATATCAAATGACAGAAAAAGCACATGTAACATTGGAACAGATTCATTATTTTCAAGAGAAGCTAAAAAAGAACGGAATTCAATTAAAGAAGAGTTGATTCAAAGAAAGGAGATAGCAATGGAAGTAAAGGCAGTATTTCAAGCAGATCGGATTACAGATCTGGCGAAAAAACGATTTCAAGAAGAGAGAGCTCTTAATCATTTGGAAGGATGGTTTCTGGCAAAAGAAATTCAGCGGGAATGTGATGAAAAATATAAAAACGAAGAAGACTGTATCCGTATAGCCAGGACGCAGGTGGAAGTGATGAAACGCATTCCTCTCACATTAGGAGAATATCATGTGTTTGCGGGCACACAGGATGATTCGTTTGCACGTTCATATGCGTTGATCAATCCGGCATTTACAGTGGATTCTTTCTGTGGATATTGTGATCCGGTGGCAGTGTTTGGAGACATTGATCCAATCGGAGATATTACAGAGGAGAGGATTGAGAATCTTAGAGAGTACAATAACAAGACTGAATTTGCGGATGCGCTTAGAAAAGCGTATGACATTGCCGGAGATAGTACCAGCGAAGCGATTTTCTTTATCGAGCAGGTGACCGGTCACTTAATTCCGGATGTACGTCCTCTTCTTGCTCATGGAACCACAGGGGTGAAGGAAGCAATTTTGAAAAGTCAAGAGACGTGTCAAGATGAAAGGAAGAGCTATTTCGAAGCGATGAAAATTTCGATGGAGGCGCTGGAGGTTTTGGCAGACCGCTATGCGTTACTGGCAGAAGAGAGAGAAAATCGTGCAGTTTTGCCGGAAGATAAAGGAAGATATCGTCTGATGAAGAAGACGCTTCATAAAGTGCCGAGGAACGGAGCTGACAATTTATATGAAGCAATTCAGTCTTTTATTTTAATCTGGCAGACGATGTGTCTGGAGCAGACACCGAACCCATTTGCATTTTCCGTAGGAAACGCGGACAGAATTTTTGAACCATATCGCGCAAAGACGAATATGAGCCGTGAAGTAGCTGCGGCGCTATTAAAACATCTTCTCGTATTTTTCAACGTAGCAGATCGAAGCTGGGCAATTTCGCAGAATTTACTGATAGGCGGAAAAGATGTAGACGGAAAAGATCTGACAAATCTCACTACATATGCGCTGTTGGATGCTTATTATGATATGAATCTTCCGCAGCCGATCCTGTCTGTGAAGTTGCATAAGAATACGCCGCAGGAATTGTATGAAAGCCTCGGACGATTTTTCTTCACTCCGGGATGCTTAACACCGTCGCTTTTCAACGATGACAGTCTCTTCCCGATTCTGGAGGCACACGGAGTGGAAAAAGAAGATCTACCGGATTATTCGGTAGCCGGATGCCAGGAGCCGCTTATCATGGGAAAAGATAACGGAAATACGACAAACAGCTGGCTGAATCTCGGGAAAATATTAGAACTGTGTATTAATGGCAGCGTATCTACGATTACAGGGAAAAAACTCGGAAAAACAGATGCAGAAAACGGATGTGGCAGTAAGTTGGAGGTGCTTCAAAATATCCGTGAGATTTTCTACCGGAATGTGGAGGATTATGTGGACCAGATGACAGCAGCGGCCAATGCTGCGTCAGAGGCAATCGGACTTCTAAAGGTTCCGTTTTTATCTGCGATGATGGGCGGAGTGGAAACCGGAATTGACACAAGAGATACGAAAAAACAAGGAACAAAATACAATGGAAGTGGCTGCCTGATCCATGGATTATCTGTGGTGGCAGATTCATTTGTTGCGATTGATACGTTGTTAAGAGAACATCCGGAAGATGCAGATCGATTGGTAGAAGCATTGAGAACGAATTTCGAACATGATCCTAAGATGCATCAGTATCTTTTGAGTTGTAAAAAATTCGGAAATAATGAGCCGGTGGTTGACGAGGAGGCAAGACGTATTGCAGAGAGAGTCAGCGATATCGTTTCTTCCAGAAAAAATTATCTGGGCAATCCGTTCCGAAGTGATTTTGCGACACCGTCAACACATTTGTTGTATGGTTACTGGGTGGGAGCAACACCGGACGGAAGAAAATCAAGAGATATGCTTGGATACGGAGTGGATCCGTTGTACGGGGAGGCACATTTGGGACTGGGCTTTCGGGTGCTGTCGGGAATGAAGCTTCCATATGAGAAAATGAATGGAGGTTACGCTTCTCATTTTGGTATTAATCCAAATTATTTCCGTGCCGACTCTTTTGAAGGAAAGGGAATGGAGTTTAAAGAGAAGATTGTTGCACCGCTATTCTATAACCCGGCAAATAAAGAAATTCAGCCATTTTATCTATATGTAAATGTAACAACGCCGGATATGTTAAGAAAAGTACTGGCTGATCCGAAAAAATATGCTCCAAGCGGTGTGTACATTATGAGAATTCATGGAACATTTGTGAATTTCTTGGATTTGTCTCCGGCGATTCAAGAAGATATTATTACCAGACTGGATCTGGAATCAACCAGTCTATAGAAAAGAGGGAGGATGAGGAATGAAAACAATTGGAATGGACATTGGGACAACTACCGTATGTGCTGTGCTGACAGATGCAGAGACGGGAGAACTTCTGGATGCAAAAACACTGACGAATGATGCGCATCTAAAATCAGAAAGGAGCTGGGAACGGATTCAGAACCCAACACGGATTTTAGAATTGTGTCGTCAGCTTCTCGCAGATTATTTGGATTGTTATGAAGATGTGGAAAGTATAGGGGTGACCGGTGCAATGCATGGAATCCTTTACACTGACAAAGAAGGGAAGGCGGTAAGTCCTCTGTATACATGGCAGGATCAGCGTGGAGATCAGGTGAATCCGGAGAGTGGAATGAGTTATGCAAAAGAATTATCTGAAATCACGGGATATGCTATGGCTACCGGCTTTGGCCTTACAACACATTATTACAATACGAAGCATGGATTAATTCCAGAAGAAGCAGTATCATTTTGCACAATTCCGGACTATGTCGCTTTTTCGATCACACAGGAGAAAGAACCATTACTTCATCAAAGCATGGCTGCAAGTCTTGGGATTTATGATATACAAAAGGGATGTTTTGATACGGAGGCTGTAGAAAGAGCAGGAATGGATATAGAAATGCTTCCGCAGGTAACAAAAGAGAATGCTTTGTGCGGAAAGACGAAAGAAGGTGTTCCGGTAGCGGTTTCTCTTGGGGATAATCAAGCAAGCTTTTTGGGCTCGGTAAATGAAGAATGTAAAGTATTATTGAATGTAGGAACAGGGGCACAATTATCCGCTTACAGTGAAAAAATCGCAGAAGGAGAAAATCTGGAGTGCAGACCATATGTGGGAGATTCCTGGCTGCTGGCAGGCTCGGCATTGTGCGGCGGTTATGCTTATTCATTGATGAAGCGTTTTTTTGAAGAAACATTAGAACTTGCAGAGACAGAAGCGAAAAGACCGGTTTATGAGATTTTGAATCAGGCAGCAGGGGGAGCATATGAAGAAGAAAAACAGCTTACTGTTGATACGAGATTTAACGGGACAAGACAGAATCCGTCTATTACAGGAAGTGTTACAGGAATTACGGTGGATAATTTCCGGCCGGGACATCTTGCATTGGGAGTTTTAAAAGGAATCTGTGAAGAATTATATCAGCACTATTGTACACTTCCGGATGAGTCGAAAGGAGCAACATTTTTTGTGGGAAGCGGAAACGGAGTGCGTATGAATCCGCTGTTTCAGAAAATCTGTTGCGACCGCTTTGAAATGAATTTGAAAATTCCTAAATACTCAGAAGAAGCGGCTTATGGTTCGGGATTATTTGCGTTGCTGGCATGTGGAAAGTATCAGACACTTTCCGAAGTGCAGAAATTGATCTCTTATGAGTAAAACAGGGAATAAAATTGGTCGGTATTACTATTTTTTGCTCCTTTTTAGTTGACATTTTATGCAAAACGGACGATAATATAAGTACTTTAATAAAGTATTTAATGAAAGTTTTGGAAAGACGGAGGTACAAAACATGGAAGGGAAAATGAAAGTAGCTGTTATGAATGGAACCGGCGAAATGGGTTTCGTAGAGAGAGAGATCCCGAAGCCGGCAGCAGATGAAGTATTAGTAAAACTGGAGTATGTAGGTATCTGTGGCTCTGATATGCATTATTATGAAACAGGTGCAATCGGAGATTATGTGGTAGAACCACCATTTGTACTGGGACATGAGCCGGGTGGTGTCGTAGTAGAAGTTGGAGAAAATGTAAAACATTTAGCAGTTGGAGACAGAGTGGCATTGGAGCCGGGAAAAACATGCGGTCACTGTGAATTCTGCAAACAGGGAAAATATAATTTGTGTCCAGATGTTATTTTCTTCGCAACTCCACCGGTTGACGGAGTATTCCAAGAATATGTGGCACATGAGGCAGACCTTTGCTTCAAGCTTCCTGACAATGTAAGTACATTAGAAGGTGCGCTGATCGAACCTTTGGCAGTAGGTTTCCATGCAGCTATTCAAGGGGATGCACACTTAGGACAGAAAGCAGTTGTTATGGGTGCCGGATGTATTGGTCTTGTGTCTATGATGGCATTAAAGGCGAGAGGCGTATCCGAAGTATATGTTGTAGATATTATGGAAAAACGTCTGGAGAAAGCAATGGAGCTTGGTGCAACAGGCGTGATCAATGGAGCAAAAGAGGACGTTGTTGCTAAGGTGAGAGAATTAACAGGCGGTATGGGTGCTGATTTGGTTGTTGAGACAGCAGGAACTCAGGTTACAACAGTTCAGGCAATTCATATGGCGAAGAAAGGCTCTAACATTGTCTTAGTTGGATACAGTAAGAGTGGTGAGATGACACTTCCAATGAGTCTCGTATTAGATAAGGAGCTGACCTTTAAGACAGTGTTCCGTTATCGTCATATTTATCCTCTTGCAATCGATGCAGTTGCGTCAGGAAAAGTGAACTTAAAGGGAATCGTTACAGATATATTCCCATTAGATGAAGCACAGAAAGCTATGGACTACAGCATGAATAACAAGGCAGATATTGTAAAAGCAGTAATTAAGATCACAGAAGATTAAAATCGTATGAATGCCGGCAGAATTGGTCGGAGAGGAGATTGTATATGAAGCTTACAATAGAGAGTTTAAAAGATAAGGCGGCATGGGAGGCTGCCAACATTGCACTGCCATCTTACGATGTGGCAGAGGTGGTAGAAAGAACAAAAAAAGATCCGGTGTGGGTTCATTTTGGAATCGGTAACATTTTTCGTATCTTTCTCGGAGGAATTGCAGATCGTTTATTAAATGAAGGATATATGGATAAAGGCATTACATGTGTGGAAAGCTTTGACTTTGATTTAGTAGATAAGATCTATGATCCGTATGATAATCTCGGAATCAGCGTGATCCTTCATAATGACGGAGCGGTTGAAAAAAGAGTTCTTGGCTCTATGAGTGAGGCGGTGAAGGCGATTCCTTCGGAAGAAGCTCAGTGGGCACGTCTGAAAGAAATTTTCACTGCACCAGGGCTTCAGATGGTTTCTTTCACCATCACAGAGAAAGGTTATGCACTTCGGAATGCGGACGGAGAATATTTCCCGTTTGTGAAGAATGATATTGAAAATGGACCTGAGAAGGGAACATGCGCAATGGCGATCGTAACAGCAATGCTGTTAGAGAGATTCCGTGCAGGAGCATTTCCAATCTCGTTAGTGTCTATGGATAACTGCTCTCAGAACGGTGCCAGACTTCGTGCATCTGTTGTAGAAATGGCAGAAGCATGGAAGGAAAAAGGTTTTGTAGACGATGATTTTATCGCTTATGTCAGTGATGAAAGCAAAGTGGCATTCCCGTGGACAATGATCGATAAGATCACACCTCGTCCAAGCACAGAGATTGCAGACTCGCTGGAGGCTTCCGGTGTGGAAAGTATGCAGCCGGTTATCACTTCCAAACGTACTTATATTGCCCCGTTTATCAATGCGGAAGGTCCACAGTACCTTGTGATTGAAGACAGTTTCCCGAATGGACGCCCTCCGCTTGAGAAGTCAAATGCGGGCGTTTATATGACTGACAGAGATACGGTAAATAAATCGGAAAGAATGAAAGTGACTGTGTGCTTGAATCCGGTGCATTCAGCATTAGGACCATATGGATGTGTTCTTGGCTATACACTGTTCTCAGACCAGATGAAAGATCCGGCTTCTTTGAAATTTGCAGAAGCAGTCGGAGCAGAAGGAATGGAAGTCGTACCGGATCCGAAGATTCTTTCTCCAAAAGAATTTTTAGATGAGTGTCTGTATGAGAGATTCCCAAATCCATACCTTGGCGATACAGTGCAGAGACTGGTGACAGATATTTCTCAAGGTGTAGGAGTACGATTTGGTGAAACAGTGAAAGCGTATGTTGAGCGTGATGGCGATGCGAAGAAATTAAAAGCAATTCCGCTTGCGATTGCCGGATGGCTCCGTTATCTGTTGGCAGTTGATGATGAAGGAAATACTTTCGAACTGTCTCCGGATCCGATGAATGACGAGTTACAGGAGCAGTTAGCCGGAGTTGTGATTGGAGATCCATCCAGTCTTGGAGACCGGGCAAGAAAAATTCTTTCTAACGTAAATATTTTCGGAGTAGATTTATATGAGGCTGGTATTGGCGAACAGATAGAGGATATTTTAAGAGAAGAATTAAAAGGACCGGGAGCTGTGCGGAAAGTGCTGGAAAGTTATCTGTAAAAAATTCATTACAAATGATAATAAAAATCAAAGGCTGTGACAGAGCAGTAGTAAAAAAAGCTACCGATTCTGGCACAGTCTTTTTGTGTGAGAGGAGTCTGAGGAGTAATTACGGATGGAAGCCAAGTTGTGGAGAAAAGTTTAGAAAAACTTATTAATTCTTATTAGAAACAATAATCAATGATCTTTGCCTGTATATTGACGCTTTTTTTTCTTTTTTGTTATAATAAGGACTGCAAAAAAAGGCGAAAACGCATGTAAATAAAAGAAATGAATCGAAAAGGAAATGAGAGAAATATGGAAAAAAATTATGTTACTCCTTATGACATGGAAGGAAAGCTTCCTCTTAAGCAGGCAATTCCGCTGGGGCTTCAGCATGTGCTTGCGATGTTTGTCGGAAATCTGACTCCGCTTATTTTAATTACCGGCGGAACAGCATGTGCATTGAATGACAGCGCACTTCTTGTCACATTACTTCAGAATGCAATGCTGATCGCAGGAATCGTTACGTTGATACAGATCTTTGCCATTGGTCCGGTCGGTGCAAAGCTTCCGATTGTTATGGGAACCAGTTCTGGGTTTATCGGTGTATGCAATAGTGTAGCAGTTGGTCTTGGCGGCGGAACCTATGCCTATGGTGCGATCATGGGCGCTTCTTTGTTGGGCGGCCTGTTTGAAGGCGTGCTCGGTTTCTGTTTAAAACCGCTCCGCAAATTTTTCCCTGCAATCGTGACAGGAACGGTTGTGTTGTCTATCGGACTGTCTTTGATTTCTGTTGGAGTCGGCTCTTTTGGAGGCGGCGCTAACAACGGAGACTTTGGTTCTCTGGAAAATCTGTTTGTAGGTTTTGTTGTGCTGGTAGTAATTGTTGCATTGAAGCACGGAACAAAAGGTATTACAAGCTATGCCTCTATTTTTATCGGTATCATTGTAGGATACATTGTAGTAAGCATTATGGCGCAGATCCTTCCGACAACTTACGAGTATGTCAATGCGGCAGGTGAGACAATTACAGCGACGAAGTCATGGGTGCTTGACTGGCAGCAGGTAAAGGATGCAAGCTGGTTTGCGATTCCTAAGTTCCTTCCGGTGGGACTTCAGTTTGATGCAAGAGCCATTGTTCCAATCGGAATTATGTTTATCGTGACAGCAGTGGAGACAGTAGGAGATATTTCCGGAATTACAGAAGGTGGTATCGGAAGAGAAGCAACAGACAAAGAACTTTCCGGTGGAGTAATCTGTGATGGACTTGGTTCTTCTCTTGCGGCACTCTTTGGTGTGCTTCCAAATACATCTTTCAGCCAGAATGTGGGTCTGATCACAATGACAAAGGTTGTAAATAAATTTTCGATTGCAATTGGAGGAATCTTCCTGATTGCGTGTGGGCTATTCCCTAAGCTTGCTGCGATTATTTCCATTATGCCGGACAGCGTTCTTGGCGGAGCAGCAGTTATGATGTTCTCTTCTATTGTAGTGAGCGGTATCCAGCTTGTGACGAAGAATCCTGTGACAGCCCGAAGCGTAACGATTTTATCTGTTGCGTTAGGTCTTGGATATGGACTCGGTGCGAATACTGCAATCCTGCAGCATATGCCGGAACAGATCCGATTGATCTTTGGCGGTTCAGGAATCGTACCGGCAGCAGTTGTCGCAATTGTGTTAAATATTTTACTTCCAAAAGAAAAAGAAGCGGAAGAAGCGTAAAATATACATATCATAGGTTGAAGAAAGGTATTGCATAAGAATGCAGTACCTTTTTAATTAGAGTTAAGTGTTTTACAATAGATGGAAAAAAGTGCAGGAAATATGATACAATAACTATATCCAATGAACGATGTATGTAAAGACAAGGAGGATAAATTGATTACCATTAATAATTATATTAAAGTAAAAAGTTTGGAGGAAGCTTACGAGCTGAATCAGAAGAAAGCCAACCGTATCGTGGGCGGTATGATGTGGCTTCGCATGAGTAAAGGAAGGATGCAGACTGCCATTGACTTATCAGAACTTGGGCTTAATAAGATTGAAGAAACAGAAGAAGAATTTCGGATTGGGTGTATGTGCACGCTGCGTCAGCTAGAGCTCCATAAAGGGTTAGAGCAGTATTTTGACGGAGCAATAAGAGAAAGTGTACGCCACATTGTAGGAACGCAGTTCCGAAATGGTGCGACTGTGGGAGGAAGTATTTTCGGAAGATTCGGCTTTTCTGATGTGTTGACATGCTTCCTTGCTATGGACAGTTATGTGGAACTTTATAAAGGGGGAATTGTGTCACTTCGCGAGTTTGTGAAGATGGAGCGCGACAGAGATATTTTGGTTCGTCTCATTGTAAAAAAGGACGGAAGAAAAGTGAAATATCTGTCAGAGCGTGCGTGCAGCACGGATTTCCCGATTCTTGCCTGTGCAGTGGCTCTCGTGGGAGACAAGGCAGAGTTTACGATCGGTGCAAGACCAATGAAAGCAGAACTTTTCGTATCTGAAGAAAATGTGACGGAAGAAAATATGGAAGCAATTGCAAAAAAGGCAGCGGATAGCTTCCGGTTTGGAAGTAATATGCGCGGAAGCGCCGAATATCGCAAACATCTTGCTTATGTGCTTGCAAAACGCGGCATGAAAGCATTATTGGAAGGAGAGTGTTAAGCATGGAAGTACAGTTTATTTTAAATGGAAAAAAGACGTCTGCGGATGTGGCAGATGGAACAATGCTGCTTGATCTTCTTCGTGAAAAAGGATGTTACAGTGTGAAATGTGGTTGTGAAACTACGAATTGTGGATTGTGTACGGTGTGGATCGATGGTGTTCCAAGTCTGTCCTGTGCAGTTTTGGCAGCGAGAGTAGAAGGAAGAGAAGTGACGACGCTGGAAGGACTTCAGAAAGAGGCGGAAGAGTTTGCAGCTTTTCTTGCGGCAGAAGGTGCGGAGCAGTGCGGGTTCTGTTCTCCGGGATTTGTCATGAATGTGCTTGCTATGGTGCGGGAGCTTCATGATCCGACAGAAGAAGAGATTAAAGAATATCTTGCGGGAAATCTGTGCAGATGTACGGGATACATGGGACAGCTTCGCGCAATTAAGAAATATATGAGCGTGCGAAAGGAGGGCGCATAGAATGAAGTATGTAAACAAGGCGGTGCCCAAAGTAGATTCTAAGGCATTGATTACCGGAAAGCCGGTGTATACAGACGATCTTGCGCCGAAGGATTGTCTTGTAGTGAAGGTTTTAAGAAGCCCTTATGCACACGCACTTATTCAGGAGATTAAGACGGATACGGCAATGAAAGTTCCGGGGATTGTCTGTGTGCTTACTTACCAAGATTGTCCGAACAAACGATTTACAATGGCAGGACAGACCTATCCGGAGCCGAGTCCATATGACCGTTTGATCTTAGATCAGCGGGTACGTTTTGTAGGAGATGCAGTTGCCATTGTAGCGGGAGAGACTGAGGAAGCGGTAGACAGATCGCTTAAGATGATCAAGGTGAAATATGAGGTTCTTGAGCCGCTTTTAGATTTCCGTAAGGCGAAGGATAATGAGATTTTGGTGCATCCGGAGGATAACTGGGAGAGTCTTTGTCCGGTAGGAGCTGATAATAAGAGAAATCTATGTGCCAGTGAGGAAAATGTTTACGGAGATCTGGAAGGTACGTTTGCAAAGTGTAAATATGTGGTGGAAGAGACTTATCATACAAAGGCGAATCAGCAGGCAATGATGGAGACTTTCCGAACATTTACCTATATGGATGCGTATGGCAGATTGAATGTGGTGTCTTCTACACAGGTTACATTCCATGTGCGCAGAATTCTGGCTACAGCTCTGGATATTCCAAAGTCAAAGATCCGAGTGATCAAACCGCGTATCGGCGGAGGCTTTGGTGCGAAGCAGACGGTGGTGACGGAAGTATATCCGGCGCTTGTGACGATGAAGACAGGGCGTGCGGCAAAGATCATTTATACGAGAGAAGAATCTATGATCGCATCTTCTCCGCGTCATGAGATGGAGTTGACGGTTCGCGTAGGTGCGGATGAAAATGGAACCATTAAGGCAATGGATGTATATACCTTGTCCAATACAGGAGCATTTGGTGAGCATGGACCTACAACGGTAGGATTGACAGGTCATAAGTCGATTCCATTATATGGGAAAATAGAAGCATTTCGATTTGCGTTCGATGTAGTTTATACAAATGTGATGTCTGCGGGAGCATACCGAGGCTACGGAGCAACACAGGGAATTTTTGCAGTTGAGTCTGCGGTGGATGAGCTTGCGGCGAAGATGGGCGTTTCTGCAATGGAGCTTCGAGAGAAGAATCTGGTGAAAGAAGGGCAGGTCATGCCTGCCTATTACAATGAACCGGCAAATAGCTGTGCCCTTGACCGTTGTCTTGCGAGAGCAAAAGAAATGATCGGATGGGATGAAAAATATCCGGTGCGTGACATGGGAAATGGAAAAGTGCGAAGTGTAGGGGCGGCTATGGCAATGCAAGGTTCTGGTATTTCCGGTGTGGATACAGGAGCAGTTGCCATTAAGGTAAATGACGACGGATTTTACAGTCTGATGATCGGCGCATCTGATATGGGAACCGGCTGTGATACAATTCTTGCACAGATGGCGGCAGATTGTCTGGATTGTGAGATGGATCAGATTATTGTATCAGGTGTGGACACGGACATTTCTCCATATGACTGCGGCTCTTACGCTTCCAGTACTACCTATGTTACCGGTATGGCAGTTATAAAAACTTGTGAATCGCTGAAGAATAAGATTATGGAGCGAGGCGCACAGTATTTGGAAGTTCCGGCAGAAGAGGTAGAATTTGACGGAAAGAAAGTAGTCCATCTTCCGAGTGGAAAGGAGATTTCCTTAAAAGAGATCGGAAATAATGTGATGTGCAATAGCAACGAACCGTTGATGGCTTCCGAAGCGAATTCGTCACCAATCTCTCCTCCGCCATTTATGGCAGGAATTGCAGAGATTGAATTGGATAAAGAGACGGGCAAAGTGGAGCTTGTTGATTATGTGGCAGTGGTGGACTGTGGAACAGTTGTCAATCCGGCGCTTGCAAGAGTACAGGTGGAAGGCGGTATCGCACAGGGAATCGGAATGGCGCTCTATGAGGATGTTGTATATAATAAGGACGGGAAGAATTTCAGTAATTCCTTTATGCAGTACAAGATTCCGACACGTTTGGATGTGGGCGACATTCGGGTAGAATTTGAGAGTAGTTATGAACCGACGGGACCATTTGGTGCAAAGTCCATTGGAGAAATCGTAATCAATACACCGTCTCCGGCTATTGCAAATGCAATTTACAATGCAACTCATGTGCGTCTTAGAGAACTCCCGATGACTGCGGAGAAAATCTACCGTGGGATGCAGGAACTGGCAGAAGAGAACGCGCAGTAAGCTGGTGAAATAGAAATGAAGAAAATACATGTAATCTTACTGGCGGCTGGAAACAGCCGCCGGTTTGGCAACAATAAGCTGCTATATCCGTACAAGGGAAAACCGATGTATCAGCATGTTCTTGAAATTGCAGCACATATGGACGAGACAGAATTTCAAGAATTTACGATTGGCGAGAAAATTGTAGTTACACAGTATGAAGAAATTCGGGAAGCGGCACAGCAGGCAGGACTGGGCTGCCGGATAAACAAAGAGCCAGAGCTTGGTATTTCCCACTCCATCCGGTTGGGAGTGGAAGCGGTAGAAGAATTATCAAAAGGCGGAACCCAGGATGCAATCCTTTTTGTAGTGTGTGACCAGCCGGAGCTTACAGAAGAGGTATTTTACGGATTGATCCGAAGTTATGAAGCGTCTTCGAAGCGGATTGCCTGCGTGGCAGATGGAGAAAGATTGGGGAATCCTGTGATTTTTGAAAGCGCTTATTGGGAGGAACTTAAAAGTCTTTGTGAAGAACAGGGCGGTAAAACGGTACTTAAAAGGCATCGGGAAGATGTGGAACTCTATCAGGTGAAGGATGGAAAGAAACTCCGGGATATTGACTGTCTGTGGGACTTAAAACCATTGGTGGTTGTGCGGGGCGGAGGTGATCTGGCAACAGGGACCATCCATAAGCTATATGAGGAAGGGTACCGAGTAGCAGTGCTGGAAACAGAGCATCCGGCTTGCATTCGAAGACAAGTCTCTTTCTGCGAAGCTATTTACGAAGGCAAGATAGAAGTAGAAGGAGTGACTGCTGTTCATATTGAAGAGGCAGAAGAAGATGCGCTATATAATGCGGTTGAGAAGGCATGGGCAAGAGGAGAGATTCCTGTGCTTAAAGATCCTTCTGGCCATGTAATCGAGACGCTTCAGCCGGAAGTGGTAGTAGACGCGATTCTGGCGAAGAGAAACCTCGGCACGACAAAAGAGATGGCGCCTCTTACCATCGGCCTTGGCCCGGGGTTTACTGCCGGACAGGATGTGGACATAGTTATTGAAACGATGCGGGGAGAACATCTGGGCAAGATTTATCGTACCGGAAGTGCGATCCCAAATACAGGAATTCCGGGAGTGATCGCAGGATACAGCAAAGAAAGGGTGATCCATGCACCGGCATCCGGAAAATTTCAACCAAGAAAGCGTATTGGAGATATGGTGAAAACGGATGAAGTGCTTGGTGTTATCATACCGGAAGAACAGCAGGGAGAAGTTCCGGTTTTCGCTTCTATGACAGGACTTCTGCGTGGGATGATCAAAGAAGGATATTTGGTGAAAAAGGGACTTAAAATTATGGATATTGAGCCGCGAATGGATGAAAAAGAATTATGCTTTTTGATTTCCGATAAGGCGAAATGTATTGGAGAAAGTGTATATCAGGTGATAAAAGACTATGAAAATTCTAAGACCGGAAGATAAGGTCTGTGAAATAATCGAATATGAAAAGAAAAGACCTCGGATTATTTCCGTTGTTGGCGCCGGAGGAAAGACAACACTGATTTACCGGCTGGCGGAGGAGCTGAAAAGAAAAGGGCTCCGTGTTTTGATTACAACAACAACGAAAATGTATGTGCCGAAGAGGAGGTTTATCTCTTGGGAGTCTGGCATTGGTGAAGAGGGAGATAAGGGAAAACAGGAAAGTGCCAAACAGATGGAAGAAAAGATTAGAGTAAAGCTTCACGAAGAAGGAATCGTAGTGGTGGGAAGGATTCTAAATGGCGAAGAGAAATTTACCGGAATTTCGGAGAAAGTAAGAAGTATACTTCCAAATCTTTGCGATGTTCTCCTTGTGGAAGCAGATGGGTCCAGACAGAAGCCGGTGAAAGTTCCGGCGGAACATGAACCGGTTCTTTTTCCGGCAAGTGACCTTGTGATAGGAGTATTGGGAATGAACAGTGTCGGACAGCGCATTTTAGAAGCAGCGCATCGACCGGAAGATGTGGCGGCATTTTTAAATATCAGTGTGGAACACCGGATTACAGAAGAGGATCTTGAGAAGATTGCCGAAAGCCCTCTTGGATTAAAAAAAGGAGTGGACTGCGAATTTGAAGCAGTAGGAAATGTATATGAATCAAAGCTATTATGAGAATATAAAATCATATTTTGAGCAGGAAGAAGAACAGAACCAAAAACTATGGTCCGTGACCTGTCTGGAAGGCACACATGCAGGAGAAAAGAAACTTTTGAACGGGAATGATATACCGGAGCATTTTCAAACAGGGGTTTGTAAGATGGGCGAGAGTATGGTGTTTGCAGAGGAGATACAAAGATCTCCGGTTTGTGTGATCTGCGGGGCTGGACATGTGGGAATTCCGATGATAAGGATTGCTTCTTTTGCCGGTTTTGAAGTGATTGTTGTGGAAGATCGCCCAAGCTTTGCCGATCAGGCAAGAAAGGCCGGAGCAGATCGCGTGATCTGTGGTTCGTTTGAAAAAGGGCTGGAAGAGATCGAAGGAGGGCAACAGACTTATTTTGTCGTGATGACGAGAGGACACCGATATGATGAAGTCTGCCTTACAACGATTCTAAAGAAGTCTTACGCTTACACGGGGATGATGGCGAGCAGAGGACGGGCGGCAAGAATGCGCACCCTTCTTCTGGAACAAGGATTTTCACAAGAGAAAATAGAAGAGATTCATACTCCGATCGGCTTGTCTATTCATGCGAAAACGCCGGAAGAGATTGCGATTTCCGTGATTGCTCAAATGATAGAGGTGAAAAATAGTTCGGGCGCCAAAGCATTTTGTGACCGAGAGATTTTAGAAGCGATCATTCATAAAGAGGGAGAAGAACCGTGGGTGTTAGCGACCATTATCCGAAGGGCAGGTTCGGCTCCGAGAGATGTGGGAACGAAAATGTTGTTGACAGAGACAGGCAGCACCATCGGTTCGGTCGGAGGCGGTTGCATGGAAGCGGAAGTGATTCGTTTGGCGAGGCTTTGGCTTAAGGAGAAAAAAGCTCCTGTAAAAATCATAGCCGCAGATATGTCCGGAGTACAGGCAGAAGATGCGGGAATGGTCTGCGGAGGGCGAATTGAAGTATTGTTAGAGGTGATAAAATAAATGGGAAATGAATGGACACATTTTGATTTAAAAGGAAATGCGAGGATGGTGGATGTATCGGAGAAAACAAGTACGAAGCGTCAGGCGACAGCCTCCGGATTGATCCATGTAAATGAGACGGTGATGCAGGCGGTAACCGGATACACTGCCGCCAAAGGCGATGTGCTTGGAGTGGCGAGAGTGGCGGGCATTATGGCAGTGAAGCGGACAGCGGATCTGATTCCTATGTGCCATACGATTCCGATTGAAAAATGTGAGCTTATCTTCTATGTGTCACCGGAGGAACTGACAATTCAAGCGGAGTGTACCGTTACCACAGAAGGAAAAACCGGAGTAGAAATGGAAGCCTTAACTGGTGTAAATATTGCGCTTCTTACCATCTATGATATGTGTAAGGCGATGGATCGGGGAATGGTAATCTCCGATGTGTGTCTTCAAAAGAAGTCAGGCGGGGAAAGCGGTATGTATGAACGTAAAAAAGAGCAGCCGGGCTTTTCTGGAAGTATAGATTTATTATAAAACATTAAAGGGGCAGAAAATAATGATAGATTGTTACGGAAGAACAATTGACTATATGAGAATATCCGTGACTGACCGCTGTAATCTGAGATGTATCTACTGTGTGCCGGAAGGCGGAATTCACAGAATCCCGGCGGAGAAATTGTTGACAGATGAGGAAATTATAAGAATCGCAGAGGCTGCGGCAAAGGCAGGAGTGCGCCATATCAAAGTGACAGGGGGCGAACCTCTTTTGAGGGAGCAGATTACCGGACTTATCCAAAAACTCCGGCAGATTACCGGAATTGAGACCGTAACACTCACAACGAATGGCATGATACTTCCGGAAAAGATTCATGCACTGGCAGAGGCGGGAATTGACGGAGTAAATATCAGCCTTGATACGTTAGACGAGAAACGATATGCACAGATGACACGTGGCGGGAATCTTAAAGAAGCGCTGGAAGGATTAAAGGCGGCAGTAAGTGAAATGGTACCGGTGAAAATCAATGCAGTGCTGTATGAAGAGCATTGGAAAGAAGATGCCTTTGCCTTATCCAAACTGGCGGAAAAGTATCCGGTTCATGTGCGGTTTATTGAGCATATGCCTCTTGGAACCGAAGTGAAAGAAAAGGCGGTGCTGGAGGAAGATATTCTGGCATTTTTAGAAAAATATTACGGAGAAAGCACCGTATATAAAGAGAAGATCGGAGAAGGACCGGGGCATTATTTTTCCTTTTCAGGATTACAGGGGAAGATAGGATTTATCAGCGCTATGAGTCATAAATTTTGTTCGGGATGTAACAGAATCCGATTGACTGCGGACGGCGATCTTCGGATGTGCCTCCAGAGTAAGGAGGTAGTCGGACTTCGTGAACGATTAAGAAGCGGGATATCCGAGGAAGAGTTGGTGGAACTATTTCAAAAAAGTGTAGCAAAAAAGCCGGCAGGACATCACATGGAGAAACGAAAGATTGAAGCCGAGGGAATGTGCCAGATTGGCGGATAGAAGAAACGGGCAGGAGGGAATGAATCGATGAAAGCAGTAGTGATAACCGTAAGTACAAAAGGATATCTGGGGGAGCGAGAAGACAAAAGTGGTCCGGCTCTGAAAGCACGGTTGGAAAAGATAGGTTTTACAGTGACAAAACAGCTACTCCTTCCGGATGACCGTGAAAAACTAAGAGATGCCATGAAAGAGATTGCCGATGGCAGAGAGGCAGAACTGATTGTTACTACCGGTGGAACCGGATTTGCAAAAGACGATTGCACACCGGAGGCAACCTTGGATATTGTAGAGCGAAGGGCAGACGGAATACCGGAAGCTATGCGCGCTTACAGCAGCCAGTTTACAGACCGCGCCATGCTGTCAAGAGCGGCAGCCGGTATACGGGGAGAAACGGTGATCATCAATCTTCCGGGCAGCGTAAAAGCGGTGGAAGAGTGTATGGACTGTGTGCAAAAGAGTCTCCTCCACGGGATTGAGATTTTGACAGGGAAGGACGCGGAGTGTGGGCGATAGACAGGAAGAGCAGAGATATAGTTATAGAGCAGCTACTGATCCGGCATATAAAGAACAATTATTTCAAGAGTTTGGATTATAGAGATTTTTGTATAACAGAATAGAGAATTGCAAGGCGCTATCGAATCCATTGGAAATGACAGCGTCTTTTCTTATGTGAAAATTAAAAAAATTTTGATTTTATAAAACTTTTTCCTGTGTGTTCCTGTCTTAGCAATATAAGAACAGAGATAAGAACAAAGGAAGCGGCAGAGGTGCTGCTGAAGACAACATTGGGAAAACAATGTGTGTTGTAGAAAAACTTATTGTTGAATTTTGGTGACGGAAAGTTAAAATAGAAGTATATGGAGAAAAAGAATGAAATTTATAGAATGGTTTATCCGTTTGGTCAGACAGGATATGAAAAACTATGAAGAGGACGTAAAAATTAAGAAATGTATATATATTACAGCAAGGCAAAAGATGGAGAAGGAACGAGACAATAGATAGGGGATAGAAACATGACATATACAGAAGCGATTGATCTTGCGAGAGTAGGAGAAGAACGAGGATATGGATTCTTATATGAGAAGACATATAAAAGCAAATATTATCTGGCTCTTCAATATATGAAGAATGAAGAGGAGGCAGAAGATGTATTGCAGGAAGCGTATATTAAGGCGTTTTCTAAATTAGATACACTTGAAAACCCAGAGGCGTTCCAAGGGTGACTCGGAATGATTGTGGCAAATACAGCGAAAAATATGTTGGCAAAGAAGCATCCTTTATTATTTTCTGATCTGGCAGTGGATGATGAAGGGGAAGCGTTTGAATACCAGATTGAGGACGATGATCTGGAGGTTCAGCCGGAGCTTTCTTATACAAGACAAGAGACGAAAGAACTGGTTCATGAGCTGATAGACTCGCTGTCGGAGGAACAGAGATTATGTATCTTGATGTTTCATATTGAAGGCATACCGATCAGTGAGATTGCACGCGCTATGGAATGCTCTGAAAATACGGTAAAGTCACGTTTGAACTATGGACGGAAGAATCTTCGAATGAAAGCGGAGGATCTTCAGAAGAAGGGATACAAACTGTACAGTGTGGCTCCGCTTCCTCTGTTCCTTATGCTTCTTCGAAGCGAAGAAAAAGCGCTGGCGGCAGAAGGGATTCTGTCAGCAGCAGGAAGACTTGTGGCAGATCAGGTTTTTACATCCTTATCCTCCGGAGAAGGTGTGCTGTCAACGACAGAGGCGGTCACTGAGGCAGTGAAAGGCGTGTCGAAAGAAGCCACAAAAACAGCAGGAAGTGCGGTGAAAGCAAAAGGTGCGCTGGGAGCTGCCGGAAAGGCGGGAATTCTCCACACAACGGCCGGAAAGGCAGCAGCGATTGTTCTTGGAATCTGTGTGGCAGGAGGTGCCACCTTCTTTGGAGTATCGCAGGTAATGGAAGCAAGGCAAGAGGCGAAAGAAGCAGAAGTTCAAGAAGAAATTGAGCGGCAGGAAGAAAAAGAGAAAAAAGAAGAACAGGCGAAGGAACCAAAAGAAGTAAAAGACTCAGATTATTCTTCTTTGATCGCCGGAAATTTGACAAAAGAAGAACTGGAGTATGTACCGAGTTATGGACCGGAAGAGATTCCGGACGAGGGATTTAGTAAAGAGGAATACCGTTTCATATTAAATACACTTTGTGAACCGTCAGAAAGAACAGGGGGACCGGTGCAGTATTATGGATATACTCCGGGTATGCCATCCCAGTTTTCGGTGAAAGATGTGAACCGGTTATTTGAATCCTTTAGCGATCTTCAGTTTACGGAAAAAAATGACGAGGAGCAAGGGCCTTTTAGAGATGTCAATGTAGACGGAGAGAAGATTATGTTTCAGGCAGCTACAGAAAATCATGCAAGGGAGGCAACGATTACTTCTGCGGAATATAACAGTGAAGAGATGGAGCTTTACTATACTTACCGTAGGCAATTTTATGAAGAAGAGAGTTATATAGCAGAGAAAAAAGCAATCTTAAAGCCTAATTCAGAAGGGTTATTCAAAATTGTGTCCATAGAAGAGATCAGTCGTGAGGCGTTGGATGCCAGCCAGCCAACTCAACGGTAAAAAGAGACTGTTAAGGAGGATATGCCAACCGGTTTGTATTCTTATGTTGCACCCGTGGGAGGCTTGAGAGCGTCTATGACGATTCAATCATCCGGTGCGGTGAAGATGGATACGCTGATGTCAGGAACGGGGGAGCAGGACAGTATCTCCTATACTATACAAAAAGGAATGACAGACCTTAAATGGATAAAATAATAGAAGGGAGCTAGGAGTGCAAGATGAAAGAAATAGAAACGATTCATGCGGAAGGGCATGTGATCTGTCATGATATTACAGTAATTATAAAAGACGAAATCAAAGATACTGCTTTTCGAAAAGGGCACATTGTTACGAAGGAGGATATTCCGAAGCTTCTGTTTCTCGGGAAAGATCATCTCTACGTGTGGGAAAAAGAAGAGGGGATGCTGCACGAAAATGATGCGGCGAAAATTCTGGTTTCCGTGTGCCGCAATCAATATATGAAAGAGACTCCGGTAAAGGAAGGAAAGATTGAGCTTATTGCCGAGAAAGAAGGAGTATTTCTTGTGGATGTGGAGCGCCTCTGGAAGATCAACAGTCTGGATGCTATGATGATTGCTACAAGGCATACGAATCAGGCAGTACATTCAGGAGACAAGCTTGCAGGTACGAGAATCATTCCGTTAGTGATCGAAGCGGAGAAGATGGAGGCGGTGAAGAGCATTGGCGGTGATAAACCGCTTCTTGAGATTCGTCCATATGTGAGACAGAAAGCGGCTGTGATTACTACCGGAAATGAGGTGTATCATGGGAGGATCAAAGACACATTTACACCAGTGATCAAAGAAAGATTGGAAGCTTATGGTGTGGAGGTAATGTTCCATGAAACCGTACCGGATGACGGGAAGAAGATTGACGAAGCGATTCGCAGGGCGAGAGAAAGCGGTGCGGAGATTATTCTCTGTACCGGAGGAATGAGTGTGGATCCGGATGACCGGACGCCGGGAGCGATCAAAGAATCCGGTGCCCGCATTGTGACATATGGCGCTCCGGTACTTCCGGGAGCAATGTTGGTACTTGGTTATTATGAAGACGGAACTCCTGTATTGGGACTTCCGGGCTGTGTGATGTATGCGGCTGCCACCGTATTTGATCTGGTGCTTCCAAGAGTGCTGGCAGATGTAGAGATTACAAGAGAAGAGATTGCAGAGCTTGGACATGGAGGACTTTGTCTTGGGTGTGAGACATGTCATTATCCGGCGTGCAGTTTTGGAAAGGGATATTAGAAAATGGGATTAGTAAAAGCGGTCTGCATCAGCAGAGAGAAAGGGACAAGAAAAGAGGACGTAAAAGAAGCTGTTTTCAAAGAGAATCACGGGCTTGTGGGTGATGCGCATGCGGGAAACTGGCATCGTCAAGTGAGCCTTCTTTCCTATGAGAAGATCGAGGAATTTCGCGACAGAGGAGCGGAAGTGGAATTTGGCGATTTCGGAGAAAATCTGGTGGTGGAGGGATATGATTTCAAGACACTTCCGGTAGGAACAAAGTTCCAATGCGGAACGGTAGTTTTAAGGATGACGCAGATTGGAAAAGAATGTCATCACGGATGCGAGATTTTTCAGACAATGGGAGACTGTATTATGCCGAGGGAAGGTGTTTTCTGTGTGGTAGAACATGGTGGAACGATCCAAATCGGAGATTCTTTTGAAATACTGGAGAAAGGGAACTAGAAGAAGGAAGTGATACTGAATGAAAAGAAGAATGAAAAAAAGATGTATGAAGGTGACTTCTGCCCTGATGGCGATCTTAATGGCAGCAGGACTTTCCGCCTGCGGAGCATCTAAGCAACAGACGAAAGAGGAGGAGCAAGAAAAAGGGGTTCAAGAGCAGACAGAACTTACGGTGCTTGCTGCCGCCAGTATGACGGATGCCATGCAGGAGATTGGAGAAGATTATCAGAAGGAACATCCGGACATTTCATTTATTTATCAGTTTGATTCCTCCGGTACGTTGAAGACACAGATTGAAGAGGGTGCTCCGGCGGATATTTTCATTTCTGCTGCAACAAAGCAGATGGATGAGTTAGAAGCAGGCGGATTGATAGAGAAAGACAGTGTTTTTTCGTGGTTGGAAAACAAAGTTGTATTGATCGTGCCGAAAGATTCAGATGGTAAGATTACTTCTTTTGAGGATGTGGCGGGAGAGGAAGTTCCTATGATCGCCATTGGAAATGAAGATGTTCCGGTGGGACAGTACACGGAAGCGATTTATCAAAATCTGGGGCTGTGGGAACAGATTCAAGAGAAGGCGAATTTGGCATCCAATGTCAGACAGGTGCTTGACTGGGTGGCAACAGGGAATGCTCCTTGCGGAGTTGTGTATGAAACGGATGCAAAGATTGAAAAAAAGGTAGACGTTGTATGTGAGGCGCCGGAAGGAAGCTGCGAACCGGTGATCTATCCGGCTGGTGTGGTATCTGCCTCAGAACAGAAGGGAGAAGCAAAAGATTTTTTAGAATTTCTAAAGACGGATCAAGTCTCTGAGGTTTTAAAGGGCTATGGATTTACCCCTTATGAAGAATAAATAGAGAGAGTAAAAAAAGAAGTATAACAGAAAGAAAGGAGTGAAGGAAAATGGATATGACACCGCTTATATTGTCACTGAAAGCGGCGACAATTGCTACGATTCTGGTAGTTTTAATCGGAATTCCCATATCTTATCTGGCGGCTCATATGAAAAGAGGGAAAAGTATCGTGGATGTGATCTGTACCCTTCCTATGGTGCTGCCGCCTACAGTAGTAGGCTTTTTTCTGTTGCTCCTTTTCGGGAAAAACAGCATGCTTGGAGCATGGCTTATGGAACATGGAATTCCGGTGGTCTTTTCTCAGACAGGGATGGTCATTGCATCGGCGGTGGTGTCCTTTCCGCTTTTGTACCGTACTGCAAGAGGCGCATTTGAGCAGATGGACAAAACACTTGTGTATGCAGGGCAGACGTTGGGACTTGGAAATGGTACGATTTTTTTTAAGATTGTCTGTCCAAATTGTCTGCCGGTAATTTTGGCAGGTGTGATTCTTGCATTTACAAGAGCAATGGGAGAATTTGGCGCGACCATTATGTTGGCGGGAAATATACCGAACAAAACACAGACAGCGGCAATCGCTATTTATACTGCTATGCAGAGTGGAAATCGAGAACTGGCGTTTCAATGGGCATTGCTGATTGTCGGGATGTCCGTCTTCTTTATTGTGTTGATGAATGTAATTACCGGCAGAAAGGGAGGACGTACATGGCATTAGAGGTGAGAATTAAAAAAAGTTTTTCTGATTTTAAATTGGATGTGGAGTTTCGGACAGGCGAAGAAGTATTTGGAGTGCTTGGGGAAAGCGGTTGTGGAAAAAGTCTTACACTAAAATGTATTGCGGGGATTGAGAAGCCGGACGAAGGACGGATCGTCTTGAATGGAAGGACATTATTTGATTCGGAGCAAGGCATCAATGTTCCGGCTCGTGAAAGAAGAGTCGGCTATCTTTTTCAAGAGTATGCGCTGTTTCCGCATATGACGGTGGAAGAAAATATTGCTGTCGGGGCAGGTGTAGTGTTAAAGCAGAAAAAGAAGCGGGATAAAAAAGAAAAAGAAAAGCTTGTGAAGCAATATATGGAGCGCTTTTTTCTCATTGGGCTGGAAAAGAAATATCCATCCGAATTATCCGGCGGACAGAAACAACGCGTTTCGATTGCGAGAATGATGGTGACAGAGCCGGAGCTTATCTTGCTTGATGAGCCATTTTCAGCCATTGACAGCTATTTGAAATGGAAGATGGAGCAGCAGCTTACGGAGTGGCTGGAGCGGGCGCAGGTGACAACGCTTCTTGTGTCCCATAATCGGGATGAAATCTATAGATTATGTGACAGGATGGGAGTGATCCATTGTGGGCATATGGAAGTGTGTGGAGGAAAGAAGGAGATTTTTCAGAATCCACAGACTGTGTCGGCGGCAATATTAACAGGATGTAAAAATATTATGGAAGCTGTCGGGAACAGGAAGGAGAATGGAATCACTCATGTAGGAATCCGGGCGCACGATATACAGATGTATGAAGCGGCTGATAAGTATGAAACAAAAATAGAAAAAGAGAGCGGAAAATTCCGAATGTTAGCTGTGGTGGAGCGAAAGATTGAGGCGCCCTTTGATTATATTTATGTTGTTCGGCTGAAAGCGCGGGAAAAGGAGAGCGTCAGAGTGGAAATTCCCAAAAACGAAGAGAAGGTATTTGAGCAGGGGCAGGATGTAGTGTTGGAAATTCCGAAGGAAAAGCTTTTGTGGCTTCGAGGATAAAGGGTGTGAAAGGTATTGCATTCTTTATCGAAAAATGTTATATTAATAATACTTATTGAAAGAATGTGTTCAATAAGACACACTTATTTAACGGTAATTTAGTTATGGAAAAAATACGAGGTGTAAAAAATGCAGGAAATGAAACCGATCAAAGAAGGTAAAGTACGTGAGATTTACGATAATGGCGACAGCCTGATCATGGTGGCAACTGACCGTATCAGTTGTTTTGATGTGATTTTAAAAAATGAGATTACAAAGAAGGGTACTGTCCTTACACAGATGTCTAAGTTCTGGTTTGATCTGACAGAAGATATTCTGCCAAACCATATGCTTTCTGTTGATGTAAAGGATATGCCGGAGTATTTTCAGCAGGATAAGTTTGACGGAAACAGCATGATGTGCCGCAAGCTTGAGATGCTTCCGATCGAATGTATTGTACGTGGATACATTACCGGAAGCGGATGGGCAAGTTATCAGGAGACTGGTAAAGTGTGTGGTATTGAACTTCCGGAAGGCTTGAAAGAATCTGATAAATTGCCGGAGCCTATCTACACGCCATCTACAAAAGCTGAAATTGGAGATCATGACGAGAATATTTCTTACGAGCAGAGTATTGAGCATTTGGAGAAACAGTTCCCTGGAAAAGGTCAGGAATACGCAGAGAAGCTGAGAGATTACACCATTGCATTATATAAGAAATGTGCAGAATACGCACTGAGCAAGGGAATCATCATTGCTGATACCAAGTTTGAATTTGGTCTTGATGAGGAAGGCAACATTGTGGTAGGAGACGAGATGCTTACACCGGACAGCTCCCGTTTCTGGCCGGTAGAAGGATATGAGCCGGGACACGGACAGCCATCCTTTGATAAACAGTTCGCCCGCGATTGGTTAAAAGAAAATGATAACCATGACTGGACACTTCCGCAGGAAATCACAGATAAGACGATCGCAAAATATTTGCAGGCATACAAAATGCTGACAGGTGAAGATTTGAAATAATGAGATATCCCCCGGGGACTTTTGCAAAAGTCCCCGGGGATGTTTTGTTAAAGTCCCCGGGGTGTTATCCAAAAAGATGCAAATTCAATTCCTTAGACAGGTGGCGCAGGATGTGTCTTCCAGCGATGCTGTTCCCTTTGCTGTCGAGAGAAGGACCGAAGATTCCGATTCCCATGCGGTGATCTACGACAGAGAGAATACCGCCTCCGACGCCGCTTTTAGACGGAACCCCTACGTGGACAGCAAATTCGCCGGAACCGTCATACATTCCGCAGGTAAGCATGATCGTCTTTACGACTTTGACAACATTTTCGTCCAACAGACGCTTACCGGTAACCGGATGGATTCCGTTGGCAGCAAGAACGAGTCCGAAGCCGGCAAGACTTTCTGCCGTTACGCTAAGAGAACACATTCTCACATAGAGATCCAGAGTATCCTGGACAGAGTCCATGGCAATGATTCCTTTGCTCTCCAACAGATAAGCAATTGCACGGTTTCGGGATAAATGATTCATTTCAGACTGATAGACGTTGCCGTCCATTACGATATCCGGATCCATACAGAGCTGCCTTGTGATTTCCAACATATCATCAAAGCTTACAAGGGGAAGCAGATAACTCGTGATTGCGATGGCGCCGGAATTGATCATAGGATTAAACGGATGATCACTGGAGACATCCAGTTTCACCAGAGAGTTAAAGGCATCGCCGGAAGGCTCCATTCCAACCTTTTCAAAAACCTTATAAAATCCACATTTTTCTAATGCAACTGCAAGAGTAATTACTTTGGAAATACTCTGGATTGTAAATCGGACTTGTGTATCGCCGACAGATTCCCGCACACCGTCACAGGTAAAAATAGAAACGCCCAGTTGATTTTTATTTACCCGTCCAAGCTCAGGGATGTAAGAGGCAGTTTCGCCAAAGGGAATTTCCTGTCTTGCCAGTTCCATGGCATGTTCCAAGATTTCTTTCAATGTTTGATTTCCTCCTTTTGTATGCGTGAAAACATGGGTCCCTCCTATGAAGCGCTCGCAGGAGGGACCCATGCGGTTAGATGGCAATGATATTAAATGAGATCTCTGCGTTTAATATATCCGGGAGTTGCCGGATCAGCGACAATCTCTTTCATTCGAGTGATTTTAGCACCTTTATCAATTACCATGTTTTCAACATGTACATCTTTTCCGATTACAACGTCAGCCAGAATAACACAATTTTTGACCACGGCACCTTCTTTGATTTCGCAGCCACGACCGAGAACAGAATTCTCCAGCTGACCTTTGATCAGGCATCCGTTAGAGACAACAGAACTTTTTACGCTTGCTGAATCAAAATACTGTGTTGGACAGGAGTCGTTGGTTCTTGTGTAGATCGGCCAGTCTTCATGGAACAGCCCGGAAGCTGTTTTGAAGTCGATCAAAGAGATATTTGCATCGTAATAACTCTTGAAGTCATTGGCTGCTGCGAAGAAGCCCTTGTGGGAAATTCCACGTACATCGAGTGCTTCGCAGGACAGGTTGATCATATCTGCCAATGTATACATAGAAGAAACTTCAACAGAACGTTTTACAATTTCCATGAAGAGTTCAGTCTTCATAATATATGTATCCATGGAAATGTGTTTGTTTTTAGCATTTCCCTGATTGACTTCAAGTCCTAAAACACCTTTTTGTTTGTTCAGATTTACACAATTACATTTCAAGAAGTAATCTTTGGCATTATCTACTGTGTGATATAAAAGTGTGATATCTGCACCGGATTCAATATGCGCATTGAGAAGTGCATTATAATCCTGTGTGTAGATCATATAACTTGGTGCAATAATGACATAAGGCTGGTGAGCAGCTTCGATGCTTTCCATGTTTTGTGCATAAGCTGCGATATCTGTGTTGTAGAAATCTTGTCCCAGACTGTTTTCTGTGAAAAGCAACTGGAGTTTTCCACGTTTTGAGTTGATATTGTAGTGACGTCCGCTTCCCAAATGCTCAGCGAGAGAGCGGGGCTGTCTTCTAATATATACTTGAATCTGGTCGATTCCGCTGTTGCTCATGTTAGAAATCGGGAAGTCGATAATACGGTATCTTCCTAAGAAGCAGAATGCACCGGCAGGACGATATGCTCGTAAGCCATCGACGCGGACATGATTTCCCGCAAAACTTACAATTCCAAATGCTTTAGCCATATTATTCTACCCCCTTTACATTTTTGGCAACCAGTTCGATGTGTTCGCTCTTGCTGTCACCGACTTTAGCGTCTTTGCAGATCTTTACTCCATCGGCAACTAAAGCACGAGTAACAACAGCGCCGCTTTCTACAGTTACGCCCGGCATAAGAACACTGTCAATGATCTTAGCACCTTCACCGACTTTTGCACCGGTAAATAAAACAGAATTTTTTACAGAACCGTCTATCACGCAGCCCTGTGTAATAAATGCGCGTTTGATATCTGCATTAGGTCCAATGTAGTGTGGAAGAGTAGTAACATCTTCGGTATAGATCTTCCACGTAGGGTCGTTAAGATCCAGTGGATTATTAGGATCAAGAAGATCCATATTAGCCTCCCAGAGAGAATCGATCGTTCCCACATCTTTCCAGTAGCCTTCGAATTTGTAAGCATACAGAGCTTTGCCTTCATTTAAGAAGTTAGGGATGATATCCTTTCCGAAATCATGACTGGAATCAGGGTTTTTCATATCTGCAGTCAGTGCTTTGCGCAGCTGTTTCCAGTTAAAAATATAGATACCCATAGAAGCCAGATTGCTCTTTGGCTTTTCTGGTTTTTCTTCAAATTCAACAATCTTACCATTTTCGTCAGTGTTCATAATTCCAAAACGACTTGCTTCTTTCATAGGTACGGGAAGAACTGCAATCGTTGCATCCGCATTATTTGCCTTGTGGGCGTCTAACATTTTGTCGTAATCCATTTTATAGATATGGTCGCCTGAGAGAATCAGAATATACTCCGGAGAGTATGTGTCTATAAAATCGATATTCTGAGAAATTGCGTCAGCAGTTCCTCTGTATACATCCAGATTCGAATCTGCTGTTTCACGCGGCGGAAGTACATAGACTCCGCTGTCTTTGGCATCCAGACCCCAACGACGTCCGGCAGCCACGTAGCTGTTCAGCAAAATAGATTCATACTGCGTCAGAACACCTACAACGTCTATACCGCTGTTGGCACAGTTACTGAGTGGAAAATCAACAATACGATACTTACCACCATAGGAAACGGCAGGTTTTGCTACTTTGTTGGTTAACTCATGCAGACGAGATCCTCTACCACCAGCTAAAATCATTGCTAACATATTATTTTGCTTCATAGTGAGCCCTCTCTTTCATCCTTTCTTAAGCAATATTATACAATTTTCCGGATGATAATGCAAATAATTAGGGTGAAAATATACAAGAAAATAAATCCAACAGAAAATATATGGGAAAGTAACCGAAGAAATAAAAAAAACTTGATTTTACTATATGTGTGTGATACAATATTCTGGCGAATGGAAGTAGGCTTTTTTTTTATGCCTAAAAATGCGACAGTTTCGCAAACTGTCAAGTAACACGTTAACTTAAGAAATATAAAGCGAGGTGGAAGTTGTGCGTACAAGAATCACATTGGAATGTACAGAATGTAAGCAGCGTAACTACAACATGACAAAGGATAAGAAGACTCATCCGGAGCGCATGGAAACAAAGAAGTACTGCAAATTCTGTAAGTCACACACACTGCACAAGGAAACAAAATAATCGCCGTAAAGGAGTGAAAGTCATGAGTGAAAAAACTCAGAAAAAGAGCTGGTTCAAAGGTCTGAAAGCTGAATTTAACAAGATCATTTGGCCGGATAAGATGACTCTTGCGAAACACACAGCGGCAGTTGTTTCTGTATCCGTAGTGTTAGGAGCAATCATTGCACTGATTGATTTCCTTGCCCAGTATGGAGTTAATTTCCTGACAAATCTGGGTTAATTGACTGACGAACAAGAAAGGTGAGTTTATGTCAGAGGCAAAATGGTATGTAGTTCATACTTATTCAGGGTATGAGAACAAGGTAAAAGCCAATATTGATAAGACAATCGAAAACAGACATCTGGAAGACCAGATCCTGGAGGTTCGTGTTCCTATGCAGGATGTTGTGGAACTTAAAAATGGAGTACAGAAAGCGACTCAGAAGAAAATGTTTCCGGGATATGTGCTCATTCATATGATCATGAATGATGACACATGGTATGTTGTGCGGAATACAAGAGGAGTGACTGGATTTGTAGGTCCGGGATCAAAGCCGGTTCCGCTTACAGATGCAGAGATGGCTCCGCTTGGAATCCAAAGAGACGATATTGTTGTGGACTTTGAAGTGGGCGATACAATTCAGGTAATCGCAGGTGCATGGGCAGATACAGTCGGAGTTATTCAGACGATCAATGTTCAGAAGCAGAGTCTTACGATCAATGTTGAGCTGTTCGGTCGCGAAACACCGGTTGAAATTAGTTTCGCAGAAGTGAAAAAGATGTAATTGCTAAAAGTAAAAAATCGTGGGAGGAGCCAGAGAGTTCCGACATCACCACAAGGAGGTAATTGAAATGGCAAAAAAAGTATCAGGTTATATTAAATTACAGATTCCTGCTGGAAAAGCTACACCAGCACCACCGGTTGGACCAGCACTTGGTCAGCACGGAGTAAATATCGTTGAATTTACAAAACAGTTCAACGCTAGAACAGCAGATCAGGGAGATCTTATCATCCCTGTAGTTATTACTGTTTACAATGACAGAAGCTTCAGCTTCATCACAAAGACACCACCGGCAGCAGTTCTTATTAAAAAAGCATGTAAACTGAAATCTGGTTCAGGCGTGCCGAATAAGAAAAAAGTTGCTACAATCACAAAAGCTCAGTTACAGGAAATCGCTGAACTGAAGATGCCAGACTTAAACGCAGCATCTGTTGAGGCTGCTATGAGCATGGTAGCAGGAACATGTCGTTCCATGGGTGTAACAGTTGAAGAATAAGTGGGAGGGGTATCCCGATATGACCACAAGGAGGTTTATTTAGAATGAAAAGAGGAAAGAAATATGTGGAAGCTGCAAAAGCAATCGACAGAGGAACACTCTATGATGTAGCTGACGCAGTATCATTAGTTAAGAAAACAGCAGTAGCAAAATTTGATGAGACAATCGAGGCTCATATCAGAACCGGATGTGACGGACGTCACGCAGACCAGCAGATCCGTGGTGCAGTTGTACTGCCACATGGAACTGGTAAAAAAGTTCGTATCTTAGTATTCGCAAAAGACGCAAAAGCAGAAGAAGCAAAAGCTGCCGGAGCAGATTTTGTTGGCGGCGAAGAGCTGATTCCAAAGATCCAGAACGAGAACTGGTTTGAGTTTGATGTAGTTGTTGCTACACCAGATATGATGGGTGTTGTTGGACGTCTTGGACGTGTACTTGGACCAAAAGGTCTTATGCCAAACCCGAAAGCTGGTACAGTAACAATGGACGTTACAAAAGCGATTCAGGAAATCAAAGCCGGTAAGATTGAGTACAGACTTGATAAGACAAACATTATCCATGTGCCAGTAGGTAAAGCTTCCTTTACTGAAGAACAACTTGCGGACAACTTCCAGACGCTGATTGATGCGATCAACAAAGCAAGACCAGCAGCAGTAAAAGGTCAGTTCTTAAAGAGCGTGACACTTACTTCTACAATGGGACCTGGTGTTAAGATCAACCCATTAAAATTAGCTTAATCAGATTGCATATATAATAAAGGCTGTTGCCTTAATGAGGAATCATTAGGGCAGTGGTCTTTTTTTAGTTTAGTTGTTTCTTTTTTTGGTATACTATTGTCATGCTTTGTGAGACATAGATATTTTAAGTTATGCAGATTAGAAAGAAAGCTAGTATTCATAGATAAGTATTTCACGATCTTCAAGACTATGAGGAAAGAATGATTTAAAATAGCTATTTAAGTTGGGAAATATTATATAACGTAAAAAGGAGTGATCAGTGCAAATTCCGCTTCATCGGATCACCGATTCCGCTAGCAACGGATCAGTCTTTCC
>UQRE01000023.1 GCA_900543415.1 uncultured Dorea sp. | reverse complement strand
TTGTGCGGGCTATTTTCATTCAAAAGTTCGACGAAAGTCGAACTTTCCTATAAAGCAAAAAGAGAGCGCGCTCTTGCACTCTCTGTCTAATCACCACCAATACAATGAAATCGTTTATATTTCCCTTATCAGCCTAACTGCATTCCTCATACTTTTCATAGTACACCTCTGCTTCTTCCTCTGTAAGTTCAAAATATTTTACAAGCTTTTTGATAATTGCTTCTTTTGCCTTCCCTTCTTCTTGGTTCTCTCGAATTAAAGCTTTAATTCCGATTTCCATACCAGCTTCTATACCGGCTTCCAGAGATGCCTCTCTCTCCTGCCTCATATGCTTTTCTTCATCATATTCATAAATACTCATTTTCTTCGCCTCCGCCCTGTTTTTACTCAAAAACTCCGACAAAATCCCTTCTTTTATACATTCTGTAATTGCACGCTCAACTGCTTTATCTATCGATTCTTCTTCCGCATATTTTCGCACTCTTTCTGTATACTCCGAATAGTCTCTTAAAGTTTTACACATCCCCATAAGTTCCTCATTATGTCCGGGATTAATATTAATCAGCACCGCTTCCAAATCTAGCGCATATCGTTCTTCTTCTCTTGTATACATATCTGACAGTTTTAAATATTCAATATCCGGTCTTTCTTCTACTCCATTGTAAAAAATAATAAATTTAGGAGTCGGTATCTTTACCAGCTTGGTTCCATACAAGTTAGCATCTCTTGTAAGGTCAGGAGATAGATCAGATACATAAAACAAGAATCTCAACGGAAGATTCGGGCTAATTGAGATTTCAACTGATTTCTTTAGATAAAGGATGCGCCTTGCGCTTAGAATATAGAAATATAATGCTTTGTTTGGATTATAACATATTTAGCACTTAATTTCTATTCTAGCTTCCAAATACAAAAATGGTGCAGCCTCCTTCAAGGTTACACCATTACTCTTCATTATTTTTTTCAACAAGCAAGACGATAAGCCGGGTTATGTCGTTGAGTAATCATCTATCTAGCCCCGCCGTCACCAACGGGATCAAGCAACCTACCTAAGACGTGACGGGCCGCCACATTGTCTTTATCCGGTCTTGCTTCGGATGGGGTTTACATGTGCCCCTGCTGTTACCAGCAGGGCGGTAGTCTCTTACACTGCCCTTCCACCCTTACGTTTGCAATGAGCCATACGCCATGCTCGTAGCTCCAATCGCTTCGCTCTTCTCGCTACGCGGCATTCGCCGTATGCTCACTTCTCTTTTTCTACACGCCATGCTCGTAGCTCCAATCGCTTCGCTCTTCTCGCTACGCGGCATTCGCCGTATGCCATGTTCAGCTCAGATGCGTATGTAAGTAAACTTACAACGCCTCTTTGCTTTCCATGGCGCATGGCTCATTGCAAACGCGGTACATTTCTGTTGCACTGGCCTTGGAGTCGCCTCCACCGGACGTTATCCGGCATCCTGCCCTGTGAAGCCCGGACTTTCCTCACCTGCTGCCTTTCGGCGTCTGCAGCTGCGATTACTTGTCTTACTTGCTGAATAAGTGCGATTATATCATATTTTACAATCCTTCGTCAATGATCAGATCGTTTCCATCTGCCGCTGTTGTTGCCAATGTATCACATCGCTCATTTTGCGGATGACCATCATGACCTTTCACCCAGACAAAGGTTACTTGATGTGCTTCTTTCGCTTGAAGGAGACGTTTCCACAAGTCTACATTCTTTACCGGCTCATTTTTTCCACGTTTCCATCCTTTCTTCAGCCAGCCGTCGATCCAGTGCTGATTAAAGGCATCTACTACATATTTTGAATCCGAGTAAAGCGTAACTTCGCAGGGTCTGTTTAAAGCTTCCAGCCCTGCGATTACTGCCATTAATTCCATTCGATTATTCGTCGTCTTCTTATATCCTTGTGAAAGTTCTTTTGTATGAAGCTCCCCTTTGGAATCCACATACTCCAATACTGTTCCATAGCCGCCCGGTCCGTCCGGATTCCCTCTTGCCGCTCCGTCTGTATAAATACTTACACGCATACTGCCTCTCCTAGACTTCCCCTTTAATCACTTCTACGCCATGTATGATTTCCGGAAGCAGATACTCTAAACACTCTTTTACCGCCCCTGCTTTTCCCGGAAGGTTCACGATCATCACATTATTTCTCACACCTGCTGCCGCACGATTTAACATAGAGCGTTTTGTCAATGTCATCATATGCGCACGCATTGCCTCCGGAATTCCACGGATCTCACGGTCTACAATTTCCAGTGTAGCTTCCGGTGTACAATCTGCCTGTGCGAGTCCTGCACCTCCTGTTGTCAGAATCAGGTCCGCCATCTGTCCGTCTGCCATACGCTGCATAATCGTAGACAGAACTTTTTTATCCAACGGCAGCGCTTTGGCAAATACAACCTGATGTCCCGCAGCCTCCACGATCTCGCGGATCACTTTTCCCGCTTTATCCTCTTCCTGCTCTCTGTATATTTCCGTATTTGCTGTAAGAATCGCAATTCTCATGATTATCGTACCTCCACTTATATCTTCTCTTATGCATATAGTAGAATTTTAACCCTTTTACACAAAATTTGCAATCCTTAAATTATAATACACACCATTCCGCCGTTACTGTCATTGACAATCTTCTGCATGGTATCCTGTAGTTTGACCTGGCTTTCATCACCGATCATAGCCATTTTATTTCTCATGCCGTCCATAACCAGCTCTTCCACTGACTTTCCAAAAATATTGGTACTCCAGATACCGCCTTCGCTGTCTTTTCTGTCATGAATATAAGTGATCAGATCCTGCGCCTGCTGCTCGCTTCCTACGATTGGTGCAATCTCTGTCTCTATGTTGGCTCGGATCAGATGGATGGAAGGTGCTTCTGAATGAATTTTCACCCCATATTTCCCGCCCTGTTTGATGATTACCGGTTCTTCTAAGGTAATATCTTCTTTCTTAGGGCTTACAACTCCGTATCCACGCATTTTCACAGAAGCAAACGCATCTTTGACTCCGTCATATTCTGTCTTCATTCCGGACAATTCTTTCATTGCTTTGATAAGTCCGTACTGTCCGTCTATTTCCATGCCTGTCAGTTCACTTAACATTTCGTAATAATAACCGTCTTCAATCTGGATGGAGACTTTTACACATCCGGTGTCCATTTCGACTGTTTCTACTTTTGCACGCTCTATATAGGGACTGTCCGCAGTCTTTAATTCTTTTACCGTATCTTTGATCTCTGAGAACTGTCCCATAATCCCTTTGATCTGTTCAACAAGATCGGTCTTGATCTTATGATCTCTGGGAAGCATTTCTACCCACTTAGGAACAAAAAACTGTATCTCGGATATTGGGAATTCAAAAAGAACTGCTTCTATAATTTTGAAAATGTCATCTTCCTTTAACTGCTCGCAATTGACCGGCATTGCTCTTACACCATATTTTTCTTCTATTTCTTCTGAAATACGCTTTGCCTCTTCTCCATATGGTTTCTTAGAATTTACCAGCACTACGAATGGTTTCCCGATGGACTGAAGCTCCCGGATCGTCTTCTCTTCCGGTTCTTCGTACTGTCTTCTCTCAAGCTCCCCGATTGTTCCGTCTGTTGTCATTACGATTCCGATCGTCGCATGATCGTGGATCACCTTCCTTGTCCCTACAGCTGCTGCCTTGGTAAACGGAATCTCGTGCTCAAACCACGGGGTTTTTACCATTCGCTCCTCATTTCCTTCCACATGTCCGACAGCCCCTTCTGCCATATACCCCACACAGTCAATCAGTCGAACCTTTACCGGAATATCACCCATAAGCTTTACTTCCGCCGCCTCTTTCGGAACAAATTTCGGTTCTGTTGTCATAATCGTACGTCCGGACGCTGATTGCGGCAGTTCGTCTTTCGTGCGCTCTCTGTCATTTTCATCTTCCATATGAGGGAGTACCAGCACATCCATGAACCGTTTGATAAACGTAGACTTTCCCGTGCGCACCGGACCAACCACCCCTATGTAGATTTCTCCCTTTGTTCTTGCCTTTATATCACTGTACAATTGAAACGTATTCATTCTAAATACCCCCTTGTTCTGCTGATACCAGTTTATGTACACCCCGGGAGTTTTTAGAACCTTTTTTCTTCCTCTTAATCTTAAATTTCACTGTACAGAATTCTTGCGCCTCTTTTCAGTGCTTTTGTACATAGATAAATGCAGCTGTTCAGTTCTTCTAAAACTTCTTTTTTTCTTACGAGCACTCCTTCTTTCTGTCGATATTCCCTGCTGTTACTCCTCCGCGTCAGATAGAATTCTTCCGGTGAACACTGGAACAATTCTTCCCATCGCTTCATGATATGGAGAAATTTTTCTATCTCTCTTCGGTCTATCACAGAGAAACCACCTTCCGTAAAACCGGTGGTAAGCTTCTTTCCGTTCCATCTTGTATTTACCCACATAAGACTGTCCTTCATATATTGAAATAATAAATTGGACAAAAAAACTCTCTCTGTGTCCAGCCACACATTTTCTTCTGGATTTTCTCTTGTGATCACAACTAATTGATGTGCAAGTGCCATTCCCTCTCCTCCTACTCCTCTTGAGACAAACAGACATCCAGAAGTGAATAGATCAGCTTCCGTTTTTCCTGACTGATCTTACCAATCCGTTTCGTATACTCTGACATCCTGATCTCATAGCCGTGATCTACCACTCCACAGAGAAGTTCGTCAGCAGACACCTCCAGAACATTGGCGATTTCAACAAAGGTCTCAAGGCGCGGTACTTTTTTCCCCCGTTCAATCATGCCTATGTACGACGCACTCAGATCCACCTTTTCTGCCAGTTCTTCCTGACACCATCCTTTCTCGATCCTTTTTCTGCGTATACGTTTTCCGATATCCTTCATCTCCATAAGCAGACCTCCATTGATTGTTCCAACTTACTTATAGTATAGAATTTCAAATTCGGTTATTACAGAAACTAATAGTACGCAACCCATACTACTGGTTATGTTTTTTCACGAAAATACGTGTCATTTCAACACAAAAAGACACCTTGCAAAACGCAAGGTGTCGATTTGTGACGTTTTCTATTTTCCCCACGGAAGAGCACTGTGTTCAGCTTTGCTGTCCCGTAACATTAATTCATCTACCGCTTCTTTTGGATCTTTTCCCTCGAACAGTACTTCATTTACCTTATCGACAATCGGAAGTGCTACACCGTATTTCTTGCCAAGCTTTGCCGCAGCCTTGGCAGAATATACACCTTCTACAACCATCTTTACTTCTGCCATTGCCTCTTCCATTGTTTTGCCCTGTCCCATCAGGTATCCGGCTTTGCGGTTACGACTGTGTACGCTGGCACAGGTTACGATCAGATCTCCGATTCCGGTAAGACCGGTGAAGCTTTCAAGCGCTCCCCCCATCTTCACTCCTAATCTTGCAATCTCTGCGATTCCTCTTGTAATTAATGCAGCTTTCGTATTATCTCCATAGCCCATACCATCCGCAATTCCCGCTGCAAGAGCAATGACATTCTTAAGCGCTCCGCCAAGCTCCATACCAAGCATATCGGGACTAATATACACGCGGAACACATGGTTCATGAACTTTTCCTGTAGATATCTGGCAGTTGCTTCGGTCTTTGCTCCGATAACGACTGCTGTCGGAAGTCCTCTTCCTACTTCTTCTGCATGACTTGGCCCGGATAACACTGCCACATCCGCCTGCGGGATCTCTTCTTCGATCTGCTGAGAAAGTGTCATAAGCGTATCTTCCTCAATTCCCTTTGCCACGTCTACAATGATCTGCCTCTCTCCTACAAAAGGCTTCATCCTCCGTGCAGTTCCTCTTGTGAATGCGGACGGTACTGCCAGTACGAGGAAATCTTTTTCCTTAATCGCTGTCTCCATGTCACTGGTAAATACCATATCTTCCGGAATTTTCACACCCGGAAGCTTACTTTTATGCTCCCGTTCTTTTGAAAGCATTCCCACCTCTTCTTCATTGATGGACCAGACAGTCACTTGATGCCCATTGGAATGAAGAAGAAGCGCTAAAGCTGTTCCCCAGCTCCCGGCTCCCATTACGCCTACATTTGCCATACTCTTACCTCCTGACTATTTCTCTTTCTTATGTTTTCCGACACTTAATTTATTTTCTGTGCCGTTTAATAGCCTCTTGATATTTGCTTTATGCTTATAAAAGGCGAGCAGCATTAAACATATCGCCACCACATACATCTCATACAAATACGCCGGCTCCATCTGAAATCTTCCGGTCTGTCCGCAGATTATGATCTCAACAAGGTATATAACTACAATCGCAAGAGAACCAAGAGACACGTAACGTGTCACCCCTACGATTCCCACAAACGCCACGAGACAGACAAGCACCATCGGAAGACTTAAGGTGCTGATGATAAGTCCAGCTGTCGCCGCAATTCCCTTTCCACCTTTGAATTTCATATAAAACGGAAAATTATGTCCGAGAATTACACCGGCACCTGTATACATCATAAGAAGCGGCCAGATCTCTGCCTGTGTTTTCCCATAGATGAAATACGTTGCTGCAACAGCAAGCACACACTTAAAGCAATCCCCCAGAAATGTAATTGCTCCTGCCTTCCATCCCATCGTCCGCAGTGCATTGGTAGTTCCTGCATTCCCGCTTCCTTCTTTTCTGATATCTACATGCTGCGTCTTCCCATAGAGATACCCCGTCTGCAGCAATCCGAACAAATAACCGATCGCCACACATATGATGCGTTCCATACTACTGATCTTTCTCCTTTCTCTCTCGGATAAAGAACCGAAGAGATGTGCCTTTAAAGCCAAAGGCTTCACGAATCTTATTTTCCAAATATCTTGTATAGGAAAAATGCATCAATTCCTTGTCATTAACAAAAATCACGAATGTTGGCGGTTTTACCGACACCTGTGTAATATAATACAATTTCAGACGTTTTCCTTTATCAGACGGTGGCTGCTGCATCGCAACTGCCTCTGACATGATTTCATTTAACACTCCCGTTGCCACGCGAAGCGTCTGGTTGGCGATGACCATATCGATCATATCATAGAGTTTCGGAAGTCTCTGTCCGCTCTTTGCAGATACATACATGATCTCCGCATAAGGCATAAAGGACAACACTCTTCGCACTTCTTTTTCGTACTCTCTCATGGTCTTGTCATTTTTCTCAATGGCATCCCACTTGTTTACTACGACAATGATTCCCTTTCCTCTTTCGTGAGCGATTCCTGCAATCTTAGCGTCCTGCTCGGTAACACCTTCTACTGCATCGATCACGACGAGCACTACATCCGCTCTTTCTACCGCTGTTACAGTACGAATGATGCTGTATCGTTCAATCTCTTCTTTGATCTTATTTTTTCTTCGAAGTCCGGCTGTATCGATAAATACATATTCTCTTCCGTCATGTACAATATCCGTATCAATGGCATCTCTCGTTGTTCCAGCCACATCAGAAACAATCACCCGGTCCTCACCCAGAAGCTTGTTGATGATGGAAGATTTTCCTACATTCGGTTTTCCTACGATTGCAACTCTCGGACGTTCATCTTCCTCTTCTTCCCCTGTTTGCTCCGGAAAATACTCTGCTACCGCATCTAACATATCTCCGATTCCCAGTCTGGAAGCTGCGGATACCGGATGCGGATCACCGATTCCGAGATTGTAGAATTCATACACATCCGGCATGAATTTCTCAAAGCTGTCCACTTTATTTACAACTAATACAATTGGTTTTCCCGAACGTCTGAGCATATCTGCCACCTTGGAGTCTGCGTCAACAAGCCCTTGTCTTACATCTGTGATAAATACGATCACATCCGCGGTATCAATGGCAATCTGAGCCTGCTCTCTCATCTGGGACAGAATCACATCCTTGCTCTCCGGCTCTATACCTCCGGTATCAATGAGTGTAAATTCTTTATCCAGCCAACTGGTGTCCGCGTAAATTCGGTCTCTGGTCACACCCGGAGTGTCCTTTACGATCGAGATCTTCTCTCCAGCCAGCACATTAAAAAGTGTAGATTTTCCTACATTTGGCCTTCCCACAATGGCCACTACTGGTTTACTCATTCTAATTCTCCTATCCTAATACTGCGTCAATAAAATCTTGTCCGCTTGATTTTACAATATCCACCGGCACTTGTAAAGCATCTTTCACGTCCTGAAGCGTCACATCATCCAGAAAATCCTGCTCTTCAATCCGAAGCATATTGCACGGAAGTAACAATTTCTCTCCTAATGCCTTCCCCTTTAGCTGACCGATAAGATCCTGTCCGGTAATCAGACCGGATACTGTAATTAACTCCCCGAAGAAATCATTTCGGATTCCATAGACATGAAGCTTACTTTTCGGATACTTCTCCATGATCCTATCCGCCATCCTTTTGATATACGGATAAGCAAGAAATCCCGTCGCTACGGATACTTCACGGTCTATCTCGTCTCCATTTAAGCTTTCATATCCGTCTTCAAATTCATTCATAAGGAGGCGGAGCATTCCCACACCATTTTCCAGCTGCAAATATCCATCGTAACGCTCTTCTTCCGGAAGCTCTTCCTCTGCCAGAATATACCACTCATCGCCTCCGTGGATAAAGTGGATTCCGAATTCTTCATATGCTTTCTTCTGCCATTTGTGGATAATGTGAAGAACCTCTTTGGCATCTTCTTTCGTAAATGGCTGAAGCGGATACAATCCGTCTCTGTATTTACTTAGTCCTACCGGCACAACCGATACACTCTGAAGCTGTGGTGCATACTTCATCAGATCCCGAATGCTTCTCTCCAGCTCTTCTCCGTCGTTAATTCCTTTACAGAGTACGATCTGACCATTCATCGTAATGCCGCCCTCATACAGCCTGTCCACCTTGTTCAGCGCCTCTCCCGCAAAACGGTTGTGAAGCATCTTACACCGAAGTTCCGGATTCGTCGTCTGAAACGATACATTGATCGGCTCCAGATGATACCGGACAATCCGGTCAATATCATGATCACTCATATTGGTAAGCGTCACATAATTCCCCTGAAGGAAAGAAAGTCTGGAATCATCATCTTTAAAATACAATGTTTCACGCATATCTTTCGGCATCTGATCGATAAAGCAGAAGATACATTTATTCCTGCAGGAACGATACTCATCCATCAGTCCCTGTTCAAACTCAATCCCCAGATCTTCCTCGTATTCTTTCTCAATCTCCAGTTCCCACTGTTCTCCGTCCGGCTTCTCAATAAGAACGGTCAGATATTCCTCATTTGCAAGAAAATGATAATCAAAAACATCTTCGATCTCCTGATCATTGATCGCAAGAAGCTTGTCTCCTGCAGAAATCTCCAGTTCCTCTGCGATACTGCCCGGAAGAACATTTTTTATAATATGTGTATGTGTCATAAAAATCTATTTCCTCTCTTTGAGTTTATACATGACTTGAATTGCACTTTGTGCAATTATTATACTCCACATCCACAAATTAGTCCAACCTAAACATTGACCTTTTGCTATGATTAATGATATAAATAATTATATAACATTTTAAAATAATAGTTTAGGAGATTGTTATGCCAAACATTAAATTAATGGAATCGGCGCTTCCGGTTGCGCCGCTGAAGATCGCAGCTTTAGACAGCTGTATCGATCTTGGAAAAAAGGTAAATGACTACATTGTAACATTCAGACAGGATTCACTTAAGAAATATCTGGATTCCCCATTATTTTCTACGTATAAACAGGACAACTATCTGATTGACTGTCAGTGTCCTCGTTTTGGAAGCGGAGAGGCAAAAGGAATCCTTGGTTCTTCTATCCGCGGAAAAGATTTATTTGTCATGGTTGACGTATGTAACCACAGTTTAACTTATACGGTTAACGGGCATTTGAATCATATGTCACCGGATGATCATTATCAGGATCTTAAACGTGTAATTTCTGCCGCTAACGGAAAAGCTCATCGTGTGAATGTGATCATGCCATTTCTCTATGAAAGTCGACAGCACAAACGTACAAAGAGAGAATCTCTGGACTGTGCTTTTGCCTTGCAGGAACTGGTCGATATGGGTGTCAGCAATATCATTACTTTTGACGCTCATGATCCACGTGTACAGAATTCTATCCCGCTTCACGGATTTGACAACTTCAATCCACCGTATCAGTTTATGAAGGCTCTCCTGCGCGCCGAGCCGAATCTTAAAGTGGACAAGGAACACCTTATGATCGTCAGTCCGGATGAGGGCGCTATGCACCGTGCAGTTTACTTCTCAAACGTTCTCGGTGTGAATATGGGTATGTTCTACAAGCGCCGTGACTACTCTACCATCGTAAATGGAAAGAACCCGATCGTGGCTCACGAATTCCTCGGTGACGATATGCACGGTAAGAATGTAATTGTTATTGATGACATGATCTCTTCCGGTGAAAGTATGCTGGATGTTGCCAAAAAGATGAAAGACCGCGGAGCAGAGCGCGTATTTGTCTGCACAACATTCGGACTTTTCACAGACGGTTTTGAGAAATTTGATGAATTTTATGCAAATGGTTACATTGACCGCGTGATCACAACAAACCTTACATATCTTCCGGCTGAAGCTTACGAAAAGCCTTATTTTGTTGTTGCTGATATGAGTAAATTCATTGCATTGATCATTGATTCCTTTAACCATGATATTACAATGAGTTCTGTTCTCAATCCAACAGACAAGATTCATCGTCTTCTGGAACGTTACAAAAACGCTTAACAATATACGAACAAAAAAAGGTGCCTGCAAAGTCATGGGATTGACTTTGCAGGCACTCTTTTGTTTGTCATACTCTCTGTACCGTTTATTTGATAACTTCCCTTAAGCTGCCGAACTATTTACGTGTCATATATGTTGTCAAAGCGGTGTCTTCTGTAAGTAATTCTTTTAATACAGAAACTAACTTTGCCATTACTTTTCCCTTCTTTCCTTCAATGATCTTCTATCCGTTAAAAGATTAACATTTTGTTTTACCTTTGTAAAGGGTAAAAATCAACAAAGATAGTATCTGTTTTTTGTCTATTATTTAACGCTTTGTTTCAGTGATTTAAAAATCTGTATATCTTCCTCCATTTTCCAAAGTGACTCCCTTGGCAGCGGCAAGCTCCGATACTGTAACAAGCTGATAACCTGCCTCCTGGAGCTTTGGAATTAATTGAAGTGCCGCATCAACAGATTCCGTATGAATATCATGAAGGAGAATAATATCTCCGTCATCCACATTATTCATTGTAGTTTCAATGGTTTTCTGTGCATTTCTTGTTTTCCAATCCAGCGTATCAATATTCCAGAGGATCATCGGCATTCCAACCGTCGCCTTCAAAGTGTCGCTGATTGCTCCATAGGGCGGTCTCATAACGGTTGCTCCCTCTCCTGCTATCTGAGCAATTCCGGCATTTGTCTTGCCAAGTTCATCTGTAATTCCTGCCACACTTGCCTTGGCAAGATTTTGATGACTGTACGAGTGATTTCCGAGTTCACAGCCGATCTCTTTCATTTTTTTCACTACGTCCGGATAACTTGAAACCTTCTGACCCAACATGAAGAACGTAGCATGTGCATTGTATTTTTCAAGCTGCGCCAGCAATTCCCCGGTTCGTTTTCCTGGTCCATCATCGAAAGTAAGCGCCACCATCGGTTTCTTTGGATCAATACTACTCTCTTTTTTAGACACTAACTCACCCTTTTTATTAAACTCACATTCTGCCAACCCGACTTTCTGTTTACCGGTTGCCATCTTGCCGTCCGCCGTAAAATAATACGTCTTCCCTTTTATCTCCTGCCAGCCAATGAGAGCAGCGCCATTTTCACCCATGTAATATTTTCCATTATCATCCTTTTGCCAGCCGGTCTGCATAACACCTTTTTTGTCAAAGGCATATGTCCCCCCGCCGATTTTATGAATCCCAACAGCTTTATTCCCATCCGCATCAAAATAATATGTCTTTCCTTTGGACACTACAAAATCCTCTGTCACATAGCTTCCGTCATATTTTTTGAATTTCTTTCCTTCCCACTGTCCGATCGGGTTTTGTACGACGACCTTGCCCGGTTTTAATGTAAGCTTTACTTTTCTCTTCCACTCGCCGTCTAATTTTTTCTGAATCTCCTTATCAAATACAACCTCTGTTTTATAACTTCCTTCCGCTGTCGGATCTGCTTTCGTCTTGATGGTATAGCCCTTTCCGCCTTCCAGATCCTTAAAAAAGTCCTCTACCGTGTACTTCTTCTTTTTATCTAAGACAATCTTCTTACTGTCCTTCTCCGATAATTTCACTCGAAGTTCCGGCAGTTCTTCCCCTTGTTTAATTGTAACGACCGACGCCGTAACCGTTGCTTTTGCAATATGATTTATGATTACAAAGGCAAGTGCGCCGACAGCTATAATTAAAACTGCTGTCAAGGAAAGAATCAGACGCCTTCTTTTTCTGTCTTGTCTTGTCTTTTCTTCTTTAATTTTTCCCATTGCACTTTATCTCCTCTATTGCGATGTCTCAGTACGCCTTATCATTATAACTTTATTCGACATATTTCGCAATGAAGATAAATGTAAATAATTCTTAAGATTCATTTAAAAATGAGTCTAAGATATTACACGAATTCGTAATACTTCTTTCACAGTTCCGAGATCTTTAATCACATTTTCAGAAACTGCAGAGTCAATATCGATCATGGTATATGCATATTTCCCTTTACTTTTATTCGTCAGATCCGCAATATTCATATTGTCGTCTGCCAGAATCTTTGTAAACTGTCCGATCATATTCGGTACGTTGTGATGAAGAAGCAAAATTCTTGTATTATTTCCGCGAAGTCCCATATCACAGTCCGGATAATTGACAGAATTTTTAATATTTCCATTTTCCAGATAGTTTTTAATCTGACTTGCAGCCATAACTGCACAGTTGTCTTCTGACTCTTCTGTAGATGCTCCCAGATGCGGAATTACAATGGCTCCTTTGACACCTACGATCTGAGGTGTCGGGAAGTCTGTCACATAATGCTTCACATGCCCGGATACAAGGGCATCGACCATTGCTTCTTCTTCTACCAGCACATTTCTTGCAAAATTTAAAACAACGACACCTTTTTTCATAAGGCTTAACGCATCTTGATCAATCATGCCTTTGGTTGTATCTGTTGCAGGCACATGGATCGTAATATAATCGCAATCTTTATATATCTCATCCACAGTCTTCGCGTGACGGATACTGCGTGATAATCTCCATGCAGAGTCTACAGATATATATGGATCATACCCATAAACTTCCATCCCAAGATGTGTAGCCGCATTCGCCACTAAAACTCCGATCGCTCCAAGACCGATCACTCCAAGCTTCTTCCCTTCCAGCTCACAACCTGCAAACGATTTTTTCGCTTTTTCTGCATCCTTGGCGATATTTCCGTCTTCCTCATTTTCCTGTACCCAGTTGATTCCACCGATGATATCGCGGGAAGCAAGAAGCATCCCTGCCAGAACCAGCTCTTTTACGCCATTTGCGTTAGCCCCGGGCGTATTAAATACAACAATTCCTTCTTCCGCACATTTTTCAAGAGGAATATTATTCACTCCTGCTCCTGCTCTCGCAATTGCTTTCAGTTCTTTGGCAAACTCCATCTCTTTCATATTCGTGCTTCTGACGAGAATGGCATCTGCTTTTTCCGGTTCGCTCACCGGTACATACTCTTCTGTAAATGTTTCCAATCCTACCTGTGAGATTGGATTCAGGCAATGATATCGATACATAATTATAAATTCTCCTTCTCAAACTTCTTCATAAATTCCACTAAGGCTTCCACACCTTCTATCGGCATGGCATTGTAAATACTTGCTCTCATTCCGCCTACACTTCGATGTCCCTTTAAGTTTTTAAATCCGGCTTTGTCTGCCTCTTTTACAAACTTAGCGTCCAGTTCCTGATCTCCTGTGACAAATGGAACATTCATAAGAGAACGATCTTTTTTGGCAACTGTTCCGTGAAACATCTTGCTTTCGTCCAGATAATCATAGAGAAGCTTCGCTTTCTTCTCATTATATTCCTTCATTGCTGTAAGACCACCCTGTCTCTTCAGCCACTGAAAGACTTTTCCGCAAATATAAATACCATAAGCAGGCGGTGTGTTATAAAGTGATTTTGCATCCGCATGAGTCTTATATTTCATCATTGTCGGTGTTCCCGCAAGAGTATCCTCTGTGATGAGATCCTCCCGGATAATCGCGATCACCACGCCTGCAGGTCCGATATTTTTCTGTACTCCTCCGTAGATCATACCATATTTGGTCACATCTACAGGCTCAGACAGAAAGCAGGAAGATACGTCTGCTACAAGTGTCTTCCCCTTTGTATTCGGAAGTTCCTGAAATTTTGTTCCGTAAATCGTATTGTTCTCACAGATATACACATAATCGGCATCTTCGGAAACCGGAAGATCGCTGCAGTCCGGAATATAAGAGAACGTCTCGTCTTCTGACGATGCAATCACACGTACCTCTCCATATTTTTCCGCTTCTTTTGCTGCTTTCTTCGCCCACTGTCCGGTCACAATGTAATCCGCCTTCTGATTCTTCATCAGATTCATTGGAATCATGGCAAATTGCAGAGATGCGCCTCCCTGTAAAAATAACACTTTATAATGGTCCGGAATATTCATTAATTCGCGCAGATCTGCCTCTGCTGTATCGATAATCTCCTGGAAGGTCTGGGATCGGTGACTCATTTCCATTACTGACATGCCACTTCCTCTGTAATCCATCATCTCTTCTGCTGCCTCTCGTAACACCTCTTCTGGCAATACTGCCGGACCTGCTGAAAAATTATACACTCTTCCCATTTGCTGTCCCTCCATGCTTCTTCAAATTTTATTCTTTCTCTTTCCTATCTTATTCCCGCTGTTCTAAATCTTTCTCATCAAATACTTCATTGATGGCTGCGCCCGGCGCTACCATTGGCCAAACTTTATCGTCACATCCGATCTGGCAATCAATCACAACCGGTTTTCCAAGTGCCAGTGCTTTTTTGAATCCTTCTGCAAATTCTTCCTTCGTTGTTACCTTGATTCCTTCTGCACCCATAGCTTCTGCCAGTTTCACAAAATCTACTGCGTCATTTAATACCGTTGCGGAATAGCGCTGTCCGTAGAACAGATTCTGCCACTGGCGCACCATACCGAGTACATGATTATTGACAACCACTTGAATAACCGGAATCTGGTGCCGCACTGCGGTAGCGATCTCGTTCATATTCATTCGGAAACATCCGTCTCCTGCAATATTTACGACAATCTTATCCGGTCTTCCCATTTTTGCACCGAGAGATGCACCAAGGCCATAGCCCATCGTTCCAAGACCACCGGATGTTAAAAGTGTTCTTGGTTTTGTATATTTATAATACTGAGCCGCCCACATCTGATGCTGTCCTACTTCTGTAGAAATGATAGCCTCTCCATTTGTCTGGCGATAAATTTCTTCTACAATATAAGGACCGGTCAGAATATCCTGATGATAAGTCAGTGGATATTTCTCCTTATATTCCATAATCTTCTGAACCCATTCTTCATGGGACTGCTGATCTAACTGTTCATTGATCTTGCGAAGCACAACGTTCAGATCTCCGACTACTCCATCCGTGATCAGTACATTTTTATTCATTTCTGCAGCGTCAATGTCAAACTGCAAGATTTTTGCATTCTTTGCAAATTTCTTCGCATTTCCTGTCACGCGGTCACTGAATCTTGCGCCAAGTACGATGAGAAGATCACATTCGCTGACTCCGTAATTGGCTGTTTTGGTTCCGTGCATGCCAAGCATTCCTGTATATAATGGATCGGTTCCCGGGAATGCTCCTTTTCCCATCAGGGAATCGGTAACCGGCGCATCTACCTTCTTAACAAATGTTCTGATTTCTTCATTTGCACCGGAGAGCACAGCTCCGCCTCCGATGAAAATATAAGGTTTTTTTGATTTTTTGATCATTTTGACTGCGTTTTCAATATCTTCTTCGCACACATTCTCCGAAGGAACCACCGGCTGAATCTCTTTCTTCTGATACTCCGTCTTATTTGCTGTCACATCTTTAGGAATATCGATGAGCACCGGCGCCGGTCTTCCTGATTTTGCGATTACAAACGCTTTGCGGATGGTATCCGCCAAATCTTTCACATCCTTGACAATAAAATTGTGTTTCGTGATCGGCATTGTGATACCTGCAATATCTATTTCCTGGAAGCTGTCTTTTCCAAGGAGCGATACTCCTACATTACAAGTGATTGCAACGATCGGAATGGAGTCCATATAAGCGGTGGCAATTCCTGTCACCAGATTGGTAGCTCCCGGTCCGCTGGTAGCAAAGCAGACACCCACTTTCCCGGTTGCTCTTGCATAACCGTCTGCCGCATGAGCTGCCCCCTGCTCATGGGATGTCAAAATATGGTGGATCTCTTCACTGTGCTTATATAATTCATCATATACATTTAAAATCGCACCGCCCGGATAACCGAATACGGTATCTACACCCTGCTCTTTCAAACATTCTATTACGATCTGTGCTCCTGTTAACTGCATATTTTTTCCCTCTCTTGCTTCTTAATTCTTTGGTACTTCCAAGATTGCACCCCTGTTACCGGATGTCACCAGAGAAGCATATCTTGCCAGATATCCGGTCTTAACCTTTGGCTCTTTCGGTGTCCATGCCTGTCTTCTCTTTTCCAGTTCTTCATCTGAGACTGCCATTTCAAGCTTGAGATTCGGGATATCGATCTTAATAATATCTCCCTCTTCTACGAGAGCGATAGGACCCCCCACTGCTGCTTCCGGGGATACGTGACCAATGGAAGCACCTCTGGAGGCGCCGCTGAATCGTCCATCTGTGATAAGTGCTACACTGGAGCCAAGTCCCATTCCTGCAATGGCAGAAGTCGGATTGAGCATTTCTCTCATACCCGGACCTCCTTTTGGTCCTTCGTAGCGGATTACGACCACATCCCCTTCTTTGATCTGTCCGCCTTTAATCGCGGTAATTGCATCTTCTTCGCACTCAAACACTCTTGCCGGACCTTCATGCACTAACATTTCATCGACCACTGCGGAACGTTTTACAACGCTTCCATCCGGAGCAAGATTTCCCTTTAACACCGCCAGACCGCCTGTCTTAGAATATGGATTTTCCACAGGACGGATGACTTCCGGATTCAGATTGGCAGCGTCTTTGATATTTTCTCCCACCGTTTTCCCGGTAACTGTCATACATTCGGTGTGCAGAAGTCCCAGTTTATTTAACTCATTCATCACAGCGTATACACCGCCAGCTTCGTTGAAATCTTCCATATGAGTCGGACCCGCCGGAGCAAGATGACAGAGATTTGGCGTACGTTCGCTGATTCCGTTTGCAAAATCAATCTCAAAATCCATACCAATCTCGTGAGCGATCGCCGGAAGATGAAGCATACTATTCGTAGAACAGCCAAGCGCCATATCTACAGTCAGTGCATTTAACATTGCCTCTTCTGTCATGATGTCTCTTGGACAGATATTTTTCTCCCACAATTCCATCACTTTCATACCTGCATGCTTTGCTAAGCGGATACGCTCTGAATAAACTGCCGGAATAGTACCATTTCCGCGAAGTCCCATGCCAAGCACCTCCGTCAGACAGTTCATACTGTTTGCAGTATACATACCGGAACAGGAACCACAAGTCGGGCATACTTTATTTTCAAATTCCACAAGCCCTTCATCAGATAAGGTTCCAGCCGCATTCGCTCCCACAGCCTCGAAAATGCTGGAAAGGCTTCTCTTCTGACCGTCCACACGACCTGCAAGCATCGGACCTCCACTGACAAAAATCGTCGGCACATTGATTCTCGCTGCCGCCATCAAAAGCCCCGGTACATTCTTGTCACAGTTTGGCACCATCACAAGAGCGTCAAATTGATGCGCAAGCGCCATCGCCTCTGTAGAATCCGCGATCAGATCTCTTGTAACAAGGGAATATTTCATTCCGATATGGCCCATGGCAATTCCGTCACACACAGCAATTGCCGGAAATACAATCGGCGTTCCTCCCGCCATAGCAACCCCTTGCTTCACTGCATTTACAATCTTATCCAGATTCATATGTCCCGGAACAATCTCATTATACGAACTGACAATACCGACCAGCGGTCTGTCCATCTCCTCCTGCGTAAGACCAAGCGCATTCATCAAAGAACGATGCGGCGCCTGCTGTTTTCCTTTTGTAACTGTATCACTTCTCATTATTTTACCTCCTGGGGACGTAGACTTTTTAAACTTTGCTACGTCCCAAATTACACTTTGCTACGTCCTAAATTGCTTTTTGACCTGTCCTAAATTGATTTTGCAATGAGGTCGCCCATTTCTTTTGTGCCGACCTGCTTCTTTCCTTCGGACATGATGTCTATGGTTCGATATCCTTCTTTTAATACGTGTTCGACTGCCGCCTCGATGGCATCTGCTTCTTGATCGAGATCGAAGCTGAAGCGGAGCATCATTGCTGCAGATAAAATGGTTGCGATCGGGTTGGCTATGCCTTTGCCTGCGATATCCGGTGCGGAACCGCCGCTTGGCTCGTAGAGCCCGAATTTTGTCTCGTTTAAGCTTGCGCTTGCCAGCATTCCGATGGAACCGGTCACCATGCTCGCTTCGTCAGATAAAATATCTCCGAACATGTTCTCGGTGAGAACAACGTCAAATTGTTTTGGATCTTTTACTAACTGCATGGCACAGTTATCGACCAGCATATGCTCCAGCTGAACTTCCGGATAATCTGCCGCCACTTCCTCCACTACTTTTCTCCAGAGTCTGGAGGAATCAAGCACATTTGCCTTGTCTACGCTCGTCACTTTCTTTCTGCGCTTCATGGCGATATCAAATCCACGCTTTGCGATCCTTCTGATTTCCTGTTCGTTATATGTAAGGGAATCGTAAGCCGTCAATACCCCATTCTCTTCCACGGTCTTCCGCTCTCCAAAATACAATCCGCCGGTCAGTTCGCGCATGATCATCAGATCAAATCCGCCTTCTGTGATCTCTTCCTTCAGCGGACAGGCACCTTTTAATTCATCATACAAAATTGCCGGTCTTAAATTGGCAAATAGATTCAACGCCTTCCGGATTCCGAGAAGCCCTGCCTCCGGACGCTTCGATGGTTCCAGCTGATACCACGGTGATGTCTTTGCGTCACCGCCGATTGATCCCATCAACACAGCGTCACACTGTTTTGCCTGCTCGACAGTCTCCTCTGTAAGCGGTACTCCGTGTACATCAATGGACGCCCCTCCAAGCAGCAGCTGTGTATACTTACAGGAATGTCCGTAGACTTCTGCAACTTTATCCAATACCTTCATTGCCTCCGTCACGATCTCCGGCCCGATACCGTCCCCTTTGATGACTCCTATATTTAACTGCATATTTTCTCATCCTTCCTGTATAAAATAAAGTATAGAACTTATAATATCTTATTTTAATGGATGTTTCAAGACTTTAGTACACTAAAAAATTAATCTGTTAACATTTCTCTTCTTACATCCTGTTTTTCTTTTGAAAATTGTGGAAATCACACACAAGTAATACAAACAAAGCAGGCGCTTCTGTCATCGGAAGCCCCTGCTTTGTTTGCTTATTTTAAATTGTCCGGTCCAAATCCAAGCGGCAGTAATTCTTTCAACAGATAACATCTATATTCATTGCTGCTCTTTGCCAGCACCACAGTAAAAAATTCCGGATCGCAAAATTCCATCATCACCTGACGGCACACTCCACACGGAGCACAAAAATCATGTTCCCCGTTCCCATTTTCATTTACAATGCAAATCGCGCGAAACTCACGTTTTCCTTCGCTGACCGCCTTAAAAAATGCAGTGCGCTCGGCACAGTTGGTCGGTGTATAGGCTGCATTTTCAATGTTGCAGCCGGTATAATATTCTCCGTCAGATGTAAGAAGACAAGCTCCCACTTTAAACCCGGAATACGGAGAATAAGACCGTTCCATTGCCTTCATTGCTTTCTCCACCAGTTCTTCTACCGGAAGTGTTTCTTCATATTTTTTTATGCTCATACTGCTCACCTGCCTTCTCTACTGCTTGATTTGGATATCTCTGTCATTCTTCTACAATTCTTTTGCAATCTTTACAATGCGGCTTGTCCCCAACCGATCAGCACCAAGTTCAAGAAAATGCTCGGCATCAGCAAGAGACGAGATTCCTCCCGCCGCTTTGATCTTCACGCCTTCTCCCACATGACGGGCAAATAATTCCACATCTTGGGAGGTGGCCCCTGCTTTGGAAAATCCGGTGGATGTCTTAATATAATCTGCCCCTGCCGCAGTCACTGTCCGGCACATACCAATCTTCTCTTCTTCGGTGAGAAGGCAGGTCTCAATGATAACTTTCAGGATCTTATCTCCCACGGCCTCCTTGATCTTTCGAATCTCTTCTTCCACAAGATCAAACCGGTTGTCTTTGACCCACCCAAGATTAATTACCATATCCACTTCATCCGCACCGTTCTCCACTGCATCCTTTGCCTCGAATACTTTCGCTGCCGTCGTACTGTATCCATTGGGAAATCCGATCACCGTACAAACCGCCATCCTGTCTTTCACATATTCCTTCACTTGCTTTACATAAGACGCCGGAATACAGACAGAAGCCGTTTCATACTTAAGCGCATCCTCGCACAGCGCTTTCACTTCCTCCCACGAAGCAGTCTGAGCAAGTAATGTGTGATCCACCCGATGCAAGATTTCTTTCAATTCCATAATACGCTCCTTCTCACTGGCATATAGCCCTTTCTCTTCTATTCTGATACCTTCTATAACAATGTCTTCCCGCTTTCCCGATCTTCACGGATCAAGGAACGAATTGCCTCAATTGCGGTCCGGATCGGCGCATCCGTATCGTGTACAACCGGATTGGGCAGTCCCTGTTTCGCCCTCTCCTGATTCGCCATCACAAGCAGCACGGTACCTGTTCGAACCCGAAGGGTACTTCCCACAATAAAAATTGCCGCAGATTCCATCTCCGATGCAAGACATCCGCACTTGATCCACGCATCCCATTTATTCATAAGCTCGTAGCCCACAGGCATACTCATCGGATCATGCTGTCCATAAAAAGCATCCTTACACTGTACCACTCCTGTGTGACACGGGAAATTAAGTTTCCCGGCTGCTTTTACAAGGGCATTGGTTACTGTAAGATCCGGCACCGCCGGATATTCAATAGGCGCATACTCTTTGCTTGTTCCTTCCATACGGATAGCTCCGGTTGCCACCACAAGATCACCGCTCTTTACATCGAGCGCCATGCCTCCACTGGTGCCTACTCGGATAAATGTATCTGCGCCTACTCTTTTTAACTCTTCCATAGCAATTGACGCAGACGGACCTCCGATTCCTGTAGAAGTCACGCTTACCTTCTCTCCGTCCAGATAGCCGGTGTATGTGACATATTCCCGATTATCCGCGATCAGTTTTGGTTCATCAAAATAAGCAGCGATTTTCTGACAACGCTTCGGATCTCCCGGCAGGATCACATAACGCCCCACCTCTCCTTTTGCCACCTGAATATGGTATTGCCGCTCCTGATCTTCTGAATAATTGATCATAACCAAGCCCCCTTTTCTTCTATATTAATTTATCACTTTCACGAAATTTTTCCTCAAAATTTCGCATTCCTAACAGCCAAGTCTTCGTTTCGCATTCTCAATCCGTTCTTTTGTCGGCGGTTCCACACCAACCAGAGGATATTCCATGCCAAGTTCTTTCCACTTATATTCGCCCAGCGTATGATAAGGAAGAACCTCTACCCGCTCCACATTCTTCAACGTCTGAATAAATGCGTTCAAACGGTCGAGATACTCATCTTTATCACTTCCCCCCGGGACAAGTACATGGCGAATCCAAACCGGCTTATGAATCTCAGATAAATATTGTGCTAATTCCAGAATATTCTTTCCGGTACATCCTGTCAATATCTGATGCTGTTCTTCATCGATCTGTTTTAAGTCTAAGAGAATCAGATCTGTGTATTCCATTAATTTCTGAAATTTGGAAAAGAATGGTTCCTGCTTCGTAAATGGTTGTCCGCTTGTGTCAATGACTGTATGAATTCCTTTCTCTTTCGCTTTTTCAAAAAGCTCCAATAAGAAATCAATCTGCAAAAGCGGTTCTCCCCCACTTACGGTAATACCGCCCTCACTTCCCCAGTAAGAGCGGTATTTCAATGCTTTCGCAATCAGTTCATCTGCCGTATACGGCGTCCCCGACTGCATGTTCCAAGTGTCAGGATTGTGACAGAACTGGCAGCGCATAGCGCATCCAGAAGTAAAGATCACAAATCTTACACCCGGTCCATCTACGGAACCAAAACTTTCCAAAGAATGAATATATCCTTTTGTCATAGTTTTGCTCCTTCTTTTCTGTTTTTATTACATTTCTTATTACATTTCTTTGTGACATGTTCTTGCAATTACGTCCATCTGCTGTTCCTTTGTCAGGTCGATGAATTTTACTGCATAACCGGATACACGGATTGTAAAGTTTGCGTACTCTGGTTTCTCCGGATGCTCCATAGCGTCGATGAGCTTCTCTGTACCGAATACATTAACGTTCAGGTGGTGTGCTCCCTGATGGAAGTAACCATCCAGTACATGTACCAGATTTTCTGTACGCTCTTCATCACTATGACCAAGTGCTTCCGGGCTGATCGTCTGTGTATTAGAGATTCCATCAAGAGCAAGCTCATATGGAAGCTTAGCCACAGAGTTCAGAGATGCAAGGAGACCGTTCTTCTCTGCTCCGTAAGATGGGTTTGCACCCGGTGCCAGAGGTTCTCCTGCTTTTCTTCCATCCGGAAGAGTACCTGTTGCCTTACCGTATACTACGTTAGATGTGATTGTAAGGATTGATGTTGTAGGCTCAGAGTTTCTGTAAGTATGGCACTTATTTAATTTGTGCATAAATGTCTTAAGAAGCCAGATTGCCAGTTCATCTGCACGGTCATCATCATTTCCGTATCTTGGGAAATCACCCTCGATCTCGAAATCAACTGCGATTCCGTTCTCATCACGCACCGGTTTCACCTTAGCGTATTTGATTGCACACAGAGAGTCGATCACATGAGAGAATCCTGCGATACCTGTTGCAAATGTACGTCTTACATCTGTATCGATAAGAGCCATCTCTGCTGCTTCGTAGTAATATTTATCATGCATATAGTGGATCATGTTCAAGGTATCTACATATAACTTAGATAACCAGTCCATCATCTCATCGTAACGCTCCATCACTTCATCATAGTCAAGATACTCAGAAGTGATCGGTCTGTAAGCCGGTCCTACCTGCACGCCGGTCTTTTCATCTACACCACCGTTGATTGCGTAGAGCAGACATTTCGCAAGGTTCGCGCGTGCACCAAAGAACTGGATTTCTTTTCCTGTCTGTGTTGCAGATACACAGCAGCAGATAGAATAATCGTCACCCCATACCGGACGCATCACATCATCATTTTCATACTGGATAGAGCTTGTCTTTACAGAAATGAAAGATGCGTACTTCTTGAAGTTCTCCGGAAGTCTCTCAGAATATAATACTGTGAGGTTTGGTTCCGGTGACGGTCCCATGTTCTCCAATGTGTGGAGGAAGCGGAAGTCTGTCTTAGTTACCATAGAACGTCCATCCTGTCCAAGACCTGCAACCTCTAAAGTAGCCCATACCGGGTCACCGGAGAACAGTTCATTGTAAGATGGGATTCTTGCGAATTTTACCATACGGAATTTCATAACCATGTGGTCAATGAGTTCCTGAGCCTCAGCCTCTGTGATCGCACCGTTCTCTAAGTCTCTCTGGATATAAACATCAAGGAATGTAGAGATACGTCCTACACTCATTGCTGCTCCGTTCTGTGTCTTGATGGCAGCAAGATATCCGAAATACAGCCACTGTGCTGCTTCGCGGGCGTTCTTCGCCGGTTTTGAAATATCAAAGCCGTAGATCTCAGCCATTTCTTTCATTCCATTTAATGCACGGATCTGATCTGCGATCTCCTCACGAAGACGGAAATCTGTTCCTTTCATACCGTGTCTTGCATATCTTTCGAAGTCATACTGCTTCTTCTCGATCAGGAAGTCGATTCCGTAAAGAGCAACACGTCTGTAGTCGCCCACAATACGTCCTCTTCCGTATGTGTCCGGAAGACCTGTGATGATCTTATTGTGACGGGCTTTTTTCATCTCTGGAGTGTAGATGTCAAATACACCCTGGTTGTGTGTTTTATGATATTTTGTAAAGATCTCGTGAAGCTTCTCGCTTGGCTGGTATCCATAAGTTGTACAAGCCTTTTCTGCCATGTTGATACCGCCGTATGGCATAAATGCTCTCTTAAGAGGTTTGTCTGTCTGAAGACCTACCACTGCTTCCAGATCTTTCATTTCTTCACTGATATATCCCGGTCCATATGCAGTAAGTCCAGATACAACCTCTGTCTCCATATCAAGAACGCCGCCTTTTGCACGCTCCTCTTTCTGAAGTTCCTGTAATTTGTCCCATAATTTATCGGTAGCCTCTGTTGGATCTGCTAAAAACGCTTCATCTCCATCATATTCTGTATAGTTATCCTGAATGAAACTGCGGACATCCACGGAATTTCTCCAGTCTCTCCCCTTAAAACCTTCCCATTGCTCAAAATATGGCATGATCTTTATCTCCTTTCACTATATGTAGTATGTTATTTTTTGGACAGGCATAGTATATCATCCTTTTTATAAAATAGCAATACATTTTTTGATAATCGTTATCATTTACGCCCATGTATGTGATTTAATACAAAAAACTGCCGCCTCATTTCTGAAACGACAGTTCTCTCTTATCTTTTCTTATTTTTCTGCAAATTTTTATTCTGCAGAAGCTTTTTCTACCTGTGCAACTGCTGCCTTCTGCATTGGAATACGACAGTTCTTGTTGCTTCCAAACTCTACAATGATATCAGAATCACTGATGTCAATGATGACTCCGTAGAAACCGCTTGTTGTAAGAACGGTATCTCCTACTTCCATATCAGCGATCATTGCCTGTACTCTCTTCTGCTCTTTCTTCTGTGGTCTGATGAAAATGAACCAGAAACCTCCGAAGATCAATGCATATACGACTAAGAGTGGTATCCAGGTACCTCCTGCACTCTGTGCTGCTAATGTCCACATAACTAATTCCTCCTAATTATCTTTAAGCGCTATTGCTATCATACACAATAATGCAATATTCATCAAGTGATTTCCTTGATTTTCATAAAAATTTCACTATTTCTTCGCAGTCATTCCTGCAAGTTTTGCTTCCTTGTATTCCTTATAACACCCCTGATCGATGGCATCTCTGATTTCTTCCATCATCGTATCGTAGAAATACAGGTTGTGAAGAACACAAAGTCTCATGCCAAGCATTTCTTTTGCTTTTAACAGATGTCTGATATAGGCTCTGGAATACGTCCGGCACGCCGGACACTGGCACCCCTCTTCGATCGGGCGGTCATCCAACTCATATTTTGCATTAAATAAATTCAATTTACCTTCATTTGTATACACGTGACCGTGTCGTCCGTTTCTGCTTGGATATACACAGTCGAAGAAGTCAACTCCCCGGTCTACTGCTTCCAATATATTTGCTGGCGTTCCGACTCCCATAAGATAGGTCGGCTTATTCTTCGGAAGATGTGGCACCACTGCATCCAAGATACGATACATTTCCTCATGGGATTCTCCCACTGCCAGTCCTCCTACTGCATAACCGTCCAGATCAAGCTTGCTGATTTCCTGCGCATGACGAATACGGATATCTTCATAAATACCGCCCTGATTAATTCCAAAGAGCATCTGCTTCTTATTGATCGTATCCGGAAGACTGTTTAATCTCTCCATCTCCGCTTTACAGCGGGCAAGCCACCTTGTTGTCCGATCTACAGAGCGTTCCATATAATCGCGGTCAGCCACGCTGGATGGACATTCATCAAACGCCATAGCGATGGTAGAGGCAAGATTCGACTGGATCTGCATGCTCTCTTCCGGTCCCATGAAGATTTTCTTTCCATCAATGTGAGAGTTAAAATATACGCCCTCTTCCTTGATCTTGCGAAGACCTGCCAGCGAAAATACTTGAAATCCACCGGAATCGGTAAGGATCGGTTTATCCCACGCCATGAATTTGTGAAGACCTCCCAATTTTTTAATCACGTCATCCCCCGGTCTTACATGAAGATGATACGTATTTGAAAGTTCTACCTGTGTCTTAATCTGTCTTAAATCATCTGTGGAAACAGCACCCTTGATCGCTGCAACTGTTCCTACATTCATAAATACCGGTGTCTCAATCACACCGTGTACTGTATGCAGTCTTCCCCTCTTGGCAAGACCGTCTTGTTTTAATAATTCATACATATATTTTCACCTTATAATCTGTCTTTTTAGTAATGACATATAACCGGTGTCCCATCAGAGATCAGGTCATACATCTCTTTTGCTTTTTGTGTTGGCATATTGATACACCCGTGAGAGCCATGACTCTTATATCTGCTTCCTCCAAAGGAAGACTGCCACGGTGCATCATGGAAACCGATTCCTCCGTTGAACGGCATCCAGTATGCAACCGGGGACTCATAGCTATACGTGCCATCCGGTCTCCTATCTCCGCGAAGCACTGCATTTCTCGTCTTATAGGTCAGTGTATAGGTCCCCTGCGGTGTTGCATTTCCTCTGTTCGGATTACCGGTTACAACGTCCGAGCTTAACACAACCTGTCCATCTTTAATAAAATATGCTTTCTGATTGCTGAGATCCACTTCTGCATATGTGTTTCCCACATCCATCGCTCCGTGGCTTGCAGCTCTGCTGGAATATGCCGGCTCTCTCGTCACTTTTTCTGCATTCTGGATATTGGCAATCAGAAGATTATATTCTTCTTCCTGATTGATCCGCCATCCGTAACTTCCGCCCTCCACAGTCACTGTATTTCCTGTAGCAGTTGTGAATTGTCTCGGTTTCCCCTTTGTATTATATTTCTCAGCAAGACTGCTGATATATGTCTTTACCGCTTCCTCATTGAAGGTCACTTCCATGTCGTCATTTACCGTGATCCACTGTGCGATCACCGCAGAGTTGACAACTTCTGTATTCGGGTTAAAGTCATACGTAATCTCAGCACCAAGATAACTATTCATATTCTCCGCAGCTTTTATCACTTCTTCTGAATCCGACACGAACTTTGGCAAAATGTAACATCCATTCTTTAAAAGATCAAGCTCCGGCTGAAAACCGTCCAGCGACTTCTTAATCTCTTCGGTGAACTTTTCTGTGTCAATTTGCGTACCAATCACTTCCGGCACAACCTCAAACTGTGTCTCCTTAAATTCCGGATGCGCATTTACCGATGCAGTCTGGTTTTCCGCCTTCATGCACTGAAGTGCCGCAATCACTTCTGAAAGCTTTGTCTTATCATATTTCACACCTACAGATGCCTCTATTTCCGGATGATCCCACAAGCTTGTGATCCACAGGAAATTATTCTGCTTCTTAACATATTTTTTCAACTCTTCCCCCGGCACATAAGTAAGTGAGATATTCTGTCCATTGATCTTTTCAACATCTCCGTCTGATTCTTTCAGTGTCAGCACATAGTCAGCCACCTGCTGTTCCATGTACTTTTCTACCTCAGCTACATTCTTCATGGAAAAATCTGTACCGTTGATTTTCGTATAAAACATAAAATGACTGCCAAAATAGAGGGCAATTCCTACATAGACAACAGTCAGTACACCGAAAATACTGCCAATAATAATTGCCAGTTTCTTTCTGAACTTATGCTTGCGATATGCACGCTCGGCTTCTGTCTCTTCAGGCTCCTCAAATTCCTGTTCTTCTTCAAGTTCTCGTTCAAATTCCTCACCTGATTCAGAATGCTCTTCCTCTTTAGCCAAATTGTCGAGATCTTCATAAATAGACTTCATAGTTTCTTCTACAATCTCATCTGCTCTCTTATCTTCATTACTCATGAATTTTTCTCCTTTTCTTACACGCTACCATTATAATATGGGGTAAATAAAAAGTACAGTCTTAAATTGTCTTAAATTGTCGAATTTTCCGCTTCAAAAGTCCCCTTGTTCAGTATATAATAAAAAACAAATTATGATTTTAAAAGGAGATACATTCATGGCAGGTTCAACTTACGGAACAAATTTCACCATTACAACATGGGGAGAGTCTCACGGTGCTGCTATCGGCGTCGTTGTCGATGGCTGTCCGGCAGGTCTTCCCCTTACAGAAGAAGACATACAGTCCTTTTTGGACCGCAGAAAACCGGGGCAGGGAAAATTCACTACCGCCCGAAAGGAAACTGACAAAGCCCGCATCCTCTCCGGTGTCTTTGAAGGCAGAACAACCGGAACTCCAATTTCAATTCTCATCCCAAACGAAGATCAGCGTTCCCATGATTATGGAAATATCAAAGACTGCTATCGTCCGGGACATGCAGACTATACCTTTGATACCAAATATGGTTTCCGCGATTATCGGGGCGGAGGGCGCTCTTCCGGAAGAGAAACCATCGGACGCGTCGCTGCCGGGGCTGTTGCTTCCAAAATCCTTGCAGAGCTTGGCATTCACCTCCAAGCGTACACCTGCGCAATCGGAGATATCAAAATTCCGGCTTCTGAATATCATCTGGAAGAAATATCTGAAAATGCTCTGTATATGCCAAGCAATATTTACGCCGCAAAAGCCGCTTCTTACTTAGAGCAGCGTATGAAAGCCTGCGATTCTTCCGGTGGTATCATCGAATGTCGGATTGACGGTATGCCTGTAGGCATCGGAGAACCTGTCTTTCACAAATTAGACGCCATGCTTGCCGGCGCGATCATGTCCATCGGAGCCGTTAAAGGAGTTGAGATTGGTGACGGTTTTCTTGCAGCCGGCTCCTGCGGCAGCAAAAACAACGATCCTTTCTATATGAAAGATGGAAAGCCCGCCAAGGAGACAAACCACTCCGGCGGTATCTTGGGCGGCATGAGCGATGGAAGTACCATTCTTCTAAGAGCGGCAATTAAGCCAACACCTTCCATTGCCCAGGAACAAAAAACAATCACCCGCGACGGTGATGAAACTACCATCACCATTCACGGGCGACATGATCCTGTCATTGTTCCAAGGGCTGTAGTTGTGGTAGAATCCATGGCTGCGATTACGATCTTAGATCTGCTTATTCATAATATGTCCGCAAAATTAGATAATATAAGAGATTTCTACCTTTCTCGTGATTAAATATGAAAACAACCCCCGCCGATAAATTCACGCAACAGTGAATTTGTCGGCACATTTTCACTTCCGATCCCCACAAAATAATCAAGGAACTTCAACAGCCTTTTGGCTTCCATATATTCCGGTGCATCTCGGTCAATTCCAAAGAGAAGCGCTTCTACATAAGGCTTCAACACTGCCAGCTCGTAAATAAGCGCAGAGTTAAACATCACATCCGCTTCTTCTTGATATGGGAAAATATTGCGTTCTTCTCCCCTTCTCACAGACGGCCACATGCGAATGGTTCGTTCTGCCGATGATCCTCTCGTCCTTGCATCCCGCACAATCCTGCGGAGAAGTCTTCCATCTGTAGTCGGAATCCGGTTATGCTCATCAATATTAAGCTGCGTCAGCGCACTGATATAGATCTTGAATTTATTTTCATCCGGCAAATGTTCCGTAAGCTTCGGGTTCAGACAATGAATTCCTTCTATGACAAGTACATCATTTTCTCCAAGCTTCTTTGTCTCCTTTCCATATTCCTTATGACCGGTGACAAAGTTAAAGGTCGGGATCACGACTTCTTTCCCGTCTAGAAGTTCCTGAAGCTGACGGTTAAACAGTTCTCTGTCCACCGCTTCCAGACATTCGTAATCATAATTTCCCTGCTCATCCTTTGGATTATCTTCCCGCTCCACAAAATAATTATCCACAGCGATAGGATGCGGCACCAGACCGTTGGCACGAAGCTGAATGGATAATCTGTGGGAAAATGTTGTCTTTCCCGAAGAGGACGGTCCTGCGATCAGGACAAATTTAATCTTTGGATTCGATGCAATCGTTGCTGCAATCTCGGCAATCTTCTTCTCCTGAAGCGCTTCCTGCACAAGCACTGTCTCCATCATATCCCCTTTGGTGATCTTATCGTTGAGCGCTCCTACAGTCTCAATCCCTTGCATATCTCCCCATTTTGTAGACTCCTTAAGCACCTGAAAAAGCTTGTTCTGCGGCTCAAACGGAGGAACGGTTTCCGGTGCAGATCGATCCGGCATCTGAATCACAAAACCATCGTCATATTTGTATAATTTAAAATATTTCAGATATCCTGCGCTTGGCACCATGTATCCGTAATAATAATCTTCAAATTCATTCATACTGTATATGTTGACTTTGGATACTCTGCGATAAGTAAATAATTTCTCCTTATCATACATTCCGTGCTGTCTGAACGATGCAATCGCATCGTCTGTATTTACGGATTTCTTGGATATCTCAAGATCCATATCTACAATCTCGCGCATTCGGCTTTCTACTTGATCAAGAAATTCCTGCGTAAGTTCAATATCACCTTCGATGGTACAATAATAACCTTTGCTCACAGAATAATGGATACGCACTTTTTTGATCTTCTCATGCCGCGCCACATCATAGATGGCTTTCACAAGCATAAGACTCATACTTCGTTTGTAAGTCTTATGCCCCATATCTCCTGCTGTCGTTTCAAAATCAAGAACACAGTCCATCTTCACCGACTTATGAAGTTCCTGAAGCTTTCCATTTACGATCACAAGGACAATGTCGTGGTCATAAAACTTCTGATATTCATGTGCAATCTCTCCGTAGGTCGTTCCTTCTTCATAGGTACGGATCTCTTCTCCGATTTTCACTTGATACGTTAACTTATCCATACTCACCGCCCCTTTTCTTCTACAATATGATAAATGGATGGCTGATCGGCCCCCCGATTACTTCCATTTCCTGAAAATGTTGTATGAGATATTGTTTCATATCTTCAATAAAAATATGCTCCACACCATAATGACCGGCATCAATGATCGAAAGTCCCTGCGCCGTCGCATCAATTCCTTCATGATGACCGATGTCTCCTGTGACCAGAACATCCGCCCCCTTCTCAATGGACACTCCGATCACACTTTTTCCCGAGCCCGGACAGATGGCAACACGACGGACTCTCCGGGACAATTCTCCAAATACCTTCACATACTCCAGTCGGAAAGCTTTCTTTACTTGTTCACAGCATGCTTCCAAAGTCATTTCCTTCGGAAAGTTTCCAATCCTTCCGATTCCCTCTTCCTCTTCTGTGATTTCCAGAACTTCTGTATCGCGAAGGCTTAACATTTTCCCCGACAGACTTGCCATTCCAAGCACATCATAATTCGTATGCATGGCATAGTAAGAAATATCCTCTCTGATGAGTTTCAGAAGCCTTCTTCCGATGAAATCTTCATTGGTAATCTTCATTCTTCCGCCAAAGATCAACGGATGATGTGTGATGAGCATATCTGCTTTACATGCGCAGGCAGCTTCTATCACTTCATCTGTAGCATCTACAGCCACATAGATCTTCTTTACCTCTTTGTCGTCTCTCCCTGCGAGAAGTCCTACATTATCCCATGGAAGTGCATAGCTTCTCGAATAATCCTGTTCCAGTACCTCTATGATCTCTTTACACTGCATCCGCCTCTCTCCTTACCTGCCTTTTTATTCTGCTGTTTTGTTCGTTTATCAATTCTCTTCGAATACCTTCCATGCCTGTCTTGTAAGCTTCATTTCATCTCTGACTTCTTTTTCTCTCTGTCTTGCACTCACGCTTTCGGTTCTTGCCTCCAGCTGTCTTAAGATACTCTCCTGAATACTGATTTCTCTTAAGAGATATTTATGAAGCACAGGATGTCTTTTTTCCAGAAGTTTTTTCCCGTAAATGTATTCATACATTTCATACGTTTCCGGCTCTCCGTGAACAACACGCATGATCGGATAGAATTTCCCGTCTTCTTCCACCATGTCCTCGTCTTCAATGACAAGACCGTGTTCACACAAGTATTTCCGTACCTTCCAGATTTCTGACTGGGGCTGGAGTATGCATGCCGTCAGAGAATCTACGACCTTTTTGCCCTCTGTCAGGATCTTAATGACAAGTGCGCCTCCCATGCCGGCAGCGATCATCGTATCCACTTCCCCCGGCGTTACTTTGCAAAGCCCGTCTGACAGTCTCGTCTCAATCTGTCCTTTCAGTCCGTTTCCTACAATGTGCAGTCTTGCACGCTCCAAAGGTCCTTTGTTAATATCAAGGGCAATCACCTTTGAAGCAATTCCTTCTTTCATAAGATAAATCGGTATGTAACCGTGATCAGTTCCAATATCTGCAACAGAGGCGCCCTCTGTCACAAGACTTGCAACCGCATAAAGTCTCTTTGATAGTTCCATAGGCGCCTCTTTCTTAATCCAAATAATCTCTTAATTTTCTGCTGCGGCTCGGATGACGGAGCTTGCGCAGCGCTTTTGCTTCAATCTGACGAATACGCTCACGGGTAACATCAAATTCTTTTCCTACTTCTTCCAGTGTTCTTGCTCGTCCATCATTCATACCGAAACGAAGTCTTAACACCTTCTGTTCTCTCTCTGTCAGTGTATCTAGCACTTCATCCAGCTGTTCTTTTAATAATGTCTGAGCTGCGGCTTCTGCCGGAACCGGCACATTATCATCCTGAATGAAATCTCCCAAATGGCTGTCTTCCTCTTCTCCGATCGGAGTCTCAAGAGACACCGGCTCTTGAGAAATCTTCAAGATTTCTCTGACACGCTCTACCGGCATGTCCAATTCTTCTGCAATCTCTTCCGGCGTAGGTTCACGTCCCAGCTCCTGCAATAACTGTCTGGAAACGCGGATCAGTTTGTTGATTGTCTCCACCATATGAACCGGAATACGGATGGTTCTTGCCTGATCTGCAATTGCTCTTGTAATCGCCTGACGAATCCACCATGTAGCGTACGTACTGAACTTGAATCCTTTGTGATAGTCAAATTTTTCAACAGCTTTGATCAGTCCTAAGTTTCCTTCCTGGATCAGATCAAGAAACAGCATGCCTCGTCCCACATAACGCTTTGCAATGCTGACAACGAGACGTAAGTTCGCCTCTGCCAGTCTTTTCTTTGCATCTTCATCCCCATCTGCCATTCTTCTCGCGAGCTCAACTTCCTCTTCCGCAGACAGAAGGGGAACCTTTCCGATCTCTTTCAGATACATTCTCACCGGATCTTCAATGCTGATTCCATCCGGAACAGACAGGTCGATCTTCTCCATATCCACTTCGTCTTCATCGGAAAGCATAATATCCGAATCATCAATATCATCATCGTCTGAGTTGATGCGCAAAACGTCAATATTCTGACTTTCTAAATATTCAAATACTTTCTCCATCTGTTCTGCGTCCAGATCGATATCATGGAAATAATCATTGATTTCCTGAATCTCCAGAACACTTTTTTTCTTTTTGCCAAGCTTTACAAGTTCTTTTAATTTTTCCTCGAATTTCGCCATGTTTTCTTCCATGTAGTGTCCATCCTCTCATTGCTTGTTTATATTTTATCCTCAATTAATAGAAATATGCAGTTTTTCAAGGTCCTGCAGTTCCCTTTTTGCTTCCATCAACCGCTGAAGACCGGCGATATCTGTCGGCGCAAGATTTTTTGCAGCCGTATCAATGCTGTGCCCCTTCACCCGGATTATGGTTTCTTTCAGCGCCTTTTCCTGTTCGCTGATCGTCGTCAGCTCTCTTATCTTCGTATGGAACAGGCTGGCAACCTCACGGTGTTCCTCTTCATCTGTGAAATGATTCATGATTCTTGCCGGATTTACATCCTTTTCCTCATACTGTTCATAGAGAAGTGCTGCCACCTTTTTATATAACTCTCCGGTAAAATCATCCGGAGTGATATATCTTCTGATCTGATTGAAAATGCCCTCGTCTTCGATCAGCCATGTGAGAAGGATCTTCTGAGACTTCACATGTCCATCTTCTTTCTCCTTACTCTTTCCATCTAAACGTTTGGGACGTTCCACCGGCTTGGCAAGCCCTGTCTGAACCGCCATTTTCAACACTAACTTTCGAAGTTCTTCAAACCCTACGTGATAGGTCTTTGCCACTGCTTCGATATAATTGCTGCGTTCGATCTCCTCATCAAACTGAGCGAGACGCTTCGCCGCTTCTTTCATAAAATCGGTCTTGCCTTCCGGCGTTGTAAGGTCGTAATCTCTCTCCAATATTTCCAGACCGAACATGAAACCGTTTCTCGCCTTATGTATCCGCTCTTCAAAAGCCTCTGCTCCCAGATTCTTAATAAACTCATCCGGATCTTTATACGGTTCCATGCGAATGATCCTTGCAGTAATTCCCACGTCTTTCAAGATTGGCATTGCACGAAGCGCCGCCTTTGTCCCTGCCTCATCGCTATCGTAGGTCAAATATACTTCCTTCACATACCGTTTTATAAGGGAAGCATGCCCCGGCGTCAGCGCTGTGCCAAGTGATGCCACCGCGTTAGAAAAACCTGCCTGATGGAGCGAAATCACATCCATATACCCCTCACACAAAAGAAAATATGGTTTTCTTGAGCTTCTCGCCCGATTGAGTCCATAGAGATTCCGGCTCTTGTCAAAGATCATCGTCTCCGGTGAATTCAAATATTTCGGTTTTGCATCTCCCATGACACGGCCGCCAAACCCGATCACGCGGCTGTTGCTGTCCATAATTGGGAACATCACGCGGTTCCAGAATTTATCTGACGCTCCATAGCGCTCGTCCACCGTGACCAGACCGGCTTTCACGATCAGCTCATCACGATAACCCTTGCTCTTCAAATATTGATACAGATCGTTGCTGTATTTGTTGGAATATCCAAGCCCAAACGAATGGATCATCTCATCCGAAAGCCCCCGGTCTTTGAGATAAGAAAGCGCATGTGCGCCTTGCGGACTCTTTAACTGCACATAAAAATACTGTGCCGCCACTTTATTGATCTCCAACAGGATTGCTTTCTGATCTGCCCGTTCTCTTGCCTCTTTGGAGTATTCTGCCTCCGGAAGATCCACCCCTGCCCGATCTGCCAGATATTTCAGCGCTTCCTGGAACGAATAGTTTTCGTATTCCATCAGAAATGTAAAGACATTGCCGCCTGCACCACATCCAAAGCAATAATACATCTGCTTCTCTCTGCTGACCGAAAAAGACGGAGACTTCTCATTGTGGAATGGACAGAGTCCAAAATAAGAGCTTCCTTTTTTCTGTAATTTCACATAACTGGAAATCACATCTACAATATCATTTTTTGATCTTACTTCTTCTATAATCTCATCTGAATAATACATAAATCAGTCCTCATATATAATATTCGACAAAAGTATCGGATTTCCTTTTAAAATTTCCAAGATTCCGGAACAAAATATTCCTGAAACTTTTTCACTGCATAATTATCCGTCATTCCCGCAATATAATCACACACAATCCGCTCTTTTGACTCTCCCCGCTCTTCCGTCATTTTCAGAAATTCTTCCGGCAACGCCTCCATATGTTCCATATAGTATTCAAATAAATTGGAAATCATATTGATTGCTTTCGTTTCTTCTCCTTTTGCCTTCGGATTCAGATACACATGCTCAAAAAGAAACTTCCGAAGACCGGACATGGCTTCTTCTATCTCTTCCGACATCTGGATCTTAGGCTGTTCCATACTGTTGATGATCACATTGTGAACCATCGTATCCAGTCGGCTTCGTGTTGTAGTGCCGAGAAGCTTTGTATATTTTTCCGGCAGATCTTCCGGTTTTAGGATGCCTCCGCGGATCGCATCATCGATATCATGGTTAATGTAAGCAATCTTATCAGAAAGTCGTACAATCTGCCCCTCCAGCGTACATGGTCTCCCACTGGTCTTATGATTCTTAATCCCATCTAACACTTCCAGCGTAAGATTTAATCCTCTTCCTTCTTTTTCCAAATACTCAACCACACGGATACTTTGAAGATTATGCTGAAATCCGGACGGACTGATCTGATTAAGCGCACGCTCTCCTGCATGCCCGAATGGAGTATGCCCCAGATCATGCCCCAATGCAATTGCTTCAGTGAGATCTTCATTTAAGCGCAACGCCTTCGCAATGGTCCTCGCATTTTGAGATACCTCCAGTGTATGTGTAAGTCTTGTCCGGTAATGATCCCCCTTGGGGAGTAAAAACACCTGCGTCTTCTGCTTCAAACGCCGAAATGACTTACAGTGTAAAATGCGGTCTCTGTCTCTTTGAAAGACCGGGCGAAGATCACATTGTCTTTCTTCTCGCTTTCTTCCGGCAGAATCTCTGCTTAATTTTGCATATTGGCTTAAATACTGTATCTCTCTGGCTTCCAACTGTTCTCTGATCGTCAGTTCCTGTCTCTCCGGCATAATCTTCCTCCTCACCAAGCAGTTCCTGTCTCTTGTGATATGTTTCATTATACACCAAAAGCTTTTCACCGCCAAGAAATCCTCTTCGCAGGAAAAGCTTTTTATCTATTATTTATTATCTATTAAGAATTGTTAAAAACATCTCTGTCGAGCGCCTTATTCTGATGCGCAACAATAGTTGTACATACTGCATCTCCGGTAATGTTGACAGCAGTTCTTGTCATGTCCAGGATACGGTCAATACCCATAATAAGACCAATTGCTTCCACCGGAAGTCCTACAGAATTAAATACCATCGTAAGTGTTACCAGTCCAACACTTGGCACTCCGGCTGTTCCGATAGACGCAAGTGTTGCCGTTCCGATAACCGTCAGATAATCCATCATGTCGAGCTGAATTCCAAATGCCTGCGCCGCAAATACAACTGCCACGCCCTGCATAATTGCAGTACCGTCCATGTTGATCGTTGCTCCAAGCGGAATCGTAAAGGAAGAAATCTTCTTGGATACTCCCATTTTCTTAGCCAACGTGTCAATAGACAGTGGAATGGTTGCATTCGATGTGGCTGTTGAGAACGCAAATGCCATCACCGGGAAGAAATTCTTAATGAATTTAAATGGATTCAATCCTGTAAACACTTTCAGAAGTCCCAGATATACGATGAAGCACTGAATTGCCAGAGCAAGAAGCACACCAACCATATACTTAGCCAATGGAACAAACGCGCTGAATCCGATATTGGCAAATGTTCTTGCGATCAGGCAGAATACACCAACCGGAGCAAGGCTCATGACCATCATAGTCATTTCCATCATAATATCGTTAAACTGACTGAAGAAGTTCCCAACGGTCTCGGTACGTTCTCCTAATTTTGCCAGAATAATACCTACGATCAATGCAAACACAATGATCTGAAGCATATTACCGCTTGCCAGAGAATTCAACGGATTGTCGGGAATAATATTGAGGATTGTATCGGAGAGAGAGGTTGCCGCCATCTCTTCTACCTCAGCTGCATTGGACTTAATGGCGCTCATATCAAGACCGATTCCCGGATTGATAATATTTCCGACACTGAGCGCTACTGTAATGGCAAGCGCCGTCGTAAAGAGGTAAAAGATCAGTGTACGCACACCAACTGTACCAAGCTTCTTCGTATCTCCGATTGCCATACTTCCACACACCAGTGAACAGAACACCAACGGAACAACCAGCATTTTCATCAGGCGGATAAAGCCCTGTCCAATCACATAAAGGATTCCCTCTACAATAATATCATCTTTCACATGACCGGAAGGTACCATATAACATAGCACAATTCCAAACACAGCACCTGCAAGGAGGGCAATAAATATTTTTGTCGTAAGACCTATTTTTTTCTTCTGCTTTGTCTCTGCTCCCATCCTAGCTCTCCTTTCTCTCTTCCATATATTCTTTTAACGAATCTTTCCACTGCGGCATCTGATACAGATCAATAATGCGCAGGATAAAATTATCGAGCACTGCGTATGCCGGTCTTGCGGAGGAAAGCTGTGACTCTGCAGTCGGTACTGCGCGAAGCCCGGTCTCCATCCCTGCCAGCTTTAAAATCTCCTGCGCGAATTCGTATCTGCTGCACACACCCTGACACGTCACATGATAAGTTCCGTATTCATTTGTCTTAATTAAATGAAGGATCAGTCTTGCCAGATCTTTTGCACTTGTCGGAGAACCAAACTGGTCAGAAGCTACCGGAAGTTCTCTTCCTTCCTTCGCTGCTGCCAGAACATTGTTGACAAAGTTATTTCCTTCTCCGTATACCCAGTTGCTTCGCACAACAAAATGCTTATGTGTAAACTCCTTCACGTAGTTCTCGCCAGCCCGTTTGGAGCGCCCATAAACGGTCTTCGGATTCGTGTCATCAAACTCACTGTACGGAACTTTGCTGAGACCGTCAAATACATCATCTGTAGACAGCTGTACAATCTTCGCCCCCACCTTGCGGGCAACAATGCTTAAGTTTCTTGCCCCGAGTGCATTGACACGATATGCCAGCTCCGGATTTGCTTCACAAAGCTCTACGTCTACGACGCCTGCACAGTTGATGATCACATCAGGACGGTTGATTTCTCCGAAATTCAACACTTCATCTGTATGAGTGATATCAAGTTCTTCCTGATCCGTATTAAATACTTCCACTTCCAACGGGTCCAGCACTTGATTAATCGCCATTCCTAATTGACCGGCTGCCCCTACAATCCAGATTTTTAACATTTCTATATACCTCCATAGTCTAATACATGAATCATATCATAAAAGCGCCTGCACGAAAAGAAAAAACTAAGAGCAGAACACAAATTTAGAGAGTAGAATACAAATATTCCTGCGCTCCATAAATAATCAGCACATCATATCCTTCTTCAAGCCCTCCCAAAGAGGTTCTTATTCGAAATTCTACAACTGCATCGCCTTCCGTGTAACCGGTTGAGTGGGTGGCTGGCATCCTATTTCGATTTATGATTTGGATATCAAGTTTAAAAATAAATTTTTAAGATATGAACAAAAAGTTTCTTTTACGTTTAAAACAACCAAACGTACCGTTAGAACATATTGCAAAATAAATCCTCTTTTCCATCTCCATATTTATTTTGTTTCTCTTCATTTCAGCTTCTAAATTCTCAATTTTAATTACCGGCAATCTAAGTTCCTCCTTTCTCCTTTGATATTGCGCAATTACCAACATATTTTTGCAATATTTTGCAATTTCTTATTTACATTTATAACGCAATATTGTAATATCAAATCAAGGAGGTATTCATTATGGAACAAAGAGCAGAAATACTCAGAGCATTGATGGAAGAAAAAGGAATGAAAGTTTCCGACATTGTAAAAATCTCTGGTTTACCATATTCTACAGTTAAAGCAATACTAGAACGTGGCGCTGAAAAAGCTGGATATGTAAATGTGTGTAAAATATGCAACGCACTCGGTATAAGTGCCGATGAACTTGAAAAAAAGGTAGCAGACAATAACTATAAGCCAACCACCATCGCCGCCCATTTTGACGGTGATGAATATACAGAAGACGAACTGGACGAAATTCGCCAGTTTGCAGAATTCGTTAAGAACAAAAGAAAATAGAAACGTTGCTTAAAATGCAGAACTGGAAACATCCACCGAAAAACCTATATTTTAGCAGAAGAACTCGGTCACCATCACACTTCTGTCGGAAACATCTTAGACATGGATTTGACCGGAAACCGAAAACAGGAACGTCAAGCACGAATTTGGGCATTTAACAAATTAATCGGGCTTACCGGAATCGTGGAAGCATTCGAGCATGGATGTCAAAGCCGATATGAAATGTCTGAGTCTCTGGAAGTTACAGAAGAATTCTTAGAAGAATGTGTGGCGTGTTACCACAACAAATACGGTGTCGGAATCACGCTGGATAATTATTATATTATGTTCATCCCCAACTCAAACGTTGGTAGGATAGATTTCTCAATGTAGGTAGGTCAAAAGAGGAAAGAGAGGTAAACAAAATGATTGATTTCACAAACAGTGCTTATGTGAAAATGAAACCAGTAAACCCAAGTGCAATAATAGGAGACATCCAACCTTTGCTTATTAATGGCGAAGAGATTATAGGATCGTACAAAGCAATGCGCGATTATTGTGTATTCACCAACAAACGTGTTATTGCAGTTAATGTACAAGGAATGACAGGAAAGAAAAAAGACTTCACATCACTCCCATATTCAAAGGTAAGTGCTTATTCTGTAGAGACTGCCGGCGTTCTTGATTTAGACAGTGAATTAGAAATGTATTTTAGTGGACTTGGAAAGGTAAAATTCGAATTTTCCGGTCAAAGTAATATCGTCCAAATTGGACAAGTTATCAGCTCTTATATTTTATAGCAGTATCCTCCCCTTCTCCACAACGGGCAGGGGAACAATTAAATAATGTATTTACCCAGACAGCCGATAGGGTGCATACCACCGTTTCCGAGTCTTGTGGAAGGAGTGGTTGATATGAGTACATATGAAGAATTCATGATTATTTTGACAGCCCGTAGTTTACTTGTAGCAATTCTGAATTTTACGCATAGAAAATAGCACCCCCGCTCTGGTCAAGCTTTGAGGTGCTATTTCTAGTTACTGATAGTTATGCCGGAAACGGATAGGTTTGTTCTATCGTATCGGCTGTCTTGTTAAGTACATTATAGCAAATGTACCGTAAAAGTCAAGAACCCTCTAACACTAACAGCACTGATAGGTATATTTTTTTATTGTGGTCTTAGGTTTACGAAATCTCAAAA
>UQRE01000022.1 GCA_900543415.1 uncultured Dorea sp. | reverse complement strand
CAAACAATAGTTTACAGTGAAATTTAGTGCGAAATAAATTTACTTTTCAATGCTGTAACACTAAAGTCCCAGCGCGTATCCGTGATCATGGGCAAAGACACCGCCAGAACAAGGAATCAAGATTTTATAGTTTGCCCCTTTTATGCCCCTTTTTTTCTGTTTTGGGAAATAAAAAATACCGCAAACGCTATTGTTTACGGTATCTCTTCTTCAATATCCAATGCGGAAGATGGGACTTGAACCCACACAAGCACAATGCTTACAAGATCCTTAGTCTTGCTCGTCTGCCAGTTCCGACACTTCCGCAAGTGACGCTCTATCGACCGTCCGAAGATTATATTACTATATCAAAACATAAATGTCAACAACTTTTTTATATTTTTCAAATTTATTTTCCTTTTCCTGTGATGTTTTTGAGGATTTTATTTCGGGATTCTTCCCTTCTTAAGTTCCCGCTTATGCTCACGGATAAAACGAAACGTCGCTTCTTCTCCTTTTTCTGCGAGCATAAGAAGAAGGCGGTGTAATAACGCCGCTGTTTCCGGATGAATCATTTTTCCCAGTCTTGCTGCTCCTCGTTCATAATATTGAAGCGGATGTTGATCGGAATAATCTTTTCCCATATAGGTCTTAGACGCGGCAATCCGATCCATAAACATCTCAATCACATATTTTCCCGGCATCTTAAGTCCGACAATCCCTTCGGACGGATCTACACTGTAATCAATCCAATACTCATAGTGATGCTTATTCCGCCCTTTATGATGAAGCCATGCCTTTGAATAGCCGGTTGCCTCCCGCTCTGCATTGTTAGGACTTCTTGTGCCCTGATAATATTTACAACCCACAAGAAATTCCGTAGGTGTATATTTTGACAGATCATGAAGCAGGCCCTGCTTATACAGTCCCACTTGAAAACACTGTTTCATTACCAACATTTTATGATGATTAATCGTCCGCAAATGCTCTAACGCTTTCATAGTCCATTCTCCATCTTCATTCTATATTTTTCCTCTTGTATTCCCGTTGTGCGAAACTTCCTATTTCCCAACGAGAACCACGATCGTTCTGGCATCTACTTCCAAAGCCTTCTGCTCTTTCATAGGCTCCGGTTCTCTAAGCACGCCTTCATCTGTAGAGGCTGCACGATACCAGCCTTTTCCTTTTGGAAGTGCAGGAAGCGCAAAAGTGTGCGCCAGCCAGTGCATATTGTAGATCACAAAGCAATCCGTTCTTCCGTCTTTTGCTCCGCAATAATAAATGCCAAGCTGACGACTGGACACCTCAGACTGCACCCGCCATGCATTTTCTCCGTGATACGACACGTCAGGCACGCCACAGCCCACCTTATCCATGCCGTTCATCTCCTCTTCCGGATGAAATACACGGTAAGTTTTTCTTAAATGGATCAGTTCTTTTACAAACTCCCACTGTTCTCGATTACTCTTAAGTCCACGCCAGTTCACCCAGCCTGTAGGGTTATCCTGACAATAGACATTGTTATTGCCTCTCTGTGAGTTCCCGAATTCATCTCCTGCCAGAAGGCATGGCGTTCCCTGCGCAAGCAGCAAAAGAAATAACGCATTTTTGATTTGTCTGTTTCGCAGTGCACACACTGCTTTCTTACGGCTTGGCCCCTCTGCTCCACAGTTCCAGCTATAGTTATAATCCGGGCCGTCCTGATTGTTTTCTCCGTTTGCCTCATTATGCTTTCCGTCATAAGACACCAGATCATTTAAAGTAAATCCTGTATGAGAGGTAATGTAATTAAAAGTGCCTTCCTCTCCACCCAGATGACAAAGCCAATACATTACCGCTTCAATCATCCCTTCGTCTCCCTTCAGAAAACGGCGCATGATATCTTGGAAATCTGTGCGATGCACCAACAATTTGGTGTCTTTTAATGCAGGATCGGAAAATGCTGCACGCGAAGCTTCCAGACATGGATTCAGAATAAATCCATCCACATGATACTCCATTCGATAATACCGAAGGCATTCGATCGCTTCCATCACGGACACATTTCCTTCAAACGGCATCTCAAGAACAACTTCTATCCCAGCTTCATGACACGCCTTAACCATATTCTTCAGAGAGATCACACCGTTTCCGTATGCAGAATAGGCACTTTTCGGCGCAAAATAATAAGCTTCTCCGTACCCCCAATAATTAGGCACTCTTCCGCGCTCCTCAAATTCATACACCGGCATACAATGAATCTGATTAATTCCAAGCTCTTTCAAATAGGGAAGCTTTTCTATGACTCCCTCAAAGGTTCCTTTTGCAGAAACCTGAGAATACGGATCTTTCGTAAATCCTCTGACATGAAGATTATAAGCAACCACATCACTATTGGCATGCGACGGTAGTTTGTCGTTCTCCCAGTCATAAGTTTCCGTTTCCAGAATCCCTCTGACCTCGTGAGCATCCTGTTTCTCCGGTTTCCCCCACACACAACGCCCGGTCAGCCTTCGGACATATGGATCGACTTTGACTTCTCCATCAATCTCATAATTATACTCATAATCTGTTCCATCCAGTTCCGTCAAGGTAATCGCATGTATCTCTCCCAGTACAGCCTCCATGTCATAGCTGATACATGGGCGCATTTCACCTGCCCGATATAATAACAATCTGCACGTTTCACCTTTTGGAACCGCCACTGAGAAATTCCAGTAATTCTTCGTTGTCGTAACTCCCAATGGCAACGGCCATCCCCTGCTCTTCTTCATGTCTTATCCTCTCTTTGTCTTACTGCCAGCCATCTGTACCGTACATATCTACATTGTCTCTGTTGATCATAAAGACATCTTCATACACTTCTTTTTCATACTCTTCTCCATTTAAGACCTGAACCGCTGTAAGCGACGCCTGTTTTCCCATATTGATCGGAGATTGAGCCGCTGTTCCGGCAATCTGGTTTTCCGGTTTCTTTAATTCTTTCTTGATATCCGGAGAACCGTCCACACCATAAATGATCACATTATCCAGTTCAGCTACGTTAACCGCTGCCTTGGCCGCAACTGCCAATTGGTCATTTCCACACATGATCGCGCTGATATCCGGATGCTCCTCCAAAATCTTCTGAGCAGCCTCAAGCGCTAATTCAAATTCACCCTTTGTATCCATCCGCTCTACCACTTCAAACCCGTTTTCCGCCTGCGCGATCGCTTCTTCAAAGCCTGTGATACGGTCATTGATCGAATTCTGTGTCGGACATTCTAAAATTGCGATTTTCCCACCATCCGGGCATTTTGTGATCAAATCTTCCCCGCAAATATATCCTGCCTTCTGATTATCTGAGCCGATATAAGCGTCTACATATTCCATCTCTTTCACTTGAGTATCCACATTGATGATCTTAACTCCCGCTTTCTTAAGCGCCTGAAGAGATGGAGTAATCTTCTCCCAATCGACCGGGCTTAAAATGATCGCTTCAATTCCTTCATCGATCATTTCCTGAATCTGTGTCTCCTGAAGCTGCGGGTCCGTCTCCGGGTTCTTCGTGATCATCCGGTAGCCGTCTTCCTCTAACTCTGCTTTTGCAGCACTCTCCAGTGTTATAAAGTAAGGATTTTCCATATCAATCACAGAGAAACCAATCAAATGCTCCTGGGTTTCTTCCGTATTAGTTTCATCTTCATTCTCTTCTGCCTGAGCATTATCTTCCGGTGCTCCTACATTTTTCTTACACGCCGTCATTCCGATCATAGAGATGATTAGAATGAACGCCATTATAAAATCTTTTTTCTTAAACATTCGAATTCCTCCCTTATGCATACAACCTGCATATACACCTACATATTACAACATTTTTATGTTTTTGGCTACTACATCCTTGCTTTTTCACCTCTCCTTTGGTACAGTTAAACTATCTTAACGAAAAGGAGAACGTGCAAATGAGCGAACAGAATATGAATCCAGAAGAGGAAGTTGTTACTGTAACACTTACCTTAGACAATGATGAAGTTGTAGAATGCGCGGTACTTACCGTTTATACCGCAAATGACAAAGAATACATCGCCCTGCTTCCACTGAACGAAGAGGGTGAAAGCGAAGACGGTGACGTTTATCTCTACCGCTATGAAGAAGTAGACGGCGAGCCGACACTCTCTAACATTGAAGATGATGACGAGTACGAGGTTGCAGCTGACGCTTTTGACGAGTGGATGGACGAACAGGAATTTGAAGAATTATAAGTTTTGAAATAATTCACCTACAAAACGGGAGGGACTTTGTTCTCTTCCGTTTTTTTCTTTTACATAGCTGATCACCAGACGGTTTTTTGCCCTTGTCATTGCCACATAAAATAATCTTCTTTCTTCCTCTTCTCCTTGCTCTGCCAGTGCTTTTTTATACGGAATAATTCCTTCATTCGCCCCGAGGATAAATACTGTATCAAATTCCAGACCTTTTGCTCCGTGCATTGTAAGGAGACTTACGCCTTCTTTTTCATCGGGATTCTGGCGCTTCTTTTCTGCCAGCCTTTCCCGGTAAGAGTCAACATGTCGGAACCATTCCTCCAGAGATTTCATCCCCTTGGAGCGCTCTTGTATCTCATCCAACACTTCCTTAAGTTCTGCCGGATCAAGTCCCCTGTACGCAGCATAATCCTTGAGATATTCGTCATATCCCACACTTTTCCGCAAATACTGGATCGCAGTATACGGCGTTTTATTACGGATCATTTTCATATCCCATTCCCACTGATCAATCCGGTCCTGCATCCACTTCTTATCACAATAAAAATTCCGAAGGCTTTCATAGCTTACGGTTCCTTCGCTCATACTGTCTCGACCGATAAAGCGATTCGGTTTGTTTGCCACCTGCAGAAAACATTTACGGTCGCACTGTCCAAGTGCCAAATGGAAATAAGCCTCGATATCCTGTCCTACTGCATGATCGTAGAGATTATTCAAATGCTCCTTCATCTGAAATGGCAACTGTTCTTCCAGAAGCGTTTCTGCCAGAATACCGGCATCGGACGCAGTCCGGTAAAGCACTGCAATATCCTCTGCTTCTATCCCGTCCTTCATGATTTTTTTAATCTGTTCGGTAATATACTGACTCTCCTCTGCCGGATCTTTAACTTCCTGCACATGGATCACCTGCTCCGCTTTCCTTCCGGCACGGATAGACTTCTTATAACGTCGCTTATTATGTTCAATCACTCTTAACGCACCATTTACAATATGAGCGGTGGAACGATAATTCACGTCAAGAAGAACCTGTTTTGCTTCCTTATAATCTCTTGGAAATTCCATCATGATTCCCGGTCTTGCCCCGCGGAATCCGTAAATAGACTGATCGTCATCCCCTACCACAAAAAGATTGTTAGCCGGAGCTGCCAGCATTTTCACCACATCGTATTGCACTTGGTTAATATCCTGAAATTCATCCACCAGAATATACGTATATCGCTGCTGCCACTTTGCCAATATATCCGGCCGCTGTTCAAACAACTGATAACAGCATAAGAGCATATCTTCAAAGTCCAGCTTGCGAATCGTTCGTTTCTTTTCTTCATATCGTTCATAGACTTCCCGAAATCGAAAGACGCCATACCGTTTTGACTCATATAAGTCCGGTTCCAGCCGGTTATTTTTCACGTTTGCAATTTCTTCTAACAATCCCTGAAAAAAATCTTCTTCACGCAAAAGATCTTCATCTTCTCCCCAGTCAGTCTCTTCTGCCGCCTCTTTTACAAGCGCACTCTTTTCCTCGTCAAGAAGGAGATTATCCTGACCGATCCGGTAGGCCCATTTTAAAATCCCATAGAAGATCCCGTGAAAGGTACCAAAGGTTACCGGAAGCTGTTGATTTCCCATGACACGATAAAACCGCTGCCGCATCTCTGCCGCCGCATATTTTGTAAAGGTAATGACCAGAATTTCTTCTGGTCTTACCTTATATTCTTTGATCAAATATTCAATTCTCTTTGCAATGGTAAGCGTTTTCCCGGAACCGGGACCGGCAAGGACCATGCAAGGTCCTTGATAATGAGCGACTGCTTCTTTTTGAGCATGATTTAAACTCATAGATACCCCTTACTTTATCTTACTTTTCAAGCATTTCAATTCCTTTTTTGATTCTGGCAATGGACTCTTCTTTTCCGAGGATCTCCATGATCTCGGTTGCGCCGCCCGGAGTATTCTGTTTGCCGGAAACTGCGGTTCTCACCGGCCACATAACAAATCCGGTCTTCACGCCCTTCTCATCCACATAACCTTTCAGAAGCGCAAATAATCCGTCGTTGCTGAAGTCTTCCTGTGCCTCTAAAAGCGGCAGAACTTCGCGCAGGACTTCCAGAGAATTCTCTTCATTTGTCTTCATTTTCTTATGACAATACATTGCTGTATCATATGCCGGAAGTTCTTCGAAGAAATCAATCTGTTCTCTGATATCCGGGAAAATCTCAATTCTGGTCTTTACAAGATTTGCGATCTTATGAAGGTCGCGGTCCTTCGTCACAACTTCCTGAATATATGGTTTCGCCATCTCATAGAACTTCTCTTCATCCATGGCTTTTAAGTATTCTCCGTTCATCCATTTCAGCTTTGTAATGTCGAAAACTGCCGGAGACTTACTCATATGATGATAGTCGAATTCTTTTACCAGCTCTTCCAGTGAGAAAATCTCCTGATTGCCGGACGGACACCATCCGAGAAGCGCCACATAGTTCACTACTGCCTCTGTCACGAAGCCCTGATCAATAAGATCTTCATAAGAAGAGTGTCCGCAACGTTTGCTGAGTTTCTTGTGGTTCTCGTCTGTAATCAACGGGCAGTGTACATAAGTCGGAATCTCCCATCCAAAAGCTTCATAGATCTTATTGTATTTCGGCGCAGAAGACAGATACTCATTTCCTCTTACCACATGTGTAATTCCCATCAAATGGTCATCAATAACATTTGCGAAATTATAGGTCGGATATCCGTCGGATTTAATCAGGATCAGATCCTCAAGCTCTGCATTTGGCACAGTGATATCACCGTAAATGTCATCCTGGAACGTTGTTGTTCCTTCTGTCGGCATATTAAAGCGGATTACGTAAGGTTTTCCTGCGTCCAGATTTGCCTGCACTTCCTCTTTGCTAAGTCCCAGACAGTGCTTATCGTATACAACAATCTCTGTACTTCCTTCTCCTGCCACACTGCTCTTTAAAGACTCCAGACGCTCTTTATCACAGAAACAGTAATAAGCATCTCCCTGTTCAATAAGCTGTTTTGCATATTTCAGATACAAACCGGACGCATTTCTCTCACTCTGGACATAAGGTCCGACTCCGCCGTCTTTGTCCGGTCCTTCATCATGCACAAGACCTGTCTCTTCCAGTGTATGATAAATAATCTCAAGCGCGCCTTCTACAAAACGCTCCTGATCGGTGTCCTCGATACGAAGCATAAAATCTCCATCCTCGTGCTTTGCGATCAAATATGCATACAACGCTGTTCTTAAATTTCCCACATGCATTCTTCCTGTTGGGCTTGGTGCAAATCTTGTTCTTACTTTACTCATCTTTCTTTTCTCCTTATATTCTGTATTTTCTTTATTCTATATTTTCTATTTTCTATATTTTCTCTGCTCCCAGTACCGGATCTGGAACACTTCCCTTGGAATTGCAAGTACCACTGCGATTCCGAGAACAATACCAAATGCGATCTTAAGCGCTTCCAGTCCTTCCTGCGCCGCTTTTCCCATTTCACTTGTCACAAGATAGTATACGGTATAATAAACCCTTGCTCCCGGAACAAGCGGGAAAATGCCTGATACAAGAAAAATCGTGATCGGACATTTCATACGCACTGTAAGAAGTCTGGACATTAATACAACGACCAACGCTGCAAAAAAAGACGCCACCGCTGAAGAAAGCGGGGTTGCGTTTTTTACTAAAAGAAACGCCAACCACCCCATAGTTCCTGTAAATCCACAACTGAGAAAATACCGTTTGGGCACATTATATAGCACGGAATAGCCAACCGTTCCTATGAAGGCACAAAAAAGATTTGCCGTCATCTCATAGATCATAACATCAACCCTCCTAACAGATTGTGGTAGACGCTGAATGTGATACCGACACCAACCGCAATATATACAAATACGAGCAGTGCATCAATCATACGTACCGTTCCGGATAAAAAGTCATTGTCTGCAATTTCACGAATAGCATTAACAAATGGAAGCCCCGGAATAAGAGGCATGATCGAGCCTACGATCATCCCATTCATGTGAAGCGTTCCGGCCGGTGCAAGCTGCTGAATGATAATTGCCAGCACTGTGATGATGATGCCGCCCACAAGATTCAAAACGATCTTGGACATATTAAGCTTCTTGGCAAGCAAAACCCACATGTAAAGCAGGCATCCGATTCCAACCGCCGCAAGACTTTCCAAAGGGGTAGCCCCAAGAATGAAACCAAAGCCTCCGCTTCCGAGTCCTGCGCCAAGAATCTGATAATAATACTTTGCCACAGGCATCTGATCAATCTCTTCCAGCTTCGCTTCTGCTTCTTCGATTGTTAGCTTCCCGGCAGAAATATCTCTGGACAATGCGTTTACTTCCGCCACTGCTGTCAGATTCGTGCTGGACAGTGGAATGTTCTTTACTTTTGTATATACTTCCTCTCCATTTTGCACGCTGAAAAAAATACCGTGGCTCAAAGCGAATATCTCCACCTTCTCCACATGGAATCTCTGACAGATCCTCGTCATAGTCTCTTCTACACGGAAGATCTCACCACCATTTTTAAGAAGTATCCTTCCCGCTTCCAGCGCAACGTCCGCCACCTTCTTCACATCAATATCCGACTGAAGCTTCTTCTTTAAGTAGATCATATCCATCAATTGTTTTCCTTCTTCATAGATAGGTTCACGATAATGATCCACAAAGAAATCGGCTACAATATGCGACACCGAAAAGCCACACTTCTCATAGAACCCCACAGTGTTCTTCGAATTGCCTGTTCCCACGAATATCGTCTGAAACCGACTGCTGTAATGTTCACACACATAATGAATCATATGTGTGCCATAACCTTTTCCTCTTTCATCTTCAATAGTTGCTATATTTTTAATCTCACATGCGCGGTCATTTAGTCTGACTACCGCACATACCGTCTTAATAACTCCTTCTTCACTCAAAACAAACAAGTCGCTTTGATGGAGATATTTTAAAATCATATCTTCCTGAGGGTCTGCAAGAAGCAGAATATCCATGTACTTTTCACGGTCTTCTGTAATTATATTAATTCTCATGTCGAACTCCCCGCTTTTTTAGTCCCATCCATTATAGCACCACTTGTAGGAAAATTGTAGTATCTTTTTCATTTGACCATAATTTACTGATTTTTGGGGCATCAATGTTATCTTTTATTTCGATCACTATTTCACTAAATGATCTCCATCTTTCATATATAATTCTCCATTTACACTATAGTACACCGGATTGTCCTCTGCTACTTCAATATAGATCAGATTCGTAAGATTCTCAAAAGCTTCCGGTGCGATATAGGTAATATTTGCCGGAATATAAATCTCTTCTACCATTTGAGCCAGCTTGTCAAAAGCATGAGCGTCCACTCCCGTACAGGAATCATCGAAAGGGAGCAACAACAAACCATCCGACACCAGCTCCGGTCCGCAGTCTATCAAATAACCGCGATCAGATAACATATATGTTTCTGTCTTCCATCCGGCATATAAAGTGAGTTTGCGCTTTTCTCCTTCTGCTCTGTCAAATGGTATCGTACACGCTTCATCCTCATACCATCCGGTGAAAATCTTTCCTTCATATACAGGCACCGACAGCTCATCTCCCGCAAAAGAAGCTGCGTCAAATGAATAAGATGCAGCTGCCGGAAGCCCTCCATTTCCATAACAGGTAACCTCCCACAAGATCGGTGTCCCTGTCTCTTCCGTTGTCGGATTCTCCGTCTCTCCAACTCCCGCATTTTCTGAAGGAACCGTTACGGTATCAACTGCTGTATTTACCACCGCATCGGCATCCATATCATAGAATCCATTCATTGTATTTTCTTTGCCATCAATTTTCATACTCTCTACAATCATTGAACCCGGCAGAAGCGCGGTCTCAATCCTGTCAGCCTTTATCTCCGTCTTCACAAATGGATCTAAGACTCTTTCTTTCAACACATTCCCTTTATCCACAAATACATCTTCCCCTGCCATAACCGAAAATACTTGTGCGGTATTCTCCGGCTCGTCTGTCACCGAGAACCTCTCTGCTGACACTGCAAGCATATGCAGCAGCACAATAAGCAGTATCCCCGACAGACATTTACGTCCATATTCTCTTACGTTTACTATCGGAACAAATAATCTCAAAGTACCTTCCATAATTTCCCACCTCACTGCGTTTCTTTTCATTATAATACTTTGAGACAGCAAAAAAAGTGGCGTCTTGGAACATATCCAAAACGCCGCTTTTTGTATCCTTCCGGTTTGCATTAATTGATATAACCGGCTTTCTTCAATTCTTCTTCTGCCTTTGCAAGATTTGCATCTGATACACGGATGATTGGTCCTGTACAACCCATTCCGCTCTCAGCGTAAATGTTGATCTTCCAAAGAACTTTTACTGCATCCTCAAGATCCATAACCTCAATTCCAGGAATCTGTGCTGTTACGATCTCCTTTGGAGGTTCTTTCACATCTTCTTCCGCTGCCGCAGGTTTTGATGCTGCCTTTACTCCATTTAAGATTTCGTCAAATCCAGCTTTCTTCACTGCTGCAAATTCTGCCTTTGCGACTTCAAAGACTTTTCCTCTTACAAGCTGTGCTGCATAACGAATTGCATTTGCAATAACCGGAGCGCCACTTGCTCTTGATACGATCATTACAAGCTGCTCATAACCCTCGCCGATTCCAGGGCCATAGCCATAGCCTGTTGCTTCAAAGCTTCCGCCTGTATTTGCAGAAGAGAGCATCTTCACAAGAATATTTCCTGTCAGAGAATCTGTAACCATGATATCAGGAGATGCCTGAAGCACGTCATTTCCTCTCATTACACATCCGCCGTCTGCTCTTCCGGACTCTGCAAATGCGATATCATATCCTTGATCCTTCAACTGTTTTAATGCTTTCTCTGTCTGACGGGCGCCGTCTACATTCAGGATACCAACTGTCGGGTTCGCATTTCCGCATGCCTTTGCAGTAATAATACCATAAACTGCATTCTTGATCATACCTTCAATACGATCTGTGCTGGATGTTCCTGTTGTGTTAGCAATATACATTTCTTTTCCCTGTGCCGGTGTTACACAGCGTCCTACCGTAGATACTCCGATCGGGAATGGGAAATGCATGGTTACTGCCGCGTCAACTTCTTTATTTTTCAGCATTTCTTCCATCTTATCGTGACCTTCCTCATCGTTAGCCACTTTGACAGTTGTCACGCCTTCTGCCTCTAAAGTACCGATATAATATACATCGATACCGTCTCTTGCAGCTGCTACCGCCGCTGCCATGGAGTTTTCTTCTCCATGTTCACTGCCCATACCGGTAAGTGCGATCTTAGGTCTTTTTCCGAAGCTTCCCGTCTCAAGGCCCTGCGCCATCTCCATAAAGGTATCGGCAATCATTTTTTCAATATTATTTGCCATTGTTAACACCCCTTACTCTGCTATCAGGGAAGCAGCGAAATCTTTCATAGCTTTTGCGATGAGTCCTTTTACTTCTTCCTCAGATACGCCGGCTGCTGCTTCTGCTTCTGCCTTTGTATTTGCCTGAATTACAAAAGATACACCGTCAAATAAGTTTGTCATACGTCCAAGGAACAAGCTTCCTTTTCCGATGATCATTGCTTTGTTGATCTTTCCTGCAAGGATATCTTCTCTTGCAAATCCAATATATGGTACGCCTGATGGAATATGTCCCTGAGTCGGAGCCCATCCTGTAAGTCCATGATTTGTTGTAAAGCTTGCAAGTTCTTTTCTGTCAAGCTCACCACGTTTTACAGCAAGTGCTGCGATCATCTTGTAGTTTGCCATCGGAACATCTCCTGCTCCTGCCGGCTTTGTGATATCCGGGTTCTGCATCTCCGGTGAGAATTTGTCGATATCTGTGATTTTAAGTCCGGCTCTCTCTAATGGATCAGCTACGAGACTTCCGATTACGTTCTGTGGAGCACTTCCTGTTCCTACTGTATGACGACCAAGGATATCAAGGTTGATCTCTGGATTTTCCCCGTCATTTTCTGCTACGATCACACAGAATCCTGCCAGACAATCCTCTAAGATCGGAAGACCTTTTTTCACGTGATCCTTACCGTTCATACCAAGTTTTGCTGTACATCCGCCGGCTGTTACTGCTACGCATTTGTATGCTCCTGATTTTACAAGAGCTGCTGCTTCAATAAGTGCGTGAGACGGTCCTGCACAGAATCCACGAGAGTCAGATCCTGTTGCATTGTTGAGCATTGCGATTTCTGCTGCCGCTTTTGCAAAGTTACCGCCGCCACGCTGGTTCATGTCACCACATGCTTCCTCAGCACAGTCGATTACATACTCTACATCGTCTTTGCTGATTCCTGCATTTTTTACACCGTATAACAGTGCAAGTACGCTGGATGCTTTACTCATCAGGTTCTCATGCATAACATGTGCAGATAAGTTCACATCAATATCATGAGCTCTCTTCACACATCCTACTAATTTTCCTGCAATATAGAGACCTTCTGCATGTTCTTCATTTACTGCCGCTTCTACAACAGCAAACTCTACACCTTCATGGATTCTCTCTACGATATCATCAGTGATGATCGGATCAGCTGCAAGTGCGTCTTTGTGAGCTGAAACGAATTCTTTGTCGAGCATAACTACTTCGAACTGGTCACAAGCCTGAACGAGAAGAAGGAATTCTTCCTCCGGCATGATCTCACCGTATTTTCCGTATCTCTCTGCTCCGTCTTTTACTTTGTCATAGTATGGGAATTCCACTTCCGCAAGTTCTTCCGGAGTTGCATTTCCGATATATACCTGGTTTGGCCAGTAATTTACACAATCCTCGTAAGAACGAAGATGACTTTCTAATTCTTTGAGATACTCAGACTCTGGATTTACGATTCTCTCTGTTGTCTGAGTTGTTCCATTATATACTACCATCTGTGGTGTATGTGCAAGTACATAACTTGCCCCTTTAATTACACTGTTCATCGGTTTTATCCACCTTTCTTATTTTTCAACCACTTTATTCTTTTACTTGTCGAAAGCGCAAAGTGAATTCAAAACAGCCCGCCGGACTGTTTTATCGCATGTATAGAAACAAAAAGAGGAACAGTCCCCTATATGGGAACATACCGGGCCTGCCCCTCTTCATATTACATGAAATGACTATACCTGTTCTCTGATAGCTGTCATCTCGGAAACGATATCATCTACATCAAGAACCATTTCCATCATGCTTACCTGCTCATCATAAACTGCTTCGTCGAATTCTTCTTTCATCTCTGGTTCACATACGTGATATACCGCGAGTCCAAGCTGGACCCCTGTCAATGGACCTGCGAAAGTAGGATCGCCTAAAGTAACAGTCTCAGCTGCAAGACCTGCAGCCTCACCTTCTGCTGCTCCAAGAACTACTACTAAGTTCTCTGCACCATATTCTTCAGCGAATTCTTTTACTCTCTTCTGGTTTTCCAGATCCATTGCGCCTGCGCTTGTTCAGACGAAACATTCCGTAGATGAAAATACGATTTCAGCACCAGCAGTTTTTACACATTCAGCGATAGCTGGTCCCGGAATTCCATCACGGTCTCCGATAATTATTGCTTTTTTGCCTTCTAAAATAGCCATAATTACGCTTTCTCCTTTCTTAAATTATACAAAAAATAAAGTTGTTATCTATGATTTAGAAACCATCTCTATATTAGATGTATTTCTTAATCATCGCCTCAATTGCCTCTTCTGTGCAATCTTCTTTTACGAGTTCTTCTACTTTAGCTCCATCTTTGTAGATAGCCATTACCGGAAGTCCGAGAACTTTCTCTTTGATTGCAAGACGGCGTGCTTTTGTTGTGTTCAGAGATGTGAATTTTAATTTATCTCCGTATGTGTCAGCGAATGCGTGTACTTTTGGCATTAATGCCTGACATGGTACACATCCGTCACCGTAGAAGTCTACGAATACATAGCCTTCTGCTTTTAACACTTCGTCTTCAAAGTTTGTTTTATCTAAATCTAACATTGTAATTTTCCTCCTTATGATTTGTTCCATATAAACTTGTCGCACAGCAAGCTCCAGATTGTTGCTTCGCATCCTGTGCTGTGCTTGTCAGTTTTAGAAATAGTCAGACATGCTTCTTTCTACTTGAACTGCTGCGATTGCTCCGTCAGCTGCTGCGGTTACCACCTGTCTTAAGCTCTTAATACGAACATCTCCTGCTGCGTATACACCCGGGATATTTGTGTGCATATCATCATCTGTCTTGATGTATCCACGTTCATCCATATCGATGATTCCTTCGAATGGTTTGCTGTTTGGAATCGTTCCGATAAATCCGAACACACCGAACATTCCGTCTTCTTCATCAGCCTCTACAGTTGTAACTTCACCTGTTTTCACGTTCTTAACTTTCATCCACTGAAGGATATCGTCTCCTCCAACTTCTTCTACTACAGAATCCCACATGAATTCGATCTTGTCGTTCTTAAATGCTTTCTCCTGAATAGATTTTGCTGCGCGAAGTTCGTTACGTCTGTGAATGATTGTAACTTTTCTTGCAAATTTTGTAAGGTACATAGCTTCCTCAACAGCAGAATCTCCGCCGCCTACTACATACACTTCGAAATCTTCGAAGAAGTTTGCATCACAAGTTGCACAGTAAGATACTCCTTTACCTGTGAACTCTGCTTCTCCCTTACATCCGATCGGTCTTGAATGAGCACCAGTAGCAATGATCACGTTTCTTGCCTGATACTCTGCTTTTGCGCTCTTTAACACTTTCACTTCTCCCTCAAGAGATACTTCTGTGATTGTGTCAGATACACGCTCTGCGCCAAACTTCTCAGCCTGTGCAGTCATTCTTGCGATAAGAGAAGGACCTGACTCTCCCTCAACGATCTGTCCAGGATAGTTCTCGATCTCATCTGTGATCGCAATCTGTCCGCCGTCCTGACCTTTTTCAAGGATCAGCACAGACAAACGGCTTCTACCTGCATACAGTCCTGCCGCTAAACCGGCAGGACCTGCACCCAGGACGATAACATCATAAATCTTGCTCACTTCTGTTATGCCTCCTTTGTTTGTGATTACTTTGCGCCATTTCTGCCGCAAAGCCTCACTCATATTCTACTTTTACTCTACTCGAAAATAGTCTGTCCGTCAACCTCAGTTGTCAGGGCATTCAATGCCTTCTCAACGATACGACGGCGAAGTGCCTTCTCCTCAGCTTTATCCAATGCTGGATTTCCGAGAGGATGTGGAATAGCGATTGCCGGAACAATTCTGTTAGCTCCAACAGTCATAGAAATTGGAGTTACTGTACATACATGTACAACAGGGATTCCTGCTCTCTCAATTTCTTTTACCATCGTTGCACCGCAACGAGTACAGGTTCCTCAAGTAGAAGTGAGGATAACAGCGTCTACTCCGTCAGCTTTCAGCTTCTGAGAAAATTCATCTGCGAATGCTTTTGCAGATGCAACAGCTGTACCATTTCCTGTTGTTGTATAGAATAAGTGATGTAACTCACCGATCACTCCCTCTTTCTCCATATCACGAAGAACATCTACAGGAAGGACACGGTCAGAGTCTTCATTTGCGTATACCGGGTCGTATCCGCCATGAGCTGTCTCATAGGTCTCTTCTGTCAGATCCATAACACCGGCGATGTCATACTCACCATAGTGAGAAGCACTTGAACTCTCGATGTGATCCGGATTTCCCTTTGGAACGATACCACCGGATGTTACAAGAGCGATCTTAGCATGTGCAAGGTCTTTTACTGCCGGATTTGGCTCAACTCTGTCAAAGTCAGGCATTGGGAACTCTGTTACAAACGGTTTGTCTGCCAGTTTCTTAAGAAGCATATCTACTGCTCTCTTAGAACCTCTTTCTTTCTCGAAGAAGTTTACACGAACACCATTTGGCATATATCCTTCTTCTGCAGAAGCACCGATTGGCTCTCCCTTACCAAGTTTTACAGCTAAAGGAGCCATTTTCTTCACTGCATCTCTCATGCCGGCTGCACTGTTCTTTGTAGAAACCATGTATACCTGGTTCTTGAACATATCAGCACCCGGGTTCTCTACATACATACCTGTAAGAGATGGGATTCCAAGTTCTTCCTGAACTGCTGCTGCGATTGTACCGCAAGCAACACCGTAACGACCTGCGTTAAATGCCGGTCCTGCGATAAATACATCCGGAGCCTGCTCTTTTACCATAGCAAGAATCTCTGCTTTTGCGCTCTCCAGATTCTCATTGAAATAAGAGTCACCACAAATGATTGTTGCGATGATCTCTGCATCGTCTTTAAAATTCTGTGTCAGTGCCATACCCGGTCCAACGATTTCGCCTACACGAAGCTCTACCGGATAATCTGCTTTTTCTTCTCCACCAATCTGAGCAAAGAACTGATTGATGTAATGAACAACTTTTAATTTAGCCATTATTTGATCCTCCATTCCTTATCTTGCACTCAGCTTATTGAAACCTGTTTCGTTTGTTGCGCCTGTTAATACCTGAAGCTCAACCTCAAGAGATCCGTCTTCGCGAAGTGTCTCTTCACTTGCACCTGCGATCTTTGTTACATAGTCCAGTGTTCCAATTACTTTGTCGAGTTTCGGCAGGATAATTACCTGGTTTGCATTTCCGCCTGTTACTACTGCATCTGCTGCTGCATCTGCGTCAGCAAGTGACTGAGATTTTCCGTCACGTCCTGCATACTCATCTGTGATGATAACAGTCTTAACGCCTTCTGCCTCGATCTTCTTACAGTTCATGATAAGGTCTGTATCCGGGTTACCGAATCCTTCCTGAGATACGATAACTCCATCAAGATCTAACAATTTACAAAGCTTTGCTGTCCAGTCAGAAGAACGCTGTTTATCAGCAAGATATACGTTCTCATTTGTGATGATCTGACATACAAAGTTGATTGTTTTTCCATGCTCTTCAAACAGGTCATGTACAACCGGGTTGTTAAGGTGTACATATGTTGGGTTTTTATCACATGCAGATACACAGTTACCGGATACGATTGCTCCGTCCATGATCTCTGTTGGATTTAAAATTGTAGGAACGATCTTCTTAGCGTCAACGCCGTATACATATGTATCGTGAAGAAGTCCCTGGCTCTGAAGCATCTGTACATAAGCAACTCTCGGAAGGTCCGGATATTTCTCAAATCCTTCTTTAATTGTGCATGTCTCATATACTTTTGTCTCATCTGGTGTAAGATTACGTGCTAATTCACCGATGTAAGCTGCAACTCTGAATCCTGCGAAACGAACTGCCTTCTCATAATCATGCTGTTTGATATCCTCAACCGGCTCACATACCATAACTAAATTCAATGTCTTAGAGAATGGTGTGTAATCAGCTCCAGGACCTGTCATATCAATGATACCTTCCTGGAATCCAACAATCTTACCTGCTGTTACAACAGCCATTCCTTTTAATGCGTAAGTTTTACCTTCACCTACTGTATCAACTTTAGAGATAACGCCCGGGAAGATTCCCCCTCTTCCCTCAACTTTTACTCGTGGTTCAATAACGTCTTTTACCGGTGTGATTCTCACAGACTCTCCCGGTTTTGCAATGTCAAATGATGCGCTCTTAATCTTCTCGTCCTCAAGAGCTACTGCCTTAACGGCCTCCTCGGATACATACAGGATTCCGTCTTCGATCTTAGACTCAGATGCGAACTGAATATCCTTAATGTAAATGTGTCCCATTTCTAATCTCACTTTAAGTTCCCTCCTTCAAAAGAATCATTTTATTGTGTAAGCTTAAGCGCTTTTACAACCATTTCTAAAACCTACATTGCATCTGCTGATGCCAATCCGCTCTCTAACAGCGTCCAGTCGATCAATTGAAAATCTTCAATAGCGCGTTTCTCATATTTTCCCGTTCTATCTTGAAATTTATGACATGCTGCAATTGCATTTTCAACAATAGCCAGACCATCTGCACTGACCGCCCCCTTGTCTTTGGAAATCAATACGGATTTGTAAGGTGTCTCATTCGGCTTGACACTTCCGGACAACGGATGTGTCAAAAGCATATGTCCTTGATGAATTCTGTCTCGCAGTTCTACAAGCAGACCTTCAAAAGTTGTCTCCTTATAGATCATCTCACGTGTTGTATGAAGTTTTTCCCATACCAGTGGATTGTTGGTCACAACAATGTACTTTCCCCGATTCATATGTACCATTTCTCCTTTGCCATAAAAAAAGGACGTCTTAAACACAATCATGTGCGTAAGTCGTCCTTTCTGTCTTTTGCCCTGATAATCACATCTAGTTAATCTAGCCATATCATACAGCACAAGATTCAGAATGCGGTCCGTTTCCTCGTCCTTTTGCCTGAAAGTTTCACATCACGCACACTCACTTTTACGCTCCGCTTGCCTCTTCGGCGACCGAACAACTCTTCGGTTCTCTCTTAGGAAACATCTTCCCGCTATCAAGTTTTATAGACATTTCGAATAAATCTTATTGCCTGTTTCTATAATAACTTATTGTGAAATATTTTTCAACATCTTCAAAACAATCTCACAGATTTAGTTGATATGCACAATTTCTTTTCCCTCTTTTTATGCAAGATTACTTACTCTTGTTTTTGAAGTTTTTGAAATAATCATCATGCACTTTCTTAATCGTCCCACTTAAGAAGATCAGTCCGATAAAGTTCGGAATTACCATCATAGAGTTGAAGCAGTCTGCCATGTTCCATACAAGGTCAACCTGTGCAAGTGATCCAAGCACCACGCAGATACATACGAGTACAGAATAGATCTTCACCGCTTTTGGTCCAAACAGGTATTTAATATTCGCCTGTCCGAAGAAGTACCATCCTACGATCGTGGAGAAAGCGAAGAAGAACATACAAATTGCAATGAAAATATCTCCTCCCTTTCCATATAAAGTAGAGAACGCATACTGGCTTAACTCTGCTCCTGTAAGACCTGTCGGGATTGATTTTGTTGTAATGATAACAAGCGCTGTCAGGTTCAATACTACAAATGTGTCAATGAACACACCTGTCATAGCTACGAAGCCCTGCTCTACCGGATGTTTTACCTTAGCCACTGCATGTGCGTGAGGCGTAGATCCCATACCTGCCTCATTAGAGAACAGACCTCTTGCAACACCTTTTGTAAGGGCAAGTTTTACCGTTGCTCCTACTGCTCCTCCTGAAATTGCAGATGGGTTAAATGCACCTACAACAATCGCATGGAATGCGTAAGGGATGTTTCTCCAGTTATAGAAAATTACGATCAACGCACCAACAATATAAAGAGCTGCCATGATCGGAACGATTGTCTCTGTTACTTTCGCGATTCGTTTCATACCGCCCACGAATACGAACAGGGAGATCACTGCTACGATCACACCCATAACAGGCTGTGGAATTCCGAATGCTGTATGGAAAGATGCTGCGATAGAGTTGGACTGTACCGCATTTCCCATGAAGCCAAGTGCGAAAATGATCAGAACTGCAAAAAGTCCTGCAAGGAATTTACCAAACCCGCCTTTGAATGCTGCGCGGATATAATATACAGGTCCTCCTGTCACTTCTCCGTCTGCTCCCACTTGTTTGTATTTCTGTGCCATCAATGCCTCTGCATAAATGGTAGCCATTCCTAAAAATGCCGCAATCCACATCCAGAAGATCGCTCCCGGTCCTCCGATTGCGATCGCTGTTGCCGCTCCTGCGATATTACCGGTTCCAACCTGTGCTGCGATCGCTGTTGCCAGTGCCTGGAAAGAAGACATTCCGTCTGCTCCTGCCTCTCCCTTCTTGCTGAACAGTCCGCCGAAGGTCCTTCTCATTCCTTCACCGAAGCCCCGCACCTGGATGAAACCCAGTCTCAATGTAAACCAGATACCTCCGCCAAGCAGTGCGATGATCAAAATGTAGTCCGCCAGATAGTGTTGAATTGTTAAAACTATGTTGTTTAAAGTCTCCACAACACGCCCTCCTTTATAGATTATTTGAATAATGTAATATGTTGTATCTATCATAACATTTTCACTATTTTTACGCAATATTAATAAATTCTTTAGATTATTTTTATCTACTTTTCACAATTTTCCGTTTTAAATCTAAAAAAGCCGATAAATAGAAATGGCTGAAAACCTTGATTTTCAGCCATTTCTATTCCTTAACTTTTTCTTAACATTGACAAATTTTCGTCAATATTGCCAATATTTTATCATTGTTTTATACGTTGATCTCTGCCTTTACGCCGAGAATCTCTTTGTTTTCCTCCAGCATCGGGCGGATCACGTTATCAAGATAAGCCTTTACCTGAACCGGCGCACGTCCCACATACTTCGCCGGATCCATGGTCGTCTTCAGCTCATCAAGACTTAAGCCAAATGCCGGATCTGCCGCGATCAGTTCCAAAAGGTTATTGTCCAGACCCTTTTCTTTGACGTTGCGGCCTGCCTCCATAGACAATTCGCGGATTCTCTCATGGAGCTCCTGACGGTCTCCCCCTGCTTTTACCGCATCCATCATAATATTCTCCGTTGCCATAAACGGAAGCTCGGACATCAGACGTTTTTCAATCACCTTCGGATATACAACAAGACCATCTACAACATTCAGGCACAGATCTAAGATTCCATCGATGGCAAGAAATCCTTCCGGTACGCTCAAGCGCTTATTCGCAGAATCATCCAGTGTTCTCTCAAACCACTGTGTCGCAGATGTGATGGCAGGATTTAACGCGTCAAGCATTACATAACGAGACAGAGACGCAATTCTTTCACTTCTCATTGGATTTCTCTTATATGCCATTGCAGAAGAGCCGATCTGTGTCTTCTCAAATGGCTCCTCCACCTCTTTCAAATGCTGCAAGAGACGAATGTCATTGGAGAACTTATGTGCACTGGCTGCAATTCCCGCAAGCACATTAAGCACTCTTGTATCTACTTTTCTTGAATAAGTCTGTCCGGATACCGGATAGCATGCTTTGAATCCCATCTTCTCTGCGATCATCGGATCAATCTTATCAATTGTTTCCTGATCTCCGTCAAAGAGTTCTAAGAAACTTGCCTGCGTACCGGTTGTTCCCTTTGAGCCAAGAAGCTTAAGACTCTCTCTTACATACTCCAGATCTTCCAGATCCATGAAGAACTCCTGCATCCAAAGAGTTGCTCTCTTACCTACTGTTGTCGGCTGTGCCGGCTGGAAATGAGTAAATGCAAGTGTCGGAAGTTCTTTGTACTCATCTGCAAATTTTGCAAGTTCCGCAATTACATTAACCAATTTTGTCTTCACAAGATCTAATGCCTCTGCCATAAGAATCACATCTGTATTATCTCCCACATAACAGGAGGTTGCTCCCAGATGAATAATTCCTTTTGCTTTCGGGCACTGCTGTCCATAAGCATATACATGAGACATTACGTCATGGCGGACGATCTTCTCGCGTTCTTTTGCCACTTCATAGTTAATGTCCTCTGCATGTTCTTTCAATTCGTCAATCTGCTCCTGAGTGATGGAAAGTCCCAGTTCCTTCTCAGTCTCAGCAAGCGCGATCCAAAGTTTTCTCCATGTGCGGAACTTCTTGTCCGGCGAAAAGATATACTGCATCTCCTTACTTGCATATCGCTCAGAAAGCGGGCTTTGATATCTGTCGTTTGTCATTTGCTCATTCTCCTACTCAACTTATTCTTGATTTTCTTCGTTTACTGTGCGTTTTTGCATGTCTTAGTATAATACAAAGCAGAGGGAAAATCAATATTCCCCCTCTGCTTCTTCCTCTAAACATCATTAATCAATATGAAATTTCCCCAGAAATTCTTTCATTCTGGCATGTTCGGAGCTAAACACCTCTTCCGGTGTTCCCTGTACCGCAATCACTCCGCCATCCATAAAAATAATCTGGTCAGACACATTTCTTGCAAAATTCATTTCATGTGTCACGATCACCATCGTCATATGTTCTGCCGCCAGATCTTTGATGACCTTCAGGATCTCTCCGGTAAGTTCCGGGTCTAACGCAGATGTAGGCTCGTCAAAAAACAGGATATCCGGTTTCATGGCAAGCGCTCTCGCTATAGACACACGCTGCTGCTGACCACCTGATAACTGAAACGGGTAAGCATTTTCCTTATCCTGAAGTCCCATCTTCTTAAGAAGTTCCCTTGCCTCCTTATAAACCTCATCTTTTCCTCTCTTCTGCACACGTATCGGCGCATCTGTAATATTTTTCATCACTGAAAAATGCGGAAAAAGATTAAAGTTCTGAAAGACAAGTCCAAATGTGCCGTCATATAAGATTTCTCCCGCATCCTGTTTCTCCAGACCGGTCGCGCACCGAAGGAGCGTTGATTTACCGGAACCGGACGGTCCAATAATGCCAAGTACCTCGCCCTTTTCCACTGTCAGGGAAATATCTTTCAACACTTCGACGTCACCAAAACTTTTCTTCACATGTTTTATCTCTAATAAGCTCATGACATCCCCCTAACGATAGTAATTCATTTTCTTCTCCAGACACTCCATAAGAAATGCCACGATGAAGTTAAATACATAATAAAAGATTCCTGCGAACACAAACGGGAGCATCGTCACCTGAGACGCCGCCAGCGCTTTTGCAATTGTGAACATCTCCAGAATTCCGATTGTAAATGCAAGCGAAGTATCTTTGACCAGTGTGATCGTCTCATTCGTCACAGACGGGAGTACCGTCTTCACTACCTGCGGAAGAATGATCCGCATAAAGGTCTGCGACTTACTGTACCCTAAAATCCTTGCCGCTTCATACTGCCCCTTCGGTATAGCTTCGATACCACCTCGATAGATCTCCGCAAAGTAAGCGGCGTAATTTAAAATAAATCCAACAGCTACCGCGGTATTCTTCCACGTCGGTGTATTCTGAATACCGAAAATATAATAAGGTCCGAAGTAAATCACCATAAGCTGAAGCATCAGCGGTGTTCCCCGCATAATTGAAATATATACTTTAAAAACAGCGCGGATCACCGGATTCTTCGCCATTCTTCCAAAGGAAACAAGAAGTCCCAAAGGAAGAGAGAATATAAGTGTCACCGCAAATATGAGCAGCGATACAACCATACCCTCGCTCAATTTACTTAACATGACCGAAATTGTCATAAGTAATTCTCCTTATTTTCCAATTGTTGTAATATCTTCACCGAACCATTTCTCGGAAATCTTTGCCATCGTACCGTCAGCTGCCATCTCTTCCAATGTCTTCTGCACCTGATCGCGCACTGCCTCATTTCCTTTGGCAAAACCGACACCATATTCTTCTGCTGCGATCTCATAGTCTAAGATCTTGAACGCTGCATCTCTCTTCTCAATCTGATAAGACGCTACAACGATATCCATTGCCACTGCGTCTACAGCGCCGGATTCCAGATTCATAAAGCCTGTATTGTAATCCGGAACAACCTCAAGATTGCCGAATGTTGCCGCTAGCTCCTGATTGTCATCAAGCGCTGCCTGTGCGGAAGAATCTGTCTGGACATCTACTACTTTCCCTTCCAGATCTTTTTCCGAATTAATTCCGGAATCTTCTCTCACAACAAATACCTGTTTATTATCAAGATAAGCATCCGACCATGTATACTCATCTTCTCTTCCGTTCATTGTAAATCCATTCCAGATACAGTCGATTCCGCCGGAACTTAACTCTGCGTCCTTGGAATCCCATGCGATCGGTTTTGGTTCAAACTTAAGATCCAGTCTGTTACACACCTCCTGTGCAAGCTCCAGATCGAATCCCGTATACTCTCCGTCATCTCCTACGAATCCCATTGGCGGGAAATCCTGGTCGAATCCTACGATGAATGTATCTCCTGCCTCTTTAGCAGTATATTCTTTCTTACTTTCGCTCTTTCCTTCGTCTTTCTTCTCTTCCTTGCCGCCACAGCCGGAAAGAACGGTCGCTGCCATCAATGCAAGGGCGAGTAATAATGCTAATCTTTTCTTCATATTCTTATCCTCCTCGTCTCTTTGCAATCTGCATAGAATATCACTGCGTTGTTTTATCAATTGATTACTTTACCATGCTAAATTGCTATGTAATCGTATCATATCTAGCAGCACTTGTCAATCCTGCGATATTCCTTTTTCCATATTTCCAGTTTTTCATCCGTCACATCCATATCTACGCTTCTGCGTGCCTGCTTCAATTCTTCTTTCAGAAGAGAATCCATACTAAGATATACGGAATTTCCCGACAGCATCTTTACATACTCTGCTTCCGGCATAGAACGATACGCGCAATACATATAAGCCTTCAGCGTCTCCGGGTCTTCGCTCAGCCGATACGCTTCCTTGTATGCAGCGGCTGCCTCTTCATACAAAAACTGTTGTCCGTACGCTGTCCCCAGACACCCATATACTTTTCCGTAAAAGCTCTTATCTACCGAATCATCCCATTCATTTTTGACGATTGATTGATAGACAAGAACCGCAAGCGCATACTCTTTGCTTGCAAGCAGACTGTCCGCTTTGTGTTTTGCACGCTCCACATCTTTTTGATTCTGAAGCTTCTCCAACATATTTTGAACTTTGTTGACCTCACCCAGTGAATAGACATTCGACTTTTCCAAAATAGTAAGCACAAACTGCTCGGCAGTACAGTTTTTTTCCATCTGTCCCAAAAGCTGATCCGCCAGCCCCCACATATGCAGCTCTTCTCGAATCCACTCACACAGCTGACGGTTCATCAGTGTATAATCAATCAGATAGAGGTTATTGCAGATATAATAACACAGCTCTTCAATCGTGTAGATTCTGATATGAACCCTTGTAATCATATAGGGTTGTTTGGCACGTTTTTTATGACATAGAATTAAACTGCCCATTGCTTCCTCCTAAATGTATCACTTTTTCCACCTGAAAATCAGACGCCGGGAAAAACTCTCCAAATCCCACGTCTTTGAACAAAAGATGACATGTCTTCTCATCCAGAAACATCACTTCTATGCGAAGTCTCAGAGAATAGTCTGTTCTTGGCTTCAACCCTTCAAGGGAAACTGTCTCCACTCTCAGCTCATCCTCTGCAAGCGTCTCGACATGAATCTCAATATCGGAAGTATCTTCCAGAAGAACCTCCCAGCAGTCATCTGCTTCATACCAGTGTGTTCCCCATGACACAATGGGATACCAGCCTTCCTTGCCATCCACTCTCATCCGAAGAGAGATCTGCTGTGTCAGCCGGTTTTCATCCAGATAGATCGGTCCATCATCGTAATTTCTGCATTTTCTCATAGATGTATAGCAGGCGCCTTTGCTGTATAAGTTATTGCCGATAAATGCACGTCGCCCATTACAGAGCACGCGCAAAGAATCCGGATACCAGTTTTTCTCAAACCCTTCTCCGGTCAGGAATACAGAAGACACAACCTTCTTCTCAAAAATATTCTGAATAAATGCTTTAAAATTGTCATCTGCACTCTTAGGCTCCATCTCGCCGAGCACAGGATACATTGCTTCCATCTCTCTTCGTTCGGCACTTGCCACTTCATCCACTGTGACAAACATCTGTCCGTTTTCCGCACCGGCTACGTTCAGTTTCCGCAGCATATAGGCGCGGATCACATCTTCGTCACTGTAAAACAGCGCCGACTCATACTGCCACAATTCTTTGGGCTGATAGAACATGTACTGGCAGAAGCTTTCCTTATAATCCTGGACATAGATATCTTCTTTGGCAAGTCCCAGATAATGGCCGATTCCCTTCAGCATCTTAGACATATCCACGTTCGTAAACGGTGTAGAAAATGTAATGCACCGAATATCCTCAAAGTCTTCTAATGTCAGACTGATAAATTTAGCAAGAAGCCAGACCGCATCCCGCACCCTCGTTCCTACGCGGACCTTCTCGCGCCTGAGCGCCTTCTCGAAAAGATCCGGTATCACAAGCGCCGGATTTCTCTTTGCCAGATGCCTTGCCTCTGTTCCATATACCCAGCGTCCTTTTACATATCCAAGTATCAGAGGAATCTGATAACGATCTACAGAGATTTCCATCGTCTCCGGTTCATCCTTCTTCTCATCATAATAACTGATCTGACAGTTTTTTTCATTTAGATCATATCCAAGAATACTGCCTCTTCTCATTACTTTTCTTCCTCTCTACATCTAGTACATCTTAAAGAGCTTTTGTGCCATAAGCTCCTCTTCTTCAAAATCCAGCATTGCCTGCTTACGCCTTGCCGGCGACATACGGATCATCGCATTAAGCTTGCCGTATTTTCCTTCTCTCTTCCTGCGATGATTGCGAAGCTTCGCCTTCTCTGTTGAAACATTGTCATTTTCACGAATTTCTTCAAAATAATAGTTCACTTCTTCATCCGCGTACAACACGAACTGTTTTACATATATATTTTCACAGACCGGGAACAGCGTCTCTGTCTGATAACCGAGACTTTCTCTCCCTGCTCTTCGTATTTTATAGAAGATCTTCACCTTACTGCCCGGCTCCGCCTGATAGGAAACCATGCATTTATCATGAAGCTGCACTTCCCTGAGCCATGCAGACTTGTATTGCAGATAAAACGGAAGTACAATCTGCTTCTCGCACATTTCCCGAAGCACCATATGAAGAACTGACGCCATATCCGCAGAATAGTAACGGTCTGAAAAATACGACAGCAACGCCACCTTGCAAATGTCCGGCAACTCTTCCTTCTTCTCACATTCATTGGCTATAATATCAAATACACAACGGTTCAGCTCACGCCCAAAAAGCACATACTGTCTTGCGGTATATGCAAGATATGCCTGCTTTAACCGAAAATACACATTGTCCGACAGATAATAATCTTCGAAGATCTTCTCCTCTTCAAACATATCTTCCGAAAACAGCATCTGTGTAATAATCCGCTCACTCAGTTTGTGGGACGGAATTCCGTAGTCTCTTGACACTTTCCACAATGCTTCCATATCAGCAGTTGCTCCGCAGAAATAATTGGCCAGATACATAAGCGTCACCTTATCATACTGCTGCCTTCTGAATAATTCGAAGCACAGATATGTCAGAAATTCATCTTCTGCATAATTATCTTCTCTGATCCTCCTGCTGCACAGCCGGAAGACCTCCTGTTCTTCAAAGAACTCAATTCCTTTGATCTGCAGATTTTCAAAAGTCGGCTCTTCCTTTTCATCCGTCTCTTTCCATTTTCCGAGCGTTGCACCGTATTTCTTACACATCTCAAGAAATCTCGGTTCATAGAACAACCGCTTCGTCTCGTAAGGAATCGAATCCGTATAGTGGCGTCCTTCTATGGACTCCCACACAATCCTTGATTCCTTATCATACAGGTAAATAATCGCGCCTTCGTCCTCGTTATATGGAACCTTCTGCTTCACAGACCCGTCAGATTCAATGACAAGTACACATTTCATATTCGGCACTTTTGTGGATACCATATACGCATGGCAAATATCCCGCATTGCCTCCATATGCTCCGAAGTCATCTCTTCTTCGGTGCAGAACCTTTTATAAAGGATTCGCAGCGGCTCTGTAATATGCCGTTTCATAAGCTGATCCATTGTAAAAGAGAACATCTGCTCACGGTACTCAAGAAACATTTCCTCACCGCCCTCTTCGTAAGTCAGAAGATTGGCATAGAGAAATGCTGCCTTCTTATAATCCAGTGAATTACCATGCATGAAATACAGAAAGATAGATCTCGGGAGCGTTCCCCGCATCCGTTCTGTATCAAGCGTAAGCATATAATATTCATAAAGCTTTGCAATTTTAAGCTTTGCCTTCACTGCTTTCTGATACCACATAAAATATTTATTCTGTGTCTTATTTCCTTTGATGAGAAGGGTGCAGATTGTATTTAAGATCATCGGCTCATCATAAGTCTCGTAGATCCGCTCCAATATGCGGAACAACGGTTCACTGTACGCTTTCTGCTGACTGGCGAAATTCGCCACATAGAGCGCCAGTTCCTTCGTTATCAGACGATATTTCGACGCAAAATTAAGTACCTGGATCTCGAACTTTCCAAGCTTCTTAAGAAGCGTAGGCTTCTCTTGATAACACAGATATGCCTCCAGATAAAAGAGCACTCCGTGAACCTCAAATTCAAACTGCTGCTCCAGAACTTCCAGTTTCTTATATGGATTACGATACCGGTTATCCAGATGAAGAAGCATATAAAGAAGGAACCATGAATCCTGATGGCGCATATAAGTCTTGCCGATCTCATCAAGCACACGGTCTGTATGCGGTCCCTTTCCACGCACAAGAGCGGTCAGATACAGGTAATAGCAGTTGGTGATGGGATCTTTTCCTATGGCAAAGCGATTGTAATTGTAGTTTTCCAATATCCATTTTGCCTCTTCCATCTTCTTGCCGATCACATATATGTGCGCCTGCAAAAGCTGATACATCTCACTCTGTGTCTCGATCTTCCGAATCGCAGCCACCTTCTCTGTAGCGCTCTCTACCCAGTCGTCCAGTCCAATCCTTCCGCCGATGTACCCTACATATTCTTTTAACGCCTGCGCATACAAAAGCTCCGGCACATGATGATTCTCATCATATTCCAGATTTTGCAATACTTCCACTTCATAAGTCAGCGTCTCATACGGTGTCACGAATCGGATCGCACCGTAGTTTCTTCCGCTGTGAAGCCGCTCCGGACGCACCAGATACTCTACTTCATAATTATTTCCCACGAAATCTTCCGTCGTAATATCCGGACGGTTTACTTTCAGGAACCGCCCTTCTGTCTCGATATGGATCGGCATAAAGCCCCATGTATTTTTCATGATCGGGATGGTGCCCTTGGTAGATTCCTTCACATCTTCAAAGAGCATGCCCTCTCCCTGAAGCGTCAGGAAGATACACTCCTTCTGCTTGATCCCCACAAGGAATTCTTCCATTGCCTGATCTCCGAGAGACCACTTTCTCATATTGTCATAGAGGTAGAAGATCCTCTCATTTTCATATTTTAAAATCTCATAGAAATCTCTGGACCTAAACAGTCGTCCGGCTTCTGAGAAATCTTTGACCGCAAGCTTTCTAAAATCATCTGTGCTCTGCACCTTCCCGTAGCTCGTCATAACATACGGTTTCTCAATGATCGCTGTAAAAGACAACTCATACTCTCCGCCGGTGCACACAACGGTAAATTTGCCCTGTTCCACATGTCCCGGTTTCAATCCTCTGCCATCATATGTAAATTCTATTCTCGACGGATTCCCTTCGAACCCCTGATCTTTAAAATGAACACGAAAAGAAGAGGGATATACGATCCCTCGTATCTTACTGTCATTATAACTCTTTATTAAGAAGCTCCCCCTGTATACTTCCCCTTCACCTATGATCAGTACCAGATTCGTCTCCTCAAATACTATATCCGGCTGTACCTGCCGGAAATCTCCTTTGGAAAATTTTTGAATCTTATTTTTCAAGACTACACCTGCTTCTTTCGTTGCTTTTTTCAAAAAACATACTATAATAGATTATAACATTGAATAACTCATAATGGCAATGCCGAATACACAAAATCTTGAATTATACTAAGAAAGGAACATAGATATGGATAAAAAGCCGGAATTTCACGGAAGTGATCTGGAAAAAATCGAAGAATATTATCACATTCCAAAGGAGGAGATCATTTGCTTTTCCGCCAATGTAAACCCTCTCGGGCTGTCAAAAAAAGTAAAGAAAGAGCTTGCATCCAACCTTGATATAATCACCAGATACCCGGATCGCAATTACACAAGTCTGCGGGAAGCGATCGGAAATTACTGCAGCGCAGATCCATCACACATTGTCGTCGGGAATGGATCGACCGAGCTTATCTCCCTTCTCATCTCCCAACGCGGTCCAAAGAAAGCACTGCTTCTTGGTCCTACTTACTCAGAATACAGTAGAGAATTATCACTGATCGGAGCTTCCACAGAGACATACCACCTACAGGAAGAGAACGATTTCCATTTGAACGTGGATGATTTTCTATCACACTGTACAGAAGACGTAGCGCTTGTAATCATATGCAACCCCAACAACCCAACTTCTTCTGCCATTAAGAAAAACGATATGGAGCAGATTATCTGTCAGTGTAAAAAACGAAACATTTTCGTTATGATCGATGAAACTTATGTGGAATTTGCTCCTTGTATTGAAGAGATCACTGCCATTCCCTTAACAAAGCGCTATGATAACCTTATGGTGATCCGCGGCGTCTCTAAGTTCTACGCCGCACCGGGACTGCGCTTTGGCTATGGGATTACAAGCAGTGAAGCATTTCTCAAGTCGCTTCATCAGCACCAGAATCCATGGAGCTTAAATAGTGTAGGCGCTTATACCGGCGAACTTCTTCTTAAGGACACGGATTACTTCCGGGAAACGAGAGCACTCATCCTCTCTGAGAGGGCGCGCATGTTTGCCCGTCTGTCTCATATGGACGGATACAAACCCTACGCCGCATATGGCAACTTTATTCTCGTTCGGATATTAAAAGAAGGACTCACCTCTTTTGATGTATTTGAAGCAGCTATAAAAAACCGGCTAATGATTCGGGATTGCTCCTCCTTCGAATCACTAACCGGCGAATATATCCGTTTCTGTATTATGAACCCTGAAGACAACGACCGCCTTCTTCACGTTCTAAACAGTCTCATTTAAATAAATGTCAGACAAGGGGATGATCTTACTCATCTCCTTTTTCATGCGTTCCGTCATGGAAACGCCATCTTCTTCGCACACTTCTTCCACCGTTTTCGCTCCAAAGATCAGACTTGTGAGCGCGGCAATCGTAATTGTTCCTTCACTGTTGACACGTTTCCCTTCCATAAGCATAGCACCGGAAAACTCCGTACCGGTCAACACAACACAGCGGTTATTTTCTTCAATTACAGGATCGGTGATCTGAAAACATACCGCCATCAGGCTTGTAAGCCTCAATGACATCAGCATTCTCCTCGCATCTACGATACGCACCATGATTTTGGGCTTCTCCTTTTCTACCCGCTCGAAATCAGGCACATCGATCAGACAATCTGCAATTCTTCCACCGTCTTTTATCACCATCAGGCGGCCACCGTCACTTGCATATTCTTTCACCAGGCGTTCATAATAAGCCGCATCTCTTTTTGCATACACCTGATAATGTGCAGACAGATAAGACCCTGCCAACTTGGCAAGCTCTCCTGCCTCTTCGATTTTAAGCGGTTCTCCCTCTCCATGAAAATATCGTTTTTCCTGCTCATAGACCGTGCGAAAATCATGAGGAAGGTAAATTGCCTCCGCCGCCGGCATCAAGAAGGTGAAATTCTCTCCGTTCCGGTACATATCCTTCAATGCCTTTCGAATCAAGGCTTTCATATAACCTCTTTTTCGCCAGTTCTCCTGCGTAGCAACCGCAACAATATAATGCGCTGTCTTCTCAATCCCGTTGACCATGATCTGATAAGGATTCAGATGAAGCATGGACCGCACTGCACCATCTTCCTCCAATACATAAATCTCATTATCTTTCGTCTTCTCGGTGAAATAATAATCAACGAAAGAGGTGCTGTCCTCTGAAAACACCTCTTCGTACAACGACCTCACCACCTGATGTTCTTCCTTTTCCAGTCTGCGAATCTTCATCGTCTCTTCTACTCCTTCTATCCGCGGGGACACCCTTTGCAGTTGCCACAAGCATCCTCTTCCTCCGGCTCTACTTTATAACTGTAATTTGCAATCGTCTCAAGCGCTGCGATGGCCTGCGAGGAGATTCCTTCTCCGCTTCCTGTAAATCCAAGTCCTTCTTCTGTAGTCGCTTTAATATTGATCTGATCCTTTTCAATTCCGAGAGCTTCCGCAACATTTTCCCGCATTTTCTCAATATGCGGAGCCATCTTCGGCCGCTGCGCGATGATGGTCGCATCGATATTACCGACCACATATAATTTCTGTTCGATCAGCGCTCCCACTTGTTTCAAAAGCTCCATGCTGGATGCTCCCTTGTAAGCCGGATCTGTATCCGGAAAATGGTTTCCGATATCCCCCAGAGCCGCGGCTCCAAGAAGCGCATCCATGATCGCATGCAACAGCACATCCGCGTCTGAATGACCAAGCAGCCCTTTTTCATAAGGAATCTTTACACCTCCGAGAATCAGATCTCTGTTTTCCACGAGCTTATGCACGTCATAACCCATTCCTATCCGCATTTATTCTTCCTCTTTTCTTCGTTCTTATCGTCTCTCTTCGCTCCATTCAAGAATATTTCCCGAATTCGCATCAATCTCAAAATCATATTCTTTCTGTTCGTATATAATATCACCTTCATACCGGAATTGTCCATCATCTGAATCAAGTTCTATATGAATATCCTTTTCTGAAGCTCCCGGCACTCTCTCAAGTGCAATCTTCACAGCCTCTTCCTTCGTCAATTTCACATTTGGATTATCTGTATAAGGTATAACATCTACATCATCTCCCTGAGCGGTATCTTCTGCCTGTTCTGTATTTCCGCCAACATTTGAACCAGCAGTATTTTCTTCACTTCCCGGCGCCAGCTCTTCGCGCTCTGCATTTAAAATCTGTCCATCGGAAGCTGCCACCTCGTAATCGTATTCCATTCCGTCTGCATCAAACCGGATCTCATATACTTTCTGACCGTCCTCTCTGTCTTCGCTTACTTTTAATCTGGTCACGTTCTCTTCTGTAGTCTGCGCATCACTAAGCGCCGCTTCTAACGCTGCGTCTCTTCCGATATCCTTACCGCTTCCTGCTGCTCCACATCCTGCTAATGTTCCTGCTGTTAATACTGTTGCTGCTGCTAATGTCATAAATCTTTTCATATTCTATATCCTCTCTTTCTTTCATTTTCTGTACTTATTTTTCTGTACTTATGTTTCCTTTGTTGATATGAATATATAACAGAAACATTAAAGAAAGATTAGAAATTAGATGAAAATACATTTTTTATTCCGAAATTTCAAAAATAAATCTTGTGCCCTCTCCTAACCTGCTCTCTGCCCGGATCGTTCCTCCGTGAGCTTCCACGATCCATTTCACCATGGAAAGTCCAAGTCCCGAATGGCTGTCTGTGCTTCTCGCAGAATCTGCGCGGTAAAATCTCTCCCAGATATGGACAAGGTCTTCTTCGGAAATCCCGATTCCGTTGTCCTCCACAATTCCTTCTATCTTCTTCCCGTTCTTGGCAAGCGTTACCTTCACCACACCATTTTCCTTTCCGTAATATACGGCGTTTTCAAGAAGATTTACAAGCAGCCGGATATAATAACTCTCGTCCGCCCGCGCATAGACCTCCGGTGCGATCTTCAGCTCAAAGGTTCGGCAAAGCCCCTTTTCCTCCGCAAGAAGAGCACCACATTGCGCCAGGATCACACTGACCGGAGTACGAAGTTCATGCGAGACATCGGAGGTAAACTGTTTTCCCCTTCGAAACAGCCGCTCCACCTGCGCAAGCATCTCGTCAAATGTCTCCGCTAGCACATAGATCTCATCCTTTCTTCCGTGCCCTTCAAGCCCGATTCTTCTGGACAGATTTTCTTCTTCCCGAATCTTCTTCACCGCACTGGTCATCTGCTTCACCGGAAGAAGTGTTCGTCCGGTAAAATAAAATCCCGCCAGCACTGTGACCACCAGCATAAGTGGAAGCGACAAAAGTGCGATTCTCATAGTCACATAAAATTTTTCTTCTACATCTGTAATAGAAGTGACACCTCTGACATAAACCGCATTCTCTCCATCCACCTTAAAAAATTGATCGTATACAAACCATTTCTTTTGTCGGTCATTTAATTTGCGCAAATTTCCGTCTTCAAATTCCGGCTGCACATCAAATCCATACGGAACCCGCCCATATAAGAAATAACCTTGTTCGTCATATAACGCCAGATATACGCCTTTCTCCAGCGAATAAAAATCGGAATCCACCCGAACTTCTCCATTTTGAATGGTAAGCTCTTCCACACTCTCGTGCACCTCTTCTTCCAATTCCGCCCCTGTGGAGGTCAAAACCTCGCGACTGCTGAGTGAAAACAGAAGAAAAAGAGAGGCCGCTGTCAATACGGTCATAAAAAATGTATATAATAATGTAATTCTTAATCTTACCGATAATTTCTTCATTCTTTCACCTTCAGAACATATCCCGCACCGCGAACCGTGTGGATTAATTTTTCTTCCTGTCCATCATCAATCTTCTTACGCAGATAACGGATATATACATCAATTACATTAGAGCTTCCCACATAGTCATAGTTCCATAAATGTTCTTCCAACCGTTCCCTTGATAAAACAATGCCGGCATTCTGCATCAAATGACGAAGAAGCGCAAATTCTTTCCCGGACAATTGAATCTCTTTTTCTCCTCGCGTTACCCTGTGTGTTGACAGACACATCTTTAAGTCACCCACCTCATAGCAGTCGCCCCTTGTCTCCCCGGTACTGCGCAGCAGCACCCGCACTCTGGCAAGAAGCTCTTCTAACGCAAAAGGCTTCACCAGATAATCATTGGCTCCTGCATCCAGTCCTGTCACCCGGTCTTCTATGCTTCCTCTGGCTGTCAGAAGAAGTACCGGCGTCTGATCTTTTTCCACTTCGCATTTTGCGAAGAACGCCAAGTCCGTCAAGTCTTGGCATCATAATATCTAATATCACCGCATCATACTTGGCACATGCCATATAATCCAGCGCCTCTTCTCCGTCAAAACAGGCATCCACACTGTAATGCTCCTGCTCCAGTCTTTCCACAATAATTCTATTTAAATCTTTTTCATCTTCTGCCACTAATATGCGCATCGAATCATCCCCTTTGTTTTTTAGTATAAGAGAACAGTTCTTAGTTGTAAACCCGGAAAAAGCCTGCTTTTCATATCTCTGAATCATTCAATTCAGCGTCTTTTTAAAAAAAGATTTTTTAAAAAATTTTTTTCAAAAAAGGTATTGACATTTTGTCGATTTTAATAGTATAATAGCAAAGCGAGTTCGGGGTAGGAACTTGAAAGCATGGGATCATAGCTCAGCTGGGAGAGCATCTGCCTTACAAGCAGAGGGTCATAGGTTCGAGCCCTATTGGTCCCATACAATTAAAAACATGGCGGGATAGCTCAGTTGGCTAGAGCATACGGTTCATACCCGTAGTGTCGCTGGTTCGAATCCAGTTCCCGCTACTTCAAAGTCCATTTTCATGGACTTTTTTTATTACATTTTTCTCAAGTTTTTCTTATGCCGAAATTTCACATACCGAAAAAAAATCCCGTGACCGAATCTGCTCGCCTAAGTCACGGGATTATATTCTGCTGTTTTTATTCGCTTCTATTTATATGGTTTATATGTATTTTCTGCGACAAAGAAGCTTGTTTGATTCCATCTGTTCCTTCTACACAACGCCCTGTGCAAGCATTGCGTCTGCAACTTTCTCAAAGCCTGCGATGTTAGCTCCTACTACATAGTTACCTTCCACATTGTAACGTTTTGCAGCGTCATTCACATTATGGCAAATATTTACCATGATGCCTTTTAATTTTGCATCTACCTCTTCGAAAGACCAGCTTAAACGTTCACTGTTCTGAGACATCTCAAGTGCAGAAGTTGCAACACCACCTGCATTTGCAGCTTTACCAGGTGCAAACATAACACCATGCTCCTGAAGATATTCTGTAGCTTCCATTGTCGTAGGCATATTTGCGCCTTCCGCAACTGCCATACATCCATTTTCAACCAACATTTTCGCATCTTCCAGAAGAAGCTCGTTCTGAGTTGCACATGGAAGCGCAATGTCAACTTTCACTGACCACACACCGCGTCCGTCATGATACTCAGCATTTGGACGATAGTTCTTGTATTCCGTCAGTCTTGCACGTTTTACTTCTTTGATCTCTTTTAATGCCGCAAGATCGATTCCTTCCGGATCATATACCCAACCAGTAGAATCGCTGACTGTCACAACTTTCGCGCCAAGTTCCTGCGCTTTCTCTGTAGCATAGATCGCAACATTACCGGAACCGGATACTGCAACAGTCTTTCCTGCCAGCTCCTGTCCATTCAACTTCAACATCTCATTTGTAAAGTATAAAAGTCCGTAACCGGTTGCCTCTTTTCTTGCAAGTGATCCGCCATAGCTTAATCCTTTTCCGGTAAGAACACCTTCATACACACCGCGGATTCTCTTATACTGACCAAAGAGATAACCAATCTCTCTTGCTCCTGTTCCGATATCACCTGCCGGAACATCTGTATCTGCACCAATATATTTGCAAAGCTCTGTCATAAAGCTCTGGCAGAACGCCATAATCTCTCTGTCTGATTTCCCTTTTGGATCGAAGTCAGAACCACCTTTACCGCCGCCGATCGGAAGTCCGGTAAGAGAATTTTTAAAAATCTGCTCAAAGCCAAGGAATTTGATGATTCCAAGGTTTACAGATGGGTGCAGTCTAAGACCTCCCTTGTATGGTCCGATCGCGCTGTTAAACTGTACACGGTAACCGGTATTTACCTGTACCTGTCCCTTGTCGTCCACCCACGGAACACGGAATTTAAACTGACGCTCCGGCTCTACCAGTCTTTCAAGAAGCGCTTCTCTTCTATATGTCTCCTCATTAGCCTCTACTACCACTCTCAAAGATTCCAGTACCTCTTTCACTGCCTGATGGAACTCCGGCTCTGCTGGGTTCTTCGCTACAACCCTCTCAAGGATTTCATCAACATATGACATAATCTTTACCTCCTATAATGCTCTTTTAACTTTCGCTGTTTAACATTGTAAAGTATTTTGACTCAGAACACAAGATTTTTTTACAAAAAAATTGTTGTTTTTGCAATTTGCTTTTATTTTTCCTGCAAGTTAAATGATTTTTGTATAGTTTTTATCGATATATTTCATTTTATATGCAACAATATATATATGATATTGCAAAACAAACAGTTTGGGACAGGGGGAGAAGCGATTTGGGACGTAGCAAAGTTTCACTTTGCTACGTCCCAAATTAATTATTTAAAATATTTCACGCCTGATTCGAAGATCTTGAGATCCTGCTCGCCATAGATATTCATTGCTACGGAGCGTGCACGTCTCTCGGAGTGTGCCATCTTTCCGAATACGCGTCCGTCCGGACTTGTGATTCCTTCGATCGCACAGTAGGAACCGTTGACGTTCCATTCTTCGTCCATTGTGATGTTTCCTTCCGGATCACAATACTGTGTTGCTACCTGTCCGTTTGCGAAGAGTTTGTCTAACCATTCGCTGCTTGCCACGAAGCGTCCTTCTCCGTGGGATGCCGGATTGGTGTATACTCCGCCAAGTTCTGCCTCCTGAAGCCATGGTGACTTATTGGAAACTACTTTTGTGTAGACCATCTTGGAGATGTGACGTCCGATGGTATTGTAAGTAAGTGTCGGAGCACCTTCATTCTGTCCGGTGATCTCTCCATTTGGAACAAGTCCCAGTTTTACAAGAGCCTGGAATCCGTTACATACGCCGAGCACCAGTCCATCACGTTCATTTAATAATTTCTCAACTGCTTCTTTCATCTTCGCGTTCTGGAATGCTGTTGCGAAAAATTTTGCAGATCCATCCGGCTCGTCACCTGCTGAGAAACCTCCTGGGAACATGATGATCTGAGACTGTGCGATTGCTTTCTCAAATACATCAACAGAATCAAGGATATCTTCTGCACTCATATTTTTAAAGACTTTGACGATTGTCTTAGCGCCTGCGCGTTCAAATGCCTTCTTACTGTCAAATTCACAGTTTGTTCCAGGGAACACCGGAATAAATACGGTTGGCTGCGCAATTTTATGACTGCAAATGTGGATATCAGAAGCATTATAAAGTCCTTTTTCCACTACTTCTTCCTGTCCTTCTGCACCGGAATTAGTCGGGAATACTTTCTCAAGCGGTGCCTTCCATGCAACTTCCGCATCTGCCTCTGTAATTTCCATATCTCTGTATGTAAATGCTGCATCCTCTGTCACTTCACCGATCACAGTGTAAGTGATAGCAAGTTCAGATACTTTATCCGCCGGAACCTCTGCAACAATATCTCCAAATGCCGGCGCAAAGAGATCTCTTGCGTCTACATCATGCTCAATCTTCACGCCCATACGGTTACCAAATGCCATCTTGCTGACTGCTGCCGCAATACCGTGTCTGTCCAGCGCGTAAGCAGATACGATTCTTCCTGCCTGAACATCCTCTCTGAATTTTCCATAGAGTTCCATCACCTGATCGTATTTCGGAACATCATACTCATCTGTCGGAATGCGAAGCCATACAAGTTTATTTCCTGCTGCTTTTAATTCCGGTGTAATAATATCTTTCTCCACTGCCACATCCACTGCAAAAGATACAAGTGTCGGCGGAACATCGATATCTTCAAATGTACCGGACATACTGTCTTTTCCTCCGATGGACGGAAGGCCAAAACCAAGCTGTGCATTGTAAGCGCCAAGAAGCGCTGCAAACGGCTGGCTCCATCTGTGTGGATCTTCTGTCATACGACGGAAATATTCTTGGAATGTGAAACGGATCTTGCTGTAATCTCCGCCTGCTGCCACAATCTTCGCAACAGACTCTGTCACTGCATAGATGGCTCCATGATACGGGCTCCATGTAGACAGATACGGATCAAATCCATAACTCATCATGGTGACAGTATCACAATCTCCTGTTAATACCGGAAGTTTCGCAACCATCGCCTGTGTCTCTGTCAACTGGTACTTTCCTCCATGCGGCATAAATACAGACGCCGCTCCGATGGAACCGTCAAACATTTCCACAAGACCTTTCTGAGAGCATACATTTAGATCTCCCAAGGTCTCCATCCATTTTCCTTTGACATCTTTGACATCTTCTCTTCCGAAAATGCTGTCTTTACGATTCGGAATGTCTACTGCTACTTTTGTCTCCTGATGCGCTCCATTTGTATCTAAAAATGCACGGGAGAGATTTACGATCTCTTTTCCTCTCCATGATAATACCAGTCTTGGAGATTCTGTTACTTCAGCAACCTCAATCGCTTCTAAGTTCTCTTCTTTCGCATAGCTCATAAATTCGGCTACATCTTTTGGATCTACCACAACTGCCATACGCTCCTGAGACTCAGAGATTGCAATTTCTGTTCCATCAAGACCTGCGTATTTCTTCGGCACTCTGTCAAGGTCAACTTTCAAGCCATCTGCCAGCTCACCAATGGCAACGGATACACCGCCGGCTCCAAAGTCGTTACATTTCTTAATTAATTTACTTACTTCTTCTCTTCTGAACAAACGCTGGATCTTACGCTCTGTCGGAGGATTACCTTTCTGAACTTCTGCTCCGCACACTTCGATGGATTCCTCTGTATGTACTTTGGAAGATCCGGTTGCTCCGCCGCATCCGTCACGGCCTGTACGTCCGCCAAGTAAAATAATGATATCTCCCGGATCAGAAGTCTCACGGATTACCGCACGTCTCGGCGCTGCTCCTAACACAGCTCCGATCTCCATACGTTTTGCCACATAATTTGGATGATAGATTTCTTTTACCGCTCCAGTAGCAAGACCAATCTGGTTTCCGTAAGAGCTATATCCATGTGCAGCTTCACGAACCAGTTTTTTCTGCGGAAGCTTTCCTTTCATTGTATCTTTTACAGACACGGTAGGATCTGCCGCTCCGGTTACACGCATTGCCTGATATACATAAGTACGTCCTGACAACGGATCACGGATTGCTCCACCAAGACAAGTTGCCGCTCCGCCAAATGGCTCGATCTCTGTCGGGTGGTTATGTGTCTCATTTTTAAAGTTCACGAGCCATTCTTCTTCCACTCCGTCTACTTTAATCGGAACTACAATACTACAAGCGTTGATCTCGTCGGACTCTTCCTGATCTTCTAACTTGCCTTCTCTTTTTAATTTACGCATAGCCATCAAGGCAAGATCCATCAGACATACAAATTTGTCTTCTCTTCCTTTGAAGATCTCACTGTGGTCTGCGAGATATCTGCGGTAAGTCTCTTCCATCGGTTCTCTGTAATCGCCGTCTCCAAAAAAAACTTCTGTAAGCTCTGTAGAGAATGTTGTATGACGACAGTGGTCAGACCAGTAAGTATCCAACACACGGATCTCTGTCATCGTAGGATCTCTGTCCTCTTCTCCTTTGAAATATTTCTGAATATGGAGGAAATCTTTAAATGTCATAGCAAGATTCAAAGAACGATATAATTCTTTTAACTCTGCCTCATCCATATCTTTAAAACCATCAAATACGATGACGTCTTCCGGCTCATCGAAATTAGTTACAAGTGTCTCTGGAATCTCTTCCACGGCTTCTCTGGAATCTACCGGATTAATGCAGTGTGCTTTGATTGCCGCAAACTCTTCTTCTGAGATTACCCCGTCTTTTCCTGTCACTACATAAGTTGTAGCCGTTTTAATGATCGGCTGCTCATCTTCTTTTAAGAACTGGATACACTGCACTGCAGAATCCGCTCTCTGGTCAAACTGTCCCGGAAGAAATTCTACAGAAAATACACGTGCACCTTCTGCCAGATCAAATTCATTTCTATATAAAGTGTCTACCGGAGGCTCCGCAAAGATTCCGTTACATGCTTTTTCAAATACTTCATCAGAAATATTTTCCACATCATAACGAATCAGAACTCTCACATCCTCCACATCCTTGATGCCGAGATAGCTGCGGATCTCATGCTTTAAATCTTTTGCCTGTACAGCAAAATCGGATTTCTTTTCTACATACACTCGTCTTACATTACTCATACGTTTTCCTCCATTTTGTAAATCCATTACACTGTTAGTTTCATTGTAACATATTTTTTATTATTAATATAATTAATATAAATTAACATTTTTATAAGTCATACTTATTAACACTGTATCTTCTCCATAAATAAAGAATTACCCAGATAAAAACAAGCATGCCGACAAATACTGCTCCAATCCGAAGAACCATGTCCGAGAAAAAGCCTTCCGGAAGCATGCGGATCATATAATCCACCGACGGATCAAAGAGCCACAGATCGTTGGTGAAAAAAATCTTGTGAAAAATAGTAAAGCAGGCAGTAAAATCAATGGCAAACGCAACCCCCAGAAACAGGAGCAGACCAAGAAATACGCCAAGAGCAATGGAATAAGACTCAAAAAATTCTCTACTCATCCCCTTCTTACCTGCTCTCACACCTGCCAACATCAAAAAAACGATTCCCAACACAAGAAATACGTTTCGAAGTTTCAGCCCTCCAAGAAAAAGATTCTTCACGTCCGCCATATGAAGCCGATCCTGTTCATTAAAAAAATCCTGTTCACAGCCATCCACATTTGTAACAATCGAAAGATTCTCTTCCTTTCCAATTAGATAGTCCATCATATGATCTGTCACTTCCATAACATCTTCCATGGACATATGAAGCGAAGCTGTTACTTGATATTTTTCATATTCCTTTTCATAAAATTTATAAGATGGATCACCGTAAATCACAATTTGAAAACTGGTGATCAACAAGACAATTACCAGAAGAAACATCCCCGGTATTGCCAAAATTCTATTGAAGCCCTTCATTCTCCGCCTCACTTTCCATTTTCTTGCCACAGACATGACAGCAAGCCGAATCGTCGGCTTGGATTGCATGTAATGCAATCATTATACCACAATCGTGGTTGTAATTCACTCTTTTTTGACTTATAATACTATTATGTTTTATAAGGAGGACTTATCATGGATGTGAACTATGAATTATATAAAGTGTTTTACTACGTTGCTTCTACTTTGAGCTTCTCAGAAGCTGCAAGCCAGCTCTTTATTTCTCAGTCTGCGGTCAGCCAGTCGATCAAAACACTGGAGAAAAAATTAAATCAGACTTTATTTATCAGAAGCACAAAGAAAGTACAGCTTACACCGGAAGGAGAAATTCTATTAAGACATATTGAGCCTGCTGTTCACCTGATCAGTCGTGGTGAAACTCAGCTCATGGATACTTCTGCCGGAGGCGGACAACTCCGCATCGGCGCAAGCGATACTATTTGCCGATATTTTCTTGTACCTTATCTTGAAAAATTTCACAAAGCATTTCCTGGGGCTCATATCAAAGTAACAAATGCCACTTCTATTAAATGTGTGGAACTACTGGAAAGCGGACAAGTTGATCTCATTGTTGTCAATTGTCCAAATGCGTATCTTGGCAATCTATCTTCCGTGAAAATTATCAAGTCCTTTCACGATGTATTTATCGCCAACCAGTCTTTCAAAGATTTAAAAGGAAAGAAACTATCTTATGGACAACTTCTGGAACACCCAATCTTGATGTTGGACAAAAAAAGTACTACCAGTGAATTTCTGCATTCCCAGTTTCAGCAGCACCAATTAGATTTAGTGCCTGAAATTGAACTTAGCAGTAATGATCTTCTCATCGACCTTGCACGTATCGGACTTGGTCTTGCATTTATTCCGGATTACTGCATTGACAACAGCGATGATGATCTATTCACGATTGACTTAAAGGAAAAATTGCCTGCCAGAGAACTGGCGCTTGCTTACAACAAACATCTTCCAATTTCCGGTGCACTGGAAGAATTCCTAAGTTATTTTGAAGAATAATAGGTGATTGCGAAACAAGTTCATAATCCTGATTAAAAATGTGGTAGAAAATCTGTATTACAGGATTCCTAAGCAGAAAAGCAGATGGTTTCAAATTTTAAACATTCCAACAACCCCCGAAAACCTTGAACGTTTCGGAACTGCAAGCAGAAAAG
>UQRE01000021.1 GCA_900543415.1 uncultured Dorea sp. | reverse complement strand
AATAATTGTTGATACATTGCCCGCCAAAAAGTCGAGTTAATTAAAGGATGAAACACTAATCATGCAGGGACAGTCCCCTTATATGATCTTACAGAATCATCCGGAGATCCCTTACTCTGAAAAAACTCTTTATAACTACATTGAAACCGGAGCTTTGCGCGTGAAAAATATCGACCTGCCCAAAAAAGTAAAATATAAAATCCGCTCTTCAGGTTCTTCTGAACCAGCCGATAAGGCGATCTATGAAGGACGTACTTACAAAGATCTCCAGGCATTTTTAAAAGAATTCCCAGATACAAGGATTACGGAAATGGACACCGTACTCGGCTGTGAAGGATCCCGAAAAGTGCTGCTCACGTTCCATTTTTCCGGTTGTTCTTTTATGATGGCGTATCTTCTTGACAGCAAAGAATCCCGTCATGTAAAGAACGTATTCGACTCTATTGAACATGCCATTGGAACCTTTTCTTTTGCTTCTGCATTTTCTCTGATTTTAACAGATAGAGGCGGTGAATTTCAGATTCCAGATGCATTGGAATGTGGGGAAGACAACTTGATCCGAACCAGTATTTATTACTGTGATCCCATGTGTTCCTAGCAAAAACCGCATTGCGAAAAGAACCATGAATATATCAGAAAAATCTGTCCAAAAGGAACGTCCTTTGACAATTACTCACAAAGGGATATCAATCTGATAATGAGCCATATCAATAGTACACCACGGCAAAGTCTTGGAGGATTATCACCTATGGCTCTTGCAAAAATCATGCTCCCTCATGAGCTTTTAAATTTTTTCGATCTCACTGAAATACCGGCAGATGAGATCGTATTAACACCTGCATTACCGAAAAAATGAAACCAGATAATAAAACAAATCTGCGGATAAAGGCTCCATATCGACATATCAGACAAGTGGAATTTAGTCTTCTGTATGGAATTTACTTTTACATGTGGAATTTACTTTTTCACTCAAGCATTTTATTTGTAATTTATTCAAATTTTTTATCCATAATTTCATTCGAATAATTCTCACTTAAAAATATAGAAACTATGACTCTCCAATCTATATCAGCAGACCGCACACCTCTACAGCTATGCAGTCTGCCGATCCTGTTGATTTCCTTATCCTTCGGTATATTTTTTAATATTGGAAGCATTTACCAGTTTTTCCACTTTTCCGTCATCCGCGATAACTACCAATGTCGGTGCGCTCATAATACCATATTTTCTGGCAAGATCTGCGTGTTCTTTGGCATCGATCACTTCATATTCCATATTTGCTTCCTCAAGCGCCGCTTTTGCGGTTACGCAGTTCGGACAAGTACGAGTAGTAAACAATATTTTTCTCGGTGCCCCTGCCTCGTCCATACACGCTGAGCATTCCGGCTCGTCCATACTATTTTCCTTAACCTTTACCTTCAGATGGGAGTGCTCCAGATCATAAACTTTCCGGTCCTTGAACTCCTGCGCTTTTCCATCATTCCAGTTCTGTACCGGACGATAATAACCGGTAATTCTGCTATATACTTCTGTTGTCTCGCCACATTCCGGACAAGTATACTGCTCTCCTGTAAGATATCCATGATTCTTACAGATGGAATACGTCGGCGACATCGTATAGTATGGAAGTTTGTAATTCTCTGCAATTTTCCGCACAAGAGCAGCCGCTGACTGCCAGCTCGGAAGCTTCTCACCTAAGAACGCGTGGAACACTGTTCCCGATGTATATAAAGTCTGTAATTCATCTTGAATATCAAGGGCATCAAAAATATCTTCTGTATATCCAACCGGCAAATGAGAACTGTTCGTGTAATACGGTGTTCCATCCCCTTCTGCCGCTGTAATAATATCTGGGAACTGCGCTCTGTCATGTTTGGCAAATCGATATGTAGTAGACTCTGCCGGAGTCGCCTCAAGATTATAGAGGTCACCATATTCTTCTTGATAAGAAGACAAGCGTTCTCTCATATGGTTCAATACTCGTTTAGAAAATTCCTGCGTCTCCGCATGCGTCATATCTTTACCGATCCATTTTGCATTTAATCCCGCCTCGTTCATACCAATAAGACCGATGGTCGAAAAATGATTTGCAAAGGTGCCAAGATAACGTTTTGTATATGGATACAATCCCTCCTCCATTAATTTGGAAATAACTGTTCTCTTAATATGAAGAGAACGAGCAGATAAGTCCATTAATTTATCCAAGCGTGCAAAAAATTCGTCTTCATTTTCAGACTGGTATGCGATACGCGACATATTGATCGTTACTACACCGACCGAGCCTGTGCTCTCCCCGCTTCCGAAGAAGCCGCCGGATTTCTTACGAAGTTCACGGAGATCCAGACGCAGGCGGCAGCACATACTTCTGACATCACTTGGCTCCATATCACTGTTAATATAATTTGAGAAATACGGAGTTCCGTATTTTGCTGTCATTTCAAATAATAAGCGGTTATTTTCCGTATCTGACCAGTCAAAATCTCTTGTGATAGAATAGGTAGGAATCGGATATTGGAATCCACGACCATGAGCGTCACCCTCAATCATTACTTCGATAAACGCCTTGTTGACCATATCCATTTCTTCCTTACAGTCTCCGTATGTAAAATCCATTTCCTTTCCGCCGACAATAGCCGGAAGATTTGCAAGATCATTTGGAACTGTCCAATCCAGTGTAATATTAGAAAATGGCGCCTGTGTCCCCCATCTGGACGGAGTATTTACACCGTAAATAAAAGACTCAATACATTTCTTCACTTCACGATAGGAAAGATGATCCGCCTTTACAAACGGGGCAAGATAAGTATCAAAAGAAGAAAATGCCTGTGCGCCTGCCCACTCATTTTGCATAATTCCAAGGAAGTTCACCATCTGGTTGCAGAGCACGCTTAAATGCTTTGCCGGAGAGGAAGAAATCTTTCCCGGAATTCCTCCGAGCCCTTCCTGAATCAGCTGCTTCAAAGACCATCCAGCACAATATCCGGTAAGCATAGACAGATCGTGGATATGAATATCTGCATTTCTATGTGCCTGTCCGATCTCTTCATCGTAAATCTCCGACAACCAGTAGTTTGCTGTAATCGCACCGGAGTTGCTTAAGATCAAGCCTCCTACCGAATAGGTAACCGTTGAATTTTCTTTTACACGCCAGTCAGTCACCTTAACATAACTGTCCACAATCTCTTTATAATCCAACATTGTTGAATTGAGATTCCGAATCTTTTCTCTCTGCTTTCTATACAGAATATATCCTTTAGCCACATCTGCATATCCGGCTTTAATCAAAATATTTTCCACGCTGTCTTGAATATCTTCCACTTGAATCAATGAATTTTTAACTTTAGGAGCAAAATCTGCTGTAACTTTAAGCGCCAGCAAATCTATAATATCTTGATTATATTCTTTATCCTGCGCTTTAAACGCTTTCTCAATGGCTACACTGATCTTTGATAAATTAAATTCTGCAATTTGTCCGTCCCTCTTAGATACTTGATACATACGCATTCCCTTCCCTTTCATTTTCACATCGACGATATGTTTAAGCATATCATTTTTAGTCGGAAAGGTCAATAAAAGCAACCACATATTGTGCTTTTTTATTTCTTTTGCACAATATATGGTTGCTTTATGATTTTCCCTTTTTATCGAGGATTATTTCCCGGACGTCTATGAAACGCCTCGAAGCTCCGCAATTTCCACACTATTTCCAACGATTTTCAGCGCCTGTTCCATGATTTCTTTATTATATCCATGAAGCCCGGTTCCGATCAAATCTCCTGAATCTACAAATTGCTGTAAATAATACCGCTTCGCACCTTGAATCCAATTTGCAATAGATTCAAAATCTGCACGCTGATGAAATTCCCGGACAACTGTCGTCCGAAATTCATAAGGAACCGTATTTTCCAGAAGAAATTGTACGCTCTCTTCTACATTTTCCATGTTGTAATCTTCTATCCCTATGGTTTTCGCGTAACCTTCTCTGGAATTTTTAATATCCATAGCAACATAGTCTACAAGCCCCGCCCGAACAACTTCTTTCAATTTCTTAGGGCAGCTTCCATTTGTATCAAGCTTTACAGCATACCCCAGCTCCTTAATATTTTTCAAAAATGCTTCTATATCATGCTGGATCAGAGGTTCTCCCCCTGTCACACAGACTCCGTCCAATACGCCTTGACGTTTTCTCAGAAATTGAAAAAGTGTGTCTAATGGAATTTCTTCATTCCTATAAGTGTCAATGACCAGTGAGGCGTTGTGGCAGAACGGACACCTGAAATTACATCCCGCGGTAAACACAGTACACGCCACCCTTCCCGGGTAATCCAGCAACGTCAGCTTCTGCAATCCTTGGATCAACATACTCCCCACCTCCGGTCTTTCACCTATTTGTTCGTTTTGAAATGCTCCATCATTACCGGCATACTCTTTTTGCTGTATTTCCCCAGTGAGTAGATCCCTTTGTTTAAGCACCAGTCGTACACTAACGCCCGTTCACACATGGAGTAATATCTTGTAATGTCCAGTACGGATACGTCGTCTCTGATTTCCCCGCACTTCTGTCCTTCCGTTACAACTTTTGTGACCAGTTTATAATAATTTCGATTTTGATCCAACAGATGTCGCTGTCCTGCCGCCACAAGCTGTGTAGAATACAAAGACGACAACAAATCTACTTTAATCTTCTCTTCCATCATACTGTGAGCTTCATAATTCAAATACATCAGTTTATCAAAACTGCTCATATTCTTATCCATCTTTTGTTCCAGTTCTTCGTAAAACTCGTCCAGAATCAAGGACAGAGTATTAAGAAGCTCGTCCTTTGTACTAAAGTAATAATAAAAAGAACCTTTCGACGTCTCTGACAATTCAATGATATCATCTACCGTCGTTCCGTTATAACCTTTCTCATAAAATAACTGCCATGCGGCAGATACAATCCTGCTTTTTACACTTTTTTTAACAACTTTCTCCATTTTATCTCCCTGCTGTCTGTTGCCTATTTTTTGCCTTCTTCTTATTCTACCACACTATCTGGAAGAAAAACAGCTTTCCCTTTCTGTCGGAATATCTTTTGAATCAATCCAGTCTATCTCAATAAATTGATTATGATTCAGTGCCACCAACAACTTATCGATCATCGGTTCCCGTCCTTGCACTTCCATAAGAACTGTTCCATCATACTCATTCTGTACCCAGCCTGTAAGTCCAAGAGAATTTGCTAAATGCTTCGCTGTAAAACGAAACCCTACACCTTGAACCCTTCCATGGAAAACGATTCGTTTTCTAACCTCTGCCATAGTAAATTGTCATCCTTCCCCAAATTTCTCCCTCACTATTGTAATCGCATCTAATAAAAAATGCAATCTGGGACAGGGTAAAATTCAATTTGGGACAGGGCAAAATGTAATTTGGGACGTAGCCTTTTGCAAAAAGGCTACGTCCCAAATTATTAATTAAATGACTGTTCTGTTCTTTCGATGATCTCATCCTGTAATGCTTTACTTAAGTTTCTAAAGCGATCGCTGTATCCTGCTACACGCACAATGAGGTCTTTGTAATCCTCTGGGTGTTTCTGCGCCTGAATCAGTGTCTCTTTATCAATTACGTTAAACTGGATGTGATGTCCGTCCATGTTGAAGTATGTGCGGACAAGGTTTGCCATCTGGTCAAGTCCTTCTTCTCCCGCTACTACACTTGGTGTAAATTTCTGGTTCAGAAGTGTTCCGCCTGTCTGCAGGTGATCCATCTTAGCACAAGATTTTACAACTGCTGTCGGTCCATTTGTATCTGCGCCCTTCTCCGGTGAGATTCCTTCAGATACTGGTTTGTGTGCCAGTCTTCCGTTCGGGCTTGCCATCATAACATCACCAAAGTATACGTGACATGTTGTAGGAAGCATATTGATTCTGTACATTCCGCCAAGCATATTCGGTCTTCCTGTTACCCGGCTTCTGTAGTATTCGAATACGTCTTTCATGATATCATCTGCGTAATCATCATCGTTTCCGTATTTTGGTGTTTTATTTCTTACTAAATTGAGAATTCTGTCATGTCCTTCGAAGTTATCCTCAAGAGCCTGCATTAATTCAGCCATTGTAAATGTCTTCTTATCGTAAACGTTATATTTTACTGCTGCAAGACAGTCTGTGATTGTTCCGATACCAACGCCCTGAAGGTATTTTGTATTGTATCTTGCTCCACCACCGTTGTAGTCTTTTCCTTTGGAAATACAATCGTTTGTAATGATAGAAAGGAATGGTGCCGGCATATACTCAGCAAAAATCTTCTCAATTACGTTGCTTCCCTGAATCTTGATATCGATAAAGTATTTGATCTGTTTCTTAAATGCTTCATACAGTTCTTCATATGTCTCAAAGTCTGTTGCATATCCAAGTTCCAGACCAAGCTGCTGTCCGCTCATCTTATCGAAACCGTTGTTCAATGTCAGTTCGAATACCTTCGGAATATTGAAATATCCTGTCAGGATGTAAGCTTCGTTACCAAATGCTCCTGTCTCTACACATCCGCTTGTACCGCCTTTTCTTGCGTCATCCAGAGATTTTCCTGCATTCATAAGTTCCTGAATGATTGCTTCTGTATTGTAGAATGCCGGCTGTCCCCATCCTTTACGGGAAACTTCACATGCACGTTTCAAGAATTTCTGTGGTGTCTTACGGCTGATCTGTACGTTAGAGCTTGGCTGAAGAAGTTTCATCTCATCCATACAGTCAAGGATTAAGTAACTTACATTGTTAACACCGTTTTCTCCGTTTGGTGTGATACCACCTGTATTTAAGTTTGCGAAATCTGTATAAGTACTACTTTCTTTTAATGTGATACCTACCTTCGGTGGTGCTGGCTGGTTGTTGAATTTTACCCATAAACACTCAAGAAGTTCAAGTGCTTTCTCATCATCCAAGATTCCATCTTCTACGTCTTTCTCATAGAATGGATTCAAGTGCTGGTCAAGACGTCCCGGGCTATATGCATCCCAAGGATTCAACTCACTTGTTACTCCAAGGTGTACGAACCAGTACATCTGGATTGCCTGCCAGTAAGTCTGTGGCTTATGAGCCGGTACTACATCACAGTTTGCTGCGATTTGAAGAAGTTCTTTCTTTCTTGTCTCATCTGTCTCTTTCTCAGCAAGTTCACGAGCATATGCTGCATATCTCTCACCTAAGATCATGATTGCATCACATGCAAGTTTCATACCTTCCAATTCAGATTTCTTATCGAATGCTTCTGGATCAGTCATGAAATCAAGTTTGTCGATAGACTCCTGAATATCTGCTTTATAATCAAGGAATCCTTTTTCGTAAATTTTAAAGGAACCTACTGTATGTCCCGGTCCTCTCTGCTCCATAAACTCTGTAAAGATACCGCACTCGTATGCTTTCTTCCATTCCGGTGTCATAGCTCTTAAAATACGGCTTCTTGTACTTCTCTTATCCCAGTATGGGATCATAACGTCTTCCTGAATCTTATAATCTTCTTCTTTTACTTTGAAGTTGATCAGATCACGATCGTTCATAACGTGCATATCTTCTACTGTGTGACAGCAAAGCTCCGGGAATGTAGGAGCAGCCTGTGGAGAATCTCCTTTCTCACCAACGATCAGTTCGCCTTCCCCAATATAAAGTGTCTTTGTTGCGAAATAATCTTTCAGCACCTGTCCACGAAGCTCCGGAATAGAAAGCACACCTTCATATTTTTCATATGTCTTAGTCATGCTCTTTGCACGTTCCAAATCAATGTGCGGCTGTGTGTCCACACTCAGTTTACGCAGTTTCTTAATTCGTTCGTTCATGCCTCTTTCTTCCATTTTCTTAACCTCCTATTTTTACATTATGGAATCCAGCTTCCTTAAATAACCCTGTAAAATGTTCCATCTCTTCTTTACTTGGCGCATGGAGATCCACACCCTCGTATACTTTACCGATTTTCTCATATTTAGAAGAACCGGTGTTGTGATATGGAAGAAGATTTACCTGTGCCACATGAATATTTTTATCATGTAAATAATCAATGATGTCTTTCATAGATTCATCCGTTCCGTTTACCTCTTTGATCGTTGGAATACGGATGTAGATTCTTGCGCCTGCTTTACTTAAATTCTCCAGATTGGATAAGATCAACTCATTTCCTGCGCCGATATATTTTTTATGTATCTCGTTATCCATTGTCTTGATATCATACAAAAATGTTTCTACATATGGAAGCAGTCTTTCGTAGTTTTTCCACGGCGCCTGTCCACAAGTATCAATGGTAACAGTAATACCAAGTTTTCTAAGTTTCTTACAAAGTTCTTCTACAAAGTCCATATCTGCAGTCATAACTTCACCGCCGGACAAAGTAACGCCGCCGCCGGACTCTTCATAGAACATCTCGTCTTTTTTCAACTCCTTCACGAGTTCATCTACCGTGTATTCCTTACCGATGATCTCTCGTAAATTCTGATTGCAGTAATCTGTACATGTTCCACATGCGTCACACAATGTCAGATCTGTAACTACCTTTCCATTCTCTGCATGAATTGCATGATGCGGGCACGCCATCTCACAGCTTCTGCATCCCACACACTGTTCTTTGTTGTAAGATGGCTGTTTCTTATAGCTCTGTGTCTCTGGATTGTGACACCATACACATTTTAACAGACACCCTTTAAAAAATACAGTTGTCCGAATACCGTCTCCATCATGAATAGAGTATTTCTGAATACTCGTAATCAAGCTCATAATTACACCTCTCAAATATGAATCCTAACGTTTTAGACTATAGTTTGTACTCTAGTCTAAATGTACCAAAAGAAAAATGGTTTGTCAAGACTTTGACAAACCATAAAATATTTTCTCTGTTTTCACTAAAAATCCATATACATTTCCGGCAGGTCAAAGAGGGAAATTTGGTTATCTCTACTAGTTGTCACTTCTTTATCCGTAATTATCTCATCCCCTTGAAGTTGTCCTACAAGAAGCGGAGACTCCGGATCGTGACGCTGCCTCTTCTTTTTCGCACTCTCTTGACTATTTACTGCATAACAATACCGGCATCCATGAGTACACGTGTCATACACGCCAATGTCAATACTCTCCACACAGCCACATTCTTTTCTCTGTCCGGCATCTTTCTTCACATCCAGCTTATATCCGATCAGCTCATAAATCTTATCCTTATCTATACACGCACCATGCCGGATTCCATAAGGCGTAAGGTCTATCTTCTCTGAGCAGGTATATAAAGGAAGATTGTATTTCTTCGCAATCTTTCCAAGCCCTTCCCCCAGTTCCAGCATGTCTTCTTGCTCCATCTCCAAAAACGGGCTCTCCTTATAAGCATCCACAAAACTTAAAATACAACGATCCGTAGATTTATGAAGCCATTCACACATCATTTCAAACTGCTCCAAATGATAGGATACCGTATATTTATCCGTTAAGATCAATGGATCAAAACGCCAGTCCATTCTTTCTTTGCCAAGCCTTTCGCTGAGCAGTAAAAATGTTGCCATTGCTTCGGCTGTCGATGGGGCTTGCGGTTCTAAGTCTTCTTCATAATCCGTAATCGTCATCTGAAAATAATATCGATACCCCATTTCATCCAATTCCTTGAGATACGGTATCATAGGCTCCGGATTTTTTGTCCAGAAGGCAATACAATCCACCGTATCCGGCGACAATGGAATACGGTTTATCTTCTTGCGATTATAGGGATTTGGCACCAATACCTCCCCTGCTCTCAAACGGTTCATAAACCACTGGGGATAAAGCGCCGGAATATCAGTTCTTCTGCTTGCACTTATGATCATTTCTCTGCTCCCTTAATTACTCTTTCCGAACAACCTTTTACTCTCTATCATCATAAACCGAATAAAATGAACCGTCAAGCTAGGAAAAAGCAGCAATATTATGTTATACTTTTATTCATCCAAATATTTCGGAGGTATATAGATTATGAAATTAATGATTGCATCAGATATCCACGGTTCTTCTTACTATTGCCGCAAAATGATCGAGGCTTACCGGCAGGAAAAAGCCGACCGGCTTCTGCTTCTTGGTGACCTTCTCTACCACGGACCGCGAAACGATCTTCCCAGAGACTATAACCCGAAGGAAGTAATCTCCATGTTAAATGCAATAAAAAATGAGCTCCTCTGTGTCCGCGGCAATTGCGATACTGAGGTTGACCAGATGGTTCTTGATTTTCCTATCTTGGCAGAATATTGCCTGCTGGAACTTGACGGGCGCACCATCTTTGCCACCCACGGTCACAATTTTAACCCCGACAATCTTCCTATGCTGAAAGAAGGGGATATCCTGTTAAATGGACATACCCACATTCCGGCAAACCAGAATATGGGTACTTATACTTACATGAATCCGGGCTCCATCTCCATTCCAAAAGAAGGTTCCGCTCACGGATACATGATCTATGACGGTGAATTTAGATGGAGAAGTCTGGATTAAATATTTTGTTTACAAATATCTCTAAGACAACATACTTCACAATGGGGTTTGGTTCTGGCTGTGCAAATGTCCCGTCCATGATAAACAAGGCGATGACAGAAATCACTTCCTTCTTCCGGCGGAATGATCTTCCAAAGCGCCATCTCAACTTTCTTAGGCTCTTTGATTCCGTCCACAAGCCCCATTCGGTTCACCAGACGAATACAATGCGTATCTGTCACAATTGCCGGTTTGCCGAATACATCTCCCATGATCAGATTGGCGCTCTTTCTTCCCACACCCGGAAGTTTTAACAACGCATCAAAGTCATCCGGTACTTTATCCTCATATTCTTCGTGAAGGATCTTCATGCTGGCGCTGATGTCTCTCGCCTTACTCTTTCCAAGTCCGCAAGGACGTACAATCTCTTCAATATCATTTACATCCGCTAAAGCTAATGCCTCCACAGTAGGATATTTCTCATATAGCCCTTCCACAACAACATTAACTCTGGCATCTGTACACTGTGCCGCCAGACGGACACTGACCAGAAGCTTCCACGCTTGATCGTAATCCAACGTACAGCCTGCATCCGGATATTCTTTTTTTAAGCGTTCTATGATTTCCAACGCTCTTTGTTTCTTCGTCATGTTTATCTCCTTATGTATCTACTTTCTTGAATATCATTCATTTATGTCTATCTCTGCATTTTTCGATCAAATCTGATTACCGTCCGAAAGATTCACTGTAAGGTACTCATGATGTACTGCCTGCAAATATTTTCCAATCACATCTTCCGTCCGAAGCTTCAGACTGGACGTATTGATACAGGGATGACATCCAAACCACTCTTCCTTTAGCAATTCTTCATCTATAACAAGCTGAACCCGATTCTCCGGATCAAACATAAGCCCCATAATCGTTGCAGAACCCGGCGTCACATTCAGATATTCTTCCATATCTTCTCCCGACGCAAAAGACAGACGGGACGTAGGAATCTGTTTCGATAACTCTTTCGTCTTCAATGCCTTATATCCCGGAAGAAGCAGAAGATAATATGCTGTTTTCTGACGATTACACAAAAACAGATTCTTGCAGATAGAAATGCCAAGTGTCTCATCCACCTTCCGGCATGCCTCAATCGTCTGCAAAGCTTCATGATCTACACGCTCATAGGAAATCCCAAGCTCATCCAGCAGATCATAGACTTCCAATTCCTTTTCCAACCGTCCCTCATCATACTTAGGGCGTCCGTGATAAATCTCCATTGTCTTCTCCTAATCTTCCAGTTACATATTCAATCGTTCGGACACTTCCTGCCCTGCCAGTGTTCCGGCAACACCGCCGATACCGGTCTCACGAAGTGAGACGTCCATTTTATCTCCCACTTCTTTCATAGCATCAATTACCTGATCTACCGGAATTTTACTTGTGATGCCTGCAAGCGCCATATCCGCTGCCGCCAGAGCATTAACCGCACCACCTACATTTCTCTTCACACATGGAACTTCTACCAATCCTGCCACCGGATCGCACACAAGTCCCATCAGATTCTTAAGTGCCATTGCACAGGCATGTCCTATCACGCCGGCATCTGCCCCTTTCACATGACAGATTGCTCCTGCTGCCATGCCAGAACCAGAACCAATCTCCGCCTGACATCCACCAGATGCACCCGCCAGATATGCACGGTTTGCAATGATCTGACCAAGTCCTGCCGCTACATACATTGCCTCGACCATCGTATCTTCCGGCACTTGATATTCTTTATAATAAGTAACCAACACTGCCGGAAGCACGCCACATGCACCCGCAGTAGGAGCTGCAACAATACGCTTCATGCAGGCATTGTTACATCCCATCTTCAACGCATTGGACATCACTTTCGCCATAAAGCCGCCACATAATGTATTTCCCGCCTGTCCATAAGCATCCATCAAACCGCCTTCCGTTCCTACAAGTCCGCTTGTAGATACGAGGTCCGGCTCATAGGCATCTAAATTATCCTTCATGGACTGCCACATAGATTCCATCTGTTTCCATGAATCCTCTACAGAAACACCTCTTTCGTCGGCATCTTCAATTTGAACAGCTTTCCAAAAAGGAATGTTCTCTTTTTCACATCTTATACATGCTTCTTCCATTGATTGATATGACATACGCTTCTTCTCTCCTCCGTTTCTTATCCATTTGGATTCAGGAATTTCACCCGAATGATTCCCGGTTTGCTCTCCAGATTATCAATTGCCGCCTGTGAAACCACCTGATCGGTCTCTACTACCATAACCGCAGAACCGCCTCGTTTATCACGGAATACCTGCATGGTTGCAATATTGATCTCGTCTTCTGCAAGCGCCGCTGATACATCCATGATCCGTCCCGGCTCATCCACATTTCGAATAATCAATGTATAACTTTCCCCACTGAAGTTCACATCAATTCCGTCCAATTTGCATACTTTGATTCTTCCGCCGCCGATAGAGTGTGCCTGAATCTTCATTGTCGGCACTCCTTCCGCTTCCATAATAATCTGCGCTGTGTTTGGATGCGCTCCTTTGATATCCTTATTCTCAATCGTAAAGTCCATTCCCTCTTCTTTCGCGATATCAAAACTATGCGGAATCCGCATATCATCCGGCAGCATCCCAAGAAGCCCTGCGATCAAAGCCTTATCTGTACCATGACCTTTGCCTGTCGCCGCAAAAGAACCATGAAGGTAGACTTTTGCCCGCTTTGGCTGTCTTCCGAAAAGCTGTCTGGCAATCAGACCAATACGCGCTGCTCCTGCCGTGTGGGAACTGGATGGTCCTACCATGACCGGTCCCAAAATGTCAAATATGTTTCCCATTTCTTTATCCTCTCTTCTTTCTTAGTTTGACATATATCTAAATTAATTATACTTTGATTCCCCATTGTTGACAACTATATGCCTTCACAAAAAATTATGTTTTATTATAACGCCGATATAAAATATACCCGATCACAGATACCAACATTTCAGTCAAAGGATACGCCGCCCAAACTCCTGTCATTTTCCATAAATACGAAGATATAAAAACTACCGGTATCATCAACAGAAATCCCCTAAGAACAGACAAAACCTGTGCCGGAACCGCCTTTTCTACCGAAATGAAATAGGTCGCAAGAATCGTATTATAACCTGCAAATACATTGGATAAGAAATATATTTTCAGTCCAGTCACCGCAATATTTTGAAGCTCCTGATTATGCTCGCTGTTAAATACAGAAGTGACCGGTTGGGCAAAGACAAATAACAATCCGTAGATCACCAAAGAGAAGATCAGCATCGTCCACATTGCATAACGTAACACTTTATGAATCCCGGTTCTTTCATTTCTACCGTAAAAATCGCTGAGAAGCGGCTGCACTCCCTGCGCGATCCCCGTATAGATACCAAGCACCACAAGCGAAATATTAGCAATGACTCCGTAAGCCGCCACTCCGACATTTCCCTCCAGCTTAAGAATCAACATATTAAATACGATCATAACCACTCCCGCAGATACCTGAGCAATCAAGGAGGGGATTCCCAAAGCAAGCGTCTTTTTTGCCATATCTATGCGAAACCGCTCTCTAATCATATGAAATGTATTTTTTCGTTTCAACCAATGTAGTGTCATAAATATCATACTGATGATTGGTGACAATCCAGTCGCAAAGACTGCACCAAACAGCCCCATGTGCAGTGGAAAGATAAAGATGTAATCAAGCAAAATGTTTGAAAAACTTCCAATCAGCATAGCCGTCATTGACAGTTGCGGGCTACCGTCATTTCTCACGAAGCACAAAAATACATCATTAAAAATAAACGCAGGTGCAAAGATAAGAAGCCATTTAATATAGACAGTTGTCATATTGTAAATCTGGTGGTCAGCTCCCAAAGCGGCAGCCAGATTTCCGGCAAAAAATAACCCTAATACAAAAAACAGGGCGGAAAAGATTACAGCAAGACGAACCGTATTCGAATAAATCGAATCTACCTGTCCCTGCTTGTTCTGGCTTTTTCTCACCGAAAATCGGGCAGCGCCTCCCATCCCAAGCATCAGTCCCGTTCCATGAATAAAATTATAAACAGGAATTGCCAGATTAAGCGCAGCAAGTCCTCTAGAGCCCAGTCCTACCGACACAAAAAATGTATCTGCAAGAATATAACAGGACACACCAAGTGTTCCCAATATACTAAGAATCGTATAACGTGAAAATTCTCGAAAACAGAATCTTTTCTCCATAACTTCTCCTTTTTATAACTTTCGTAAACATACTCCCTCACAGAATACCAAAAGTGTCTTTGACACTTCAACCTCCCCCGCGACTCTGTCATCGAAAAGGTAGAAAAATGATTAAAATGAATCACTGAGACAGAATTTGCAAAGTTAAAAACGCCCATCTATTCGATAGGCGCCATTTACACTTCCAAAATCACTATATCTTTTTGTTCATTGCAATATATTCAATCAAATAATTTTTCATTCTTCCTCTCGGTCCTTTTCCGAAGGCTTTTTCATCATATCTATTAATTCCCCCGATTCTGCTGACCGCTAACAATAATCTTTTTATCATTGCTGGTACCACTGCAAAAAACAGAAAAATGACAGCCAAACCTATCGACTTCGCTTTTATTCCACCTATCAACGCCGACACTACCCAAATAGTTACCCACACCGTCATATACGGGCGATAGCTCATAAGATATTTTATACATCCTTTAAATACAAGTAATATTCTTTGCTTTTTCATCAGCATTCCCCCTATATACTTATCGTACCATATTTTTTCGTACAAAACTATAAGAGACCGCACTAAATAAAAAACATCAAAATTTTACAGTTTGCCCCTTTTGTGCCCCTTTTTCTGTTTTGAAAAATAAAAATATCGCAAACACTGATGTTTACGATACTTACATTTCAATATTCAATGCGGAGAAAGGGACTTGAACCCTCACAGGATAACTCCCACTAGAACCTGAATCTAGCGCGTCTGCCATTCCGCCATCTCCGCTAACAAATGATATTCTATCATAGAATATCATGTTTGGCAAATACTTTTTTCACATTTCACGTTTTTTATTTCCGCACTTCGATTCCATTTACCTCTAAATGATCATCGATTGCAATTACAAGGCATCTTCTTCCGTCAATCTCTCTTGTCTCTACAAGATCAGAGCGCTCCGGATTAACTTTCACAACCACATCCGGAGTCTCAATCTGGAAGGTCTTCGTGCTAGCAATATTCGACGCAAGCAGTGTTTTCTTCTCTCCCACGATTTCCGCAAAGTCCGCGTCAAAAGTCTCCATCTTCTCTTCCGTAACTCCGCTTTTTACGAAAAGCTTTTTCACATCCATCCGCGCAAGTTCCAATGGTTCCGGTTCTTCTTTCGACGCTTCAATCATTTCATTTAAGTTATCGTGGATATTCCTCACCACTTCATAATCACATTCTTCTCCCAAAGTATCGCTGATGATCGTCTGGAAGGTTGTCTTCTGATCCTTTGCAGTCAACGGAATCTGACTTCCAAGCACATTTGCAATAAAGTCCGGCTGCAGCTCTTCCGGCTTCTTGGAATAATACAAAATGTGGTGAATATCAGAAGCGCGGTCGTTAAATGCCGGAAACAGAAATCCCTTCACAGGGAGTTCCACAAACCAGTCACGGATACGATCCTCGATATTATTTGTTTCTGCATTATATGTAAGACCTGCTTTCGTCAGATTTACAGGACAAATGCTACACATGATATGTTCATATACCACATCTGAAGCATCAAACATTTCCAATCCGTCTGTCGATTTCCCCGGAACGTCATAAACTGCATGGATTAAAATAATATAATAATTTTCTCCGTAATTATAATTTTCAATTACTTTATCATAAAACTCTTCAATCAGAAGATCATCTTGAAGCTTACTGTCCCGAAGCTTTAATAAAAATTCCTGTGTACCTCCCGGAAGCTCCTGTTCTAATGGGAACTCCATATTTATAAGATTTTTCCCAAGCGTACCGGAAAGGGTGTGTTTAAAAATATCAAAATATTTAAATCCTTCTTCTTCCGGAAGTGACAAAAATGCCTTTTTTAATTCTGTCTTCTTCTCTTTCTCGTGGTCTACATAGCATCCGCAAATACGTGTAATCGCACAATTCTCTGGTGTAAACTGCTTACGGATCTCTAATACTTCCTTTTTATTCATGCCAAATTAATTCCCTTCTGTCGTTGTCTTCTTCCTTTATCTCCACTCAATATTCCCTTTTTTTCTCGGCGCAGTACGCTTATATGACACTGCAGGATATCCAAGAAGCATACAGCAGGATACCGGAAGTTCTGAAATACACAGCCATTCTTTTAACACCGGACTAGCCTCAATCACTCGCATCATATATCCGCTGTAAAGCGCCCCCGCTCCTTCTGCTACCGCCATATTTTCAATATTGGCTGCCGCAAGTCCTCCATCCAGAGGGTTCTTGGATGCGATCACTAAAAATGAAGTTGTATTGAAGAAAAATGTATCATCTTTTGGATTTTTCTGATGTTTTAAATAAAACAGTTCAAAAGCTCTCGCATATGCCGGCGCAGTCTCTTTTAACACCTCTAATATAGAAGGCATTTCTTTCCACACGAGGTCCTTAAATTCTTCCAATTGTTCTCTTAATACGATAAATCTACATGCCTGACGATTCTTCGCCGTTGCTGTATAACGTCCTGCATTTATAATGCGCTCCATTTTCTCCTGCTCGATTGGCTCCGGACGGAAATCTCGTATACTTCTTCTGAATTTCACTGCATGAAGAAAATTCTCCGGCGCTACTGTAAATGTTTCTTCCTTATATTCTTCTACTTCTTCCATATCATACTCCGGAATAGAAACTGCATTTACCGGACAAATAGCAACACAATGCCCACAATGAATACACTCTTTTTTATAAACAGCCTTTCCGTCTTCTATGGCAAGCGCCTTCCCCGGACAATCTTTGACACAGGCTCCACATCCTATACACAATTCTTTTTCAATTTCAATCATGATTCTTCCTCCTTCATATAGTTCTTAAACAAAAATTTTTGTTTTCTCCATCATCATTTCAAATAGTTCCAAATTTTCATCAGAATGTTCCAACTCTCTGGAATATCGATAAACAATTTCCGTCATGTCTTCTAAGTCAAGATGTCCTTCATTTCGAATCCATCTTGCCTTCCACAATTCGCTGATCAACAGAACACTGACTGCTGCCATCTGAACTTTTCCATACACCCTCGCATCATAGACTGCTCCACAAAAATAAGTATATAGAAAATAAACAAATAACTGCTCGCATTTCATCTTCCAGTCCGGTATCTGTTCATCCATCCACTGCTCATATTTCCGGCAATTCTCATTATATGCTTTATTTCCCTCTTTATATAGAAGAAGCTCGCTCTCATACAACACCCTCCGCCAATCTTCCTTCAGCACTTCTAACCGATATAGCTTTTGAAATAGATTTCTCACATCTTCGCAGCGGTTATCCGCCTGCACCATATAATGCTCAAGCCGACAACGCACGAATTTCTCTGCGGCTTCTGATTCATATTTATCAAACAGCTCTTCACAAGTAAATAAATTGCCACTTCGCACGCGTCTCTCTATATCGTGCGCTAATCCCACCACAAGCAGAATCCGTTCACCAAGAAGTTTATCTCTATTCTGAGCAATCCCAATCATAACTTCTCTTGCATCTGCCAGCATGGAATACAGAAGGCAGTCAAACTCCTCATACGTCTCCTCACCCTCTTTTTCATAACTTAAGAATCGAACCGGCTCTTCTTTCTTAAGGAGAAGCTTCGCCACTCCTGGGCAGGACACAGACAGCGTGATTTCTCTGACATTTTCAAATTCTTCGATATGTCTTGGATATAACCGGCACGTTCTGCAAAGACTTTTTTCTCCGAGATTTTTATACATCCGGCACAAATTATCTTCATCTAAAAAAGCACAACGCTTCTCTTTTGACTGCCGAAACGTACCTTCTTTCCAGTTGATTCCTCTTCTTAAATCCTTTTTAAACGCTCCCCTTACACAGTGGTATCTGTCAAGCGACTTGCGATCCACCATGATCTGCCAGCCCGCACAGCACGTATCCTCACACTGATCTGCTGTACAGACAAATTCTTTATAATATTCAGGTATACTATATAACACGAACCTTCCCTCTTCCTACTTTCGAATTCATAACAATCATTATACTATAAAATCCTCGATTTTTCTAAGATTAATAGTTGCGATTTTAAAAAATGTATAGTAAGGTATGTTGGGATTCTTATAAATTAATTTATGTATATTAAAATATTGGGAGGAAAATTATGACATCAGATTATTCTTCGATACCGCAAAAAATGGTATCTGTATTTTTCGTAATTTTAGGAAATGTATTATATGCACTGACTGTAAAGCTTTTTCTTCTTCCTGCTGATCTTGTAACCGGCGGGACAACAGGTATCGGTCTTGCAGTCAATCACTATACCGGATTATCGATTTCCGGATTTGTATTAGTATTTAATATCATCATGTTGATCGCAGGCTTTTTCATTCTCGGAAAGCAGTTCGCACTCACAACGATTATCAGTACGTTCGTATATCCTGTCGCTTTGGAAGTATTCCAACGCCTTCTTGGAGATGTGGTTCTAACTGAAAACCTCTGGCTTTGCACTTTATTCTCAGGTCTTGGAATCGGGCTTTCCCTTGGAATTGTCATCCGTTCCGGTGCTTCTACCGGAGGAATGGATATTCCGCCACTCGTTTTGAATCGGTTTTTCCGAATTCCAGTGTCCGTAAGCTTGTACGCATTTGACATTATCATTCTTCTTGCGCAAGCCTCTTACTCACCGATTGAAAAAGTTTTATACGGTATCTCACTGCTTATGATCTACACAATCGTGTTGGACAAGATCTTATTATTCGGAACAACAAGAATCGAAGTCAAAGTTGTCAGCCCGAAACATGATGAAATCCGAGAAGCCATCATCCACGAACTGGATCGCGGCGTAACCGCCCTTTCTGCCACAAGCGGATATATGAATGAACCTACTCAGATGATCTTCAGTGTGATCTCCAACAGAGAACTGCCAAAAATTGAAAAGATCATTCACAAAATCGATCCGAACAGCTTTATGGTCGTAAGTCAGGTCAGTGAAGTCCGCGGACACGGTTTCTCAATGAAGAAAGAATATAAGTAGGTAACAATCATGAAAACATTAAAAAGATTTATTCATTATTATGCTCCTTACCGAGCAATTTTCTTCTTAGACCTTCTGTGCGCCACTGTGATCAGCGCCATCGACCTTGCTTATCCACAGATTCTGCGCACATTGACAAACACGCTATTTACAAAGAGCAGCTCTACAATCCTGAGCGCTCTTATCCCCATTGCAATTGGTCTCTTCCTAATGTATGTGCTCCAGAGCCTCTGCAAATATTATGTAAGCTGTCAGGGACATATGATGGGCGCCCGCATGGAACGAGATATGCGTCAACAGTTATTTGACCACTATGAACAGTTGTCTTTCTCTTACTACGATCAACACAACTCCGGTCAAATGATGAGTAAACTTGTATCTGATCTCTTTGACATCTCCGAGTTCGCTCACCACGGACCTGAAAACCTGTTCATTTCTATTGTAAAAATTGTAGGCTCCTTTGTATTTTTATTCCTTATTAACTGGAGACTTGCAATTCCGCTTGCGATCCTTGTCGTCTGCATGTTCTTTTTCTCCTTAAAACAGAACCGGCGCATGCAGCAGACTTTTTTAGAAAACCGCAGAAAAATCGGAGACGTAAACGCCAGTCTTCAAGATACTTTAGCCGGTATCCGAGTCGTGCAGTCTTTCGCAAACGAAGATATTGAACGCCAAAAATTCTATAAGAGTAATCATGATTTTCTCAAGTCCAAAGATGATAATTATCGCTGCATGGGAAGTTTTATGTCTTGGAACTTGTTCTTCCAAGGTATGATGTATCTGACTACTCTGGTCTTCGGAGGTTTTCTCATTTCCAACGGCTTAATGAACGTAGGTGATCTCGCCATGTACGCTCTCTACATCGGCATTTTCATCAGCCCGATTCAGATTCTCGTAGAATTGACGGAAATGATGCAAAAGGGATTGTCTGGCTTCCGCCGTTTCCTCGATGTCATGGACACGAAACCGGAAATCGAAGATGCAAAAGATGCCACACCACTTACAAATGTTCAAGGCCACGTTTCTTACGAAAATGTATCTTTCCACTACAGCGACGATGATACTCCTGTCTTATCTGATGTGTCGTTCCAGATAGAAGCCGGAAAATCTATCGCACTGGTCGGACCATCCGGAAGCGGGAAAACTACCATCTGTTCTCTCCTTCCTCGATTTTATGATGTAACCGAAGGACGGATTACCATTGACGGCAAAGACGTACGTTCTCTTACGCTTAATAGTCTAAGAAATCAAATCGGTCTGGTGCAGCAGGATGTGTATCTTTTCTGCGGAACGGTTCGGGAAAATATTGCCTACGGAAAACCAGATGCAACTATGGATGAAATCATAGACGCTGCCAAGAAGGCAAACATCCATGATTTTATCGAAGAACTTCCAGATGGATATGATACCTTTGTCGGCGAACGCGGAACAAGATTATCCGGCGGACAAAAGCAGCGAATCTCGATCGCCAGAGTATTTCTCAAAAATCCGCCGATTCTGATTCTTGATGAGGCAACGAGCGCGCTTGACAACGAAAGCGAACGCTGGATTCAACAGAGTCTGGAAGAACTTGCCAAGAATCGAACCACCATTACTATCGCTCACCGACTCTCCACCATCCGAAATGCGGATGAGATTCTTGTGGTCGCAGACAACCGCATCTGCGAACGTGGAACACACGATGAGTTAGTAGCAAAGAATGGAATTTATGCACATTACTATGAGATGCAATTTGAGTAGGGGAAATAATTGAAATACTTATAAAATACTAAAAACCAGGCAAATCACTGCCTGGTTTTTTAACATCAAATTAACATAAAATGCCTATTTGGATGCCCTAAATTCCGCATAAATACGCTGTTTTCCAAAATCTCGCGACTATTCCCACTCTATCGTTGCACAAGGCTTCGGGCTCATATCATAGCATACACGGTTTACATTTTTCACTTCTTTTAAGATTCTGTCTGTAATCTTCATCAGAATTGGCCAATCAATCTGCTCTACGCTTGCGCTCATAGCATCGATGGTATTTACCGCACGGATGATCACCGGATACTCGAAGCATCTTGCATTGTCTTTCACTCCTACTGATTTGAAATCCGGCACTACTGTGAAATACTGCCATACTTTCTTATCTAATCCGGAATTTGCAAACTCTTCACGGAGGATTGCATCTGACTCACGTACTGCTTCCAGACGTTCTTTTGTGATCGCGCCAAGACATCTCACACCAAGTCCCGGTCCCGGGAATGGCTGACGATATACCATACCATGTGGAAGTCCAAGTTCAATACCGCAAGCTCGAACCTCGTCCTTAAACAGGTGGTAGAGAGGCTCTACCAGATCAAACTGAAGATCCTCCGGAAGTCCTCCTACATTGTGATGGGATTTTACAACCTTCGCTGTCTTTGTTCCACTTTCCACAATGTCCGGATAAATGGTTCCCTGCGCAAGAAAATCAATTCCTTCCAGTTTTCTTGCTTCTTCTTCAAATACACGGATAAATTCTGCTCCGATAATCTTTCTCTTCTCTTCCGGATCTGCCACGCCTTCCAGTTTTCCAAGGAATCTCTCAGAAGCATCCACATAGATCAGATTTGCATCCATCTGATTTTTAAACACTTCTACAACACTCTCAGATTCTCCCTTACGCATCAGACCGTGATTTACGTGCACGCAGACTAACTGTTTGCCGATTGCTTTGATAAGAAGTGCTGCTACCACGGAACTGTCAACACCACCGGACAATGCCAACAACACTTTTTTATCTCCCACCTGCTTACGGATCAGTTCTACCTGATCCTCTACAAAGTTCTTCATGTTCCAGTTTGCTTCCGCTTTACATGTATCAAAAAGGAATGCCTTCAACACATCTTCTCCTGGAATCTGATCATACACTTCTTCACATTTTGCTGTCGGATGATCGATTGCCATCACCGGATAACCAAGCGCATAGATTTCTTCACAAACATCTACCGGTGTTCCATCTACTACGCGGTTTTCTCCACCATTTAAAATAATACCTTTTACGTTATCAAGCTTTTTAAGCTGTTCCGGTGTAATATCATGCGGATGAATCTCGCTGTATACACCCATATCACGAATCTGTCTGGCAATCACTGTATTTTCAGTACTTCCAAGATCCAGAATTACAATCATATCCTGTTTCATATATCTCTTGCTCTCCTTCCATTTTAATTATCTGTCATATTATCAAAATATCCCTGAATCAAGATGACCGGTGTTCCTTTGTCACCAGAACCGCTGGTCAGATCGCACAGAGAACCGATTAAATCTGTAAGACGTCTCGGTGTTGTTCCCTGAGAAACCATGTTGCCAACCAAATTATCATCTTTTTCTTTGATTTTCTTAGAAATCGCTTCTTTTAACGCTTCACCTGACAGATCTTTAAAATCATTATCTGCAAGATATTTTAATTTCAACTCGTTCGGAGTTCCTTCAAGTCCTTCCGTATTTGCAACAGATACACACGGATCTGCAAGTTCCCAGATCTTTCCAACAGGATCTTTGAAGGCGCCGTCACCGTATACCATAACTTCTACGTGTTTTCCCGTTTTATCAAGAATCTGTTTCTGCACGTCCAATACAAGGTCTGTACATTCACGCGGGAACAGCTTCACACTTTCTTCTGTAGACTTATTAGAACCAAGAAGTCCAAAGCGCTCATTACATCCGCTTCCGTCCACCGGACTTGTAAGAATATCATCCATTCCATATACACGTTCTGCACCATGTGCTTTCAGAATGCGTTTCGTTCTTACTCTTGAATGGATATCACATGCAAGCACATTCTTTGTATACTTTAAAATCTCCTGTGGCTGATTTGCAAAAATCACTTCCACGTCAGCGCCTGCCTCACGGATTACTTCACTATAATATTTCACATAATCCACTCCGGTAAATGGGTGAAGATTTTCACCGAATAATTCGCGGTATCTCTTTTCATCCAACACATCACTGTATGGATTGATTCCGGCTTCATCAAGCTGATCTAAAGATACTAATTCATTTCCCACTTCATCACTTGGATAGCTGAGCATAAGAATTACTTTCTTTGCACCTTTCGCAATTCCTTTCAGACAAATAGAAAAACGGTTTCTGGAAAGAATCGGGAAAATGACACCGATCGTCTCTCCGCCTAATTTTTCTTTTACATCTTTGGCAATGGCGTCAACAGATGCATAGTTTCCCTGCGCTCTCGCAACAATAGATTCTGTCGCTGCGATTACGTCGCGGTCACGAAGCTCAAAACCTTCACTCTTTGCTGCTTCCAGCACGTTCTCTACAATAATATCTGCCAGATTATCTCCTTCACGGATAATCGGACAACGAATTCCTCTTGATATGGTACCTACTCTTCTTTCCATATTTTCTATCCCCTTGTATTAAAATGAAATATATTACCAAATATCACTTTATCACAACCAGCGCATTTTGACAATTCTAATCTCCAAATAATGGCGTAGAATAATAACGGTCTGCACTATCCGGAAGCAAAACAACGATCGTTTTCCCTTCATTTTCTTCTTTTTGTGCATAAGTTATGGCTGCATGTAATGCTGCGCCCGCAGATATTCCTACCAAAATTCCTTCTTTTTTCGCCAAAAGCTTAGCTGCACGGAAAGCATCTTCACTTTCTGCACAGAAAATCTCATCATAAACCTCCGTATTCAACACTGCCGGTACAAAGTTCGCTCCAATTCCCTGCAATTTATGCGGTCCTGCCTCTCCTCCGGACAGAACTGGAGAATCTGCCGGTTCCAATGCTACCACACGAACCTCAGGCTTCTTCGATTTTAAATATTCTCCGGTTCCCGTAAGTGTTCCGCCTGTTCCTACTCCCGCAATGAAGATATCTACTTCGCCTTCTGTATCTTCCCAAATCTCCGGCCCTGTTGTCAGGAAATGTGCTTTTGCATTTGCTTTATTATCAAATTGTCCCGGAATAAAGCTATTGGGAATTTCTTTTGCAAGTTCCTCCGCCTTCTCAATGGCTCCGCTCATTCCCTTCGCGCCTTCGGTCAGCACAATCTCCGCTCCATAAGCCTTCAAAATATTTCTTCTCTCTACACTCATCGTATCCGGCATTGTTAAAATCATTCGATAGCCTTTTACTGCTGCGATTGATGCAAGACCGATTCCTGTATTTCCTGAAGTAGGTTCGATAATAACTGCACCTTCTTTTAAAATCCCTTTTTGTTCCGCATCTTCAATCATAGCTTTTGCCGCGCGGTCTTTCACACTTCCCGTCGGATTCAAATACTCCAATTTTACAAGCACTCTAGCTTTTAATCCCAGCTCTTTTTCAATATTTACTATTTCCATAAGCGGTGTATGACCGATAAGTTCCAATGCACCTTTATAAATCTTTGCCATATTTTCTCTCCTCCTGTCTTCTTACTATTCTGCCCATAATTTCTTTTCTATGTTAATAGTATAGCATTTTTCTCATGTATTTTCCTAAAGTAATTTTCAAAAAGGTTCGTAATATTCATATAATATTTTTTATTTTTCAGAATATATCTGATTTTTTCACATCTATCCATCTTATTATTATATATTTTCTTTCTATTTTCGTTATAGTTCTGCATAATTTTTTCATTTTTCGTTTTCTTTTTTAACGAACTTCCTATATAATAGAGGGTAAAGAGTTTTTCAATTTAGATTAGGAGGATACATATGTCAAAAAGAACAGATATTCACAAAGTACTAATTATCGGTTCTGGCCCGATCATCATTGGACAGGCCTGCGAATTTGATTACTCTGGAACTCAGGCATGTAAAGCCCTGCGTAAACTTGGTTATGAAATCGTGCTGGTAAATTCTAACCCAGCTACTATTATGACTGATCCAGAAACTGCTGATGTTACTTATATCGAACCTCTGAATGTGGAGAGACTGGAACAGATTATTGCTAAAGAGCGTCCGGATGCGCTTCTTCCAAACCTTGGAGGACAATCTGGTCTCAATCTTTGTTCAGAGCTTGCACAGGCAGGTATTCTTGATAAATATAATGTAAAAGTTATCGGTGTACAGGTTGACGCTATTGAACGTGGTGAGGACCGTATTGAATTCAAGAAATCTATGGATGCTCTTGGCATCGATATGGCAAGAAGTCAGGTTGCATATTCTGTAGAAGAAGGTCTTGCAATCGCAGATGAACTTGGTTATCCGGTTGTACTTCGTCCTGCTTACACAATGGGCGGCGCCGGCGGCGGACTCGTATATAATAAGGAAGAATTAAAAACCGTTATGGCAAGAGGTCTTCAGGCTTCTTTAGTTGGACAGGTTCTTGTAGAGGAATCCATTCTCGGATGGGAAGAACTTGAACTTGAGGTTGTCCGCGATGAAGATGGTAACATGATCACAGTCTGCTTCATCGAGAACATCGATCCTCTTGGCGTTCACACCGGTGATTCCTTCTGTTCTGCTCCAATGCTTACGATTTCAGAAGAAGTTCAAAAGCGTTTACAGGAGAAATCCCACAAAGTCGTAGATTCTGTTAAAGTAATCGGTGGTTGTAACGTACAGTGGGCACACGATCCTAAGACAGACAGAGATATCATCATCGAGATCAACCCAAGAACTTCCCGTTCTTCCGCACTTGCTTCTAAAGCAACCGGTTTCCCGATCGCTTTAGTATCTGCAATGCTTGCAGCAGGCCTTACTCTGAAGGACATTCCTTGCGGAAAATACGGAACTCTTGATAAATATGTTCCAAATGGCGATTACGTTGTAATCAAATTTGCTCGTTGGGCATTTGAGAAATTCAAAGGCGTGGAAGATAAACTCGGCACTCAGATGCGTGCAGTCGGTGAAGTTATGAGTATCGGTAAGACTTATAAGGAAGCTTTCCAGAAAGCAATCCGAAGTCTCGAGACAGGTCGTTACGGACTGGGACACGCAAAAGATTTTGATACAAAGTCAAAAGAAGAGCTCCTGAAAATGCTCATCACTCCATCCAGTGAACGCCACTTCATCATGTACGAAGCACTGAGAAAAGGTGCAACTGTAGAAGAGATTAACGAAATCACAAAAGTGAAGACATGGTTTATTGAGCAGATGAAAGAATTAGTAGAGGAAGAAGAAGCTCTGATTGCTAACAAAGGTTCTCTTCCATCTGATGATAAACTGATTACCGCAAAGAAAGACGGATTCTCTGATAAATACTTAAGCCAGATTTTAGAGGTATCTGAGGATGAAATCAGAAACCACAGAATCGAACTCGGCGTTGAGGAAGCATGGGAAGGTGTTCACGTAAGCGGAACCGAAAACAGCGCATACTACTACTCAACTTACAACGCAGAAGATAAGAATCCTGTATCAAATGACAAACCGAAGATCATGATCCTCGGTGGCGGTCCAAACCGTATCGGACAGGGTATTGAATTTGACTACTGCTGTGTACATGCTTCTTTAGCTCTTAAGAAGCTTGGCTTTGAGACAATCATCGTAAACTGTAACCCGGAAACAGTATCTACAGACTACGATACTTCCGATAAGCTTTACTTTGAGCCATTAACACTGGAAGATGTATTAAGCATTTACAAGAAAGAAAAACCAGTCGGCGTTATCGCACAGTTCGGCGGACAGACTCCTCTGAACCTTGCCGCCGATCTTGAGAAAAACGGTGTGAAGATTCTCGGAACTTCCCCATCCATCATTGACCTGGCAGAAGACCGTGACCTCTTCCGTGAAATGATGGATAAGTTGGAAATTCCAATGCCAGAGTCAGGAATGGCTACTACAGTAGAAGAAGCTTTAGCTATCGCTACAAAAATCGGTTATCCTGTTATGGTACGTCCTTCTTATGTACTTGGCGGACGTGGAATGGAAGTTGTATATGATGATGAAAGCCTGTCTAACTATATGAAGGCTGCTGTTGGTGTAACTCCGGATAGACCGATCCTCATCGACCGTTTCTTAAATCACGCATTAGAGTGTGAAGCAGATGCGATCAGTGACGGAACACACGCATTCGTTCCTGCTGTTATGGAGCATATCGAGCTTGCCGGTGTACACTCCGGTGACTCTGCATGTATCATCCCATCTGCACATATTTCTGAGGAAAATGTAAAGACAATCAAAGAATATACAAGAAAGATTGCGGAAGAAATGCATGTCAGAGGTCTTATGAACATGCAGTATGCAATCGAAAACGGAAAAGTATATGTACTGGAAGCAAATCCACGTGCATCCCGTACTGTTCCATTGGTATCTAAAGTATGTAACATCCGTATGGTACCATTAGCTACTGACATTATTACTTCCGAGATCACCGGACGTCCATCTCCGGTACCGAACTTAAAAGAACAGGAAATTCCTTACTTCGGCGTAAAAGAAGCGGTCTTCCCGTTCAATATGTTCCAAGAGGTAGACCCGATCCTCGGACCGGAAATGCGTTCTACAGGAGAAGTTCTTGGATTATCTCCTTACTACGGAAAAGCTTTCTACAAAGCACAGGAAGCAACACAGTCCCGACTTCCTCTTGGCGGAACCGTACTGATCTCTGTAAACCGCAAAGACAAAGCTGAAGTGGTAGAAGTTGCCCGTCAGTTTGCGGAAAACGGATTCAAGATCATTGCGACTGACACAACATGCAAGCTCATTAACGAAGCTGGTATTCCGGCTGAAAGAGTGAATAAACTTCAGGAAGGTCGTCCAAACATTCTGGATCTTATTACCAACGGTAAGATTGATCTTATCATCAACTCACCGGTTGGAAAAGACAGCATCCACGACGACAGCTACCTGCGCAAATCAGCAATCAAGGCTAAGATTCCTTATATGACTACTATTGCTGCTGCAAAAGCAACTGCAAAAGGAATTCACAACGTTAAGAAACACGGTCTTGGTGATGTACAGTCACTTCAAGAATTACACAGTCTGATCAAAGATAAAGAATAAACACAATCACAACAAACGGGACATAGTCGTCAAGGCTATGTCCCGTTATCTTTATATCGCTTCTTCTATGATATATGCTCTCTTACATTTTCATCTTCATATTCAAACACACAACGTTCATAGGCATTGATCACATGTGTCTCTTCATACTTATCATATCTCTTATGATCTCTTCCATAGGACAAATGTACGTGCCCGTGCAGGAAGAACCTTGGATGATATCTCTCCATTAATTTTCTAAACACTTGAAATCCCTGATGCGGAAGATCTCTTCCATCATTTAACTCATACGCCGGAGCGTGGGTGACAAGAATATCAAAGCCTCTCCTTCTTAAGAGCTGAAACCAGAGTTTTCGGACTCTCCTTGCCATCTGTCCTTCTGTATACTGATAGCAGCCCTTTTTATAGCGCATGGAACCTCCAAGTCCAAGGATGCGAATCCCTTTATATACGTATATCTTATCATCAATGCAAACACATCCCTCCGGTGGCTTCTGCTCGTATTTATCATCATGATTTCCACACACATATAACACCGGAATAGATGTCAGCGTAGTCAAAAATGATAAATAATCTGCTGCCAGATCTCCACAGGAAATGATAAGATCAATTCCTTCAAACTTGCTTTTTTCAAAATAATCCCACAAATAAGGAGATTCTTTATCCGCAAGTACCAATATCTTCATATCATTTAACCTTTCTTATTCTCAATTCCCTGTTGAAGAACCGTGGGGCGCACAGCCTCCAGAAGTTCATCACTGGCCGGTATCTCCCCGATCACATTATCCCCAAGCCAATCCATTGCCGCAATTTCTTCCGGACTTAAGGTTCTGTCTGGGTCACTTTGAACCACATCTGTCTGCGAATACAGCACTCCGGAAAATGGATGGATCTCTTCTCTGGAGACAGACTTCTTTAACATTCGGATCAGCTGTTTTGTTCCTTCCGGCAGACTCTTAGAGCATACCACATCAACAACTCCCGCAGACATTCCCCACCAATAATTGATCGCCTTCTTCTCTATAGAATCGTCATCATACTTCCATGTTCCATTCATGATCGTGCGAATTAAACGCTCATAGAATCTTCCCCAGTGCCATAATGGCATTGCAAGATTCCTCGTTTCTTCTCCGTTCATGCTATACAGCCCAAACGCTCTGGAAGCCTCCTCAGGAATTACCATATCCTTTCCGGAGATGCATCCCGCACCAATCTTACGGATATTTTCATAGACATCCTGATCTTTTTTGGACGTCCAGTCCAGATAAATCTTGGCTCTTGGGTTTACCAAAGAAACTCCCCGTGCAAAAGCATTGATATCCGCAATCGTTCCATAAAGCGGAATATCAGCAAGATAAGAAATCTTGTCATTTTCTGTCATAGCGCCTGCAACTGCACCCATTACAAATTTTGCCTCATACATCCTTGCATAATAAGTACGGATATAACGATGTGACGTATTCAAAGAGCAATTCAAAATACGAATCTGCGGATATGCAATTGCAGCTTTCACGCTTGCCTGCACAAAAGCCGGTGTTGTTGTTATGATCATATTACACTCCTTCTCAATCGCATCCTGAAGCACCTCATCAATAGTCTTATTTGTCACATTATCATAATAAATCGTCTGTACCTGTCCCTTAAACACCTGTTCCAAATGAAGCCTGCCAAGCTCGTGACTATATGTCCACGCAGAGATCCCCGCAGTCTTTTCATAAACAAATGCAATCTTAAGTTCTGTCATGCTGGACGGCAAAATCAACTTTAAGAAAGATGCTTTCTCCTGATTCGGATTCAGCTTTAAATCAATACTCTCTTCCTGCTCCAACAATTTGAAATCTTCACGATTCTTTGTAATCAGGTTCTTTAATTCCCTTGTCGTCATCTCGCAGACTGTATCATATCCATATAGCATGATAAATGCCAAAAAAGCATCTCCCGGAGTAATCTTGATCTCTTCTCCGCCTTGCTGCTTAAATTCAATGGAAAATCTTGTATAGGTAGAACTAAAAAGCAGTCTGTCATCTTCACTCCACATTTCGTCCGGCTTCTTTCCGACTGCTTTTTGAAGCTTCGGGAAGTTTCCCACTTCTGAAAACCAGATATAATTGACCTTACTGCATTCATAGAAGTCGAGAAATTCAAAATAAATTTTATTTTCTTTCTCCTCCGTGCGCTTCGGTATAATGCGGATCACTGTCCCCGGAATCGACACAGCATCGAAATATTTCATTACGCTGACGCGCTTATTCCCCTCCAAAATATAGAACTTATTCATGTATTCATAAGCTTTGACCGGCTCTCGGATTCCCTCATTCAAATGGCTGGTACTAAGCTGTGCCCATTTTCTTGCAAATTCCGTAGTCTCACGCAAAATCGGCATGAAATTCGCCGCAAACGCATTGCTTCTCCCCTCGGTCTTTGTTCCAACAATCTGATCGATCGGTATCTGAACTAATCCAAGCGGTATTTCCGAAAATGTTCCTCTTGTCGGAAGGATATCATCCAACACCTCCAACATCGGATTCATACCGTGCATCATTCGGTATTGATATTCTTTTTTCCCCAATTTATAAGCTTTGCTATAATCATCTAAAGACATACGTTACCCCATAAAGATTAAAATTTTGATCGAGATAGAAATTGTATTTTCTATCTATTTATGCTACAGTATTATAGTAACCGATTTACTCTATGAAAACAACAATAACTTGAGGAGGAATATAATATGAAATTTTGCATCAAATGCGGCGCCCCTTGTGACGACCATGCAAATGCGTGTCCAGAATGCGGTAATATGTTTTCACAAAATACAGCCGGACCGAATTCTGACAGCCAGAATACAAACAGCAACTCGAATATGAACGGTAATCCATATAATACTGCTTATGGTAACGCAAATACAAACGGCAATCCGAACATGAACGGTAACCCGAATATGAATGGCAATCCATATATGAACAACACACCGAATATGAATTCCTATCGCGGTGCTACAGAAAGAAGTATTCCGCTTTGTATTTTATTTACAATCATCACTTGCGGAATCTACGGCATCTACTGGATGATCGTACTAAATGATGAGATCAATCCACTGGCCGGAGAACCTCAGGCAACTTCCGGCGGAATGGTTCTTCTTCTTTCTTTTGTTACTTGCGGCATCTATGGATTATATTGGATGTACAAAATGGGCGAGCGCTGCGACCGTATCAATGGCGGAGCAGGTAATTCTAACATTCTGTTCCTTGTAATCGGTATTCTTGGCTTTGGCATTATCAACTACTGCCTGATGCAGGATACCCTCAACAAAGTAGCACGTTCACGCCGCGGAATGTACTAAAAATCTTTTACAAAATTCAAAAGGATTATCACCATTTTCGATGTGTGATAATCCTTTTTCTTAACTTTCTTCTGATTTAGCTAACTATCTTCTGATGCAAAATCCTTTTCTTCTCCCAGACGAATCCGTTCCATCTGCTCTGCAAGTCCTTCTTCCATATGATCGAAGAGATAATTCTTGCCTCCCCTATGACGGTTTAAATACTGTTCCCGAAGTTCCCTCTTCATAATCTCTACTTCTTCTTCCAGCTCTCTTGCCGAAATAAGGCTTGCCCCCTGACCAACTGTAATCACCTGCTCCACTCCGTCGGAGGTTGCAACTGTCACATGGTATTTTCTTCCAATCACATGAACAACTTTTTCAATATACTGGTCTGCTGTTTCTGATTCTTTCGTATATACAACATGAATATTATGATACTTTTGTATTTCCAGCCATGAGCCTTCCACCTTATAAGCATCAAACACTAGAATCAGCGTACATTTCTTATACCCTTGATAGTTGCACATAATATCCATAAGCTTATTTCTTGCTGCTTCTATATTTTCTTTGGCAAGCTCTTTTAAATCTTCCCATGCAAAAATCACATTGTAGCCATCTACAAGCAAATATTCTGGAATCTCTTCACTCTTTTGTTCTTTTTTCTCTTTTTCGGAAATCACTCTTCGCGGGCCCGGCGCATTCTTTCGCTCAATCTTACCATAAGTTCTGATAAAAATCTCTTCCAGCTCATGCTCTTCTTGTCTGGAAAGTCCGGCGCTTTTTAATGCGCCGTTATTGCCACTGTATGAACGGTCCGGTTTCTTTTCTTCGTCCTGCAATTCTCGTTTTCTGAGCTGACTTTCTATATGCATATAATCCGGCACTTCATTCCACGGAACATAGAATCCTGCGCCATGGGAACAAAATACAGATCCTGTCGGATTCTCTGTATCACTCTGCGGATCATAGCCCGCTTCTTCTAAGACTGCTTCGGTATTATGGCATAGTGCATAGCCCTGAAATACGAAGCTCAAATCTCCCTGTCCTCTGGTATAATTTCTGACCTCTTTGGGATAATCTCTCATCTCGGATACCGGTGCACTTCCTACAATAATACTCATCTCGCCTTCGGTCTCCGGTGGTGAAAATTGTCCATACATGCGCTGAATATCTGTAAGTGCACGCCCCACCATTTCTGCCGGAACCGTCAGGCGAAAGTCATAATATGGCTCCAGCAGCACAGATTCTGCCTGCATCAAGCCCTGCCGGACTGCCCGGTAAGTGGACTGACGGAAATCTCCGCCCTCGGTATGTTTCAAATGCGCGCGACCTGCTGCCAGCGTAATCTTCATATCCGTAATCTCCGCTCCCATAAGCACACCCCGATGTGCTTTCTCCGACAAATGGGTAAGGATCAATCTCTGCCAGTTTCTGTCCAGTACGTCTTCACTGCATATACTGTCAAACACAAGCCCGCTTCCGGATGCTCCCGGTTCCATGATTAAATGTACCTCTGCATAATGACGAAGCGGTTCATAATGTCCCACACCTTCTACTGTATTTTTGATTGTTTCCTTATATACAATATTTCCACTGTCAAACGATACCTTCACACCAAAGCGCTCTTCCATCAGACTGCGTAACACTTCAGTCTGTACCTCTCCCATAAGCTGTACGTGGATTTCCTCCAGCTCTTCATTCCATACAACGCGAAGCATCGGGTCTTCCTCTTCCAGAATACGAAAATTCTGAAGAATAGCAGGAATATTTACATGCTCCGGAAAGATAACACGGTAATTAAGTACCGGTGACAAATGAGGCGGTTCTGACCTTTGTTCTTTTCCAAGTCCCTCTCCCGGATATGTCTTTGTCAGTCCGGTCACTGCACAGATCATCCCTGCAGCAGCCTCCTGTACCATCTCATATTTCTCACCGGAGTAAATACGAATCTGATTCACCTTCTCTTCCCATGGCTCTTCGGATTGTTCTCCGCCGGCAAGCTGATCCTTCACGCGCAGTCTTCCGCCTGTAATCTTAAGATGGGTCAGACGATTCCCCTGACGGTCTCTGGAAATCTTAAACACTTTCGCTCCAAATTCCTCTTGCGTCTGACAGACTTCCGTATATTTCTGAATCCCGTTCAACAGCTCTTTCACACCTTCAACTTTCAATGCCGAGCCGAAATAACACGGATACATTTTTCTCTCTTTGATCAGCCTTTTTACATCCCTTATCGGAATCTCTCCGCTTTCCAGATATGTCTCTAATACCTTTTCTTCACAGACCGCTATATTTTCATAAAATTCCTCTCGCTTCTCTTCGTCATGCGCTATGTCAAAAGCTGTAATTCCTTCACTCAGCGACTTTTTTAACTCACTTAGCAACTGTTCGCGATTCGTTCCTTCTTGATCCATCTTATTTACAAATAAAAATACAGGTACTTTGTACTGCTCCAACAGTCTCCACAAAGTTCTTGTATGTCCTTGCACACCGTCTGCTCCGCTTATCACAAGAACCGCATAATCAAGAACTTGCAGTGTACGCTCCATTTCTGCTGAAAAGTCCACATGCCCCGGTGTGTCCAGAAGAGTTACTTTTTTATCTCCAAGATTAAAAACCGCCTGTTTGGAAAATATGGTGATCCCTCTGTCTCTCTCCAATTCATGTGTATCAAGAAACGCGTCTTTATGATCTACCCGTCCCAATGTTCTGATCTGTCCGGTCAAATACATCATACTCTCTGATAAAGTTGTCTTCCCGGCATCCACGTGGGCGAGAATGCCAAGGGTGATATAGCTATACTCTCTGTCCATAAGTTCCCCTCTATACTATACGTTAAGTTAAAGTCCTAACCGTTCTTTCAAATCTCTCATCCTGTCATAAAATTCCTGATAAAATTCTTCGTATTGAAGTGACGTCTCGCAAACCGCTTTTTCTCCTGCCCTATAAGGCGTCTGATAAAACGTCCGCAGAACATAAAGCTGAAAAATCCTCTGATTCTCATCATCCAACGTCGTCATTGCTTCTTCACAAGTCTTCAAGAATTGATGCCAGTCCCAAATATACTTCTCGTAAGTTTTAAGTTTCGGAATTCCAAGCCACTTTTTCACTTTAATCTTACTTTGATCTTTCTTCTTGCATTCATTTACTTGCAGAAAATAGCGGAAGCCATCTTCCTCATAATAACGTCCAAGTGGAAATAGTCTGCAAATCCCCGGTCTGAATGGATGAATCGAGCATCTTCCGTTTTCATCAAGAAATGAACAAGACTCTGAATCCTCCGACATTTTTAACCGCGGAAGAATCACACCGTCAACCACCTGTAATTCTATATGCTCTTCCATTAATTTTTCAAAAGCTTTTCCAAGTCCTGTGCACAGCAACCAGACATCCAAAGGGTCCAAAACAATAGACGCCATCCCACTGCAGCAGGCTGAACAGCCTTCACAATCATGACAATCTGCCTTCACAAGATCATTTGCAGTATATAATTTTCCATCTGAAATATCCTCTAATCGAATGTTACGCTTCATCCCTGTCTCCTTTTATCCTGTAAGCCGCCTTACTTATCCAGTTCCTCAAACATCTCCCTCACAGAGGGCGCATTTTTCGTCAGCTTCTTGATACTTAGATCATCCGCTTTATTATTTGCCAGACGAAGATTATTCTCCGAGGAAAGAAGCGCATCTTTCGTCTTTTGTAAATGCGTAATCGTCTTATCAATCTCATCAATCGCCGTCTTAAAACGATCGCTTGCAATCCGATAATTTCTTGCAAAACCTTCTTTGAATGCATTCATATTCTCTTCAAAATGAAGGATATCGATCTGCTGATTTTTCACCACTTGAAGTTCCTGCTTATATTGCAATGAATTAAGCGCTGCATTCCTAATCAAGGTAATCATCGGAATGAAAAATTGCGGACGGATCACATACATCTTCTCATATTTATAAGACACATCTACAATTCCATTATTATATAATTCGTTGTCGATTTCAAGAAGCGATACCAGAACTGCATATTCGCAATTTTTCTGCCGTCTGTCTTTGTCCAGCTCTTTGAAAAAATCTTCGTTTTTGTGTTTCGTAGCAGTCTCATCCATCTCGTTTTTCATTTCAAACATAATTGAAATAAACTCTGTTCCGTCTGCTCCTGCTTCTCTGAAAATAAAGTCTCCCTTACTTCCGCTTCTTATATCGTTATCTTTTTCAAAATAAGCATTAGGAAATGCCGTCATCCTAATGGAGTTAAACTGATTCATACAATGCTGTTCTAAGCTCTCACCAACCATTTTGGTAGACTGGCGCGCTTTGAAGTCTTTGTAATATTCAATCTGCTCATCCTTTAATTTCAGCCGGTCTTCATACTGCTCCTTCAAGGACTGTTCCTTTAATTTGCTCTGCGCCTCTGTATTGGAAATCTGACCTTTTAACTTGGTAATCTCTGTCTGCTTCTCAGACAGCTCTTTTTCCTTTTGTTGAACAGCTTTTGAAACAGCCAATTCCCTTTCTGTCTTCTCTCCGGCAATCTGCATTTTAAGCTGCTCGATCATCCGATCTTTTTTTGCTAATTCTGAATCCTTGGATGTTATGATTTCTCCCAGTTTTTTCTCCTGTTCCATTCTGACAAGTTTCAAATCAGTTTCTTTTTTCTCCGCCAAGTCCTTGGCACGGTATTCCAATTCCTTTTTAAACTCCTCATCCCGCACCTGTCGCAGAATCTGTGCATATTCCGATTCATCCACTTGAAAAATCGTTCCGCAATTGGGACATTTTATTTCCTGCATAACTTAATGACATCCTTTCTCTACATTCCTTGTTGCGACAATATCCACTCCCGTTCCTGCCACATTTTCCAAGATTACATCCCCAATGTGTACCGGCGCCTGAACCTCTATTCCTCTTAATGCCTGTACACATGCAAATATCTTCTCTTTCGGGATATCTTCTTTTGTTTTCACCGACACTGTGCCGGAAGTTCCGTTTACAACCTTCACGGTTGACGTTACAATTCTTGTTGGATTCGTCACTTCTTTTCGTGCATAGATTTCGCCGCGCCTGCATGTATTCCCACTTACGCAAATCACGTTCTCTCCGTCCATCTCAACCTTCAGGGAACATCCCACCGGACAGTTAATACAAGTCAGTTTTTTGATCTCCATATTCTATGCCTCCTCAATCTTTATCGTTATTGTGTCAAGATTCGGATATTTGAGAAGCTCTTCTTTGCTCAGCTTAATTTCCTCCATCTCACCGGGAGCAACAATCTGTCTCTTTCTATGAAGCACTCTTTCCTCATCAAAATATACACTGATATAACAATTCCGGTAGACATTTCCCACACGAAAGCGAACTGTCAGTTTCTCATCCATCCGCATTGGATTAATTGTCTCCGGCACCGTATATCGGACACCCGCCAATGGGCGCAATTTAATCTTTCTCCCCTGTTCGCTTGCACTTTCTCCTTCTTGTACATACATTGCCGCATTCTTGCCCGCTGCCGCCGCTTCTTCTGACACAAAGTCTACAAGATCATGTACATGCAATACATTTCCACAGGCAAATACACCTTCGATAGTTGTTTCCAGTCTCTCATTGACCTTCGGTCCCGACGTAACCGGGTTTAATTCTACGCCCATAGCGCCGGAAATCTCATTTTCCGGAATCAAACCTACGGAAAGCAACAATGTGTCACAGGAATAAAATTCTTCCGTCCCCTCAATTGGTCTTCTGTTCTCGTCTACTTCAGCTAACGTAACGCCTTCTACCCGTTCTTTCCCTTTAATATCAATCACGGTATGGCTTAACTTCAATGGGATTCCATAATCATCAAGGCATTGAACAATATTTCTCTTTAACCCTCCGGAATATGGCATAAGCTCTGCCACGACTTTCACTTTCGCACCTTCCAGAGTCATACGCCTTGCCATAATCAGTCCAATATCACCGGAACCAAGAATTACAACCTCCCGCCCCGGAAGAAATCCTTCCATATTTACCAGCCTTTGTGCTGTTCCTGCTGAATAAATTCCTGCCGGACGATATCCCGGAATATTTAATGCCCCTCTGGATCGTTCTCTACATCCCATTGCAAAAATAATTGCCTTGGCTTGAATCTCAAACATTCCCTCTTCCCGATTCATGGCGGTCACTCTTTTATCACGGCTTACATCCATCACCATTGTATTTAATTTATATTCGATATTATATGACTTTACCTGTCCGATAAACCGGTCTGCATATTCTGGTCCTGTCAATTCTTCCTGAAATGTATGAAGACCAAATCCATTATGGATACACTGATTTAAAATACCCCCAAGTTCCCGGTCTCTTTCAAGAATCAAAATACGATCAATTCCCTGCTTCTTTGCTGCCACTGCTGCAGCCATCCCTGCCGGACCGCCTCCAATAATTACAATATCATATGCTTTCATATTCGGTAACCTCCCTATCATTGTTCCTTATTTTTTCCTACAATAATCTGGGATTTTCCGCCTGATTTTGTAATCTCTTCGATATTGATTCCACGTTCTCTCGCAAGAATTTCCATTGTTTTCGGTGAGCAAAAGCCCGCCTGGCAACGCCCCATCCCTGCTCTCGTTCTTCGCTTGACGCCATCTAACGATTTAGCCCCCAAAGGTCGCTTGATCGCATCTATGATTTCCCCCTCTGTAATCATTTCACAGCGACAGATTATATTTCCATACGCAGGATGTTCCTTGATCAGATTATTTCGCTCTTCCATAGAAAGTGTCTTCGGATCAAGGATTCCTTTTCTTCTGGCAACGAAGTCAGACTTCTCCTCAAGTCCCATCTTTTCCTTTAAAATCTCCGCCACCATTTCCCCGATCGCCGGACAGCTGGTAAGTCCCGGAGACTCAATCCCTGCACAGTCGATAAAGCCTTCGGCATCTTCCACTTCCCCAATAATGAAATCACCATTATCTTCATGCGCACGAAGACCTGCAAACGAAGTAATTACCTGTCTGATAGGAAGATTCTTCACATTTAATCCGGCTTTTCCGATTACTTCCTCTAAACCGGCCTGTGTTGTATTGCACCCTTCTTTGTCTTCAATGTCAATAGCTGTCGGTCCAAGCAAAAGATTTCCGTGAACCGTAGGCGTTACTAATATCCCTTTTCCCAATTTCCCGGGAAGTGCAAAAATCGTCCGCCCCACATGAGCCCCGGCGGTCTTGTCCACGAGACAATAGTCCCCTCTTCTCGGAGTGATATGAATCTTCTTTTCACTTACCATATTATGAAATTGATCTGCATAGACACCCGCCGCATTTACGACACAACGAGTATACAAAGCTCCCTGACTCGTCTCAAGTGTATAACCTTCTTCTGTTTTTTGAATCCGTTTCACTTCCGTATCAAAACGAAATTCCACACCATTTTCATAAGCATTTTCCGCCAAGGCAAGATTTAAGCCAAATGGGCAGACAATTCCGGCAGTGGGCGCATACAGAGCAGCAGACACGTCTTCCGTAATATTAGGTTCCAACGCTAATACTTCCTGTTTATTCAAAATCTTGAGATCTTTGACTCCGTTTTTCATCCCTCGTTCATAAAGCTCCTGAAGCTTGGAAAACTCGTTATCTTCCCTGCATATAACGAGAGAACCGCTTCTTTGAAATGGAAAATCCAACTCTTCTGCAAGTTTCCCCATCATTTCATTTCCTCTTACATTTAGCTTTGCCTTAAGCGATCCAATCTCCGCATCATATCCGGCATGTACAATCCCGCTGTTTGCTTTCGAAGTTCCGCAGCATACATCCTCTTCGCGCTCCACAACGCATATCTTTATTTCATAACGGGAAAGTTCACGTGCCACTGCTGTTCCTGTTACCCCGCCTCCAATAATTACCACATCATACATCAGGCAAATACTCCTTTGCATCAAATAATATATTTGTACATCTCATAACTGTCCATCAGTCATTTTTGTAATTATAACATATCTCATGCAAAAAAGCGGCAGAAATATAAATTTATATGAGCACTTTACGAAAAAATTTACGAAAGTAATTCTTTGGAAACCTTCTGTCTGGTAAATATTTCCATTACTTTGTCAAATAGCGGTACATATAAAAATACAAATGCTACTGCAAATCCGTTGTTCACAATTCGAAGCAGCATTGCTGTGTTCATTCCATATATCCCCATGGCAAGCCCAAGCGCACCAAAGGAATTAAAAATTGTCTGCCATCCGTATGTGGCAGAAAAACCAACACAAATTCCACCGATGATCCCTATCATCCCATACATACTTTCCGGCAATATTTTTATAAGAATAAAGAATCCTACACACCCCAATACATTTCCGAAAAATCTGAAAAACATGTGGCTTTTCTTTCTTACAGCATCACTCGGATGGATGACAGACATGGCTGCAATTCCAATCCACATAACCCTCGGGAGTCCGATGAGTTGTCCTAAAAACATAGCAAGGCTTACACCTAAAGAAACTTTTATATGCCATCTTGTCTCTGACGCATTTACACTGACTGCCGAAATAACATCTTTTAATCTGTCAGTGTGATTAATATGTCTATGATTGCGATAAAGACAAAGTGCGATCCAAAGACCGCCGATTGCCAACGCGATTACTCTCTTTATGTATAGATCACCTGTCACGTCATTTCCATATAATAAAAGATAAGAAAGCAAAAATGTGGAATGGTTAAAAAACCGTACCTCATAACATCCGAATACAGTCATTACAAACATACATAAAAAATTTACCAAAGTTCCGCCGTACATACCTGCTTGATTAGCAAAATGTGGTCCGATCATTAACACAAGGAACATCCCGAACATTACATAACTACTCTGCTTGACATCATATCCAAGATTCACCTTTCGAAAAGCTAACAAAGCCAAAAGAATCGCCACACCGACAACACTATTTTCGTTACCGAAAATCATAGAAACTGCTGTCACAAAAAGAAAGCAAAATGCTACTGTCAGCAAAATCTTAAACAAAAACACTCCCTCGTGATACCATTTTTCTTTTGTAGAGTTACTTTCTCTTATCAGCTTCTTAGAGCCTGCTTGATTTAATTGAAGTTCTTGATAAAAAGTCAATGTAATTCCTCCTACTTTACTAAAAAACAAAAATATTCTTTGTATTAAAAAAAGCGTAGAATCAGCCTAAATTCCACGCTTTTCGCTGCGTTATCAACTATTATGATAGATTATGTATTTAACCAAAATATGATTTTAGCAAATGTTATTACAGACTGTCAAGATATAAATAAAAGTTTCCAGACATAATTCCATTAGCAATGATAACTGCCGCTGCGGAGACAGAGCTGCTTCCGGCTCATCAAATAAATAAAGCCCGTTCGGTCGGAGGTGTTCAAGCCAATGTCAGGAAGCTCTCTTCATGAGATTTTTCATGATATACCGCAGACGGATGTTCTGCATCCGCATACATTTCCTCTTGTGTCGCAACATTATAAAAACTTTCCGCCCGTAAAAAGTAACCCCATTTTTCTTTTCGATAGCCTCTTACTATTCTTATGGCATTACATAATTCCGAATGCGTATCATGGGTAGAAAATAAAAAGATAACTTTCCTGATCAATTTTGTCCCAATCAAATAAGACTCCTTGTATAAATTGTGGGTTCAAAGGTTTCACCTTACTATCTTTCCAGCTGAAAACGATAAAATAGATTAGTTATTCTTTATAATAACTTTGTAGCCATCTTTTTCTTTTGTAAGGGTAATTTCGTCATCCTTTTCAAGATGTAAAATCTCTTCCATCTCTTCCATTACTTTTTGATAATGTTCTTCCTGCTCTGGTTTTTTTACTCCATCAGCCACACAATCTGTCAGTGTTCCTATTAATATTCCCGACAAAACCGATGCAATAAAACGAGCGATAAGTGGATGCTCTTCTGCGATGTTATGCAAATATCCAGCGACACTTTGCTCCCACTGACTTTCTTGGGCAATCATTCCTTTAATCCTCTCCCAACAGTGGAAGAAAAAGCTTTTTTCTCTCTCGATTTCCGATAAGTGATTTGGATCATTCTTCTCAATAACTAGCGGAACCATATATTCCACAAAACATATATTTTGATTCGTAATAACCGTATAATCCGGCTTCCCTTCTCCACATTTTCTAGACCAGTCCACAACTTTTTGCTGAAGATCTAAGGACGCCTGATCTTTTCCTATGAGTTGCTGAGCATAAGAAATGAGCAATTGCGCACTATCGGAATAAACACTCTCCTGCTTTTTACGAAACTCGATATTTATATTTATATAAATTTCTCTTTCACTGTCTGCAGTACTCATTTTTTCTGTCTCCTCACGTATTCAACTATATTCCACGAGATAATGTGTCTACTGAATTTTTTCAATTGTATCAGAGATGACTCGGACACATTTCTCAATGTCTTCTAATTTTGCTATATCTTCCCGATTCATATTCAATATCTGAAATGGATTCGATGTAATATTTCCGCTTTTGCGAAGCGCCTCTTTAAAAATATCAAGATAAGCCTCTACCAGTGAATTGTGTTCCCGAGCCTGCTCTTCTGTACTTTTCTTCTTGTAACATCCTCTTCGCACACATATATAATCATTGGTATCTGTAACCAAAGTTCGAAGGGCACCGGTCAGCATCCCATCCGTAAATCGTCCTCCAGATTTTTGTTGCGCATACGCAAATAATTCTATTCTGGTATGTTCCTGAGAATCAGCTAATAGCTCCTTATATAATTCTTTGATTTGCTGCGCATTTGAAAGTCTTTCCATTCACAATCACCTCGTCTTTTTCTTAAGTTTACCACCGCGCAGAACATTAGTCAATTATAATTGTTTTAATTTTAATTATTTTTTTTAGTTTCGTCTTGCTTTCTATGCGATTACTTTTGTCTTATGCTCACTGGTCATCCTCAAATAAAGTCCCTTGTACTTTTCCAGAAGATTATTTGAATATGAAAAGAACGTAAGCGCTTAATTTTTAGGTATGATAGAAAAATCCCCGACTACTTTTCAGTAGC
>UQRE01000020.1 GCA_900543415.1 uncultured Dorea sp. | reverse complement strand
AAACAAGTACATATCAAAACATAAAATTTGACATAAAAAATGTAGGTTTTATAAGGCCTGCAAGGTAATTTTTAATTATTCAACTGTCAAACTCCCGTGAAGAAAAGCAAATAAAAAGTTATGGATTGACCAAATGGGATGTATTTAGTACAATGTAAGTTAGGTTTGCGACAGAAAGAGAAGAGACTTCCAATAAAGAAGTGAAAGGAAACATAGATAAAATGAGAAGCTTATTGATACTTGGTGCAGGCGGTATGGGACGTATGATGCAGGAAACTGCTCTGCAGTTGGGGTATGAAGACATTGCGTTTTTAGATGATGCTAAAAAAGAGAAGGACGTAATTGGAAAATGTTGTGATTATGAAGCGTTTTTACAAGATTACGATGCAGCGATTGCGGCATTTGGGGATAATAATATGCGTCTTCTTTGGACGGAGCGGCTGATGGAGGCGGGATATGATGTACCTGCATTGATTCATCCGTCTGCGATAGTAAGTCCGAATGCAACGGTAGGACAGGGATGTTTTGTTTTACAGAGAGCGGTAGTGAACCGTGATACGATTATGGAGCATGCAGTGCTGATCAACAGTGGAGCGGTGGTAGATCACGATTCTCATTTAGGAAGCGGTGTACATATAGGGCTTGGCAGCGTAGTGAAATCAAATTGTACCATTCCTTCCGGTGTGAAAGTTGAAGCTGGTGAAGTGATTTTTTCTACAAGAAGAAAAATTGACGGTGTGGATAATCGTAATCTGGAAGATGCGGTTTATGCATTTGGTTTTGGACCAAAGTGCAGTTATGTAAAACCATACGGTGCAGGACATATTAATGAAACATATGCAGTTTACATGCCGGGAGAAGAAGGAGATGAACCATCCTACGTTCTCCAGAGAGTAAATAGCAATGTATTTAAAGATCCAGATGGAGTAATGGAAAATATTTTTGGGGTTACGGAATATTTAAGAAGTGTGATTCGTGCAGAAGGCGGTGATCCGGATAGAGAAACTTTGGCTTATATTAAAACAAAGACAGGATGCAACTATTTTGAAGATGCAGAAGGGGAACCATGGAGATGTTCCAATTTTATTTCAAATTCTGTGTGCTATCAGCAGGTAGAGCAACCAGAGCAGTTCTATCAGTCTGGTAGTAGTTTTGGTCATTTCTTAAAACGACTGGAGAATTATCCGGCAGAAAAGCTTCACGAGACAATTCCTGATTTCCACAACACGGTAAAACGGTTTGAAACTTTCCGAATTGCAGTGAAGAGAGATCTTAAAAATCGTGCAAATACTTGTAAGAAGGAGATTGCTTTTGTAGAGCAGAGGCAGGAAGATTGTGGAGTGCTTGTAAAACAGCAGGAGTCAGGAATTCTTCCGCTTCGTGTAACACATAATGATACGAAGCTAAATAATATTCTCTTCGATGAGAGTACCGATAAAGGCCTGTGTATCATTGATCTTGATACAATCATGCCAGGACTTGCAGCAAATGATTTTGGAGATTCTATTCGGTTTGGAGCAGCAACAGCTCAAGAAGATGAGAAAAATTTAGATCTTGTACATTTTGATATTAATTTGTACGAAATGTATGTAAAGGGGTATCTGGAGGAAACAAAAGATGCACTTACAGATGCGGAGATTAAGAGCTTGGCATGGGGAGCTCGAATTATCACATTGGAATGTGGAATCAGATTTTTGACAGATTACCTGCAAGGTGATACCTATTTTAAAACTAGCTATCCAGAACATAATCTGGTGCGAGCAAGAACACAGTTTAAATTGGTGTATGAGATGGAACAGCAATTTGAAGAAATGCAAAAAATCATTCAAAAGTATTTATAAAAGATTATGAACAAAACAAAGACCGTACAGACTAATCCTGTACGGTCTTTATATTACTGATATCGGAATCAATGACGAGAGAATAATTCGTGTAATAAACGACGAAACCGGGCTTGGAACCGTTCGGTTTTTTGACATGTTTTTTCTCTACATAATCAATTTCCACCTTGTCGCTTCCACGGTTTTTGGAGTAATAGGCGGCGAGTCGTCCGGCTTCTTCGAAAGTGCGGTCCGGAAGTTCGTCCCCATCTGTTTTCACGATCACATGAGAGCCGGGAGCTCCTTTTGCGTGAAACCACCAGTCGTTTCCATTGGCAAAAGAGAAGGTGAGTTCTTCATTCTGCAGATTATTTTTCCCTACATACATATGGTAACCGTCACTGGAGATATAGTGCATTGGACGACTCGTGATTTTTTCTTTCTTCTTGGTATATTTTCTGCGCACATATCCGGTTTGCATCAGTTCTTCCTTAATCTGAATAAGATCGGCTTCGGTGAGGGCAATATCCAGAGAATTGCTGATAGATTCCAGATAATGGATATCATCCGCAGTCTCTTGAATGAGTTCGGTCAATGCCTCAAAGGTACGTTTTTGTTTGTTATATTTGTTGAAATATTTCTGTGCGTTTTCAGCCGGTGTCAAAGTCGGATCAAGAGGAATGGTAATCTCTTCGTTCGTATAATAATTAAGAGCAGTAAGTTTCCTGGAATTCGGAGCCAAGTTATAACCGTAGGTATGGATGAGCTCCCCGTAGACTTTGTATTTTTCACGATTCTCGGTATCACGCAATTGCTTCTTCTGCAAGTCATATTTCTTCCGGTTACGTTCTAAGGCAGTCTGAACAACGTGGCGAAGATCGGCGCTTTTCTGCCGGATACGGGTGAGTGTGTTCTTTGTTGCATAATAGGTATTTAAAACTTCTGAGATAGAAGTAAATTCCTGCTTCGTATAATTAGAAAAATGCGACAGTGCGACAGCGCCAAAGTCTTTGGGCGATGTGCCGTCATAATAAATGCATGGATGGAAATGGCAGCCTCTGATATCATCCATGTAGTAAGAAAATTGCCTGAACAGATGTAGAAAGGTATCTTCATCAAGCTCGGAAGCTGGAAGCTGGGAGTCCAGACCTGCAAGAAAGCAGATGTCTTCGGCAATCACCGGACTGATACCGGTAAAGCTTGTATAAATCGCTTTGCCAAGTGAAACCGGCTTCTCTTTTAATGTGTCAAGAAACTCTTTTTCATTTACAGAGAGCGGGTCTGATTTCTCCATCGTGTCCGGGATAAAATATGTTCTTCCTGGAAGTACTTCGCGAACCGAGCTCATCTGAGCGGATACGTGCTTGATGCTGTCCAGGATCATATCCTTGTCGTCGCAGAAAATGATATTGCTGTGTTTGCCCATGATCTCAATGAACAGCTTCTTCTCGCACAGATCGCCCAGTTCGTTGAGATGTTCAATGTGTAAGCTGATAATTCGCTCCAGCTTTGGCTGCGAGATAGAAGTAATGCGTCCGTTTCCGATATGCTTTCGAAGCAGCATACAGAAATTCGGAGCAGTCATCGGGCTTAACTTATTTTCATCGGTTAAGTAGATAAGCGGCAGAGATGCGCTGGCTGATATATACAGTTTTCGCTGTCCTGCCGGTGTCTTTATTGTAAGCAGCAGTTCGTCAGGTTCCGGCTGCGCGATCTTCGCAATACGTCCGCCGGTTAAGTTGTCTCTTAATTCCTGCACAAGAGCTGAAACGGTAATTCCATCAAATGCCATGTGAAAGGCTCCTTCCTTAATTGATCAGTCATTATTTCATAAGTATAACATAGCGTACAGTGGGAGTCCAATGATATTGAGGGAGAAAAGGTGGATGTTGTCAAACCTTTAATTGACTTTGACATGGAAAATGGATTATAATACTTTACAGATGTTTGAAAATATATGTAAAAAGAGGTTTTCCATTTATGATAAAAAGTATGACAGGCTTCGGACGTTGTGAGGTTCAGGAAGAGTCACGCAAATTCACGGTTGAAATGAAGAGTGTGAATCACCGTTATCTGGATGCCAATATCCGTATGCCGAAGAAATTGAATTTTTTTGAAACAGCAATCCGCAGTCTTCTGAAGCAGAGCGTGCAGAGAGGAAAGGTGGATATATTTATTACTTATGAAGATCTGTCTGAACAGCAGGTATCTTTAAAATATAACGAAGTGCTTGCGGCGGAATATCTATCGTATTTTGAAAAGATGCAGGAGAAGTTTTCCTTGGAAAATGATATCCGTGTGTCCACGCTGTCCAGATATCCGGAAGTGCTCACAATGGAAGAGCAGGCTGTGGATGAAGAGGAATTGTGGAAGGGTCTTAAGAAGGCGCTTGACGGTGCAATTCGTCAGTTTGTAGAGACAAGAACTTCAGAGGGGGAACATTTAAGAGAAGATCTGATCGAGAAGCTTGACAACATGTTGAAGCTTGTAGGCTGTATTGAAGAGCGTTCTCCGCAGATTATTGCAGAGTATCGGGACAAGCTGGAGACAAAGGTGAAGGAACTTCTGGCAGACACCCAGATAGAAGACAGCAGAATCGCTGCAGAGGTAGTGATCTTTGCAGATAAGATCTGTACAGATGAAGAAGTGGTGAGACTGAGAAGCCACATTGTACATATGAAAGATACGTTGGTATCGGATGACAGCGGAATCGGGCGTAAGCTTGATTTTATTGCCCAGGAGATGAATCGTGAGGCGAACACGATTCTGTCGAAGGCCAATGATCTTGAAATTTCCAATATTGGAATTGAATTAAAGACAGAGATTGAGAAAGTCAGAGAACAGATTCAGAATATTGAATAGTGTCAAGAGAGGAAAAAGGTATGAAAGATAAAGGGATTCTTATTGTTGTGTCTGGTTTTTCCGGCTCCGGCAAAGGAACCATCATGCGGGAACTTCTGAAAAAGTATGACAATTATGCATTGTCTGTTTCCGCAACTACAAGAGCACCTCGCCCGGGAGAGGAAGAGGGAAGAGAGTATTTCTTCAAATCTACAGAAGAATTTGAAAAAATGATTGCGAAAGACGAGTTGATAGAGTATGCTAGATACGTGGATAATTATTACGGTACACCGCGTGTCTACGTGGAGGAACAATTAGAAGCCGGTAAGGACGTGGTTCTTGAGATAGAGATTCAGGGAGCGCTGAAGGTAAAAGAAAAGTTTCCGGACACACTGCTTTTGTTCGTGACACCGCCGAGTGCGCAGGAGCTTAGAAGCCGTCTGGTCGGTCGTGGGACAGAGACTATGGATGTGATCGAGTACCGTATGAGCCGTGCAAAGGAAGAAGCCGAAGGTATGGAGAAATATGATTACCTTATCATCAATGATGATCTGATGGAGTGTGTAGAAGAAATGCATCGGATCATTCAGGGAGAGCACAGAAGAAGCTTTCGAAATCACGAATTTATTGAGCATATGAAAGAAGAGTTGAAAGGAGAATAGTGTATGTTACACCCATCTTACACAGATTTAATGAAGGTTGTGAATAAGGACGTTGAGGAGGGCGAGACAAAAGTAGTCAACAGTCGTTATTCCATCGTTATGGCAACTGCAAAGAGAGCAAGAGAGATCATTGACGGTGCAGAGCCTCTGGTAGATACAAAAGACGGTGAAAAACCGTTGTCGATCGCGATCGATGAGCTGAATCAGGCAAAGATCAAGGTGGAAGCAGAAGACTAGAATGATTTACAAGGCAGATGCCGGAAGGTATCTGCCTTTCTTCTGATATAGACAGTCATTGAAGAGGAAAGGAGACGGGCTATGAATATATTATTTATTTCGCTCGGATGCGATAAGAATCTTGTAGATTCAGAAGTAATGCTTGGACTTCTGGATAAAAAAGGGTACAAGATCGTAGACGAGGAGAGTGAAGCAGATGTGATCGTGATCAACACCTGCTGCTTTATCAATGATGCCAAGGAAGAAAGCGTGCAGACGATTTTAGAAATGGCAGAATACAAGAAAGAGGGGCGCTTAAAGGCGCTGATCGTTACAGGATGTCTGGCACAGCGCTATCAGCAGGAAATCTTAGATGAGATTCCGGAAGTGGATGCAGTGCTTGGAACAACGTCCTATGATAAGATCACAGAGGCAGTGGAAGAAGCGCTTGCCGGGAATGGTCATGTGGAGGTGACAGATATTAATGAACTTCCCCTTGTTGACGAGAAACGACTTGTGACAACAGGAGGGCATTTTGCATATCTTAAGATCGCCGAAGGCTGTGATAAGCATTGTACTTATTGTATTATTCCGAAATTACGTGGAAATTATCGAAGCGTGCCGATGGAACGCTTGATCAAAGAAGCGGAAGATCTGGCAGAGCAAGGTGTGAAGGAGTTGATTCTTGTCGCACAGGAGACGACCGTTTACGGACAGGACATTTACGGAGAAAAATCACTCCATAAGCTTCTGAAAGAGCTGTGTAAGATCAGTGGAATCCGTTGGATTCGCATTCTGTACTGCTATCCGGAGGAAATTGACGACAATCTGATACAGGTAATCAAAGAAGAACCAAAGATCTGTCATTATCTTGATCTTCCGATCCAGCATGCAAGTGATGAGATTCTGAAGCGTATGGGAAGAAGGACATCGAAGAAACAGCTTGTGGAGATCATAGGGAAGCTTCGAAGTGAGATCCCGGATATCGCCCTTCGGACAACATTGATTACCGGTTTCCCGGGAGAGAGTGAAGCAAATCACGAAGAATTGATGGAATTTGTTGATGAAATGGAGTTCGACAGACTGGGAGTATTTACGTATTCACCGGAGGAGGACACACCGGCAGCTGATATGCCGGAACAGATTGAAGAATCTGTAAAAGAGGACCGCCAGGCGGAACTTATGGAGCTTCAGCAGGATATCGCTTTTGACAAAGCGGAAGACATGGTAGGCAGTGAAGTTCTTATGATGGTGGAAGGAAAAGTAGCAGACGAAAATGTATATGTGGGACGTACCTACAAGGATGCGCCAAATGTAGACGGTCTGATCTTTGTACATACAGATGCGGAGCTTATAACCGGAGATTTTGCCAAGGTGAAGGTTACGGGCGCATTAGAATACGATTTGATAGGAGAGTTGATGTAATGAATTTACCAAATAAGTTAACAGTATTAAGAGTGATCATGGTACCATTTTTTGTATTTTTTATGCTGACAGACGTGGGAGGAGCAGCAAATAAGTGGATTGCGCTTGTTATTTTTGCAGTAGCCAGTCTTACGGACATGTTAGATGGAAAAATTGCAAGAGCAAGAGGTCTTGTGACGAATTTCGGAAAATTTATGGACCCGCTGGCGGACAAACTTCTTGTATGTTCCGCAATGATCTGTATGATTTCTACCGGTCAGCTTGAGGCATGGTTTGTTATTATCATTATTGCCAGAGAGTTTATTATCAGTGGTTTCCGTCTTGTAGCTGCAGACAGTGGAATTGTCATTGCTGCAAGTTACTGGGGAAAATTCAAGACTGTTTCACAGATGTTCATGGTCATTGTACTGATCATGGACCTGGGCGGCGTGTTTGATGTGATCGGAACTGTTTTGATCTGGGTATCTCTTATTTTGACAATCGTATCCCTCGTTGATTACGTGGCAAAGAATATACAGGTTCTGACTAAGGGAGGCATGTAGGATGTCTTTGGAAGACGAAGTTGTTGCATTGCTGAAAGATCAAGGAATTACTTTGACAACTGCTGAATCCTGTACCGCGGGATTACTTGCGGGAAGGGTAATGAATGTAGCCGGAGCTTCTGCGGTATATGAAGAAGGATACATTACATATTCCAACAAAGCTAAGGAAAAGCTTCTTGGCGTATGTCACGATACCTTAGAGCGTTACGGCGCTGTGAGCAGGGAAACGGCTTGTGAGATGGCAGAAGGAGCGGCGAAAGCGGCAGGGGCAGACGCAGCACTTAGTGTGACAGGAATAGCCGGACCGGATGGCGGCACAGAAGAAAAGCCGGTAGGTCTTGTATATATCGGTTGTTTTGTTAAGGGAAATGTGAGTGTGCAGGAATGCCGTTTTAAAGGGACAAGACAGGAAAACCGGGCGGCATCCGTGGAACATGCATTGCGGATGTTAAAGGAAGAATTAAAGAAACTACAGTAGAGGATGTATGACAGAAAGGAGTGGATTGCATGGAAATCAGAATGCTTGGATTACAGGAATTGTCTTTGGCTCTGGATCTTGTGCGGGAAGTATTTGAGCAGGATGTAGCGCCTTCATATCGGGAAGAAGGAATTGAAAAGTTCCGGGAATATATCTGCTATGAGGACATGAGCCGGAGATTTCAGATGAGAGAATTGTATTTCTTTGGCGCATTTGAAGGAGAGAAGCTTCTCGGTGTGATCGCAGTAAGCAGAACCGGGCATATCTGTCTGTTCTTTGTGCGAAAGGATCAGCAGGGAAAAGGCATCGGAAAAATGTTGTATCAAAAGGTATGCGAACTCTGCACACAGGGGCTTGCAGTGAACCGTGTGACTATGAATGCAACTCCCAATGCGGTAAATTCTTGTATGCATCTGGGAATGTATGCTGTTGACAGAGAACAAGAGGCAGGCGGAATGAGATTTACGCCGATGGAAGCTTATGTGACAGCAGGAGGAACCATGCCATCCGGGAATCATTCAAAGAAAACAGCAACGATCATTGCTGTGGCAGCAGGGATCGGGATGCTTCTTCTTGTTATGGCAATCGCCGGGTTCTTCGTGTGGGGAGTATTTCGGAGCATAAATGAATATCATCATGATTACTATGATTATCCTTATGAAGAGTTTATGCCATATGAAGAATTGCCTGGGGAGGAATACTGGTCAGAAGAAGATACCGGAGAACTGGGAGGTCTTGAACAGATTCCGGCCCATGAAGAGGACGTTTCCTATCAGGTGGAGGAAGAGACCTATAATTATTTAGATACGGAAAAGACAACCACTTACATTGAATTCCACGTGCTGTATCCGCAGCTGTCCGGAGAAGGAAGAGATTACACGAAAGTAAATCAGACGATCAAAGACTGCGCAATGGAAACGGTGGATGAGATTTATACGCATCCGGATGAAACGGTCAAAGACAAGGTTGTGCAGGCGGAAAATCCGGCACTTGTCAGCAATGTGGTATACAAGATCTGTTATCAGTCCGAGCATTTCATAAGTATTGCATTTCAGGACAACTATGCCAAGGGCGATGCCGACTCCTATGGCGGCGATCTGAGAACGCTTAATATTGGTCTGGATGATGGAGAAGTGTATGAGATCAAGGATGTTGTAACGCTGGATGATAAATTTATGAATCAATGGCTTGACGTCATGCGCTCAGAAGCGGAGAATGATGCACTTCTGAAAGAACTTGATCTTCAGGAAATGAAGGAAATCTTACAGGGCGAAATAAAAGAAGATACCTATAAAGAGAATTTCTTCGTGTATGAAGAAGGAATTGAGATTGGCTTTGATTTTAATTATTCAGAAAATGACGAACATGATCTGGGGTATATGTGGGTGACAGCGCCATTTGATTGGGATGAGATTGAACCATACAAAACAGACCATAAATTTTGGGATATGCTTCAAAAATAAGTGAAAGTGACAATTGACGAATCTTGTAAGATGTGAGAAAATAAATGTAGTATGGTGTTAAAGATATAACGAGCCCTACGACAGAGAAATCATATATAGTTGAAAGGAGTTTTAAAATGATTTATTCACATGAAGTAGAAATGATGTGTCCGGTAGCTCAGGGCGCAAATCACGGACCAGCTCCGATTCCGGAAGAGGCGAAATGGGTAAAGGCAAAAGAAGTAAAAGATATTTCTGGTCTTACACATGGTATTGGCTGGTGTGCTCCACAGCAGGGAACATGTAAGCTTACATTAAATGTTAAAGACGGTATCATTCAGGAAGCATTGGTAGAGACAATCGGATGTTCAGGAATGACACATTCAGCAGCTATGGCTTCTGAGATCCTTCCGGGAAAAACTATTTTAGAGGCATTGAACACAGACCTTGTCTGTGATGCAATCAATACAGCAATGAGAGAATTATTCCTTCAGATCGTTTACGGAAGAACACAGAGTGCATTCTCAGAAGACGGACTTCCGATCGGTGCAGGACTTGAGGACCTTGGAAAAGGACTTCGTTCTCAGGTTGGTACAATGTACGGAACATTAGCAAAAGGACCTCGTTATCTTGAGATGGCTGAAGGTTATGTAACAGGTATCGCTCTTGACGAGCATGATGAGATCATCGGATATCAGTTCGTAAGTCTTGGAAAATTCACAGACTTCATCAAAGCAGGTGATACACCAAACGATGCTTGGGAGAAGGCAAAAGGACAGTACGGACGTGTTGCGGATGCAGCAAAGATTATCGATCCACGTAAAGAATAGTCGAGCAGAGCGAATCAGCCAAAATAAGGAGGACATATAAATGGCTTTATTTGAATCATATGAGAGAAGAATTGATAAAATCAATGAAGTATTAGGTAGTTACGGCATTGCTTCTATCGAAGAGGCAGAGAAAATCACAAAAGATGCCGGACTTGACGTATATAATCAGGTAAAAGGAATTCAGCCAATTTGTTTTGAAAATGCATGCTGGGCATACACAGTAGGTGCAGCAATCGCAATCAAAAAAGGTTGTAAGACAGCAGCTGACGCAGCAGCAGCAATCGGTGAAGGTCTTCAGGCTTTCTGTATTCCGGGTTCTGTAGCTGACCAGCGTAAAGTAGGTCTTGGACATGGTAATTTAGGAAAAATGCTTCTGGAAGAAGATACAGATTGTTTCGCATTCCTTGCAGGACACGAGTCATTCGCAGCAGCTGAGGGTGCAATCGGTATCGCAGAGAAAGCAAACAAGGTTCGTAAGAAACCTCTTCGTGTTATCTTAAATGGTCTTGGAAAAGACGCTGCAAAGATCATTTCCAGAATCAACGGATTTACATATGTTCAGACAGAGTATGACTACTACACAGGCGAATTAAAAGAAGTTCAGAGAATCGCTTACTCTGACGGACTTCGTTCTAAAGTAAACTGCTACGGTGCAAATGATGTACGTGAAGGCGTTGCAATCATGCACAAAGAGGGTGTAGACGTATCTATCACAGGTAACTCTACAAACCCGACACGTTTCCAGCACCCGGTTGCAGGTACATATAAGAAAGAATGTATCGAGCAGGGCAAGAAATACTTCTCAGTAGCATCCGGTGGTGGTACAGGACGTACACTTCACCCAGATAACATGGCTGCAGGTCCGGCTTCTTACGGTATGACAGATACTCTTGGACGTATGCACTCTGATGCACAGTTTGCAGGATCTTCTTCTGTACCGGCTCACGTTGAGATGATGGGACTTATCGGTGCAGGTAACAACCCAATGGTTGGTATGACTGTTGCTGTTGCTGTTTCCATTGAGGAAGCAGCGAAAGAGGGTAAATTCTAAGAAACCCCAGTTATCTGGTGTGTAATTTTGCAAATTTATTGACTATGAGCATACATTAATGTATAGTTAAGTTAGAGAAAGAGATAATGTTAAAGAGGGTGTCCCGCTACCCATTGAAAGGTGGAACATTAAAGAAGGTGTCCCGCTACCTATATCCCAAAGGTGGAGCATTAAAGTTTAGTGGAGGAGAGAAATCTTCTCCACTTTTTGAATAAGGAGAATTATGGCGGAATTTGAAAGCTTTGGATTTTATACTATTAGTGCAGATTATTTGGAGTTTTTGAATAGTAAAGATTCAGAGGTATATTATAATACTTCATACAGGAATGCTGTAAAGCCTTTTGTTGGTATTATCATAGACATGACAGAGTATAAATATTTTATTCCACTGACATCTGCAAAAGAAAGAGAAGATCTAAGAAGTCTGGAAAAATCATTAATAAAAGCGCACATGGGGTATTTTCCTATGTGTGTTTTTTGTTGTAATTAATATTATGATTATATATTAACAGAGCTGAGGTGCTATTTTCTATCCGTTAAATTTAGAATTCGCAAGAAAAAACGAAAATCCTTTATAAATATGGAGATGCGTAGGACGAGTGATCGCCCTCCGACATATCATAAGATAAAGGAGGTTTATTAAGCACAAAAATTCTGGAAGCTTCTTAGTTAAGATAAAGGTTTCTGACCTGACAATACGAGCAGGTGCCGGAATGAATAATAAGGCGGTAGGTCATATCAAAGACAGAGGAACGTATACTATTGTAGAGGTGAAATACAATGGAAAAACGCCTTGGGGTAAGTTAAAAAGCGGAGCTGGATGGATCAGTCTGCATTCTAAGTATGTAGAGAGATTATAAAAAATTCCCGACAGCCTGAAAACTGTCGGGAATATTTATTAAATGGCAAACGATCACCGTAGATTTAAAACAATGAGGTGGCTTATAGGAATCTTCGGATTGGTATAATAAGTTCGGTATCTTGATAGGTGCTTCGCATATCTAAATTATAGTGGTGCTGTAAAAATTATTTGGTTTAAAGTTGTGTTTGAAGTTTTCATTTACCTTTTTGTGTGGGATATAAGGGACGACGAGGGCAGCTATATACAGCAAAACCAATATAAAAAGTACCTTTTTCCACGTGAAATGAAATTTTCCTAAAAATGAAATTTTTTCTTGCATGTCTTTTCCTTTCATAGTATAGTAAGGATATTTCTTAAGAAATATGATGTTTTGGATATAATGACAATGTTAGCATAGACAGGAGTGGAAATTCAATTGACAATCTATTATATATTTATAAATTTTTTCTTATATAGCTTTATCGGCTGGTGTGCTGAAGTCGCGTTTGCGGCATTAAAAGAACGAAAGTTCGTAAACCGTGGCTTTTTAAACGGACCGTTGTGTCCGGTGTATGGACTTGGTGTCACAGCTGTTGTTATGCTCATGCATCCATTTAAAGAACAATTATTTCTTCTCTACATATTATCGGCTGTTCTTGTGACGGTATTAGAATGGCTGACCGGTTTTTTGTTAGAAGTGTTGTTTCACCATAAATGGTGGGATTACAGCGGAATGCCACTGAACCTAAATGGTTATGTATGCCTTCCATTTTCACTTTTGTGGGGAGCGGCATGTGTATTTATTGTGAAGGTACTGCATCCGTTGATTTTCAAAGCGTATTCTTTTATACCGCTCTGGATTGGAATTGTAATTCTTATCATATGCGGGATTGAGCTGGTTGCCGATCTTTGTGTGACAGTATCCGGAATTCTCAAGATCAACAAGAAGCTGGAGATGATGGAAGAGATTGCGGCAGAACTGCATCGCTTGTCAGATCAGATGGGAGAGAATATTTACCAGAACGTGATGGAAGGAGTAGAACGGCAGGAGGCACTCAAGAAGAAGAGAGAAGAGTATCAGCAAAAATACGCACATTATCTGGAACATTCATCACAGACCGGCAGGCGTATGCTGCGCGCATTTCCGAAGATGCAGTCAAAGCTTCATCATGAGATTTGGGAACAACTTCGAGAAAAGCATGATCATTTGCATAGAAAAAAATAGGAAAAGCATAAAATGGCGGAATTGTATAATAGTTCTGCCATTTTTTATATTGACAAATATCGGGAATCGATATAATATTAATATATAGATAACCGATAGAAGGAGGTAAAGAAAATGGCTGTAAGCAGGAATCTTGTTTCTGGAAACACAACGATGCTTCTTTTACAAATGTTGTCGCAGAAGGATATGTACGGCTACGAAATGATTGAAACATTGTCGGAACGCTCTCGCAATGTGTTTGAACTGAAGGTTGGTACGTTATATCCTCTGCTCCACGGTCTTGTTCAGTCTGGATATTTAACCTGTTATGAGGAAGAGGTGAACGGAAAAGTCCGAAAATATTATCAGATCACGCCAAACGGAAGAATCTATCATGAAAAGCTGGTGAAAGAGTGGAGAACTTACGCCAATGCGGTTTCGGGAATGATCGGAGGTGAATGTTATGAAAGCTGAAGAATATTTAAAAGAAATGTCAAAGGAAATCCATAATCGAGAGGTACGAGATTGCATTATACAGGAGTATCGTGATCACTTGGAAGATGCCATAGAAGCATTACTGGTAAAAGGAATGAGCGAAGTGGAGGCGGAGGAAGAAGCGGTTCGGCAAATGGGAGATCCGGAAGTGGCAGGAAGAGATATGGGACGCCTGTACAGTAAAGTGTTGGACTTTAAGATGCTGTTCTTTTTCTGGGGGCTTGGGATCTTTGGGTGTATCGCCTTCTGGGCAGCTTCGGATTCATGGGATACCGAGCCCATCACACTTGGCTTGTTTGATGGAATGCCGGAGACGATTTTTCATATTTTCGGCTTGATTTTATTGATATTCGGACTTTTTTGGTCAGGTGTAGAGAAATGGGTGAATGTAGGGACGTTTTACGCATGGGCAAAGAACTGGCATGGCGGCGGCATTGTGAATAGTGCGGTTTATCTTTTGATGGCAATTTTTTTCTTGAGTCAAGGAAAGAAGGTCTCTTTTATGGTTTTTCTCGTTGTTTCCATTTCCCTTCTCCAACTTCTGGAGCGTGCGTTGATTGAACTATACCGTCAGAAGAGGGAGAGAGAACTTTTGTGGAAGATCGGCTATGCCAAGACTTCTATTTTTGCTTATAAAGGCGAAGGAGATGTTGGCGGAAAGAAGAGAAAAGTGATTGCAGAAGACGGAACGGAAATCCCACAAGGAGCTCCGATCATGGTCATCGGACTGGAAGGAATGAAGCCAGTTGTGGCCAGAATTTAAATTTGGCGGAATCTAACCGATTCCGCCAAAAAATATGCCTAAAACATAGACGATCAATGTAATACCTACAAATACGTATTTTGTTACTGGTTCAAACCATTTGCCAAGGGGCTTGGAGGCACCGAGTTCTACCTGTTTTCTAGCATAGCCTTTCGGGCATACCCAGAAGAACATGATTCCGGCAAGAAGAGCGCCCAGTGGAATAATATAGATAGACACCGCATCCATCCATGCGCCGACAGCATCTCCGCTTTCGATAAAGATACCGACAGCGGCAGAAATGACAGCGATAATGCCGACTGCCCATCCGCGGGAAAGGCTAAACTGCTGTTGCAATGCTTCAATCGGTGTCTCGAATAAGTTCATCAGTGAAGTAATAGCGGCAAATAATACTGCAACGAAGAAAATAATTGCAAATAATCCGCCAAAAGGCATCTGCTGGAAAACAGCAGGAAGTGTAATGAACATAAGCGGCGGTCCGCTTGCAACGTCAAGCTGGAAAGCAAATACCGCAGGAATAACGACCATACCGGCAAGGAGCGCCGCACAAGTATCAAAGAAAGCTACATTTTTGGCACAGCCTACAACATCAATATCTTTCTTTAAATAGCTTCCATATACAATTGTTCCGGACCCGGCTAAAGATAAGGAGAAAAATGCCTGCCCGAGAGCATATACCCAAGTCTTGATATTTCCCAATTGTTCCCAGTTTGGGACAAGTAAATAGCGATAGCCGTCAAGGGCGCCCGGAAGTGTGGCGACACGTACGAGCAGGATGATGAAGAAAATGAAAAAGACAGGCATCATAAGCTTGTTCATTTTCTCGATTCCTTTTGTCACTCCGAGAATCATAATTAAAAAAGTAAGACCAAGTCCCAGCATCTGCCAGCCGATACTGCCGAAAGAAACAGCAAGGGAACCGAAGTAACTTCCCATGTCTTCAATCTTTGTAAGCTGTCCGGTGAGAGCGGCAAACAGATATTTTAAAAACCAGCCTACAACGACGGAATATCCGATTGCAATGCCAAGAGATCCGATGACAGGGATCATTCCGATCAGCTTACCCCATTTTCTGCTCTTTTCTCCAAAACGCATTTCCATTGCAGAGGCAAAAGCGCCTAAAGGACCCGCTTTTACGCTGCGCCCAAAAGCCATTTCACCGATCACTCCGGAAAAGCCAAGGAGGATTACAAAGATAAAATATGGGATTAAAAATGCAGCGCCTCCGAATTTGCCGGTGCGGTAGGGAAACATCCAGATATTGCCCATACCGACCGCAGAGCCGATGCAGGCAACGATAAATCCCAGACGTGTGCGAAATTCCTCACGCTGTTTTTGATTTGTTTTACTCATATTGATTGTCTCCGTTTTCTAAAATTACTTATATGTAGAAACATACAGTTCCAATTATACCTTTTTTAATCGGCGGGCACAAGTGAAAGCTGGATCATTTTTGATAAACTTTTGGATAAATGGATAGAATTTTTGTTTGTAAAAATGTTTCACAAAAATCAGCGAGAATACTCTTGACAAATGGCGGGGATATTGTTATTATTTACAAAACAGAACGCACTCTGTTTTTTGTAATCGAGTGGGGAAGAGGTGTGATATGCAGAGAGTTTATTCATTGATCGTAGATAATAATCCCGGTGTATTGAGCCGGATATCAGGATTGTTCAGTAGACGCGGGTACAGTATTGACAGCATTACCGCCGGGCTGACAGCAGATCCGAGATTTACGAGAATTACAATTGTGGCAAGTGGAGACGAGCTGATCTTATCACAGATTGAAAAGCAGGTTCGAAAGCTTGAAGATATTGTAGAGATTAAAGTATTAGATCCATCGGAATCTGTATACAGAGAACTTATCATGGTGAAAATCCGTGCCAACGCTTCAGAGAGAGCGGAGATCATCTCCGTTGCAGATATTTTCCGCGCCAAGATTGTAGACGTAGAAAAAGAATCTTTGATGGTGGAGCTTACAGGAACACAGTCAAAACTGGACGGTTTCCTTAATCTGTTGGATGGATATGAGATTCTGGAACTTGCAAGAACGGGTATTACCGGTCTTAAGAGAGGAATCAAAGACGTAACATATATTGATGAGAGTGGAAACATCAGTGACAATTAAACTATGATTTTAAATAAGACCGGTTAATTGCCAGCCTTGTTTAATAAATAGAATAAGAATTTATTATTTTAGGAGGAATGCAAAATGGCAGCAAGAATTTTTTATCAGGAAGATTGTAATTTATCTGTATTAGAGGGACAGAAAATTGCGATTATCGGTTACGGAAGTCAGGGACATGCGCACGCCCTTAACTTAAAAGAATCTGGTTGTGATGTTATCGTAGGACTTTATGAGGGAAGTAAATCATGGGCAAAGGCTGAAGCACAGGGATTAGAGGTGTTCACAGCAGCAGAGGCGGCAAAACAGGCAGACATCATTATGATCCTGATCAATGATGAGCTTCAGGCAGATATGTATAAGAAAGACATTGAGCCCAACCTTGAGGAAGGCAACATGCTTATGTTCGCACATGGATTTAACATTCATTTCGGATGTATCAAACCACCGAAAAACGTAGACGTTACGATGATTGCTCCAAAGGCTCCGGGTCATACAGTAAGAAGCGAGTATCAGGCAGGAAAGGGAACTCCTTGCTTAGTAGCAGTAGAGCAGGATTATACCGGAAAAGCATGGGATCGTGCACTTGCTTACGGTCTTGCAATCGGTGGAGCAAGAGCAGGTCTTCTTGAGACTACATACAGAACAGAGACAGAGACAGACCTCTTTGGTGAGCAGGCAGTACTTTGCGGTGGTGTATGTGCACTTATGCAGGCAGGTTTTGAGACACTTTGCGAAGCAGGCTATGATCCAAGAAATGCTTACTTCGAATGTATCCATGAAATGAAACTGATCGTTGATCTTATTTACCAGAGCGGCTTTGCAGGAATGAGATATTCTATTTCTAATACAGCAGAGTATGGTGATTACATTACAGGACCAAAGATCATTACAGAAGATACAAAGAAAGCAATGAAACAGATCTTATCCGATATTCAGGACGGTACATTTGCAAAAGACTTCCTTGTTGATATGTCTAATGCAGGACGTCAGGTACACTTCAAAGCAATGAGAAAACTTGCTGCTGAACATCCATCAGAGAAAGTAGGAGAAGAGATTAGAAAACTTTACAGCTGGAACGGTGAAGATAAACTGATCAATAACTAAAAAAGGACAGGTCAAAATGCAATTTGGGACGTAGCTTTTTGTAAAAATGCTACGTCCCAAATTAATAAATCAATCAAAAAAACAGCCACATGACGGTATGGCTGTTTTTTTATGTTCGTTTATAATTAAGCAATTCCGTTTACAGCTTTTGCGAGACGGGAAATCTTTCTGGAACATGTGTTTTTGTGATATACACCTTTGCTTCCAGCTTTGTTGATTTCTACAGTAGCCTCTTTTAATGCTGCTTTAGCAGCCTCTGCATCTTTGTTAGCAACAGCTGTCTCAACTTTTTTTACATAAGTTTTTACTTTAGATTTGATAGCTTTGTTTCTAGCTGCTTTTGTTTCGTTTACTAAGATTCTCTTCTTAGCTGATTTGATGTTAGCCAATTTGTCCACCTCCGATTTAAATATTTCGACTTTATCGATTCCAGTTCGTTAGAGCCGGACACGGACGTTCTAACGAAACATACGAATCTATTTTAGACTGCAAAAATGTTTCTGTCAATACATATTTCTCAAAATAATGTAAAAACTAAAGAATATATTGAAGTTACTATGAAAAAAGCGGAGGATAGGCGGATGATCGAGAAGTATAATGTGCGGACAGACTTGGCATTGGAGCAAAAGGAGCGTTTTGATTCGGATCATGTAGAGGTACAGGGTGTTGTGTTGGAAGAAGAGTATGATGAGGAGTCAGAAATATGTGTCACGACTGTAAAAATTGAGACGGAAAACGGAGCCAGAACAATGAAACGTCCGGTTGGAACTTATATCACTGTTGAAGCGCCGGAAATGGCTGTTCCGGATGAAGGCTATCATCGGGAAATTTCGGAAAAACTGAAGTCACTTCTCACACGCTTTATTCAAGTGGATAAAGAAGATTATTCTGTCCTCGTAGTCGGACTTGGAAATCGACAGGTGACGCCGGATGCTTTAGGTCCCTTTGTGGCTGATCATTTAAATATTACCCGTCATGTCGTAAAAGAATATGGAAAATATGCGATGGGTGAAGAAGCCATCCATTTGGTCAGCGCGATCGTACCTGGGGTTATGGGGCAGACCGGGATGGAGACGGTGGAAATCATCCGCGGTGTAGTGCAAGAGACGAAGCCGGATCTCATCATTGCGGTAGATGCCTTGGCGGCAAGAAGTTCCAGACGTTTAAATCGGACGATACAAATTGCAGATACGGGGATTCATCCGGGTTCGGGAGTTGGTAACCACAGAAATGGGATTACGGAAGAAACAGTAGGCGTTCCGGTGATCGCCATTGGTGTTCCGACCGTGGTAGATGCGGCTACGATTGTCAATGATACGATGGAGAATCTGATCAAGGCATTAGAGTCATCGGAGACGTTAAAAGGTGTAGGTGTAGTGTTACAAGGATATAATGCGGCAGAGAAATATGAACTTGTCAAGGAATTGATTTCACCCCATTTAAATGGACTCTATGTGACGCCCAAAGATATTGATGAGACAGTAAAAAGAATTAGCTATACGATTTCTGAAGCGCTGAATTTATTATTTGAACAGGGACATGCACATAATGACGAATCTATCATCATATAGTATAGACGTAAGTTTCCCCAACAAGCAGAGCGTGAAAAAGGTAAGATGGAGATGGTAGGTTGAAGCAGAAAAAAAGAGTCAGTCAAATATTAATGGTTGCTGTTTTGTGTGTATTGATTGTATATATAGGATTTCATATGAATAAAAAGAAAGAGTGGATGATACAGGAAAACCGGATGGAGCTTAGCAGTTTTTTGCTGAGGCAGGCAGAAATGACGTATCTTCCGGCTTTTGCAAAAGTGTCTTCCGGCGATAGAGGTCTTTCTCCAGCACATTGGCTTGCAAGAAATGCAGCGGAACTGATTCCGCTTGGAATGTATATGGAAGAGCTGGACCCTGCTGCCACAGATGTAGAGGACAAGGAAACGTATGAAATGATTCTTGCAAAACAGGCGGCAGATGAAAATGCGGTAGATGCAGACGGAAAATTAATCGGAGAAGAGGAAAGCAAAGAAGTGCTGGAAGCTTCAGCGGGACAATCGGAGATTGTCATGGAAGATTTAAAGGATCCGGAGTATTTGATCAGTCATTTTTATACCATTGACAGCAGCACGTCGTTAAAAGACGGGCAGTTAAATGCAGAAAAGCTTCTTGGGAAAGATATGAAGCTAAATAAAGAAAAAGAAGGACCGAAGGTGCTCATTTACCACACACACTCGCAGGAGGCATTTCAGGACTCCAGATCCGGGGAAGTCAGTGACACGATTATGGGCATGGGAGCATATTTAACAAAAATCCTTAATGATACATATGGAATCCCTACGCTGCATCACGAGGGGGTCTATGATCTCATTGACGGAAATATGGACAGAAGTAAGGCTTATCAGTTAGCGGAACCGCAGGTTCAGAAGATATTAAAAGAGAATCCCAGTATAGAAGTTGTCATTGATCTTCACAGAGACGGGGTGGGAGAATCTACGCATCTGGTTACAGACATTGGCGGGAAACAGACGGCGCAGATCATGTTTTTTAATGGTTTAAGCCGATCTAAGGCGAATGGCGATATTGGATATTTGAGTAATCCCTATATAGAAGACAATTTAGCATTTTCCTTGCAGATGCAGTTGGCAGCAGCTAAGATGTATCCGGGCTTTACGCGGAGAATTTATCTTAAGAGTTATCGCTATAACATGCATTTGAAACCAAAGAGTCTGCTGATCGAAGCGGGCGCTCAGACGAATACGGTGGAAGAAATGAAAAATGCGATGGTCGTGTTGGCAAAAACACTAGATAGTGTGCTGGATCCGTAAAATATATTTGATTCAGTCTAGATTTCGTGCTAAGATAAATGCAGTATGGAAAAGTATGCGAAAGGATATCTGTGTAATGACAAAGAAAAATACATATGATGCAGAAAGTATTTCAGTTTTAGAAGGGTTAGAAGCGGTCAGAAAAAGACCGGGAATGTATATAGGAAGTGTGTCCACAAAGGGGCTGAATCATTTGATCTATGAGATCGTTGACAATGCGGTGGATGAGCATCTGGCAGGGTATTGCAGTGAAGTCAGAGTAACACTTGAAAAAGACGGTTCGGCTACGGTTGCCGATAACGGACGTGGAGTTCCGGTTGGAATGCATGCCAAGGGAGTACCGGCAGCCCGCCTTGTATATACGACACTTCATGCCGGAGGAAAATTCGATGATTCTGCCTATAAGACAAGCGGAGGTCTTCACGGAGTGGGATCTTCTGTTGTAAATGCATTGTCTGTATATATGGATGTGGAGATCAGCCGGGAGGGATATATACATCACGACCGCTATGAGAAGGGGCTTCCGGTTGTAGAATTGGAAGACGGACTGCTTCCAAAGATCGGGAAGACGAAGAAGACAGGAACAAAAGTAAACTTCCTTCCTGATGATACGATTTTTGAAAAGACAAAATTTAAAGCAGATGATGTAAAGAGCCGAATGCATGAGACCGCATATTTGAACCCGTCGCTTACGATTATCTTTGAAGATCTGCGCGGAGCAGAGAAAGAAAAGATCGTGTATCACGAGCCGGATGGGATTCTTGGCTTTATCAAAGATCTGAATTCGAAAAAAGAAGCCATTCATGAGCCGGTATATTTCAAAGGGGAGTCAGACGGTATTGAGGTTGAAGCAGCCTTTCAGTATGTGAATGAATTCCACGAAAATATTCTCGGATTCTGTAATAATATTTATAACAGTGAAGGCGGAACCCACTTGACCGGATTTAAGACCACCTTTACAACTGTGATCAACCAGTATGCCAGAGAGCTTGGTATTCTGAAGGAAAAAGATTCGAATTTTACCGGGGCTGATGTGAGAAATGGAATGACTGCAATTATTTCCATCAAGCATCCGGACCCAAGATTTGAAGGGCAGACGAAGACAAAGCTGGACAACCCGGATGCTTCGAAAGCAACCAGTAAGGTGACCGGTGAAGAGATTGTGCGGTATTTTGACCGAAATCTTGAAAATCTTAAGAAAGTGATCGGATGTGCGGAGAAATCAGCAAAGATTCGAAAGACAGAGGAGAAAGCGAAAACAAATTTGTTGACAAAGCAGAAATATTCTTTCGACAGCAACGGAAAGCTTGCCAACTGTGAGAGCAGAGATGCTTCCAAGTGTGAAATCTTTATTGTAGAGGGAGATTCTGCGGGCGGCTCTGCCAAGACAGCGCGAGACCGTATGTATCAGGCGATCCTTCCGATCCGCGGTAAGATTTTAAATGTGGAGAAAGCAAGTATAGACAAGGTGCTTGCCAATGCGGAGATCAAGACAATGATCAATGCGTTTGGATGCGGTTTTTCAGAAGGATATGGAAATGATTTTGATATCAGTAAACTTCGCTATGACAAAATTATTATTATGGCGGATGCGGATGTGGACGGCGCGCATATTTCTACACTCCTTTTGACGTTATTTTATCGTTTTATGAGAGAGCTGATCGACGAGGGACATATTTACATTGCCATGCCGCCTCTTTATAAAGCAATGCCGAAAAAGGGAGAAGAGGAATATCTCTACGATGATAAAGCATTAGAGAGATACCGGAAAACTCACGATGGTCCATTTACGCTGCAGAGATACAAAGGTCTTGGCGAGATGGACGCGGAGCAGTTGTGGGAGACAACCCTGAATCCGGAGACGAGGATTTTGAAGCGTGTGGAGATCGAAGACGCAAGAATGGCATCGGATGTGACAGAAATGCTGATGGGTACAGAGGTGCCGCCGAGAAGAACATTTATCTATGAAAACGCTGCGGAAGCAGAGTTGGATGTATAAAAGGGAGACAAAGAAATGCAGGATTCACAGATCATAAGAACTGAGTATTCAGAGCTGATGAAGAAATCATATATTGACTATGCCATGAGCGTAATTGTGGCAAGAGCGCTGCCGGATGTGCGAGACGGACTAAAGCCTGTACAGAGGAGAACGCTCTATGACATGCACGAGCTTGGTATCCGTTATGACAGACCGTACAGAAAGTGCGCCCGTATTGTGGGAGATACAATGGGTAAATACCACCCGCACGGTGACAGCTCCATCTATGAGGCGTTGGTTGTCATGGCACAGGAATTTAAGAAGGGAATGACATTGGTAGACGGTCACGGCAACTTCGGATCAATCGAAGGAGACGGAGCGGCTGCAATGCGTTATACAGAGGCAAGACTTGCCAAGATTACGCAGGAAGCTTATTTATCGGACCTTGATAAAGATGTCATCGACTTTGTGCCGAACTTTGATGAAACAGAGAAAGAGCCGGAAGTTCTGCCGGTAAGGGTGCCAAATCTTCTGGTTAATGGTGCGGAAGGTATTGCGGTCGGTATGGCTACCAGCATTCCAACTCACAATCTGGGAGAAGTGATTGACGCTGTAAAGGCTTACATGAAAAATGATGATATCAGCACAAGACAGCTGATGAAATATATCAAAGGACCGGACTTTCCAACCGGCGGTATTGTAGTAAATAAAGACGATCTCGTTGATATTTATGAAAGCGGAACCGGAAAGATTCGGATTCGCGGAAAAGTGGATGTAGAAGAGATGAAAGGCGGTAAAAAACGCCTTGTGATATCAGAGATTCCTTATACAATGATCGGAGCAGGAATCGGGAAATTCTTAAATGATGTCTGTGCACTGGTAGAATCTAAGAAGACCAGCGATATCGTGGATATTTCCAACCAGTCTTCCAAGGAAGGAATCCGCATCGTCATTGAATTAAAAAAAGGTGCGGACATAGAGAATCTGACGAATATGCTCTATAAGAAGACTCGCTTGGAAGATACTTTCGGGGTAAATATGCTTGCGGTTGCAAATGGAAGACCGGAGACGATGGGGCTTAAGAAAATCATTGAGCACCATGTAGATTTCCAGTTCGAGCTTGCGACGAGAAAGTATAAGAATCTTCTTGCGAAAGAATTAGATAAAAAAGAGATACAAGAAGGTCTTATTAAGGCATGTGATGTGATCGATCTCATTATTGAGATTTTAAGAGGAAGTCAGTCAGTGAAAGACGCTAAGGCGTGTCTGACCAAAGGCGTAACAGAAAATATTAAGTTCAAATCCGGCATTTCCAAGAAGATGGCGGCTATGCTTCGATTTACGGAGCGGCAGGCGACAGCGATTTTGGAGATGCGTCTATACAAGCTCATTGGTCTTGAGATTGAAGCTCTGATGAAAGAGCACGAGACCACACTTGCCAATATTGCAAGATATGAAGATATTTTAAATAATTATAGTTCTATGTCGGATGTTATTATCGAGGATCTTGATAGATTCAAGAAAGAATTTGCGAGAAAACGCCGCACGGTAGTGGAAAATGCAGAAGAGGCAGTATACGAAGAGAAGAAGATTGAAGAGCAGGGAGTTGTGTTCCTGATGGATCGCTTTGGGTATGCCAAGACAGTAGATGTGGCGACCTACGAGAGAAATAAAGAGGCGGCAGATAACGAGAATAAATATATTGTACACTGTCTGAATACAGGAAAACTATGTATTTTTACTGCGGAGGGCAAGATGCATCAGATTAAAGTGCTGGATCTTCCGTTTGGAAAATTCCGTGATAAGGGACTTCCGATTGACAATGTAAGTAATTATGACAGTACAAAAGAAGAATTGATCTACATCTGTGACGGGGAGCAGCTTCGCTATGCAAAATTACTGTTTGCCACAAAGCAGGGGATGGTGAAGAAAGTAGAAGGTACTGAATTTCAAGTGGCGAAGCGTACGATTGCAGCTACAAAGCTTCAAGCGGAAGATCAAGTGGCAAGCGTGCAGGTGATTAACGATAATCAGCAGATTGTATTACAGACCAAGGACGGATATTTCTTAAGATTCTCGGCAGAAGAAGTGTCGGAGAAGAAAAAAGGAGCAGTCGGTGTTCGTGGAATCAAGTTAAAGAAGGACGATGAACTGGAGTCGGTATATCTCTTTGAGGAAGGAACAGAAACCAAAGTAAGCTATCGAGACCGTGAAGTGACGCTGAACCGATTGAAGCTTGGAAAACGAGATACCAATGGAACGAAAGCGAGAGGATAGAAATGATACAGGATATTGCACCACATCAATATAGAAATGAATATCAGCCCATAAAACCTACGGCGAACAGTATTCTTCTATGCTACAAAGGAAGAAACCTGTTGCTTCGTCGGGAGGGGGAAGAAGTGGTATATCCCACGTTCAAAGAAGCGGTGAATGCGGGCGTGGATGAAGGTGATTTATATCATACATATATATATTTATTTACCATAGATGACAGGAGATTTTATCTTGGAGGTGCTAAGAGTGGAGAGGCTCTCTGTGAACACAGCACATACGAGTGGGAAGATGTCAGCTTCTTTCGTGCTTCAAAACCAAAATATTTATCATTTGCCGGCATTACAGGATGGCAGCTTTCCCGCTGGTATGAAACAAGACGTTTCTGCGGAAGGTGCGGGAAGCCCATGGTTCATGATGAAAAGGAACGAATGATGCGCTGCCCTTCCTGCGGGTTGATGGAATTCCCGAAGATCTGTCCGGCGGTTATCATTGGCGTTACGCACGAAAATAAAATTCTCATGTCAAAATATGCAGGCAGAGAATTTAAAAAATATGCGCTTCTTGCAGGTTTTAATGAAGTGGGAGAAACCATTGAAGAAACGGTGCACCGCGAAGTGATGGAAGAAGTTGGCTTAAAGGTAAAAAATCTTCGTTATTACAAGAGTCAGCCATGGTCTATGTCAGATACATTGCTGATGGGCTTCTTCTGTGAGCTGGACGGCGAGGCGGAAATTAAGCTGGATCAGGAAGAACTTGCTCTTGCAGAATGGTTTGAAAGAGATGAGATGCCTGTGAAAGATGAGGACTGCAGTCTTACCAATGAGATGATGATGGCATTTAAGCGGGGCGAGTGGCGTTGAATACATATAAGATATTGATTGTAGAAGACGATAGAGGATTAAATCGGGGGATTGCACTGGCGTTAAAGGAGGAAGCCGTTGAGTTTTTAAGTGCATTAACGCTGGCACAGGCACAGGAGATCTGGAAAAACAATGCAGTTGATATGGTACTTCTGGACGTCAATCTCCCTGATGGAAGTGGATATGAGTTGTTAAAAGAGATTCGTCGGGCTTCCCAGATCCCGGTGTTGATGCTGACCGCCAACGATTTGGAAATTGACGAAGTGACAGGGTTTAGGCTGGGGGCAGATGATTATATTACCAAGCCCTTTAGCTTGATGGTACTTCGGGCAAGAGTGGAGCGAATGCGCTTTCGCATCCGGCAGACAGAATCGTATGGGTATGAGGATGAAAGATTTCAGTTTTTCTATGATGAAATGAGATATCTGGCAGATGGACAGGAGATTGTTTTAAGTAAGACAGAACAGAAGTTGTTGAAACTTTTTACGGAACACATCGGTCAGACCCTTACGAGAGAACAGCTGATAGATACGTTGTGGACAGGAGACCGAAAATATGTGGAGCTTCATGCGTACGGTATTGATTTCCATTCGAAAACCGGCGAAGATTGCGGCGAGAGTTTCACCGGTGGAGGCAGTCCGTTATACGGAAGGTGCGGAAATTGGTGCACTTCGAAAAGGGAAAAATAAAAGTGGGCAAGACAAGCAGAAAAAATCTACAGATGGAGGAAAAATCTGGAAGATGGCATGGCCCAATCTGGCGAGGAGCAAAGGGCGGACAGTGGTTGTAAAAGTGATCAAAGAGAAACTGGCTTCTGGGAAATATCTGCTTTACAGCGCCACTACCGATGATAATGGTGTAGTGAATGAAAAGGAAATGGCGCATCATGCGGGAGATAAGGTGACACTGGTTCTTCCTGACGGAAGTAAGAGAGAGTTTGAAATCTTATCGGTGATAAAAGAAAATTATTATGCGCTTACAAACCGATACAGTATTATGTTCTGTTATTATACAACAGCAGATATATTTAAAGAGATGGAATCAGCAGATTTCCTTATGAGCTATCTTATGAACGTGGAAGATCAGAAAGAGAAATCTTACGGACAATTTGTCGAAAATTATACGACAACAACGGAACCTTTGATGGATTATGAATCGAAACAGAAGTATATTGATGAGTTCGCAGGAATGAAGAATCTTTTTATTTTAGTAGGCGGAACACTTAGTATTGTCATCGGTCTGATCGGTATTTTGAATTTTATTAATTCGGTATTGACCAATGTTGTGACGAGACGAAAAGAATTTGCCATGATGGAAGCAATCGGTATGACGAAGAAGCAGCTTCTTCGTATGCTGATTCTGGAGGGGCTCTATTATGCGGGAATTACAATACTGGCAGTGCTTGTCTTTGGAAGTTTGTTTTCATTTACAGTAGTCCGTGTTCTGTCGGGAGGCATATGGTTTATGAAATATAAGTTTGTCATCTGGCCAATGCTGGTGGCATGTCCGTTCTTAATTCTTTTCGGTATCGTGGTGCCGTATCTTGCATATGCTCCGCAGAGAAAGAACAGTCTTGTGGAGGAAATACGGAAAAATGAATAGAATAGAAATCTATTTATATGAATAGAATAGAAATCCATTTATACCCCTTGCATTTCAAAGAAGAGAGTGTTATACTTAATGACAGTAACATAGAGGAATCGGCAGAAGAGTGAACGAAAGTTCACTCTTCTTTGTTGATGAGCAGATAACTGAAAGTCCTATGGACAAAATTTGCGGCAAGGAGGAATTATACGTTGTCAAAAAGAGAAGTTTATGAACAGAAGACAGAGGAAATATTACTTCCCATCGTAGAGGAATATGGATTTGAACTGGTGGATGTGGAATATGTAAAAGAAGGAGGCACATGGTATCTTCGCACATATATTGACAAAGAAGGTGGTATCAGTATTGATGACTGCGAGAAGGTAAGCCGCAGATTGTCAGATATTCTGGATGAAAAAGATTATATTGATGATACTTATATTATGGAAGTAAGCTCTCCGGGGCTTGGAAGACCGCTTAAAAAAGAAAAGGATTTCAAACGGAGTCTTGGTAAAGAAGTAGATATCAGGACTTACCGTATGATAGATAAACAAAAAGAGTTTACGGGTATTTTGAAAGACTATGACAAAGATACCGTGACAATTGAACTGGATGATGAAACTTTAAAAACATTTGAGAAAGGCGATATTGCGCTTATACGCCTTGCGTTCGATTTTTAATTTAGGAGGAGAAGTAGAATGAACACAGAATTATTAGAAGCGTTGAATATTTTAGAAAAAGAAAAAGACATCAGCAAAGAGACTTTGTTGGAGGCGATTGAGAACTCCCTTCTCAATGCATGCAAAAATCATTTTGGAAAAGCAGACAATGTGAAAGTGATCATGGATAAAGAAACATGTGACTATCAGTTATTTGCAGAAAAAGAAGTGGTAGAAGAAGTAGAAGATACATTAGAGCAGATCAGTCTTGAAGATGCAAGAAATATTGATGGAAAATATGATATTGGTGATATTGTCCAGATTCCGATTGAATCAAAATCTTTTGGACGTATTGCAACACAGAATGCAAAGAACCTGATCTTACAGAAGATCCGCGAAGAAGAGCGTAAAGTAGTCTATGATCAGTATTTTGAAAAAGAAAAAGATATCGTTACAGGTATCGTACAGCGTTATGTGGGCAAAAATGTGAGCATTAATCTTGGAAAAGCAGACGCTATGCTTACAGAAAACGAGCAGGTGAAAGGCGAAGTATTTAAGCCGACAGAGAGAATTAAACTGTACGTAGTAGAAGTTAAGAATACAACGAAAGGACCTAAGATTTTAGTGTCCCGTACACATCCGGAACTTGTGAAGCGTTTGTTTGAGTCAGAAGTGACGGAAGTTAAAGATGGAATTGTTGAGATCAAAAGTATTGCAAGAGAAGCAGGAAGCAGAAGCAAGATTGCAGTATGGTCCAACGATCCAGACGTTGATCCGGTAGGAGCATGCGTAGGAATGAACGGTGCAAGAGTGAACGCCATCGTACAAGAGCTGCGTGGTGAGAAGATCGATATCATTAACTGGAGTGATAATCCGGCGATCTTAATTGAGAATTCATTAAGTCCGGCAAAAGTTATTTCCGTTATGGCAGATCCGGATGAGAAAGTGGCAAGTGTAATCGTGCCGGATTATCAGTTATCTCTTGCGATTGGTAAAGAAGGTCAGAACGCAAGACTGGCGGCAAGACTTACCGGATTTAAGATTGATATTAAGAGTGAGTCACAGGCAATTGAGTCCGGCGAACTTCCGGAAAACTATATGGAGTTGATGGAAGGCGTTTATGAGCAGGAGTACGAAGAGGACTACGACGAAAATTACGAAGAAAATGGTGAGGAATTCAGTGAAGAATAAGAAAGTTCCTATGCGTAAATGTGTGGGATGTCAGGAAATGAAAAGTAAAAAAGAGATGATCCGTATTGTTCGTACAGAAGAAGGAGACTTCTCTTTGGATGCCACAGGAAAGAAAAACGGAAGAGGCGCGTATATTTGTCCTTGCAGAGAGTGTTTGCTCAAAGCAGTAAAGAATAAAGGACTTGAGCGTTCGTTCAAACAGGCGATTCCAACAGAAGTTTATGAGGTTCTGGAAAAGGAGATGAATGAGATTGAGTCAGAGTAAAGTCTTATCACTGGTCAGTCTTGCAACAAGAGCAGGTAAGACGGCAAGCGGAGAATTTTGTACCGAAAAAGAAGTGAAGTCGGGGAGAGCATTTCTAGTGCTTGTTGCGGATGATGCTTCTGATAATACAAAGAAAAAATTCCAAAACATGTGTGAATTTTATGAAGTTCCAATCTATTTTTATAAAGATAAAGATACTCTTGGGCATGCGATGGGAAAAGAGATGCGGGCATCTCTTGCAGTCCTTGATGAGGGGTTTGCAAAAGGGATCTTAAAGCATATAAAAGCAGAAGAGAGTCAGACTGTGTAAAGGAGGTCGTGTAGATGGCAAAAATTAAAGTATATGAATTAGCAAAAGAATTAAATGTGTCAAGTAAAGAAGTAGTTGAATTTCTTGGCGAGAAGAATATAGAAGTAAAAAGTCATATGAGTTCACTGGAGGAGGCAGATGCCGAGATCGTAAGAAACTCCTTTGGTAAATCAGAGAAGACAGAAGAAAAAGCGGCAGAGGTACCGAAGAAAAAAAGTATTGTGCAGGTGTTCCGTCCTCAGAATACAAAGAATGGTAACAAATCAGGAAAACGTCCGGCAGGAAAACCGGCAGCTTCACAGGGAAGACCAATGCAGGTGAATAACGGTCGTCCTGCGAAGGGTCATGCAGTTCCGAAACAGGAAGCCGAGAAAGTACAGCCTGTACAGGAGAAACCAGTAAAGAAACCGGTAGAAAAACCAGTAGAGAAACCAGTAGAAAAGCCGGTAGAGAAACCAGTGGAGAAACCGGTAGAAAAACCGGTGGAGAAACCAGCGGAGAAGGCAGTAGAAAAAGCACAGCCGGAGCGTCGGATGAACGATACACGTTCAGAGAGACAGGACCGCGGCGGCAGAAACGGCGACAGAAGACAGGAGCGCTCTGACAGAGGAAATGACCGTGGCGATCGTCGTCAAGGCGGACAGTTTGGTGATAGAAATAACGATAGAAGACAGGACCGCGGCGATAGAAATAATGATAGAAGAAACGACCGCGGCGACAGAAATAACGATAGAAGACAGGACCGCGGCGACAGAAACAATGACAGAAGAAACGACCGTGGTGATCGTCGCCAAGGCGGACAGTTCGGTGACAGAAGACAGGATAGAAAAAATAATGCATCTTCCATTCCGGCGCCGGAAGCTCCTACACAGAAACCTCAGAGAAGTAATAAAGGCAAAGGAAAAGACGACCATAAGAAGAGAGACTACCGTCATGAAGATGATGAGCGTATGTTAAAGGGACAGAAACAGATGCAGAAGCCGCAACCAAAGGAGCAGAAACAGGAAGAAGAGATTAAATCCATTGTGATTCCGGAAGTTTTGACAATCAAAGAGTTGGCTGATAAGATGAAAATCGTACCATCTGTGATTGTGAAAAAGCTCTTTATGCAGGGGAAAATTGTAACAGTCAATCAAGAAATCGATTATGAGACAGCAGAAGAAATCGCATTAGAATTTGATGTGCTTTGCGAAAAAGAAGAAGTAGTCGATGTGATTGAAGAACTTCTCAAGGAAGAAGAAGAGGACGAAAAGAAAATGAAGAAACGTCCGCCGGTTGTCTGTGTTATGGGACACGTTGACCACGGTAAAACATCTCTTTTGGATGCAATCCGCCATACGAATGTAATCGGAGGAGAGGCAGGAGGAATCACACAGCATATCGGAGCTTCTGTTGTCGAGGCAAATGGCGAGAAGATTACATTCCTTGACACACCGGGACATGAAGCGTTTACAGCTATGAGACTTAGAGGTGCTCAGTCTACAGATATTGCAATTCTTGTAGTAGCTGCCGATGACGGTGTAATGCCACAGACAGTAGAAGCAATCAACCATGCGAAAGCAGCCGGTGTAGAGATTATTGTCGCTGTGAATAAGATTGATAAGCCAAGTGCAAATATCGAACGTGTAAAACAGGAGCTTACAGAGTATGAACTCATTCCGGAAGACTGGGGCGGAAGCACAATCTTTGTTCCGGTTTCTGCAAAGACCGGAGAAGGTATCGAAGATTTAATGGAAATGATTCTTCTTACTGCGGAAGTGTTGGAATTAAAAGCAAATCCAAATAGAAGAGCAAGAGGTCTTGTATTAGAAGCACAGCTTGATAAAGGACGCGGTTCTGTGGCAACTGTCCTTGTACAGAAAGGTACACTCCGTGTTGGAGACGCCATTGCAGCAGGATCTGCTCACGGTAAAGTCCGCGCTATGATGGATGATAAAAGAAGACGTGTGAAAGAAGCAGGTCCGTCTGTTCCGGTAGAGATCCTCGGACTGAATGACGTTCCGAATGCCGGAGAGGTATTTGTAGGATGTGCAAATGATAAAGATGCAAGAAGCTTTGCAGAGACATTTATTTCTCAGAGCAAAGTAAAATTGTTAGAGGAAACCAAGTCTAAATTATCATTGGATGATCTGTTTACCCAGATTCAGGAAGGTAACTTAAAAGAACTTGGAATTGTAGTAAAAGCTGATGTACAGGGATCTGTAGAGGCAATGAAACAGAGCCTTTTGAAACTTTCCAATGACGAAGTTGTTGTCAAGATCATTCATGGCGGTGTCGGCGCGATCAATGAGTCAGATGTAAGTCTTGCTTCAGCATCGAATGCGATCATTATCGGATTTAATGTCCGTCCGGATGCAACTGCCAAAGAGACAGCAGAGAGAGAAGGCGTAGATATTCGTCTGTACCGTGTCATTTACAGCGCGATTGAAGATGTGGAGGCGGCAATGAAAGGTATGCTTGATCCGATCTTTGAAGAGAAAGTGCTCGGACACGCAGAGGTTCGTCAGACATTTAAGGCTTCCGGTGTGGGAACGATCGCCGGTTCTTATGTGCTGGACGGAACATTTGAAAGAGATTGTTCTGTTCGCATCACAAGAGATGGCATTGTAATCTTCGAAGGCGCCCTTGCATCACTGAAACGTTTCAAAGACGATGTAAAAGAAGTAAGAGCAGGTTATGAATGTGGTTTTGTATTTGCAAACTTTAACGATGTCAAAGAGGGAGATCAGGTAGAAGCATTTAAGATGGTTGAGATCCCAAGATAGTTGTTTGTAAAAACCATATCCCTGCCGTGGAAGGAAGGGAATAGAATATGAGAAAACGAAGTATTAAAAATACAAGAGTGAATACAGAAGTGCAGAGAGAACTCAGCAATATTATCCAGGGCGGGATCAAAGATCCCCGCGTTGCCCCGTGGACATCTGTAGTTGCAGCGGAGGTTGCTCCGGATCTTAAGACCTGTAAGGCATATATCAGCGTGTTAGGTGATGAAAAAGCGCAGGCTGATACATTGGAAGGTCTTCAGAGCGCAGAAGGTTATATCCGCAGAGAACTTGCACGCACATTGAACATGCGTAATACACCGGAGATTCGTTTTATTCTGGATCAGTCCATCGAATATGGCGTGAACATGTCAAGAAAGATTGATGAAGTGACGAAAGAATCAGTAGGTGATCAAGATGTTCAGTAAAAGGATTGAAGAGGCACGTACCATTGCGATCGGAGGCCATGTCCGCCCAGATGGTGATTGTACAGGTTCCTGTATGGGAATGTACAATTACCTTCGGGAGAATTACCCGGAGAAAACCGTAGATGTCTATTTAGAGGAGATACCGGAGGCTTATAAGTTCCTTCAGGGAACAAAAAAGATTCGACACGAGATTCCAAAAAATATGAGCTACGACCTGTTTTTGTGTCTGGATTGTGGAGATCAGGGACGATTGGGCTTTTCAGCACCTCTCTTTGAACAGGCAGCGCATACATTTTGTATCGATCATCATATCAGCAACCAGAGCTTTGCCGAGGAAAACCACATTAAACCAGAGGCGAGTTCGACTTCTGAACTGGTGTATCATCTGCTGGACGAAGAGAAGATGAGTGTTTCTACAGCAGAAGCTTTATATCTTGGAATTGTCCATGATACCGGCGTATTTCAATATTCATGTACTGCGCCGTCTACAATGCGGGCAGCAGCCAGATTAATGGAAAAAGGGATTGATGCTCCTGCAATCATCCAGAACACCTACTATGAAAAAACATACGCACAGAATCAGATTCTCGGGCGTGCAATGTTGGAAAGTATTTTGTTCATGGATGGAAAATGTATTGCATCTTATTTTCGTCAGAAGACGCTGGAATTCTATGGTGTGACACCGAAGGATTTAGAAGGGATCGTCAGTCAGCTTCGCAACACTAAGGGTGTGGAAGTTGCAATATTTTTGTACGAGATATCGCCAAATGAATATAAAGTGAGTCTTCGTTCCTCTAAGGACGTAGATGTCAGTGCGATCGCGCAATATTTTGGAGGCGGCGGACATAAAAAAGCGGCAGGTTTTACGATGACAGGCAGTGTCCATGATGTTCTTAACAATTTGTCTGCACAGATTGCACTACAGTTGGGAGAAAATGTATGATACATGGAATCATCAATGTATATAAAGAAAAGGGATTTACTTCCCATGATGTAGTTGCTAAATTAAGAGGCATTGTGGGACAGAAGAAAATCGGTCATACAGGAACGCTTGATCCGGATGCGGAAGGGGTGCTTCCGGTGTGTCTTGGAAGGGCAACAAAATTATGTGACCTCTTAACAGACAAAGACAAAGTGTATGAAACGGTGCTGCTTCTTGGCACTGTTACCGATACGCAGGATGTGTCGGGGGAAATATTAGAGAGAAGGGACACCTCTTCCGTTACCGAAGCAATACTTCGAGAGAAAATCTCCACTTTTGAAGGAGGCTATGCGCAGATTCCGCCCATGTATTCTGCGTTGAAAGTGGGTGGAAAAAAACTCTATGAGCTTGCCAGAGAAGGGAAAAACGTAGAGCGTAAGCCGAGGAATATCAAGATCTATAACATTGATATTCTCAAGGTGGAGCTTCCGAGAGTGAAAATGAGGGTACACTGTTCAAAGGGGACATATATCCGTACACTTTGCCATGATATTGGTGAAAGTCTTGGGTGCGGAGGCTGTATGGAAGAGCTTTTACGTACGCAGGTCAGCCACTTTCAGCTAGAGAACGCATATACGCTGTCTCAGATTGAAGAGAGTAAGGAAAAAGGTAAATTGGAAGAATTGATCCTTCCGATTGATGAGATGTTTTCAGAATATCCAAAAGCTGTTGTCATGGATCGATGGAAGAAATTAATCTATAATGGGAATCCATTTCCGGACAGAGCTGTTTTAGATAAGCTGGATGTTCGTGATGAAGAACCGGTTCGGGTATATGACCAAGAGGAGCATTTCATAGGTCTGTACCGATATCGGGCAGCAAAGAAAGACTATACGATCATGAAAATGTTTTTTGATCAGGAAAGCTTATAACGAGAGGGATAAAAATGCAGTATATAGAAGGTCTGAAAGAATATACAGACACCGGAAAGTCAGCAGTGACCTTTGGAAAATTTGATGGCTTACACAGAGGACACCAGAAATTGGTGGAGAATGTAAAGACATTTCAGGAGCAGCAGGGGGTAAAGAGCGCTCTGTGTGCATTTGATATGAGTGGACGCCAGGTTCTGATGACAAAGGAAGAACGTAAAGAACGTCTGGAAAATGTTGATTATTTGATTAACTGTCCGTTTTCGGATGAGTTCCGCCACATGGAGGCAGAGGAGTTTATCTCGAAAATTATTAAAGGCGTCTTTCATGCGGATTATGTCGTCGTAGGGACAGATTTTCACTTTGGATACGGTCAGAAAGGTGACGCTGATCTGTTGAAAGCATATACGGATAAATACGATTATCATGCAGTCGTAGTAGAAAAAGAACGCTATCATGGCCGCGAGATCAGCAGTACGTATATTAAAGAAGTGGTGCAGGATGGTGATATGAAACTGGCAGAGACACTTCTCGGTTATCGTTATGGAGTAAATGGTATAGTAGAACATGGAAGACAGCTGGGAAGGACACTTGGTTTCCCGACAATGAATGTTGTGTGGCCAAAAGAAAAGCTTTTGCCGCCGTGCGGCGTGTATGTGAGTCGAATAAATGTGGATGGCATCTGGTATAATGGAGTCTCCAATATTGGAAGAAAGCCAACGGTATCCAATGGAGAACAGGTGCTGGTAGAATGTTATTTGTTTGGGTATACAGCAGACGCTTACGGAAAAAAAGTTCGCATAGAATTTCTGGAGTTCCATCGTCCGGAAAAGAAATTTCAGAATGTGGAAGCGCTGAAAAACTATGTGGAAAAAGATATTCATTACGGAGAAAATTATTTCCAAAGATAAAGGAGAATACAAATGGATATGGTGACATTTTTCTCTCTGCTTGGCGGGCTTGGATTATTTCTGCTGGGTATGAAAGATATGAGTGAAGGGCTGGAGAAAGCAGCCGGAGCCAGAATGAGAGGAATCTTAGAATTCTTCACGAAAAATCGATTTATCGGAATGGTGGTCGGTATTTTATTTACAGCGGTAGTTCAGTCATCAAGCGCTACGACGGTTATGGTAGTCAGCTTTGTAAATTCAGGTCTTATGACTCTTTTGCAGGCGACTGGAGTAATCTTAGGAGCCAATATCGGTACTACAGTAACCGGTCAGTTGATCGCATTTAATTTATCGGATATTGCACCTTTATTTGTAATCATCGGTGTTGTTATGGTGATGTTCTGTAAAAAGGTAAAGGTGAAAAATGTCGGAGAAGTGATTCTTGGATTTGGTATCCTGTTTTTAGGACTCAGTATTATGGGAGACGCAATGACAACAATCAAAGAATCCCCACATATTGTTGAATTATTAAAATCACTGAGAAACCCGTTTGCCGCTATGATGGTAGGTTTTGTGATCACTGCAATCCTACAGAGCTCATCTGCTACGGTTGGTATTGTTATTTTGATGGCGTCACAGGGACTTCTGGCATTTACAATCTGTCCGTTTTTAGTGTTGGGCTGTAATATGGGTTCTTGTGTTTCCGCACTGATCGCAAGTCTTGGCGGAAATAAAGATGCAAAACGTGCGGCAATGATCCATTTCCTGTTCAATGTAGTCGGATCGGCAGTTTCTTTTGTTATCCTGCTGTTCGCACTTACACCGATCACAGATGCAATTATGCATATGTCAGGCAATGATCCGGCAAGAGCGGTTGCCAATGTCCACACAATTATGAAAGTGTTCGAAGTTGCTATTTTATTCCCGTTCATGGGTTGGATTGTTAAGGCAACTTATAAGGTGGTTCCCGGGCAGGATGAAAAACCGGGTGATGAATTTAAGCTTCACTATATCGGAGGGAAAAACATTATTTCCCCAACAACAGTTGTTCATGATGGTATCAAAGAAATAGAGCATATGGGAAATGTGGCGATCGCCAATCTGAAAAGAGGTATGGATGTTCTCTGTAATCCGCGTGCGGAACTTGTGGAGGAAATCTATCGCACAGAAAGTTATATTAACTTTATGAACCACAAGATCACCGATTATCTTGTAAAAGCAGGGGAGATGGATCTGCCGACAGCAGATGCGGATCTTCTTGGAGGCTTGTTCCATGTGGTAAATGATATTGAGCGAATCGGAGATCATGCAGAGAACTTTGCAGATGCGGCAAAGCGCAGAATGGACGATAAGATCGAACTGAGTGAAAAGGCGCAGAAACAGTTGAATGATATGATGGAAAAAGTAGTACGCCTCCTTCATTATTCGTTGGATATGTTTACAAATAAGAACTCGGAACATATGCGGGAAATCTTGAGTCTGGAAGATGAGATTGACCAGGATGAAAAGAAGCTGCAGCGCGCCCATGTGAAGCGTTTGACGAAAAATAAATGTACGCCGGAAGCGGGAATGATCTTCTCGGATACTGTATCCGGTCTTGAGCGTGTAGCTGACCATGCCACCAATATTGCATTTGCGATTATGGAACCTCCGGTTGAAGAGGAAGATGACGAAGAAGAACTGTAGAAATATTGCTTTACAATTGCAAGATGGTATGCTATACTGTCTCAGTGTGATAGCCGATGTTCGGTAATTGGATACTCCAGCCATTACTTAATATCAGGCGTTAATTCAGAGAGAAATAAGGAGGAAAACAAAATGGTTTCTAAAGAACAGAAAGAGCAGATCATTAAAGATTTCGGAAGAACAGCCGGAGATACAGGTTCACCGGAAGTTCAGGTAGCTATTCTTACAGCTAGAATCAACGATCTGACAGATCACTTCAAAGCAAATCCTAAGGATCATCACTCAAGAAGAGGACTTCTTAAGATGGTAGGTCAGAGAAGAGGACTTCTTGCATACCTTAAGAAGACAGATATCGAGAGATATCGTACACTGATCGAGAGATTAGGACTCAGAAAGTAAGAGAAAACCAATTTATACAGACAAGCAACGCAACAATAAAAGCTCCCGGCTGTTTTACAGCATGGGAGTTTTTTTATGCGCCGAAGCCTTGTCATGGATATGTTTCTATGATATTATTAATAAGATTACGGGCAGGAGCCCAGACCGAGACCACTGAAAAGCGTATTTGTTTAAAATGCTTTTTTCAGTAGTTTCGGTGTTCCCTGTCCGAAGAAAAAGAAAAGGAGAACACTATGTATAAAAAGTTTGAGATGGAATTAGCCGGAAGAACTCTGAGAGTAGATGTAGACAGAGTGGCAAAACAGGCAAACGGTGCAGTGCTTATGCATTACGGTGACACAACTGTGTTATGTACAGCAACTGCTTCTGAGAAGCCGAGAGAGGGAATTGATTTCTTCCCATTAAGCGTAGAATATAATGAGAGATTATATGCAGTAGGAAAGATTCCGGGAGGATTTAATAAGAGAGAGGGTAAGGCATCTGAGAATGCGATTCTTACCTGTCGTGTCATTGACCGTCCAATGAGACCGTTATTCCCGAAGGATTACCGCAATGACGTGACATTGGAGAACCTTGTATTATCTGTAGATCAGGATTGTTCCCCAGAGCTTACAGCAATGCTTGGCGCGGCAATCGCTACAAGTATTTCCGATATTCCGTTTGACGGACCGATCTCTACAACACAGGTAGGTCTTGTAGACGGAGAATTTGTATTTAACCCGACAGCAGCACAGAAGGAAGCTTCGGATATGGCACTTACAGTTGCATCTACAAAAGAGAAAGTCATCATGATCGAAGCTGGAGCAAATGAAGTTCCGGAACAGCAGATGATCGATGCAATCTTTGCAGCACATGAGTTGAACCAGAAAGTGATTGCATTTATCGATACAATCGTTGCAGAGTGTGGAAAAGAGAAGCATGCTTATGAGAGCTGTGCAGTGCCGGAAGAATTGTTTGCGGCAATCAAGGAAATCGTTCCACCGGAGGCAATGGAAGAGGCTGTATTTACCGATGAGAAACAGGTAAGAGAAGAAAATATCCGCCAGATTACTGAGAAATTAGAGGAAGCATTTGCAGAGAACGAGGAGTGGCTTGCAGTTCTCGGAGAAGCTGTATATCAGTATCAGAAAAAGACAGTCCGCAAGATGATCTTAAAAGATCACAAGCGTCCGGATGGAAGAGCAATTGACCAGATCAGACCATTGGCAGCAGAGACAGATTTGATTCCGAGAGTACACGGTTCTGCGATGTTTACCCGTGGACAGACTCAGATCTGTACAGTAACAACGCTTGCACCTCTCGCAGAGGCACAGAGACTTGACGGTCTTGATGAAGCAGAGACATCAAAGAGATATATGCACCACTATAACTTCCCGTCTTATTCTGTTGGTGAGACAAGGCCATCCAGAGGACCGGGACGTCGTGAGATCGGTCACGGAGCGTTGGCAGAGCGTGCCCTTGTTCCGGTACTTCCAAGTGAGACAGATTTCCCATATGCAATCCGTACAGTGTCTGAGACCTTTGAGTCCAACGGTTCTACCTCACAGGCAAGTATCTGTGCATCTTCTATGTCGCTGATGGCGGCAGGTGTACCGATCAAATCTGCAGTTGCAGGTATCTCCGCAGGTCTTGTGACAGGCGATACAGATGATGACTATCTGGTACTTACAGATATTCAGGGATTGGAAGACTTCTTCGGTGATATGGATTTCAAGGTTGCAGGTACACATAAGGGTATCACAGCAATTCAGATGGATATTAAGATTCACGGACTGACAAGACCGATTATTGAAGAAGCAATTGCAGCTACAAAGAAAGCAAGAACATACATCTTAGATGAAGTAATGAGTAAGACGATTGCAGAGCCAAGAGCTGAGGTTGGCGAGTTTGCACCGAAGATCATTCAGATGCAGATAGACCCACAGAAGATTGGTGATGTAGTCGGACAGCGCGGTAAGACGATCAATGCGATCATCGAACAGACCGGCGTGAAGATCGACATTACAGATGATGGTAATGTATCAATCTGTGGTACTGATGCTGCAAGCATGGATGAAGCGAGAAAGCTGATCTATATCATCGTAACAGATTTTGAGGCAGGACAGGTTCTGGAAGGAACTGTAATCGGCATCAAAGAATTTGGCGCATTTGTTGAGTTTGCGCCTGGAAAAGAAGGAATGGTACACATTTCTAAGATTTCTAAAGAAAGAGTAAACCACGTAGAAGACGTACTGACACTTGGAGACAAAGTGAAGGTTGTCTGCCTTGGAAAAGACAAGATGGGAAGATTCTCTTTCAGCATGAAAGATGTTGCAGAATAAAAGAAACAGACGATAATACGTGATAAGAAAATGAAATCCGGGTAAAGTTTTTAACTTTGCCCGGATTTTTTTACGTTAAATTTTACAAAAGGTTAACGGTGACTGCGTTGTTTTTGAGAGTCGGAAATGAGTAAAATATAACTGTTGTTTGAGAAAAAGAAAGGAGTTTTCTATGCTAAAACTAGAACATATCAGTAAATCATTTGACGGCGTATCTATTTTAAAAGACATCAATCTTGAAATCGGAGAAGGAGAAATTGTATCGATCTTAGGGCCTTCCGGAAGCGGGAAGACGACGCTCCTTAATTTGATTTTGGGACTTACAGAAATAGATAGTGGGAAACTATTTTACAACAATGAAGACCTTACAGATGTTCCGATGGAAGAGCGTGGTTTTAATATTGTGTTTCAGGATTATGCACTGTTTCCGCACCTGAATGCCTATAAAAATATTGTGTATGGACTGAAAAATAAACCCGGCATTTCTACAGAGGAAGAGGTTAAGGATCTGATCCGGCTTCTCGGATTAAATGATCATCTTGATAAAAAGATCGATCAATTATCAGGTGGACAGAAGCAAAGAGTAGCGCTGGCAAGGACAATGGTGATGAAGCCGAAGATCCTTCTCCTTGACGAACCGTTAAGTGCATTGGACGGTGTGATCAAAGAATCAATCAAAGACAGAATCAAAACAATCGCAAAAGAGTATCATCTGACAACCATTATTGTTACTCATGATCCGGAAGAAGCATTGACACTCTCTGATCGCGTACTGATCATCAATGAAGGAACCATTTCACAATATGGGAAACCGGAGGAAATTATCCGCACGCCTTCTAACAATTTTGTGAGGGAATTTATCTTAAATCAGCTGGAGATTAAGCGTGACAATATTTTCAGTCTGTTCGGCAAAGGACTGGAATTAAAGCCGGTAAGGCAGGCGGTATAGTATGATGAGGAAAAATAAGAACATAGAAGTTAAAATCATATGGATGATGTTGGCGGTTCTTTTTGCGGTATTTTTGGCTTACCCGGTTTTTTTACTGCTTGTAAAATCATTTCAGAGTGATGTGGGAGCAGGGCTTATCCATTATAAAGAAATGTTTCAGACTCCCGATTTTGTACAAAGTATTGGAAACAGTTTCTTTGTTTCTTCGCTTAGTTCAGTGATTGTTACGGGGCTTGCATTTCTGATGGCTTATACGGTCAACTATACAAATGTAAATCAAAGATTTAAGAAAGTTGTGAGAATGCTGGCGGTACTTCCTATGCTGCTTCCGACGATTACCTATGGATTTGCAATTATCTACTCTTTTGGAAAACAGGGGCTGTTTACTAAGTTGTTTGGCAGACAACTGTTTGATATTTATGGAATCAACGGTCTGATGATCGGGTATGTAATCTATACACTGCCTGTATCGTTCTTGTTGATCAATAACACGATGGGTTATGTGGATAAAAAGTTCACAGTTGTTTCAAGAGTAATGGGAGATAATATTTTTCATACTTTTGTGACAACGGTGCTAAGACCGTTGGCGGGCACATTAACCGTTTCCTTCATCCAATGCTTTTTCTTAAGTTTTACCGATTTTGGGATTCCGGCGTCTGTCGGTGGAAGGTTTGAAGTGGCAGCTTCAGTGCTTTACAATCAGATGCTTGGAAGCGTTCCGAATTTCAATAACGGTGCTGTGGTTGCGATGATCATGTTGTTGCCTTCGGTTGTGAGTATTTTAATTATAAATTATCTGGAACGTTATAATATCCGGTACACCAATGTAACAGTCATTGAAAATCAAAAAAACCGTTTAAGAGATGTAGTCTGCGCAAGTGGAACAGGGGTAATTTTGTTGCTGGTGTTTGCGATATTCGGAGTTATATTTATCGTACCGTTTGTAAAAGGCTGGCCGTATGATCTTACATTTACAACCGAAAACGTTGTTCGGGTATTTCAGAATCAGGGATTGACAGCAGTGTACAAAAATTCACTTTATACAGCAGGATTGACAGCAGTACTTGGAACTTTGATGGCTTATGGCGCAGCGCTTGTGACGGCAAGAAGCGAATTGCCGGCGAAGGCAAAAAAGGTAGTAGAAGGAATGGCTTCAGTGACGAATACTGTTCCCGGGATGGTGCTGGGAATCGCGTTTATGCTTGGTTTTACCGGAACCTCGCTTCAGAATACCTTTGCTATTATGATCTTATGTAATCTGGTCCATTTTTTTGCAACTCCCTATATGATGATGAAAAATACGCTCTCTAAAATGAACCTGTCATGGGAGAAAACTGCGAAGCTTATGGGGGATAGTTGGATGAAGAGTTTGCTGCGTGTGGTGACACCAAATGCGGCATCGTCTTTGATTGAAGTGTTCAGTTATTATTTTGTAAATGCTATGGTCACTGTGAGTGCGGTGATATTTCTGGCAGGTGCAAGAACAATGGTGATTACGACGAAGATTAAGGAACTACAGCATTTTGCTAAGTTTAATGAGATTTTTGTTCTGTCGTTGTTGATTTTATTTACGAATATTGTGGCGAAGCTGCTGTTTGGCTATCTTGCGGCACAAAAATGGAAATATAAGAACTCAAATATGAAAACAAAAAGGAGAACTCAAAATATGAAGAGAATGAAACAGGCGGCTGTGATAGGGCTTGCAGTAACGATGCTTACGGGAACAATTCTGACAGGGTGTGGAAATAATAAAGATGCATCAAAAGATCAGGTGGTTCTGTACACAAATGCAGACGATGAAGCAGTAGCTGCTATGCAGCATGCCTTAGACGAAAATGGTTATGAAGGAAAATATCTTGTACAGACTTTCGGAACTTCTGAGCTTGGGGGAAAACTTCTGGCGGAAGGTGCGGAGATTGAAGCGGATTTGGTAACAATGAGCAGCTTTTATCTGGAAAGTTCAGAAGAAGAGCATGCCATGTTTAAGGATCTGGAATTCGATACCGGAGCATTAGATGAGTATCCGGATTACTATACGCCGATCACTGCACAGGAAGGCGCGATTATTTATAACACTGAAGTATTGAAAGAGAATAATCTTCCGGTGCCAAAGTCCATCAAAGATCTGGCAGATCCTGTTTATAAAGATATGATCTCTGTGACAGATATTCAGAGCTCATCTACAGCATGGCTCCTTATACAGGCACTTATCAATGAATATGGAGAAGACGGTGCAAAAGAGATTTTGACGGACATCTATGCAAATGCAGGCGCACATATTGAAGATTCCGGTTCCGGTCCGATCAAGAAGGTGCGCGCCGGAGAGGTTGCAATCGGTTTTGGATTGAGACATCAGGCTGTGGCAGATAAGGAAGAAGGACTTCCAATTGATTATGTAGATCCGACAGAAGGAAACTTTACTTTGACAGAGTCTGTCGCAGTTGTAGATAAAGGAGAAGATACCAATCCGGAAGCGATGAAAATGGCAGAATGTATCATCAAAAGCGGAAGAGAGGAGCTTCTTGAGACGTATCCTATCGCACTGTATGAAGGGGAAACCGTGGATGCTGCAAATACATCAGGAAACCCAAAGGTATTTGAAGAAAAATTAAGTGTAGATCTGTTGAAAAAACATCAGGAATTATCAGAAGAATGTAAATAAGCTTCCTGTATAATTCAAAGTGTAGAAAATAAATGATTTTACAAAAATAGAT
>UQRE01000019.1 GCA_900543415.1 uncultured Dorea sp. | reverse complement strand
TTTTCCCGTATCTACAAGGTTTTATGGAAAAGCTGCTGACGGGAATCGGACCCGTAAAATACAACGGTTTTATGCGGTTTGTAGGCTCCGTGTTGCATTTTGTGTTGCATATTTCCGAAGATGGTACTTTATTTATATAAGCGTCAGAGTCAAGTTCTGGCGCTTTTATATTGAATTAGAATCCTCTATGTACCAGACATCCAGTGCCCCATTGTCCTGGCTATGCCAGCACGCCCCCTCCAATGGACCGTTTGGTGTAGGGTCAAAGTAATACCAATCCCCCGAACCATCATCCGGGTCACATGCACTTCCATTCCAGCGGTGCCAGCTGGTGCAAGCATATCCGTCTTTGTTAAACAGATACCAATGGTGATTTATGACACACCACTTATTAGCCGGGTAAGTTCCATCTGGTCTGCGGTACCACCAGCCGTTATTATCCTTAATCCAGCCAGTGCGTCCCTCTGTCACCCAGGTTTTCATAAATTCATCCGGGGTGCGATATAGTTTCTTGATTCCAGATGTGCTACTTCCCCAATCCGGCAATTGGAAATGTGGCTTGTCCACAGGAGACTTCCAATTTCCACCCCATTCAAGTCCCAAAGATACACCGATAGCACCTACACGGTTAAAAAATCCACCAATTTCATTATAAGCTCCAGCTCCGTCATTGCGGAAGATATCAAAGGCAGTACCCCACTGATGATATGAGCTGTAGCTACTGCCTGGAGCATTAGTTACAATGTTCCCCGGTTTAGTCCTGCCCTGAGCATATAACGCATCCTGTTCTGCCACAGTTCGCAATGTTTCGCCTATCTTAATTTTTAATCCCTGTTTATTACATTCATCCACTAACTGACCTGCTAAAAGCTGTAAGCGTGGATGACACAATGTGATATCTCTCATAATCATCCTCCAATTATACTGTTTTTCTGCTGCTCTGTAATCCATCCAAGTAATACAGCCCGGTTAAGCTCATCAACGGTTAATGGCCCTTTTCCATTGTTATATAACCTTTTTAACGTTGTATACATGTTACACCTCCAGCTGATTTAAAATTATTGCATCCACTGTATCTTGCAATGTCCGCACTGTATCCCGGATATCTGGCCTACGAAGTTTAACAACCATAATGCTATCCTTCACTTCATTGGTTTCATAATTCGGCTCTTCCTCGGTTCCGGTATTTACTGTTTCAGATGAAATGACATAATCCATTTTCTTGCGCATCTCAACCAGCTGAGTAAATCCGGTTTTTACTTCCATCGGCTGACCGTCCAAACCAAGTATGTAAATTTTTTCTGTATTTGTCGGATTAAATTCGGATTCTACCGTTTCAAAACTATCTAGGACGGGAAGAAACGACAGGGTTAGGTAATCGCCTGATTCTTCCACCCCGTTTGTAATTAAGTCGTATTTTGTGTTGTTTAATAGTTTTAATTGGTTCATTTTACTCCTTTCATGGGTATGTTTTTATATAGCAAATAGCAATTTTGGAGCAAACAGATATACAGATAATATAGATAATCTGTTTAAAAATTGTATAGTTCAATTGTTTCCTTCGCTTGGCACTACTGGTACCTTTCCAGTATCAGACATTAATGGGTCATTTTTGCGCGTTGTTAATAATGGTAGTGACTTCTGCTTTCAGCAACTTGACATCATAACCAACAAACACACAACATCATATATCCGTAGTTGGTATTATGGCAATGATACAGTATACCCTGGATGGTCTGATTGGCGAAGGGTTATCACAAACGCGGATTTAGCCTCTGGTGCCGTGTCATATACAGGGCTAACGGCTGGAGGTGTGACCCAGAAAACTATAACTTTTGGAAAATCTTTTTCGAAGGCTCCCATTGTTTTAGTACAACCTGTGACAAGTAACACAGCCGCACAAGTCAGGGTACGATCAATAGCAGCAACATCGTTTATAATTGATATAACACTACCTTCAAGCATGACAGCGTTAACTGTATATTGGTGTGCCATTATTAGTAACACGTAAAATAATCATTTCGTTGTCCAGCCACTCCAAACGCCCTCACGCCTATATCTGGTATATAGGTTAGGGTCGCCAACCGCCATTGCCAATTGGCATAGCCACTGATCACCAAGGCTGTACGTAAGGCAGAATCCATTGCCGTACGCAGTGTTTCCTGTGGACTTGGGGGTGCTGGCCGTATTGGAATCCCACGCAACTATGTTGACAACTCCCGCGGTATTATTGTTAATGTCTCCCACAAGGCTTGTTTTGAGTGGATTCAGGGATTCCTTTACATTGTTCAGGTCTGCGGATAATCCAGACACTGTATCAGCATTGGCCTTGGACTCTAAATTGCTATTTAAGTCATTAATCGCGCGCTGCATTGTATTAGCTAAAGCCAATGATGGAACCTTATCTGTAGCATCAGATAATACGTTAGATATAGCAGATAACGCTAACTTCTCCCGGTCCAGTTGCTTTAATGCATCAATTGCTTTATTGGCTGCATCAGTTACCCGTTTTATTGCCTGTTCTGTTTTGTTTAAGTTTGTCTCATCCAAATCCGGCTCAGAGTCATTAACATACACAGTAGGTATATATTCTTGGATATTTTCTATGTTATTCATGTAACCTCCTTACAGATTAAATCTAGCCAAATATAAATTGTAGTCAAACGCAGCCCCAGAAGCTCCAATATACAGGTAGGCATTGCCAGTTATTCCGCTTAAGGTAAATGTTTTTTCTTGCTCCCATTCAGCGCCGGAAGAGCTACTTCTTCCAATTGACCCATCAAGTAATATGTCACCTAGATTCGGATTATATCTATATTGCACGCTTGAACCGGACTGATATGCTTCCTCAATATAGTTTTCCACCCTATTCCGGCATACCATAACCTTGCAAACCTTTCCGGTTCCAGACATTTGGACCGTAACCGATTTTACATTTGTAAGGTTGATGGGTAGGTCAAAAACAAATGCGACTGTTTCTCCTGAACCTGCACTTGCTTCTATGTGGTCCTTTGACAGTTTTACCGTACCAGTACCTTGTCTATATGTTGTATACCGAAAATATGTAATACCCTGTGAGCCATAAAATGTCCCGAATAGATATGGGGTATATGGGTCCTCATTTACATATCCTTCCCACAGTCCAGGACCTACGCCTGCAACATATTCACCTTTCTTAATGACCGAAGGGGTTAGGTTTTTAACCGGATTAATAGTGATATCACCATTCCCGTATTTTCCAGCAGTCTTGACCGTGATTTGTTTTGCTCCAGGACCGATTGTCTGTGCATTAAATGTTTCAATGTTCTGGGTGATTTTCCCACCTGAATAATATCCAGGTTCAAGTTTTATTTCCCCGTTTGCCGGCAATATAATTGTTGGGGATTTTTTGTCTGGAAGTGTTCCGGTCTGTTTCTCCTCGCTTCCTTTCCCAAGGAATATATTACCTTCCAATACATCCTCTGGCATTGCTGTTAAGTCATCCAGATTCGCTTGACTACCAAATTTATGTAACGCCAACTTCGCCATATACACCATCCATTTCACTAACTTACAAAACCCTGCCATGTACCAGTTACCGCCCCTTCACCTTCACCAACAGTCACGCCATATTTTATCACTTCCGGTCGCAATCCGCTTACTTCCAATACAATAATATCATACATTACGTATTTTCCTTTTGTTTCAATCACCTGTTTACCAGGACCAGGGTCAACAAATCCACCTCTGTATGTTTCAAGGTTTTGGAAGAATGTATCATTTCCATCATGGTATCCAGGCGTAATATTATATGTTTCATTTACGTCCATCTTTTTATTAATCGATTCAACATCTTGCATTGTCCCAGACTGTTCATTATCAGTCCCAGCTCCATAAAATGTTTTTCCTTTTCTGACTCTTGGTGATGTAGCGGTTAGGCCGGTCACATCAACCCCACTTCCTTTAAACGGTAATCCGATTCTCATTGTCATATTCCTTTCAATACAAGTATGAAATCTGCTGTTGGTTTCCTATAATTACATGTAATGGTCACTGATCCATTATTCGTTGTTATGTCGGTGATATACCCCACGCTTCTGTCCACGTCTTTCTGTTGCTGTTCCGAATTAATGACAGGATACTCGAACATTGGCACTGGGACATCCGTATCATTTATACCCGCATTGTTTACAGTCTGTTTATATGGTGCCTGGGTGCTCCACCCAGTTTTAGGGAAATCGAGCCTGATTGCCCCAATCATATCATTAACTGTTCCTTCTATCTTGTTAATGGCCTTATTTGTATTATTGATATCATCAGCAGAGAATATGTCCCCTACCTCCACATATTCGGTTTTATCATCCAATGTAGATAGTCCGGTTTCAGAATCAGTTTCAATTTTGTATTTACGCATTCCAGAAAATTTATCATTTTTATAATCAGTTTTCAAACTCATAGGCTTATACTCCTGTTTCCTAATGTTTTCCTTCCAAGTGTGAATGCAAGATGGTTTGGACCTGGACAGGATTTTACAATCAGATTCCCCAAATCATAAATGATTCTTTCTATGGCGTTGGCCTGATAAACTGATGTGTATGTTATCTTATCAGGGGTTAGCGGGGTGTTGCTGTCTGTATAGTATGCATTCCTTATTGCAACTATATTTTTTTTCAGACGGTCCATTTCGTAATCCGTCCTATGGTCCTGCGGTTTCCATGTCTTAGATACAATCGTATTTCTATATCCGTACTGATTAAGGACATAAGATACCCATTTGATTGCCTGTTCGACACGGTTTAGGTCTTTGTAATCAATGTAAGCCTTGTCGGTTAATTCTATTATGTCTGACTGCGTACGGTCAAAAATAAGGGATTCTAAATACTTACTCATGTATTTTTACCTCTGCCTTAATTTCGTTGGGAGAAAAGCTATAATTGTAGCTCTCAATAATGCCTGTGCGGTATCCATCGTAATCTGTATCAATCTTGACTTTCTGTCCTAATTTTTTTGTTCCAATAAGAACATCCCCCACCACATTTTCTGCTCGCTGATAATATGCATATACGCGGTCAAGCACTTGCTGCGCATTACCACTATAAACCAATGTTGCGTCTGTTACTTCACGGATGTTTTTATTAAATACAATATCTGGATTTTCTTTAAGGATTGATGTGGTGAGATGGTTGTATCTCTTACCAGTCAGTGTTACATTTCCACCAGTTCCAGTTATATAGGCATAGTTATCCCCGTGCTGACCAATGATTCCACCAGCTATGTCCAGACTGTGATAAGGCTCGCTAAAAATAATCTCTGCTGTTCCATTTAAAGTATCATTATATAATTCTTGCGCTTCATTAGATTTTTTATAAGTATGTACTGTCAGCCTGATTCCAGTAACAATATCAGAATGCTCTAATGTAACACCGGAAAACACTTCATCCGGCAAGAATTCACCACTCAAAGCATTCTCCTGTGGATATATAACAATTCCATCATAATTGCTTGTATCTGCAATAGCTCCAATAGCAAAGCATATGTATACTAATGCGTTTCTCTTTGTGGTATACGGTATGTATCCATAAAGCGGAATATCTGAAAATGATTCATCCAATAAATAATTAAAATCTTCATTCTCAAATATTTTTTCTAATACTTCAGAAACCGGCTGGCCTGTATATATTCCTCCAGCGAACTCATTACCATCCAATACACCCACTGCATCATGCGCGTCCATATGGTAATCTGTTTTGTTTTTTCTTGCGCCATTTTTTAGATAAAAATTCCCTATCAACTCTCCATTAAAATACAGTGTAAGCTTCTGCTTTTTTTGCAAATCAAACGGTATATTAGATGTTGTTCTGACCGTAAAATTCAAAGTGTTGATACTTATGCTTTCTGATATGGCATTGATTTCTTGCAAACAGTTTCTTTCCAATAATTCGTTGTCCAGAAAATCACGGTATATTCCATAATCTATTCTGGTAACAAATACTGGTCTTATTGGTTTTGATGTCTGTAAAAATGTGATTTCCAGCTTGTTATATCCTCTCACATAATTATTACAAAAATATCGCACTGAATCCGGGTAAAACTCCATATCTGACAATAGATTATTATCCGAGTACCACTTAATTCTCATTCTGGTGCAATAATCGCCCGACATCATATTAAAAGTAAAAAGCAACCCTACACTAGTAAATTTCTGATTAAATGTCACTGTTAACATGGGGGATTCAATCAACGTTTCAGTTGTTGATTTCGGGTATAAAAACATTCCTGGATGCAAACCCATTTGAGGTTTAAGCCCCTGGCTCTGCTTAACATACCCAAACAATCCCTGCTCATTTGATACTTCCGGGCTTATGTATCCGTAAGGAAGCGGATTATCTGGAAAATTAATATACTTTCCATTTAGCAATGAAAATCTTGGAAAACATAAAGCGTATCCAGGATAAGAAATATCATCCCGCTTTAATTCCGGGAATTCTTGCTCTGTTATCGTCCCGCGCGGATGTAAACCAGAGCCTGGATGAAGCCCTAATCTCGGTCTTAATCCAGGTCTTGTAATTGATGCTGTACTATTTTCTTTGGCATAAGGGGCCAGGTCGTCATAAACAATCTTTAATCCCTCAGTGTTCTGTTCTGCGTCAGATAATATGGATTGCTTTAAAAACACATCACGGCCTCCTCTGCGGCTCCATAGCGGTAAAGGTAATAGATAACCCGGTCCAATGGTTACGCTGCCCTTCTTTTCCATTCTTGTTGATTTTTATTTCATCATCCCCGCTTGTTATGTATGCCTCAAACTCTTTGGTTTCCTGTCCATAAGGAAATACCATATCGTGAGACTCAACCGGAGCAGATATGATTTCATAAAACGTATCATAGTCAGCCGGATTACTTCTTTCCGCATCAATATCAAGCGTATAATTGTAAAATGTACCAATGATATCCCGGTGCATCCGGTAAGACTGCAAACGTCCAGAATTTTCACTATCTGCGACCGAAAAATTTCGCTTTAAGGATTTTACCCATAGACGGAGGTTGACACCGTCTATGGTAAATACCCCGTTTCCATTCTGCGCCATTATACACTCCCCTCCGTTACCATCCTTACACCTACACGGTTCTTTTCGTTATTTCCGAATTTAACTACGAGCTGACCAAACCTTGTACCATCAAGTATTAGCTCTGCTTTGGCAATCTGATTTCCACCAGATATATTGCTTTCTGCCAGTGCTTCTTTAAGGGCTTGCTTCATAGTTGATAGCGGGGATACCACTTCCGTTTCACGGTTGTTGTCTCCCAAAATAGCCGCAAACATTCCAGCCCTGGGTGGTACTACTGTACCGGTTGCAAGCATTGGCATTTTGTATGGGACAGCAGCATAGGTAGACATTGGATAAGCAGAACCAGAATAAGTTGAACTTCTTCTATTTGCGGATGATGCAATTCCTGCTATGGTAAATCCTGCGAACGCTGCCACACTTCCAGCTACAGCAAGCGCTATAGGATCTTTTAATTGTGCTGCTATTACTGCAATTAACAAAGCAACCGTACCTGCTACTGCCAGTATTTTTGTTGCTAATTGTTCTCCCGGAGTCATTTTATCCCACGCTTTGGCAACTTGTGAAGATAAATATATGATGCTTCCAATAACTGCAACAATTGCCAAAAATGCAGCATTAGCAGGAGTTAATGCACCTATTACTTTTTGTATCATTCCAACCAACCCACCTAAACTGCTTATTATTGAAGATATGCTATGAACCATGTTATACACACCAGTAACAAATTCAGCAAATTTCCATGCTGCAAAAAACGATAATACTACTAATGTAATATTTTCAACTAATTTTTGATTTCGATTAATCCAGTCAGAAAATTTATTAAGCCATTCTACAATCATCTCTAATGCAGATATAATAACCTTACCTGTCCATTTACCCAATGGCTGCAAAAATTCTTCCCATAGCCACATTCCCAAAGGCTTAAGTGCATCAATCACACTATGTATTGCTTTTAATGCTGCCGCAATTAAATCAAATACTGCCGGCAATGCTTGTTCTATTCCCCATTTTGCAATAGGAAGCAATACATTGTTAAGAAACCACAATAATAAATTTCCAACATCTGATACAATGGGTTTTATAGCAATTAAAATCCTATCAAAGCTTTCCAGCAAAGGAGTAAAATCTAAATCCGCAGACCATTCTTTCAAACTTTCTGATGCCTGACGGAAAAATCCTGTTATTTCAAGAATGATATCCCCCAAGTGTCTTAAAATGTTTGTCCCGGTATCGCCAGATACCCATGCCTTATCAAAGTTGGTGACTAAATTTCCGACTGTATCAACCAGATTTGAAAATGTGATTAGTAAATCATCTGTTATTGCTTTCCCATATCCCTCTACGTTCCACACCTGCATGAATGATGCGCCCACATCACTTGCAAGTTGTTTAATAGCCGAGAAAGTATTTTGCAGTGATTTCATTACCTGTGGGCCATTTTCAAGCCATGATTCCTTGAGCGGGTCGAAAAGCTTTCCAAGCGTATTCTTTATTGCTTCTGCCTGCAACTTAATGTCATTGGATACTTCCTCTGTGGTAAACATATCCTCCGGCTTAAGTTCGTTCTTATCTTCTTTCTTTTTCTTCCCAGTTGTTATCTGTATCAGCTTATCAAATGGTGCTAATGCCTTTTCCGTTTCTTTGGCTGCATCTTTGGTTTCATCCTTCGTCTTGTCCAGGCTATCAGCATAATCTTGCTGTACCTTAACCGCTTTAACAAATGTATCCTTTCCGGTTAATGCTGCCAGCAGTTGCGCTGTCCAGGTAACGGCTTGGGATAGCAAATTAATGAACTGAGCCAGGGCTGGAGCTGCATACTCAACCAACGGGGAAAAGGCTGTGGCGAAAGAGTTTTTAAGCTGAGTCATACCGGACATCAGCATGGATAACGCCTTATTGGTATCATCCGAATACTGGGCCAGATTATCCATACCTTCTTTTAATCCGCTTGTTACTGCGGAAATGGAGCGGAATACAGTGCTAAATAAGATAGATGTTGCAAGCATTCGGCCCAACCCCATTCGTGCACCGCGGGATGCTTTCTCAGTACCTTTTAAAGATTTATTGAGCTTACTTCCACTTTTGCTTGCTTTCTTTTGTTCATTATCAACACCGAGCAATTTTTTCTTATAATCCTGCATTGCTTTTTTCGCCCGCTGCAATCCTGCTAATGCTTTGTCGTATGGTGCATCTCCAAGTCCATAACCAGCCTTTTCGGCGTAATACAATGCGTCCTTATACCGGTCCACTTCATCTTGCAAATTGCGTACACTCGGTGTAAGGCTTTGTATAGATTTCGAAGCAGATGAAAATGTATGTTTCATTATGCTTGGTATATCTTTAAAAGCCTGGGGCAGAAGCTTTATGTAATCCATCGTTCCAGACAGAGTTCTTTTAATATCTTCGCTTCCTGTTTTTGCACCATCCGTTTTGATTTTAGTATCTATTAATACAGTTCCATCAGGTTGCAAAAATATCACCTCACTTTAGCAACTCTGCAAAATAATCAAATTCTTCTTTAGATTTGTCAGTGGATTTTTCAAGTTCACATAGCTTTTTATTATTCTGTAAAAACTCCTGCTCCCACTTTTCTAAGCGCTTCCCTTTTGACAGCTTCTGCCGGATAGAAAGGACCTGAGAAAACAATCCGTCCCCAATTTCCATGAACCATCCGTAGAAAGTCCACCAATGGATTATCTGGCATCCGCGTGTTTCAAACCCTGCAATCCTGTTAACCGCCGGGAAAATGATTCCTGCGTCCTGTTCCCAGTCAATCACACGAGGAGATGGAGTATCTTCATGCGCTACACCACAGTCAATAAACCATAACGCCTTTTCTGCTGCTTCTGCTAAATCCTGCGGAGGCGGTATAACAGGCCAGTAAAGAATCTCAAGCATTGCCTGTGTTTTCTCTGGGTCAGATAATTCTTCATCGGCAAATGCTGACAAAATATCCAGTACCGCCCGGAAATCCTCACGGATTTCATAATTTATCCCATTAACAGGGAGATAATATGGGAGGGTCCACGCCGCATTCATTTTACGGGAAATGGGTATTTTCCCGGACCGGCATTATACTCTTGTGTATATTTCCCGGCCTTACTTTCCATTTCCGTTAAATTCTTACCAGTTTCCTGCTCTATGATTTTTTTTACACTCTCAAGGATTACCAGTGCCCAAGGGTCGCCGTTTTCCATAGGGGTAAAGGGGCTGGCGATTTTGAAAAATCCAGAAGTATCCGCATTAAACAGATAATCAAATTTATCTTGCAAAGACTTTGCATATCTGTTGATTGTATCTAATGAGAGTTCTTCTTTTTTCTTGCTATCAAGAGTTTCTTTTAATTCCCTCCACATATCCTCAAATGCTTTATACACATTCTGCTGCCGTTCGAATATGTCAAGGTCTGACGGGACAATTTTCAGAGTTGCCAGTATATCTCCGTGCTGGTCTGTGAAATCATAATATTTAACCGGACTTTCGATTTTTATTGGTATATTAGGCACTCTTGTTTCCTCCATTATTCTGATAATGACGTAGGTTCTGCGCTGTCCGCAGTAAAGGTCATAGTTGATGGGTCCACTGCTCCAAGCGTCCTATCTCCTACGTAATGGACTGTATGGGTTGCCGAAACGCCTTTAAGTCCTCCAGCAAAATCTCCTAACTCGACCACGCCCTCTTGTACCCAGGCACGCATCTTTCCGTCGCTGTCAGTTTTGTATCGTTTGACACAAAGATACTTCAAACGCAAATCAGACAGCGTTGCCCTTTCCTCCATTAGTGTGTCAATCTTCTGGGCATATTTACTTTCGCCGGATACATTTAACGGGTCTACCGTCATGCTCTCCGCATAACCGGTAATGTCGTAGTTGTTGTTTCCAAGCACATCCTGGCTTTCTTCTGTTTCTGGATTCATAGAAATAGGCATATCTTCTACACCTTTTCCGATAATCTCGATGGTGTCTTTTTTGATTGTTGATGCATTACCATCCATTACCCAAAACACCATAAAATCTTTTCTTTTTGCCTCTCCTTCGGCGTATGTCCATGTCGCCACTGCTTTTCTCCTTTCATGATAAAAAAATAGAGCCATAGCTTAAGGCTCTGCGTCTTAGCGTCCGGCTCTACCATCTTTCAAATTCATTTTTATATTCAACCGATACCGGAAGTATCCAGTCCTGCACGCCACCGTCCTGCGGTTCCAGGCTGTAAGAATTATCTCTGGTCAATTTGGTTATTTTTCTTCCTTCCGACAATTCTGGATAAGCATTCAGCCGGTATAAAACACCATTAATCTCAACTGGTTCTTTGCACAACCATTTTCCAAATGTGTCAAGAAATTCCTGTGTGTTAATTTTGGGCTTTTCTTTAGTTGCTGCAATGCGGTACACAATATAAAATGGATATTGGCATGTCTGATGAACAAATCCCAATATATCTTCTGTTTCTGCAAATACCAGTGCTCCATTATCCGCAGAAAAAGCAATCCCACTGGTATCCTCCAATTGCTCAAATCGTACAATGTCATATGGAGACTGCTGATGGTCTAACCCAGGAAATTGATTAAGCAAAGCCTTTACTGCAATAGTTAATACATCATAACCACTTGCATCTTTCCCGATTGGTTTTCGTTCATCATCCACGTTTTCCACCTCCAGCCGTTTTCTTGGCTTGCTTTATCCACTCTTTACCATCTGCTTTTTTGGCTGCATCAAACCATTTAGCCTGTGCCTTAGGGTGCGCTGTTTTGGTATACTGTAAATCTTCTTTTGCTTTGGTTTTTCCGCTATACTGGCTAACCAGCACTTTCTTTTCGCCTTTTTTTGCCCATGTACTGCCTGTCACTGGGCTAACCATCACCTTACCTTGATATAAAAACGGTCCAGCAGGTCCATAAGCAGCATATACTTTTCCGATTCCTTGTATCGCGGCACTTTCAGCTCTGGTAATATCAACAAAATCGCCGGATATCATAGGCATAAATGGCACCATACTATTCATTACATTTCCATCAAGCTCATACTGCGCACGCTGGAATTGTTTATCAAATCGGGATAAATCAAGCTGTACTTTGATGTCAGCATCAATAATGGAAAAGCCTTTAAAATGTGTCGATTTACTTGTCATACTACTTACCCAATATCTCAAAGTGAGGAATCACAGAGTATGGACCTCCAACAGAGGATACCAAATATACGAAGTCATACTGATTATTCATATAGGCATAAAACCCGCCACGATAATCTTCATCGTTTACTGAACCACTATCCCATACCCCTTCCCAAAAAAAACAATCATCCGATGCATCAAAGGTAATGGTATCGTCCAACAAATCATTTACCTGCCGCCTCCATTTCTTCGGAGGGAGCCACGGCAATTCTTTACCGTCTGCATCGCGGATTATCTGTTTGCCATCCTGTAATTCGTAAACTATGTGTAATTCGGCGTTGTCCGTGCTGTCTGACCCATATTTTTTTAGTATCGCGCCCTTGTCGGTATTAAGGTCAACGCCAGATAATACATGGGGATACCAAAGTCCAACGCCAGTTGTGGATGATTCATAATAGTTAAAAACAGTCACCGTGGCATTGTACATAAGGTATCCCCTCCATTATTTATTCATCTGCTTATACATCTGGTTAACCCCTGTAGCTGCCAGACCAGACACAGCACCGACCGCCACAGCCGTGATATAGTCCGATGCCGGGAAGTCTGGGATTGTCCCCATACCAAGCGCGCCTAGAATGCCACCGACAACAGCCATGATGACCGGAATCCATTCGTCCGGTATCTTCTTTGCCGCCTTGCATCCAAGGCCAACCACATAGCTCAGGGCCACAATAGCCACACATGTTCCTAATGTTGTAATGTCCATTTTTTAGCCTTTCTGAAATCAGAGTAAATCCAATTCCCTGAATACTTTAAAAATCTTCGGAGATTGAATGGCAAGCCAGTCAACCATTTCTTCGTTAGTTGCCCAAGCTTCGCATGTATTTGAACTTGAAGAATCCAGACCACTTTCATACAAAAACGCATGAATGAGTTCATGTCGTAATATGGAATTTTTATATCCTTCATAGTCCTTTAATTCGCAATCGTCCCTTTTATTGCAAATCACAATCGTATGTGTAGAAAAATCGGTATATCCATCCCTAAATTTCCCATCCAGGTTTTCATCCTTTTTTTCATCACGCTGCACAATTTTCCATTCCGTTGCCAGAATATTTACCTTACAGTCCTGCATATAAAAGTGGAATCCCTTCATTGTCCTTTACCCCAATCAGATACACCTTTGCTGTATCATACAGGAGTTTATTAGTTGCCTGTTCATCCCCTGCCGCAGAGTATACAGCACTCCAGGCTTTAGCTCCGTTAGCTATTTCAGACGGAGATGCATAACTGATTGATTCGGAACCGGATGACTTTGACGTGATAACGCCCGTGGTTGCGCCGCCGGTCCCGCTGGTTATGCTTCCAGCGGCGGCAGATAGCGCCTGTTTTTCTGCCAGTTCCAAACCATACAGTTTATCAGCTAAGGCACATACGGCTTTCTTGATTTTGGTCTGCTCTCGTTCATTTTCTGGGAGGCCGTCAACCAATCGGTTAAATGTTATACGGTCAAGATAGTCGCTTGCCCGTTCTGCCTGCTTATCAAATGATTGGGAATTCGGTATGGCACTGCCGTAGTATTTTGTTGTGTAAAACTCATAATCTGCATATGCCATGCCGGTTCCTCCTTATCTGCTTCTTGCTTTCTTGCTCCCTGTCAAATCTTCGCCGTCAGCGTCCAGGGATAGATTACTGGCGGCTACGCTCCCCCCGCGCTGATGGTGATAACTGCAATACCATCAAGGTATTCCGCAAACAGAGTTAATCCCATAATTGCAAATGCCTCGGAAACAGCGGTGTTGTAATTACCCTGTGTATGGAATCCGATAAGGTTTGTTTCTCCGGCCCCTGTGGTATATACCAGTCCAGCCCGTGCAAAATCGCTTTCATTTGGGTCAACATAGTACATTACAATGTTTTCCACTGGTGTAGCTATTACTTTTCCTCTTGCAATTTCCGAGTCGGACAGCAGAAAGATTGTATTGAATCCCATGAAATCTTTGAGATACTGGAAACCAAACTGATTCTGCACAGTGATTTCAGCAGCCCCCAAGTACTGGTATACATCCAGAATATTCGCAAACCCAACCACACCTGTAACATTCCGGTGCATCTGTTTGAATTTGTTTTCTACCATTCCTTTTGCCATAGCAAGGGCCATCTGGAAAGTGGTTTCTGTTCCGGTAAGTGTACCGGTATTCAGATATGTATAGAATCGTTCTGTTACATCCGATTGAAGCTGGAACAAAAATTCGTCGTCTGTCATCTGGACGGCATTTTCATAGCCGTGGTCCTTAATTGCTTCAATGGAAACGGCCTTTGCATACTTCTCTATGGTCATTTCCGCATATGTCTTTTCCTTTACTGTAAATTTGCTGTAAGGGATTTCCTCTCCTTCGCCTACAGCACCGCTCTGTAAAGTTCCTTCTGCATATTTGCTTTTCAGCACCGCGCCCGGTGTTTTCTTAATAGGACGCATAATCCCCAGGATATCCCGGAGGTGCTGCCAGTTCCTTTCAAAGCGTGTTACAAAATCAATTTCGCGAGCCGTAACCTGTATGTCTGCACTTGTAATTAAATTGGCTTTTGCTGCCATTACTGTTCTCCTTTACCGAATAAATGTAGGTTACTGGCGATTGCAGACTGGCGCTCAGACGGGTCTTTAATCGCTTCAATATCCTTTCGTGTCATAGTTCCTGGCGTATTCTGCTTACCTACTGGTGCGGTAAACCTCGCCATGTTCTGCTGTACCTGCTGCTGTGCATCATCAACAAAAGCCGAAGCATCTTTTTCTTTCATTTGAGACAAAAGGTCATTCAGCCCCAGAATTTTACCATCTTTCAGTTTTAAACCGGCCTCTTTTACTTCTGCCATAATTGCACGTTTAGCCGCTTCACTGGAAAACTTAATACCCTCAAATTCCGTTTTCAGAGCGTCCGAAAAGTCACGCTCGTAAAGCTGCTCCTGGGCTTTTTTCTCGGCTTCTGTAGCTTTCTGTTTCCAGTCAGATATTTCCCTCTGCATCGTCTCCAGGTCAACCCCTTCAAAGCCTTTCAGCGTTGCTTCTGCTGCTTCTGCTTTTTCTTTCCAGGTATCCCGGTCCGCGCTCAGATTGTCGTTTTCTTTCTGCAACTTTTTGAGGTCTTTCCCATTTTCAGCCATGACAAAAGATATCTGTTCCTCTGTCAATCCCTGTGCTTTTAATTCTTCGGTTTTCATTGATGATTCTCCTTTTTTCCGTTATTAGGTTATTTGTAGGTGTGTAACCGTCCACCAACGGTTTGCCATTTTGTAGGACTTGGCGTGTCCAAAACTGAGGATGCTGGATTTGAACCAGCGTAAAGAGTGTTCCTTCTTTGCCGGGGTCAAAACCCGGTGCCTTAACCGCTTGGCGAATCCTCATGATGCAGTTCCTGCTTAGATTGTCACACTGCGAATTTCAGTCCCGTGTCCTAGTCCCTGGAACTATCGCAGTAGTTTTCAGCAGGCATTGTCATTCTCTGTGAGGCATTCTGCGTGCTCTCACATCATCCGGGAGCGACCCGACTAGACGGGAAAAGAGGAATCGAACCTCTGACACACAGCTTATAAGGCTGCTGCTCTACCAACTGAGCTATTTCCCGATTGCATTTCTTGAAAACTCCTCGTCACGCCTTTTTGCGCCGCATATGTACTCTGAAATGCTGTCAGCCCGCCGATATCCCACCAAAACAATGCCGTATCATTTTTCAGTTTCGTCCAGGTCATAACTGACAAGTTTTTTCTATCTCCATTACGGGAGGAGGATAGCCTTTAGAAGGAATGCACATGCCGGAAATTGCATCCGCTTTTCAACCTACAGGCCGTTTACTCTATGAGCTAGGACCTGTTTCTGTTAAGGACATGTGCTATAGGAGGGAGGTTCAAATATAGTAAAAAGCCATGCAAACTACATTGCTGTAATCTGTATGGCTCTGCGACTGGCGACTGGCTCTATTTAATGCTTTGCATTCTTTTTATTTCACTTCCATATATATCCATAACAGTTGTATTCCTGCACTTTGGGCAAAACACAGGTAAATTCTTGGCTTCTGTATCTTTTCTTATTTTTGTTCTTGTCTTATTATTACATATAGGGCAGTAAACCCAACCATCTTTTACCATGTTTTCACCCTTTCTGTTTATTCTTACTCCCATTTTACTATATTCATAAGGAATAATCGTCCCCACATTTTGTAAGGTTAGATATCCCCTCTCATTATACCAGATTATTTTACTTTTCTTATCCCCACTTTCTAACTATATACCAATTGATTGTTTCTCGTTCTTATGGTATAATATCGAATATAGGAAGGGGTTACTTAATGACAAAAAGAATTGATTTAACAGGTCAAAAGTTTGGAATGTGGACAGTCCTAGAATACCTTGGTAATCAGTATTATTTATGTCGCTGCCAATGTGGAACAGAGCGAAAAATCTATTCTGGGAATCTGCGTGACGGAAAAACAAAATCATGCGGCTGCATAAACAAGGAAAATCTATCAGGAAGAAAAATAGGGAAATTGACTATATTAAAAAAACTTCCTATGAAAAAATCATACGTTCAATACGAATGTGCATGCGACTGCGGAACGCGATTTATAACAAGTGCGTTCGCATTAAAATCTCCTTACGAGAAATGCTGTAAAAATTGCAGAACTCCCAAAGTGGATGATATTTCAGGGAAGCGTTTTGGGCGTTTAGTAGCCATACGGTATGCCGGAAAAAGCAACGGAAAACAAACCTTATGGGAATGTAAATGCAACTGTGGAAACTCGGTAATTGTTCATCAACAAAACTTAATTAGTGGGCATACAAAATCATGTGGCTGTTATAACAGGGAGGTTGCCATAGAAAGAAATACTACTCACGGAGATACAAATACTCGGATTTATCGTATATGGCATGATATGATGTTACGTTGCTATAGCCCAAAACACAAGTCGTACTATTTGTATGGAGAAAAAGGAATAGCTGTTTGCCAAGAATGGAAAGAGTATAAGAAATTTAAAAAATGGGCTTTAAATAATGGGTATGAAGAAAATTTATCTATTGACAGAATTGATAATGCCAAGGGATATGAGCCATCAAATTGTAGATTGGCTACAGATGTTCAACAAGGAAATAATACAAATAGGAATTTAATGTTCACAATAAACGGCGTTACAAACTCTCTAGCAAATTGGTGCAGAAAATACGGAGTTCCTTATACAAGGGTACATAGCCGCATATACAGAGGATGGGATATTCTAGACGCTTTGACGCGTCCGGTACAAATTCATCATAAAAAGGCAGGAAGTTAATCCTGCCTTTTAGATTACATCATGTTACGCAGTTTTTCTATATAGCGTTTCATGACCTCCCTTTCCTCTCTGCACTCAGCGTCACGGCTCATCTCGCCCAGTTCCTCGGTCAATTCATCCATGTGATGTTCAAGTGCCGCAAGCATACGCCGCTTGCAATCTTCATCTTTCCCGCCGCTTCTGTAGCTCTGCTTCTGATTCATGTAGTCGTCATAGGCCGGACCGGTCGCACGGCTGTAGTGTCCTCTGACGTAATGTTTCCCGCGTGTGCCGCGATAAGAACTGTCACTATCATAGTCCTGCGACATTCCATCAGCACGGCTATAACGTCCCATGCTGTCGCGCTTGCGACGCGCTTCGCTGTATTCTCCGCCGTCCATTTCGTCCATTACCTGATTGTAGTACTCTTCTTTGCACTTCCAGTACTCTACATTCTCCATGTCTTTCCACATGTCTATCAGTTTGTATGCGGTTTCAAGGTTGCTAGTGTTCAGGCCCTTTTCCGCAATCTTATCCAGCTCTTCATGGATATTCTGCATCATCTTATAACTCATAGCCTTACCCCCTTAACCTATTCTGCTAACAACAAGGTTAGCGTCTGATACTGTCGCCGCTGTGGCTCCAACGTTTTTTACCGATAAGGTAGCGCAACATGGTTTGCACACCCTTACTTCTACAGTTGCTGCTCCATTGATTGTTGCGCCGGTGGCAACTGTGTTCTGTATTCTTGCACCGGGAATGCCTTCGCCGTCCTGCTGCACTTCAAAGATAACGTCACCTGCTGCGGCTGCGGAAAAGTTTCCGTTAAAGCCTACACGGTACAGGCCAGGAAGTAAAACCACTCTCCCAGAAAGTGGCTCGTGCCTTATATTTGGGCAATTACAGGAATATACCCGGTTTGCTGCAAACAGTACACTTCCATTGACTTCAACAGTCTGTGTGCCAGCAGTTACAAAATCTGCCATAATAAAATCCTCCTTATATGCACAGAAGGGCAAGCCTGTGCCTACCCCTCTATGTGTGTAATACTACTATTCAGTAGACATGTCCTTTTCGGACAAGATACGCAATATACGGTTGTTTTGGTTGATAATCTTCTCCATGTATTCCTTATTTTGCTGTCGCAACGCTTCTAATATATCACTATTAGAAACGTCACCAACGAGTAAAAGCAAATCTATCATTTGCAATGCAGTTGCATATAGAGCAAGATTATCGTAAAACTGTTCGTTTCTCATTAGCACCCGCATCCAGTATTGCATCCACAACCACAGTTAGATGCATATGGATATGGCGCTGGAACCGTATAAGCCGGTACAGGCTGCGGCTGACGAAGCTGTGCAACGATGGTGTTACCAACTGCATCAATAAAGCCGTTCTGGGCAGTCTGGCTTGCCTGGAACCTAAGAGTCTGATTTTCTGCTTGGAGGCTGGAAATTTTGTCCTGGGTCAAGAAGTCAAGGATAGCCCTGGTGTTGCTGTTGTTGTTATCCAGTAAATCCCTTGTTGCGTTCTGGATTGTATTTCTGGTATCACATGACTGTGTAGCCAGATTGTAGTTTACGCCGTCAATTGCGCGCTGTGTCTGGCAGCAGCAATCCTGGAGCTGATATCCCATCTGGCATAAGCTGCGGTCAACACCGTTGAATCCGCTGGTGATAGTGTTGTTCAGCGCGTATGTGCTGTCACAGATACCCTGCTGGATACCCCTAATTCCGTTTTCTATACCGTTCAAAGCAAAGCCCTCATTGATATCTGCTCTGGTAGCAAGACCCTGGAGTCCCGCGCCATTTGCACCGTTTCCGCCGAAGCCATTGCCCCAGTTTCCCCCGGCGAACAGGAAGAGAACGATAATCCAAATCCAATCTCCCCACATACCGTCACCATTTCTGTTATTTCCGTTTCCTGTAGCGGCTGCAATGTCCGCTAAAGAGTAACCACTTTCCATAAATATTTACTCCTTTAAATTTATTTACAAAATCATGCGCATTGATTTATGTACTATTTTTTCATGCCTCCAAGCATCTGCTGAAACTGCTGGGCCATCTGCTGGGCTTGGTCTAACTGCTGCTGGGTAATCTGCCCGGACTGTAGCATCTTCTGCACTTCTTCCTGGGGATTCCCCTTGAAGTTGTTCTTAAATTCCATAAACTTCTGAATCATCTGCATTGGGTTGTTTCCCCCACCCATTCCAGGCATCATGCCACCCATTGGTGAACCGCCGCCCAACATGCTAAATAATGGATTCATATATTATTTCCCCTTTCCGCTTGGCGCTGTGCTGGATTCTAAAAGGCCATATAATTCATCATATTTTGCCTTTAAATCCTGATACTCGTTTCTTGTAACATATTTTTCATCCAGATTTTCAGCCGGTGCAGATTCCTTTTTCTGACCATTTACAATCTCTTTATATTCAAAAGTGCGGAGTGTTGGCATTCCTGCCGCATCGGTTGTCTTAATATAAAAATACTCATTTTCGCTATCCATCAGCAATATAGATGTGCTGGGCGCTACTAAATATGACTTTGCCCCGGCCTCTCCCTGTACCCATAAGATACCCTGATTCGTCTGAGGAACCTGCGGAACTTGCGTCTGCTGTTGCATCTGATATGGTGCCTGTAGCTGCTGCAATCGGTCCATAGGTGGTTGCATCTGCGGCTGATATGGGTATGCGTTTGGATATGTATTCAGATAGTTTGGATTGATAAATGGTTGCGGCATTATATCCCCTCCGTTCTTTTATAATCCAATTATCCCATAAAAAATAAGCCCTTGACAGGTCGTCAAAGACTTATAAAAGTATCACGCAAGTATCAGCATACTCTAATTATTTTATTATTGACTTTTCGGCTTAATCTTTTCGCCGTGGACACACTGACATTCATTTGTTCTGCACATTGTTCCAGTGGCATGTTCTGTGCACGTAATTCAAATAGCTGCCGCTCATCATTTGTGAAATTGCAGTATGTACGGAAATAGTTTAACTCTGGCACCGTAAAGTCATATACTTTCAAAGCAACGCTCCTTAAATACCTTCTGACAAATGCTTTATCATAGCTTCTTTGGTTTTTTTTAAACCCTCTATGTTGTTACCGGTTATACGATTATCAATTAATGCTATCATTCCCTGACATAAAAGAGATTGCATATCTCTTATCTCTTGGATAGATTTATAATCCTTTTCCACATTTATTTCTAATTTATCCACTCTGTTTTTTAGCTTAAATGCCGGGTGAAACAATTTATATATTACGGTTCCTGCGCCTCCAAGAGTAATAAGCCAACCGCATACAACCATAATAGAGTTTAATGTTTCCATAAGTTATCGCCTTTCCCAGTAGTATATTGGTATTTCTTGACCGCTGTCCCATGTGTCCCAGTAAAATCCGTCCGCAACCGTTACCACATGACCATCAAGGCCAAGAACAAACACTCCGTGCTGGTGGTCTGCCGCAAATTCTTCCACAGTATAATCTTCTGGATATTCGTTTGGTATAATGTTTCGCCGGAATCCATTGCGCCTGAGATATGTCCCCCAAACGCTGTTAGCTGACGGCATATCTGACTTCTCGCATGCCACCACCATAACACCAGCAAATGAGGTTTCCCAATCCTGTCCAGTTGCTTTGCAGATTGCACGTATGGCGCAGTCACCTACACGTTGATTACGGACTGGGTTAGGGTTATATGGTTTCCATCTATTCAAATTCATTCCCCTTTCGCATTTTGATACCGCCTTGCAGCCCCTCTGGCCTTTGCGGCCTGCTCACGGCTCCACTTGGCAATCTGTAATCTCTCATTCAGCGGGCGCAGGTCATTTTCCTTGCAAAAATCGCTGTACGCCTTATTCTGCCGCGACAGCAGATAAGACTTTCTATCAAGCGCCTGCTGAAGCTCAAACTTCGCCGCTTCATCCTGGCACTTTTCAACAGCCTCTTGCAGCCCCATGACCTCACGTTTGGTCTTGCGCACCCGGCGCTCTAATGCCCGCTGGCGCTGCTCTAGCTTCTCCATGCGGACATTATCGGCAGTCATTATATCTTTATAGGGATTCTCTTGCCCCTCATAGTACGGGCCGAAGCTATGTCTGCAATTAGCCTTGTAGGGCTCCGCAGATACCGTCCACCTTGCCCCAACCGCATGTTTCTACGAAATCAGGATAATGTGTATGTACTGCGTCACTCATTCGACCACCTTCTTTCTATGTGAAAACTCTTTATGGATAGGCTCGTTTAATGCTCTATGAATATCCCATCCAAGTCTATGTATTCTTGTGAAAAGTGTCTTGTTTCCAATTCCATATAATTCTGCCCATTCTGATAAAGTATGTACTTCTCCATTATATTCAATAAAGTCATTTCTTCTTGTGTTATTCATCTGAACCTTTCTATTCACCCAGCGGCAGTTAGAAGGCTCATAATTTCCATTGACATCTATCCTGTCTATTGTAAGTTGTTCAGAATATCCATTTTTCTTAGACCAATTATAGAAATTCAAAAACCCCTTTTCTTCATCAAGCCATTCATCACATATTTTTATTCCTCGTCCTCCATAATTGGAGTATTCTGGACATTCTTTGTGGTAACATCTTGTTTTCATCCCTTTATATATTTTGTTAATCCTACTCCTCGAAAGTCCATGAATGTATTTTAATTCTTTGTTAATACATCCGCACGATTTCGTGTGTCCTGACGAAAGATGGTATTGGTCTACAACCGTCTCATTTCCGCAATCACATTTACATAACCATTTTCTACTTCCACTCTTGGATTTTCCGACAATTTTTTCGGCTACAAGTTTTCCGAACCTCATCCCTGTCAAATCTTTTATTTGTGCGCAGCCACAACTTTTTGTACTGCCATTATTCAAACATCCAGCGCTAACGAAGGTATAATTTCCGCAATCGCACAAGCATTTCCACTTAAGAACTTTTTGGGAAACCCTCATGCACTCTATAGCAACCAACTTTCCAAATCGCTTTCCTGTCAAGTCTTTGTATTTTCCCATGCTTTTACCTCATTTGTTTATTTCAACTTATTTCAATTTATTTTACCACAAAATGAAAGTAATTGCAATAAACAAAAATATATGGTATCCTATTCTCAAAGGAGGATATTATATGGTATCTAACAGAGGATTAAAAAACCGCACTGCCATTTCTACATCTATTGACAAGGAATTATATGCTAAGCTAAAAGCGTATTCAGAAGAAACCGGAATACCATTAAGCAAATTGTTTGATAAGGCAATAACCGCATACTTGGAGGCTATCAAGAGGGAGTAGAATCCCTCTTTCTTGTTCCGTATATGTCCACTTTATTCCAGTCAACCGAATAAACAGCGGATTGCCAGTATAAGTGATTTGTATGGTCTGGCCCTCCGCTTCCCGTTCTGGCTCCTATGTGACCTGATACCAAACAAAGCCCTACTTCCATTTCCTTCATTCTCGCTAAGGTTATTTGCCCACACGCTTGTGAAATTCCGGTTCTTACTACCATAGCTGTTGCCGCTTCTATTGTCATTTCTCGCCCGGATGGGTACTTTATTTTCACGCCATTCTCGCATACTTCATTCACACATTCTCTTACTGCTTGTGAGTACGAAATAGCACCAGAGGAAACTAAATTATACGCCCTGTCACACTGATTTATGAAAGTCTTTTGCGCTTCATTGGCCGTCGTCCTTGTCATATTCTTCCAGCTATTTAAAGTAACATTGTAATTCCGTTCCATCAGCCGGATAAGCGCCGGGGATTGCGTCAGCGGCATAGGGGACAGTCCGGCAGCTTGGTATATCTTATCGTCATATTTCAAAGCCTTGATTCCCGCCTCCTCCATAGCCGCTTTGATTTCTTTTTCCTGTCGCTTAGTGATTTTGGATAACTCTGCCGTTATGTCCTCCAGCAGATATCCTGCATCCTGCAATATCTGTATTCGCCATCGGTCAGAGGAGGTGAGCAGGTAATCATCGCCGCGGCCTATGCGTATCATCATGCGGTCTATTATCTGACGGATAATGTATGTATGAAGCTGTGAGGCTATTTCTTCGCTTCCTTCTGCGATTCTTGCAAGGTAATCAGGGCTTAACATTTACTCTTCCTTCTTTCCCTTATGTCTAATCGACCATTCAAATACTTTCGGGGCAAATGGACCAAGTGGTATATTGAATACTATCCAAATTAATAAGCTTCTCAATTTATTCCTCCTCAAACATCCTAGGTCCATCCTTCGGCTGTGCTTCCTTTACCATAGCTTTTGCATCTTCTTCAGATAATCCTTCAAACTTCCGAAAATACATCCAGGCCGGCACCTTTCCCTGCACAACATACTGCCACCATCTTGCCCGGTCCTCTTCACGGTTGTATGTAATGTCCCCAAAATCATATGTTATTTCGTAGTTTCCGGCTGGTGCCAGTCCGTACAGGTCAGCATATACATTGAGCGCATATATTGCCCCGTCAAGACAACTTTCCAGTTTGTCGCGCACATCCTTGATTAGCTGTATGGTTCTCCTGTCGTCAGCCTCTACCTGTGTGGCTGTGACCATTCCTGTTTTTTCATCAAGCACAAAATACCCATTGGAATATCCACACTTAAATCCCACAAATGAGAGTAGGTTGTTTATTCCGGTAATTCTGATATCAGTATTCAACGATGGAACAATCTCCTGATAGAAAGACTCTGTTCCATTTCCAAATACATTTTTAACATAATGAGGAAGCTTTTCATTGCTCATGCCAGCATAACGACCTTTAATGTTTGTACCGCTTCCAAACATCAGCTGGTCGTCTGCCAATATAATCTTCTCACTGTCAAATATTTCACCCACGTTTCGGCTGTATGCTATATCAAGGTCCTTTAATTCTTCTATGGCCTCGGCATATATTGGTAATCCCAAAGGTGATGAAATATCTAAATTATTAGCCTGTGGAGTGCGGAGTATGCCAAACATGGGACCATCTATTTTCTCATTGTTTGCTTTAAGTATGGGTGGAGTCTCTGGAAGTAAGTCGGACCACTTAGTCCTACTTAATGCTATCGGGTCCCCCACACTTTTTGCAGAGCGAGACACATAGGCTCTATTGGATATGTAATATGGGTAATAGGTGTTTTCCCCATCCTTGACCTCGACAAACCGATGATACTCAAACCGGGTATAATACTTATCATTTTCGCTGTAGCTATCCTTGAACACAATCCCATAGATACCTTCATTGTCGCAATCCGTAATAATAAAATCCATAGCTGTGAATATGTCCAGTCCCTTACCATTTGGCTTAAGGATGATTGTGCCGTAGGCCATACCATATTCTACCCAGTGACGAATCTGGAAATATATCTTATCAATCTGCTCCTGGAGCCATGCCGCCCGAGCGCTCCCATCAATCTGTATTCCGATTGCCAGGGTAGCAAGCCGGGCCGTCTCTGAGCAAATAGCTTTTGCGAAATTGATTGTCTTAACGTTATCGTCAGCATTCACCCAATAGGGAGTACCCCTGTAGATATTGGCGCACTCTGCAATCTTGCTTTCCATCTCCGGGGATACTACTGACTCAACATTAAAATCTTCTTCTGCCTGTCGCTTGAATATCATTCCTATCACCTTTTTAGCCCATGTTATTAGTCCCATTTAATCACCTATATCTTGCGCAATTATCAATATAGCTCAAAGGTAACAATACCGATTGTTCCTTTAATATCTGTCTCTGCAATCCTTTAGGTGTATAGATGCAGTTTGATATCAATTCATTTATTCCTTGCCGTATAACGCATTCCTCTGTGTATGAATGACCAGGGGAAATATCAACATACTTTTTTAGAAATTGTCCTACTCGCTTTTTGCTATATTCTGTCATGCACTGTTCCCCCTTCTCATTGACAACGGGCTTGTAGCATAACGGAGAGCGTCAATCCAGTGGTCGTTCCCATCTGGATAATCTGCTATCACTTCGCCATTGCTATCAACCTCATGCTCATATTCTATGATTTCCTTGTATGCCCGTGGCGTACGTGCCGGGTCTATAACGATTGTACGGCACTGCAACCACTCAAAGGTATATTTCCTGCTTCCTGGCGTTACAATGGCTCTGCGGGCCGGTAAACCAGCGTCACGGAAGTCTATAATGCTTTCTTCTTCATCCACTCCGCAATAGATTGTATAATCATCGTACCCAGCCGTCTGTATATCCTCCGCCATCTTACTGTTACGAATTTTGCAGCCTCCCATTTCATCAAGCAGCACAACCATTTCCTTGTTCGGTATGTATGCAGCCCGGATAAATGCTTTTGGGTCCGGGAACCATCCCCAGTCCTGTCCCTGGTAAACGCTTTGGTATCCCTTGATTTCATCATCTGTAATGGTCCGTATATCCAGCATGTCAAATATATTTGTACCAAGCCCAACAGGTAATCCTAAATACTCATGGTTATATGCCCGCTCATTGGTAGTCTTAAGATGTTCTGCGCGCTCAATAAACATTTCTCCTAACCATTCTTCCGGTACAGAACGGTAATCGCTTTTATGCCTGCATGCGCTATCATCCGGCGTATTTACATACTGATTAGCCCAGTTGCTTTGACTGATAGGAGGGTTAAATGATTTAAATACAACAAACTTGCTTCCGCCACGCAATACTGACTGTTCAACAGTTCGTATTTCCTCCGGTCCTGCAAATTCGTCCAGTTCTTCACAATTTTGTTACGCATATACCGTTTCCGTATACACTCACCATATTACTATGGTGTTCAGACTATATCATGTAAATGGAATCTGTTACCAATTCCACTCACCCCACTTTTTCAACCTCACTCGAGGCTTACTCTACTCGTTCTCAGTTATAGATTTCTCTATAACCTACCTTTCGATAGTCGTTGCACATTATTATTCGACATTCTTATAGCTTTTTCTTCTTACGCATTTATCAATTACAGAAGGACTTACATTATATTTTTTTGCTAGAGCGTTCATTCCAAACTCTTTATCATGTCCCTTATAAATTCTGCGAATTTCTCTCACTTCATCTTCGCTCAAAACATGATTCCCTTGTAAATATCCTCGAACTGGCTTTTTTAAGCCATTTGCATAAGCATGCTGCATTTGCTCCTCGCGGGTAGCCCATTCTAAATTGTCTGCGTTGTTATTGGATTTATCTCCATCAATGTGATTAACTGTAGGTTTATTTTCTGGGTTATTAACAAAAGCCTCAGCCACAAGCCTATTTGCTCGCTTTGTGTACTGTTTGCCATTCATGCACAAGTTGTACCATACATAACCATCATGCGATACTCTTTGCTTTAAAATGACTTCTCGGCCATGCTTATGGCTTTTTACCCTTCCTGTATTGCTAATCTCATAGTCCTCAAACCCTTTAATAATTCTCCAAATTTCTTTCATGGTATTTTCTCCTTAAATTCGTTTATTATATTGTACCATAAAAGATGAATTTATTAAATATTATGTCGAATAATCTTTGCTCAGGATTGTCCTATTTTGTAGGAGTTTCCCTGAATTTAATGGGTTTAACGTGGTCAGAAGTGTTTAACCACAAATATTTGAAGTATCCCTTACTAGCTTTAATTGACTTTGTTTTCTTTGCCTTATCAAGTCCACGGAATATTATCTTTTGTCCTGTTGGCTTATAAACGAATCTGTATGGGCTTGTACGGGATTCCCATAAATCTGTTACTCCTAATGCGTCTATCGCCCACTGTATCTGTTCAAATACTGATTCTCCGATGGTTACGGCGTACTTACGAAACACTACCGCATTGGCCTCTGGGTCATCCATCATTCCCAGTATGATTTCAACGGATATGAAAGAGGACTTTGTGGAACCGCGCCCACCGTAAAGGTCATAATATGTATGTTTACCTTCAAGGATATCCCAATGAACATCATAGAAGGACGGAGCGATTACATCAGTCAGATTTATTGTTGTCTGGTCTTGGTATGTTGTTGACAATGGTAATCCCGCCGCCCTCCTGCTTCTTGTCTGTATCTATTTTACGCTTTGCCAGTTCCACCGCCGCTTTGGTCCTCTCTGCCAGCGGAGCATCAAGTCCGAATTGGTCTTTTACTTCTCCGCGCATTACAGACGTAAGGTATTGCAGTATTTCAGCGGCATCAGCTATGCGGCAATCATCAATCTGTTTCTGTCGCTCGGAGATATATGCAGAAACCGTAGGCTTCCGTAAGTTTTCACGCCCTATTGCGTCTGCTGTCCGTAAGCTGTAACCAGCCTTTCTCGCAGCTTCTGCCGCATTCCCGCACTCTATGTAATAATCTGCAAACGCTTTCTGCTTCGGTGTAAGCTCCACTTAATCGCCATCCTGTTCTATATCGCTTTCAAGCCATTCAATTAATTGTTCTTTTGTCCATGCGACAGATGCACTTTCTCCAATATTCATAATTATATCGGCAGCTGATTCTATATCGGAACATATTTTATCAAAATTAGTTTTTATTATTTTTCCCATCCCTTCACCGCCTCCCATATCTCCTGCAAGCACTTTACAACCTCAATCCCCGATGCACTCCGCAGTATCTCATAATCCCTGATTTTCCACCCTCCATGCTTATCCTGCTGTAGCACAGGGGTGGTTAATATCCATATGGTTATCATGCGCCCCTGTTCCTCGCTGTAGAATTGATTGGTGGATATCTTGATTACAAGTCTGGTCTGCAATATGGCACGCTGGAGCTTTTTCATGATTGAACTAAGATTCATCTTTGCTTTCTTCCTCACGGTATTCTTTGCATACTTCCATGTGTGCACACCAGATAGTTGCAGTCGTAGACTTTACCACATTAGATTCCAGCATACTTCTGTATGATGTGACTATATTTTCTGCTTTTGCGTCAATGTGAATACAGTTTTCACAGCATTCTTTTAATAGATTAATAATCATATTTTTACCCCATGCGGTATAATAGTCCTATACTAATTTTACCATGCGTGGTTAATGTAAATCGTCCCCACATTTAAGCGTATCCATCCATTGTTTCTACTTAATTATACCCTTTACCTTATCGTTATTGTGAATACTTGACTGTACCAAATATCTGTGCTTTATGCGCTTCTGCCCTAAGGCAACTTTTTGTTTCGTGACAGTACAGTCTGCATTCATCTTCATAACAATCAGCAAATGTATCAAAGGTTTTTTTGTTTCAACCGTTTTGATTAAATTTGTTTCTTTACGATATGGGCATTTCATTTTTTTATTTCCTCCATTTTCTCCACAATGTTTTCAAGCATTACCATATCTTCATCGGTTAATTTCTTACTGGCTTCTATAACCAATCGTAAGGCATATAAAAACTCTGTTACCCGTATAGTACTATCAGTATTAATCATCCTTTCCACCTCCCAAACAATGTCATTAACCTCCTATATTCATCCAGCGTTTTTCTCTGATATCCGTAAAAATCATCCCGCTTAATTGGTATGTTCTTTCTTTTACTTAGCTTGTCATATCCAATGTTATCTACAAGGCTCTCATATATTTCTACTTCCAGGCCAGGAGCGGAGGATATGGCACACTGGAACAATGTAAGCTTATCTTCTACGCTGGCGTTCTGGCAGTATTCTTTTATGCGCTTAGCTTCATCATCAGTAATACCATAGTCGCTGTAGTTTTTATATCTGGTTCTCATGTCCATCCTTTCTATACTGCCACCATTTCCCTAATGCTACGCAGTCTTCTATTATCAGTCTGAGCATAAAATTTCATTGTTACTTCCGAACTTGCATGTCCAAAAATTTCCTGTATAATTCCTATCTCTACACCGTGATTTCTAAGATTCATTCCTAATGTTTTTCTAGATTTGTGCGGATAAACCCTGCATGTAAGTCCTGCCCTTTTTCCTATGGATTTTATTATGGCTCGAAAACCGCAAGTAGTCATTTTCCCATATGGTTTCCTTGAACGCGGAAACATATATGGGCAATCATCTGTCCGATTGTCTAAGTATAGGCCATAATAATATCTTGCATCATCATCCAAATATATAGTACGGTATCTACCGCCTTTTTCCCCCTGAATTAATACATCTCCTGTTCTCATGTCTATCTGGTCCAGGGTTATTTCTGCAATCTCCCCTATCCTGGCCCCAGTACTTCGAAGTACCTCCAGCAAGGCTCTCTCACGGATATTTTTGCACGCATCCCTTAACCTTGCAGATTCTTCTGGGCTGTAGTAATCAATTGGTTTAATGGGTACTTTTTTAGCTGGTATAGACTCTACCGGATTATCTGTAATAAGCTTTTCAAGGCGCATCCATGCGAAGAATGCTGACAGAAATCTGCGCTCGTTATTATAGGTACTAGGCTGGTTTTTCTTTCCCCCGGCAGATACATTTCTAATTTCATACCGCGATAAATACCAATCAATATCAGTGGTATCCATCTGGTCCAGTGATTTTGTGCTTATCTCTGTCAGCAATCTTCGTATGGCATTAAGATAGTTTTGTTTAGTTCCTTTTGCCAAATCGCGTTTTTTAATCAGGAATAATTGTATTATGTACTGATTCCGCTGGCTTATATCATCTTTTCTTTCTGCCGGAAGAGTAGTTATTTCCTCCATATTTACCCTTACCAATTCCTGCTGCATTACATTTTGCAGAATGGTAAGAGTCTGTTGCTCCATGATATATAAGGACATTGCTACCAGTACATTGTTGATTATTTCAGCTTTAATTGTCTGTGTACTCATAATTATATCCTCCTCATTCGTATTGATTTTCACGTCTGAGTGAGATATAATATACTCAGACGTATTTACGGGAGCGGTGGATTCATCTTGGCGGGTGACCACCGCTCAGTTTTTATTCTGTGCATATATGTTCCTCTATTTATTTTTCTTTAGTCGGAAAATTTTAATCTTCGTATGGTTCTATTTTCAGGTATGTTATCCCCCGGATTGTCCCGTTCCCTATTAACACATCAGATGCTGTCAACATCCCCGATATATCTGCACTTTCTTCCTGTCCTATATCTGCCAGGACAATATCGTCTGGCGGCGCTTTTTTCAGCAGTTCGATTAATTCCCATACCGTCATTGCTGTCTCCTTCCGAAAATTTTAAATTTTACACCATCCACGACTACAGAAATACTGATTAGAATTAAAATACTTAGTCCAATACTTGCACTTCCAGCATTTCTTACCTTTCATATCATCCTCCAACTTTCAATTGTCCTTAAAGATTTCCTCTATTGCGTCTTTGTCCTCCTGGTCCTGTTTAGCCTCCATGTAGCATGTATCACATAATATAGGACCGCCGTGTATATCTGTCCTTTCGCAACAATCACCGCTGCCGCACATTTCGCAAAAAAAACATACCGCTCCTTCCCGGTTTTCCGCCGTTAAATGCTAATTTAGTGCGGGTGGGGATTTGAACCCCACATAACACGATTTTTTACATAGGGCCTATCAAGTCGTATCTCACCCTCTGAGCGCCTACCCATTCCGCCACCGCACATTTGCTATATCTTAAATTACCATCCAATGATACAATAACCTTCTTTTAGCCCAAACTCCGGTGCATTTCTTAAAACATATTTCACGTAACGCCTAACCACTTGGCCTGAGTATCCATAAAAATCATCCCATTCCTCCAAAACAATCAGGTCTCCAATTTGGATGTTGTCCTCGTCTTTCCTGATTTCGAAATTTTTCTCTCTGGCTCTTACTGCTTTAAAGTATTTAGAAAGTATCTTCTTTTTGACAACCTTCATCTTTCCCTTTCCCCGGTACTCCCGGAAATCCTTATTTTTTCACTCTTAGCCTTTGGGTTTTTATCTATTAGTTCTTATCTATTAGTTCTTATCTTTTAAACGTTAATTTTCCGTTCCCGTCATGAAGGGAAGAAGTATCTCTCCCCTTATATTTTCGTGCAATTCATCCAGCGTCCACCCATCAGCATATTCAAAAATCGGTTCGTCATATGGTTCTATAGGAGTTCCGTGAGCCGTCCAGAACTGATGGGAATCATCAAAACCGGTATCTTTAAAAATCGTACAATGATACAACTCCTCTAATTGCTTTTTTGTGTACCGCTCTTTCATATAGCCTCCAAATCCTAATAGTGTCTATCTCAGTTTACACGAGTATTCCAAGCTGTGAGTGCTCCGTCCTGAGATGGCCACATCATCCCTGTAGATGCTGCATAGCACTCCTCATTCGTACATTGTACCGCCCAACCATCAAAGGGCGCATATGCAAGTGGTTGTCGTTCTAAGGTTGCTTCGCTCCCACAAAAGGGACATTTTTTTATAATATCTTTTATCTGCATCAGATACCTTCTTTCTTTGTCAAATGCTAATTCTGGTTCCAGGGTTTAAAAGCTCTAATCTTCTCGATTAGTCCTAATGCATCCCCGTTAAAGCATATAGCTCTATCGTCTATATAGCAGACTGCGGGCGGCTTGTGTGCAACTACATCATCAACCACAATATGGTTATCTCTCAGATAGCGCCTAACCGCTCCCATGCCCTCCGGCCTTGCACATCTGGTAGATACCACAATTACCGCGTACCCTTCCATGCGTAAGTAATTGATTGCTGCCTGTATCTCCGGCACAACCGGGTCCGATATAACCGATATACCCTGCCATCCGCTTGTGTAACTATGTATAACTCCATCAAAATCAAATACCACTGTTTTTTTCTTATTCATTCTCTTCACCTATATCCTAATACTCATAATCTCCACACACACCATCTGTTGGCATATACTCATCCTTTTTCTTGCAATGAATCTTTTCTCCCTCATTTACGTCCTCAACAAGATAACCATATCTGCAAGTAGCGCAGCATATATCATTGTCCCATTCTTCTTCCATTCTCTTTACCTCATATTTTAAATAACGATATTACTGATTATCAGTTATCAAACTTGATTCCGTACACCTTATATCTGTCCTCAAACGCTGTCATACCAATGCTATGCGCTTCTGTATGGTGCTGCCGGCATAAGCATATTTTCCGGTACTCCGAATCATCAACCTTCCTCCGGTCATTGCCCATGCCAATTGTGTCTACATGGTGTATTTCACCCTCTCGACCGCATATAGCACATTTCCGAAGTTTTAAGCATGCATACAGATAATGTCCTATATCATCGGTACGGTTAAGGGCGAAATCCAACAATGGTATTCCCTGTTCCAGCGCATAATCCAGCATGGTATTGATAAATTCCCTGGCAGTATCCATAGAGCAATCAGACAGAGAAAAGTATCCGCATCCGGTCCGGTTGATGTGTAAATACTTAAGCCATTCTTTCTCAACCTCCGGCACGTTCCCGGAATAGGCGGAAATGTCATTAACTGTGGCATAAATCTTTTTGCGCTGGTCTGCACTTATATGTCTACCATCGTCAAGCCATACACTGCATCTATTCATGTGCTTATCAACGATTGGTTCCATAAGATTTTTTCCAGGAATAAATATCTTTAGATACGTTCCCTCTGGAACAAGCTTGTATGCTATTATGTCTGCTGCCTCATGCATATAATCACCTCTTTGGGTCATTCCATGGTAGTTCACTATCCTGCATATCATTCGGTGGCTGCATTACTAACTCCTTATCTGGATGTTCTTTCAGCTTTTTAATTGTTTCATTTGCCTGGGAATTAGTCATATCATGGATATCAGTCAGTCCATACTTTGATAGCACATTCTTAATCCCTATTCCTGTCCGTTTCAGCTCCAGGAATATTTCATTGATATCAGATTCAGTAATCAAATCTGGACTATTCTGCTTGTTATATTTAGTTCTATCTGAATCCCAATAAACATCAGCACCAATTCCAAGCTGCTTACACGCTACCGATATAGCATCTGTGGTTGCCATTTTATAGCATTCGTCCGAAACGTATATGCCGGATTTCTCTTTTGATGCAAACATGCTGCCGCCGTTTCCGGGAATTGGTTTAGACCACTCCCCGTCAACCTTTATGTATAATTCGATATCCACAAAAGCTGCTATCTCATTGCCCGATGTTTCTAACCACTTTCGTGTAGGTATGTAGTACCATCCTATCCCACATGGGCCAAACTGCTCAGTAAGGACTTTTATGCGCCACATGGGGTTAATATCAGTCATACCGCTGGTACGGCCTCCCTTAATGGTTTTCTTGGCGCTATCCGGGACGGAACGGACCTTTTCGTATAAGTCAAGATTCCCCATCTTTTTCCTCCTTCATGAGCGTTCCAACTATATAGATGACAGCCATTTCAATCTCCTTTCTGGCAACACTCCCTATGCTTAAGTGGCTTTGTCTATCTCGGAGATAAGATACCATTGCAGTACCATCAATCATCTTGTGTTCCAGATTCATGTTTTATAACCTCCTTGTAATGCTCTTTATTCCGCTTTGTGGCTTTCTTATTGCATTTATCGCATACTTTCCATCTATCCGGGTCAAGGAAATATCCGCAGGAATCGCATTTTGAATTATTCATCATGCGTTTTATCCATAGGGGCTTTAACCTTTACGCCTCTCAAAATACCGACCAGTACATTACGCTGTGCATATTCATCGGTATTCAAAAAAATCAGAGCTGCATTTACCCGACCTTCAAGTTCAATAAGCTTTCTATATTCATCAACAGGAATTTCAACCATTCTTTCTTCCATCTTGAAAACCTCCATAATCTCTGATATAATCAGATTGAGTTGTTTTTTGTATTCGGTCGTTTAGCCCTGCTAGGCTGACGACCTTTTTTATTGGCTTACCATATCCGGTGTACCGGCTGGCATTCACCATTGCCCCGGCCCGGTTGGTTCCATTCCGGCGGCGGCTCATAATATCACCGCCAGACATATCACCAACAATCCGCTTAAGACCATCACCACAGCGGTTAAGCCACGAATAATCATACGGTCTTTCTGCCGTGGGCTTAAGTGTGTTTTGCCAACAGGTATGTATTCAAGCTGTTTCAACAAATTTCATCTCCTTCCCGGTCAATTGCAGAAGTATCTGTAATTTTTCTATTGTCAGTTTTTCAGGGTTGGCTTTACGCTCTCTAAACGAGCTTGTACAAAACCCCAAATATAAGGCCAGCTCATTATCATCAAAGTTGTTTCTTATCTTGGCTTCTTCTATCAGTATACGAATATTGTCCTTCTGCCATTCTGACGGCTTCTTAGCTTTCACTCCTACTTCCTCCTTAACTTTTTAATTAACGTTTCTTTTTGATAGAGCCAGTTAGCAGTCCCATACCATACATAAACATCCCATAAATAAGAACCCAATGTTCACTTAAAAATTCCATATTCTCCTCCCCGGAAATCTCAGTTTTTGAGACTATCTGCTATTTCAGTTGCAATACGGTCACTGACAGTTTTTATCACATTATCCTTGTCTATAGTATTGATAAAGCTCTCAATGGCTACATCAGTCACCTTTTCTCTTACCACTTTATCTACAGCATCCCTCATATAACTATTCCAGTCCCATTCCCGCATCAAAGTGTTAATTCTGTCACCCATGCGCTTTCTAATCTGGTTAACTGCCCACTCTTTTAACTCCGCCTCATTAATTTCTATTTGCATCTTACACCTCCAAATACCGATTTGGGTTACTTTTCAATCACGTGTATTCATTGGCAATACGATTTTCAGATTATCCGGTTCCCCTTTCCATCCAGACCTTATGACAACCGGATGACAAGGTGGGTACACATCAATCTCAGCTATTTTCCTTGTACCATTGCAAGGACTTATGGATTCCAATGCATCCTTGAGATATTTAGCATTGATGGCAATGGTCTCCAACTTTTTCTCGCTATCCAAGTTTTTCAATACCTTATCAACATCGTAAAATTTTCCTTCTGGTTGTACATATCCAATTATGGATTCTCCTACTTGGACATAAAGGCGGTTCTTCCTTATCTCCAATTCTGCGTAGTCATCATGTCTTGTAACTTTGGGTATCCCTGGCCTTATGTAACAGTTAAATGATTTCTCTGCCTCTGCCAATTTGGCATATTCAATGGATACTCGGTGTCCATCAAGCGCAGTGGCTTTAATAATCATTTCCCTCGCATTAATCTCCAGATATATCCATGACATCAGCTCATTACTTGCATCTTTATTGACAAATCTCTTTGTATTGTCAATAATGCGCTTAAATTCATTGGCATCTAATTTTGCTCTCATTGCTTTTCCTCCTCCTCCGCTAAATACGTGTTTGCCTTACTAGGCCGTCTACAGTAAATTGGACACGCCTCCGTCCCATCATAAGCTGGTCTTAAAAATGCTTTTGTCATAGGGGATGGATTGCGCTCCATATCCTTGATAGCCGCCATTCTCTGACGCTCTGAATTTTCCAAATATTGGCTCTTTATTTTGTTATCCGGCATTTTGCTTTCCCCTTTCTGTGATGTTATCTTGCGTATCCGTATAATGCATCCCTGGAATTGTTATAGTTCTAGGGCATTCTTCTGTGTAATTAATCAAACCAATATCCCTCATATCACGTAAATATCCCCAAATCGTAGAGCTTGACGTATATCCAACCCCCTCTCCTATTTCTCTGGTTGTGGGTGGATAATCATGCTCCAGCATATATCGCTTTGCAAACATCAGTATTTTTTTATGTATTTCCTTCATCCTGTTTCTCCCCTACCCAGTCCTGTACCTGTTTTAGCATCAATGCATCATAATCGGTGTCTCGTTGGTCAAAATTGTGAAACTGGTTTTTACTGCCTTTGGCGGTCAATTCCTGCCGCTGGCTTCTAGCCCATGTTCTTACCGAGGCTTTCCAGTCCTTCATTTTGTTTTTCCCAACCATCCATCCCTTAGATGCATAAAAATCAACGAAACTCTCTGGGTCAATACCATATCCATTCAAATTGCAATAATCAAACACATCCGACACCGAAGGTGGAGTAAATGTTTTTTTATTATTATCATTTACATTATCCTTTTCCTTTACATTATCCTTTTCCTTTACATTATCCTTTTCCTTAGGTTTTGCTTTGGTTATGGTTTGGTTATCACTTGGTTTATTATAATTGGATTCTAGGTTATTGTTTGGTTCTGTTTTGGTTACTGGCCTACCACCCTTGGTTCCGTTTTGGTATCTACGATTATTCGCATCAATTTGTGGTTTTGCCATTAAAAACATTGCTGATGCAACACCTGCTGATTTAGGCTCTATTTCATCAAGTCCATATTCTAAGATTGCTGTAAGAGATTCCAATCTTTCTTTTTCCGGCAGTTGCTTAATGGCTTCCCAGAAGCTACGATAAAATACAACACTATCTCTCATAACCCAGCTCCAAACATACTAATCTGACCGGGAATATCTTTGTCTTTTTTCTTGTTCCGGCTTATAAACAGCTGTGCTCCACGTTCTGCTGCCTTTATGCTCTTAGTCCTATTATTCTGGCTGACAAGCCATTTCTCTGTTTCTTGCCGTCCCTGTGCATCGTCACGGGGTATATAGTAACCTTTCCCTGTTGGCAATGTAAGAATCACTTTATTATGCCTTAATATCTCAATGGCGGTTCGTATATCTCTATCCGATTCCCCTATCTTGGATACCAGTTCATCTCTGTTCAATGCATTCTCCTTCCCTACAAGGAGCGCATTATATACTCTTGCTTGAACTTCTTCACTAACAGTTCGCTTATTCTTCAAATAATCCCTCCTTTCGGGCCGGGTAAAGGAGGTTTGATGGGTCCCGGCCCAGGGTCAGAAAGTATGTCGTGACATATTAGCAATCTGACCAGTAATCATTACCGTTGTATGTATCATCCCGCAAGGGGAATAGATACCAAAATGTCAGTTTCACTTTACTCCTCCACCCATTCCAACGCTTCTCCACAGTCCTGACAATAGCACTGCTCCATCTCTACCTCGCCACCGCATTTAGGACATTCATAGATTACATGCTCCATATCGATTTTTATTTTCGCCATGTGCTTTATCCTTTCAAAATCTTAAATATTGCTATTGTATAATTCCCAAAAAATTGCTATAATCAAATTAAATAACAGGGAACGCAGGGCCGCAAGGCTCTTTTTTATTCCCAAAAGTTTTAATTATGTGTAATCAGCTACCGCTTTAACTTCTTCAGGCAGTAAATCCACAAATGTGCCATCAGCTAGTTTTATAATAAGTGTAGTATATTGACCCACACCGTCTCTCAATTCTTCATACATCGTTCCCAGTCCAATAAATTCTCCATATTGCTTATATTTTTCCACGTATACCCTGTTTCTCATAAAAGTTCCTACTCCAAATGTTAAATTACTCCATCAACGCCGCTATCGCCAAGAAATAGCTTACACACTCACGGCACATGTAGTAACTGTCACCGTGCCGATGAATAAGATACATCTCTGGTCTTCGGTATCCACATATAGAGCATTTTTCGGATTTCTTTGTGGTTTTCCTGATGGACATCTCATAATCGTTTATCTTTTCTTTCATGCTCCGGTTCCTCCCGGAAATGTTAATTCTGCATAATTGGAAGAAACTGAAATGTCCATGCTTCATCCATAATGGATACAAGGTTTCCATCCTCATTAATAGCCAGAACTTCAATGATTTTTGGCTTTTCCGTTGTATTTCTGTCATTCCACTTCATTCCATCTGGCATCCTCACTTCCATTAGTGCTACAGCATTTAACGCCCTATCACCGTGTATTACCTTAAATCTGCTTAAATCAATTCCCATACACTGTTCCTTTCTCCGAATCTCTCAGAAATCCTAATTTTGCGTACTAATCTCTGCTAAACATAATCACTTCAGCCGCATCATATTCAGGTAAATCATTGTAGTGACAAGATGTTGTTTCCAGCGGCTCATTTGTTAATGTACAATAGCTTCCTAACGGTGTGTCGCATACATATTCGCATTTTTCGCATTGCATCATAACTACCTACTTCCTCCTTTTTAAATATTGATAAACCGCAACTGCTATAACAGCTAACATCTCTCCTAAAATAGTGCAAATGACTCCTGCTACAAACGGATTAATGTACATTGTTTATCTCCTTCTCTTTCTCTTAATCCCACGGCTCTTGCCGTTCTTCTTAATCCTGGCTTTCTGTCCCATTCTCTAAATCTCCTTGTGTTCCTGTGTTGATGTTGTTCAGTCCGGTGCCATCCTGAGAAACATAGTCATATGTACCCGCGGTATAAAGCCATGCGGCATTGGTTCCTATCAGCGCTGCCAGCGTTACCAGAAACGCTATAAACCAATGTTTTGCATTCCTCTTGCTCTGCTCTATTACCTCCACCGCAAAATACTGCTCCAGCCCTTCCCATGTTGGCTTGTCCTTCTGGTTTTCAATGTTCATAAATATTTTCCTCCTGTGCTTGCGTAATACAGGAGAAAATGGTAAAATATTCCTGTATCCGCATTAGTCTGGTTAATGTGGTTACGGCTCCGGTTGGTGTTCGTAGCACCGCCGGGGCATTTAATTTATTGATTCAACATGATATCTGCCAAATCCCTCTGCTCTGCGTGTTCCTATTCCAATAAACTCACCAGCATTGTTTATAATTTCAAGTACTGTATCTGTTGCGAATATATAATCAATGTGGGATATTTCAATTTCACATTTCCATCCAGAAAAAACATTGTATTGAGCAATAACATTGGTTTTTGTGATTCCTGTGTTTGGAGTCAAATGCTGACTGAATGTAGCCGATGTAATATCCACTGGATTCTTCCAATTGGAAATATTGACAGAACGTTTAAAGTCTGTACCATTCCTACTTGTGGCTTCTTTATAGCCTAAAGAAATAAACGCTTCCATAAAAGAATCCTTAAATGCTTTTGATAAAATACACGGACGGTTTGAATAAATTAATTCTTCCCACATTTCTTTTGTGTACATGGAATAATCATCATACACCGGAATTTTATTTTCCCATGTAATAGAAGTGATTAATTTCTCAAAAAGGTTATAAGGTTGCTGCAACTCCTTAGGAATTTTTGTTCCCTTCGGATGTGATTGCTTAAATATTTCCAATTCTTCATATGACCTTGCTTTCTTGTTCAAAATCAAATCAGAATCTCCTACTAAAGCTATCTTAACTTTGCACTTTTTAATAGGGTCTAAGGTTATAATACTTTCTTTCTCTTTGTTCATGTCTCCTCCTATATCTGACCGCATAGATATTGGAATCAAATCCAATATCTATTATTCTGTGTTGTAATTTACTCTGCTGTATTGAACTGCACTGTTCTGCTTTTTTATTGGTTAATTCCAATATGTATACGGTCAGAAAAAGTATTGTTTGTTGGCCTGCTCAGTTAGCAATATTTTTTTGCTTAATTTTTTTTACTGTAGTGTCCTGTTGTTTCCTATATTGTGATATGCTGTTTTTTAATGTGGCGCAATAAAATATTGCCAATTCAGCAGGCCAATTATTACTATTAGCTAATTAAGGAAAGAATTTCTTCTAACTCAGTCAAATAGCTATATTTCTTTTTGAATGCCCTTAATTCTTCCTGTGCTTTATTTAACAAATTCTTATATTCATCTTCTTTCCTCATTACCAGTTGTACGGGCTTATATTCTCCTGTCCTATCTCCGGTATTGTAAAATAACCTTATGGGTGTTTTTTCTTCGGTTTCTTCTTTAATGATTACAAGATTACGTATTACTTGTTGTGCCTGATGTTCTCTGTATTTTTCCCCTGCTATAGAATCATTCCATTCAAAACATTTATGTAATTCTGTTTTTGGATTCCTGGCATGTTCTACTACATTGGATGGTGTACACTTAATTGCTGATAATTCATCCGAAACTTTTTCGGCATCTGCTTTAAAAATTCCATTAATATTCCATGCAGCTTTCATGACCTCACCTCCTACTCTAAGAAATAAGCTTGTCCACTTTGACTTTTAAAACATCCGCAACCGCTTTAAGGCTTTTTACAGTTGGGCTTGAATCATTCCATTTGCTAATAGCTCCATTCTTTAATCCAGCTTCGATTTCAATTGACCTAACACTCAAACCTCTTTCTTCGCATATTTCTTTAATTTTGTCATAAATCAATTTATCACCCTCTCTTCTTTTAGAAAATGTTCAGCAAAGCTCTTGACAAAACATAGAAAGTATTCTAATATAAAGTTACCACACAATTTATTAGAAAAATATCTGTACCCGTTAAGTTTTACCGAAAGTTTTCTGTATCTATATCTCTATTATACAGAACTCTTTCTAATTGTCAAGCTTTTTTTGCAGAATTTTTTCTGTGGATTAGAAAGGAGTTATATGACCGTATATGAGCGGATTGAAAGCTTAAGAAAATCCACTGGGCTTTCGCAAGGAAAACTAGAAAAGGAGCTGGGTTTTTCTAATGGTTCTGTTTCTAAATGGAAAAACAGCACTCCTACACCGGAGAGATTGCAAAAACTTGCTGATTTCTTTGGAGTAACTGTTGATTACTTAATGAATGGGAAGGAGGAAACCCCAGAAGAAAAGAAGCCCACTCTTTCTAATAACGAAGAGCTTAATGTAATTAATGATGTTGACGAAATTATGAAGCGCATAAGGAACAACGAGACGGTTGTCCTAAGATTTAACGGCGAGGATTACTCGGGGGATGAGGATGAGGATAAATTATTAAGAGACTCACTGTTATCTCTTTGTAGGGCGGCTAAGATTAAGAAAAAGCAGGAAGGCTTTGGAGAGTAGCGATTGGAGATTAAAGATACTGTTTTGAATCTGGTTGAAAAATACGGAACCAGAAATCCTATGGAACTTGCGGACTATTTAGGTTTTATTGTACAAAAGCATGACCTGGGGAAATACTCGGGTTACTACATAGAATACGAAGGAGTACCGTGTATATGCATCAACTCACGCATTACCGATACCAAATACAGTGATATTGTCTTAGCCCATGAAGTAGGTCATGGGGTGCTACACAAAGGTACTGAATGTATGTTTTTTGGAGGAACTTTTTTTAGTAAAGCCAAGCCAGAGCAAGAAGCAAATATTTTTACTGCGGAGCTACTGATACCGGATACTACTATATTAGAAAACCCAGGATTAAACAAAAAGCAACTTTCCTGTTTAACAGGATACAGAGAAAAACTTTTTGAATTTAAAGAATGGAGATAGCCTATGCGTCCCAGTCAATACCATTATATAAAGCGCATGTGGGTAAGAAGTTCGTATAAGCGAAAAGAAAAAAGGAAACGTATATTATTGCTACCATTTCGACTGTTTTATAATTTATATAGTTTTCCTTTTAGGTTAATGGCCTATCCATTTAAAAGTAGCAGAAAAATAAAAACATATAAAAATGATATGTCTAAAGAAATAATAAAAGGTATTTTGGGTGGGGTATCAATTTTACTTATAATATTTTTAATATTATACTGTATTCAGAATTTCTTTTATTTATTTGGTTATGGACCTATAATATTGTTTGTGATTTTATTATCTATATTTATATATTGTAAGTGGGCTAAAAAAGAAATCTATGAATTACCAGAAAAAATTTTAGAACATATAAAAACATTGGCAGAAATCGTAAACACCACCAAAGATGAAGATATATTTGAAACTTCATTGAATGAGATTAAAATAGAATTGAATAAATTGGTATCTTATGAAAAAAATGGATGTCTAGGGCCAGAATTTTGTCCATCAAAGGACCTGGAAAAAATTACTGCTAACGAACAATTAACCAGAAAAAGATTTGAAGAAAGAAAAAAGTTTGATGTAGAACAATATGCAAAAATGTGTAATGCCTATATTGAACATCAAGAAGAGATGGAACAGTATAAGGATTCTAATTGAATCACAGGGATGGTTATTGAGTCTGATGCACATTACGGAGGATGTTCATGAGTATTAAGGGCGCTTCGCAAGAGTTATTTGTAGGTAAAAAGGATTCCAAAATTATAGACTTGTTTGGGAATTCTACAAAAATTTTTTACTCAGATTTAAAAAAAATTGAGTATTGCTATTTTCAAATTGGCGTAGGTGGTGGATATCTGGATTTTGTTTATGATTCAAATAATGTAAAACGTTTTGACTTTAATCATAAAGCAAATGATAAAATAAGAAGAACTATTGAACTAATACAAGAAAATAATCCAGAATTAGAAATTATTGAACATTCTACTGAAGATTATAAATTCTATCAAAAGGATTGGTTTTATCTTCTAATGCTTTTCATTTGTTGTATGCCTTTAGGATTGTTTTTAATGTGGTATTACAAAAAAGGCACAAAATCAATGCGAATTATACTTACGGTTTTATTTATAACTTTATGGGGCATTGGGATATTCTCATCATGGCCACGCACTTACAGTTATCACATAACACTGAATGAATATAATCAATGTACTACTGGAATGACATACCAAGAATGTGTAAATATAATTGGTGGAGAAGGAGAACCTATGGCAGAAACTAATATTTTAGACATTAATTCTACCGCATACATTTGGTACGGAGATGATTCATCAGGAGCTAATGCAACGATGTATTTTACAAATGGAAAATTGACTTCAAAAGCGCAATTTGGTTTGAAATAAGTAAAAACCGGCCCCTGCGCCAACAGGAACCGGCCTACATACCCGAAGATATGCACTATAATTCGCAACTATATTGTACCATCTTCGGGGCGGCTTTGCAAGATATTTGCGGAGCTGTATTTTTTATACCTATTTTTAGGAAAATCAATTGAAGGAGGAAAGGAAAATGACTACAAAGGCCCCGAAAAAGAAAAAAGGAGTACTGCCGTCTGGAAATGTCCGAGTGCAGGTGTATCTGTATACAGATGATAAAGGTAAGCGGCATTACAAAAGCTTTGTTGCCCCATCACGCAAAATCGCACAAGAAATGGCTGCCAGATGGAAATTAGATATGAAAGATAAGCCCATAGAACAATACAACGTACCGGAAGAGGACGAAGAAGAAGATATTACAGTCAGTGATGCTATTGAACGCTATTTAAGCGCCAAGAGCGGTGTTTTAAGCCCTTCTACGCTTAGAGGGTACACTGGTCTACAAAGACAGTATTTCGGCGGCGCATTTGGCCAAAAAAAGCTTTCAGAACTGACAAGTCCATCTGTGCAAATATGGGTAAGTAATTTAGCTGCAAAAAAACTATCTCCAAAGACGGTAAGAAATGCCTATGGTCTGTTATCTCCAACACTGGAAATGTTTGCACCCGAATTAACTTTAAACGTTAAGCTGCCTCAAAAAAAACGTCCTAACTTATATTGCCCCAATGACAATGATATTAAAAAGTTGCTGGACGCTATTAAAGGCACTGATTTAGAAATAGCTGTATTACTAGCAGCCTTTGGACCACTTAGGCGTGGAGAAATAAGCGCCCTAACCGACAAGAACGTGGACGGAAAGATAATCCATGTAAGAGACAATATGGTCAAGGGGCCAGATAATCAATGGTACATTAAACAGCCTAAGACGGATGATAGCACACGGGATGTAGAAATGCCAGCATTTGTAATTGACCGGATATCTGGAAAAAAAGGAAAATTGGTTGACATGAACCCGGATTACATCACACACCGATTCGGACGAGTACTCAAAAAGATTGACATACCCCATTTCCGCTTTCACGACCTCCGGCATTATGCTGCATCCATTATGCACGCCATAGGCATACCGGACCAATATATTTTACAACGGGGGGGATGGGCCAGCGACAATATCATGAAAGCAGTATATAGAAATGTAATTGACCTGGAAAGCGTCCGGCAGAACAAAAAAATTAATAAGCACTTTGAAAAATTAAACAGCATGTAATAAAATAACATATTTTCCGTGTTGCATCGTGTTGCATATATAATAAAAAATAGCATATTTTCCACCGTGGTAGGCATAGGAAGTGCTGTTTCAAAACATGAAAAAACCTTGTAAATACGTTGTTTTTCCCGTATCTACAAGGTTTTATGGAAAAGCTGCTGACGGGAATCGGACCCGT
>UQRE01000018.1 GCA_900543415.1 uncultured Dorea sp. | reverse complement strand
GATAGAATTTTCAGGGATGTTGTCTATTGTTCAATTATCAAGGTTCTTTGTTTTTGTCTGTCTCATGCGACAGCCATATTAGAATATCACATCTTCGTTGGCTTGTCAACAACTTTTTTCAAGTTTTTTTATTTTTCTGACTCGCTGACGGATATTCATTTTAAAACTCCACCACGTTTCCGCGGTGGAGTTATATGGTATCATTTTAATTTTAATATGTCAAGATATTTTTTGAGTTTTTTTACAATTTTCTAAAATTTTCTAAAATCAATTTTAAGCCCTCTTACCAACAAACTTTTCTTTGCTTTTACGTTACATAAAGTTTGTCGCAAGCTTCATCAGCGGATTATTTTCATATAACATATTTAATATCGCATTCTCTTGTATCACCTGGTAAATTTCCCTTCCAAAAGCTGTTACATACAATAAAGTAATCACAACAAAGAATAACCAGATAATGATCAAGCCACCCGCTGCTCCAACCACGCCGCCAACCAGCCGGTTAAAAAATCCAAGCACCGGAAGCTCTGACACAATATCAAGTGCAAAGATAATCGCACGGAGTACGATCGTCACAAGAAGAAATGTACAGAGAAATGCTACAATATGTATGATCAGCTTCGAAAGAAACTCTCCCACATATTCTGCAAAAGTCTTTACCCCCAGCTTCTCATAAATAACATCGTTATTGTTATCTGAAAGAAGTGATTTGAACACTTCCGGTAATTCCGCCATCTCAATTGCTTTAATTTGAAGATCTTTTGGAATATCCGCATTCTCCAAAGCTTCTTCTATCCCAGCACTTCCTTCAGCGCCAAGACCCGCCAGAACATTTTTGGAAATTCCGTATTCCGCTAATTGTTCACTACTGATTTCTCCATTCACAATATCATCAATAGATATTCCATACTCTTCCAGTTTCTCCTCGCTCACTCCCGCTGCTTCTAACGCTTTCCTTACATCTTCTGAATCAATTCCGCCTTCCCGGGCTCCTGCAAGCTGCTCTGATGCCACGGAAGCCATCGTTTTCATTACTTGATCCTTGATCATACTATCTACAGGTGTTTTCGACTCAATCAAGTCCGCCACAAAAGGGGTGGCAAAAAATACGATCACTAACGTCAGAAGCGTCGTCACCAATGACACTGCAATCTTAATTGCTCCTTTGTATATTCCTACGATAACACAGATTAAAAATATTAACCCTATTCCCAATACAACAAAATCCATATAATTCTCCTATTTACTTCACAAGTCGTATGTCTTCCATACCATTTGCATTCATCACAATGTATTTATTTACACCAAAGGTTGGGATAATCTCCATGATATTGTTATTCATCTCACCTTGAAATTTTTCCACACCACTTCTTAAGAATATCCTGCATTTTTTTCCGTCATATAAAATAACCTGATTTCCACTGATTTTTGCATTTTTATAATTTCCGGTAAAATCCTTAGACATCACCTTTTTCCCCGCAGCATTATAAAGGCATAATTCATATCCTTCTTTTCCTTCATTTTTCAAAATCATGCCGATATATCTCTCATTATGAAATACGCTCTGTATTTCCTTATCAATCGTTACAGTCGTTACTTCTTTCGGCACCGCCTTGCCCTTAAATAGCGTCAGGCAATTATCTCCTACAACCGCTGAAACAGACTGATTCAGAAAAAAGCCAGTTCCGACCACGCTGCTTTTGTATTCTTTCGTCTCCACTTCACGATCGGTCTTTTCCTCTCCTTTTTTTCCGAAATTATAATAAGAAACTTTGGAGCTCACAACCGTATCCTTCATGCACAAATATACAACCTGCATCACCTCTCCGTTCCCGGAGATCGCTACATCAACCGGATAACCTTCTCCTTCAAAAGAAGCCTGCAATTCCACCAGCACATTTCCGGCAGCATCATAGCAGATGATGCTCGGATCAAATTCATTTTTCACGATTACACTGACAATCCCCTGTTCAGATACAGATATCTTTTCAATCGGCAATGTTGTCTTGATTTCTCCTTTCAATCCTTCTCGCTGAAAAATCATAATATCATTGCCGCCTTTGTCTGCAACAACAGCCGATACTTCATTTACATCTACAAATGGATTTTTTATCTGACACGGCTGATTCCACTGTTCCTCTCCTTTTCGATTCAAATACGAGACCCCGTCTCTGCTGTATTTCAACACTCCCCCTGCAAATTCTTCATAATTACTGTCCGAGACGCCTCGAATCTTATAAGTATCAGATACTCGCGCTTTCGTATATGTCTGAAGATTCACTAACAGGAACAATGCCGCAGCAGCAATTGCTGCCACGGCTACAATGATCACCGTACGCCGCCGAAAACACAGCCGCCGCTCCCGAACCTGCGCTTCCAGTTCCTCCACTGAATTTCCTTCGCTCTTTAATTCCGTCATAATCTCATCTGCCAGCTTGTCCACTGACTCCTCCGACTCCCTTACCAAGCGGAGATTTTTATTTTTACGATGCAACATCCACATTCCTCTCTTTATCGTACCGTTTCCGTTTTTTAACTCACGTTGTCCATAGTTTTTGTGGATATTATATCATATTTTCAGATTAAGGTAACAATAATTTTTGTCCGATAAAAATAAGATTCCCATCAGACAGTCCATTCATTTTACAAATCGCCTCTACATGCCCGGTATTTCCATATATTTTCAAACTGATCGTATCAAGTGTATCCCCTTTTTTCACCACATAGAAATCATCTTCTGTAAACTCCCCTTCCATAGTCTGCACTTCTTGTTTTGCCTCCTGCTTTGCAGTCTCTTTCACCTCTTGCTTGTCCGTTTCTTCGTCAACAGGCTGTTTCGCTTCCGCCGTTTTTCCGCCTTCTTCCTTATCTTTTACATCTGACTCGTCACTTTCCGCTTCCGCCGCTTTCGCCGAGTCCACAGACATCGACAGCGCCTCCAGCGTTTCCTGCACCGATTCCATCTTATCGAAATTATTCATGGTCGAGATACCGATCGCTAACACAATCACTACAAGGAGCACACTTACAGCATACACAAATCTTGAATTTTGCTTCTGCTCTTTGTACTCCATTTTTTCTCTTACGGCACTACGAAAATTCTTTGCAGCTCGATCCTCAACCATTTCACAGGGTGTCACGCCAATCATGCGACGTGTATTAATCATATAGTTTTGCATAGCAGGATTTTTTTCATAATAAATATAGTGTCCCCCCATTTGCATAAGCTCGCCATATTTATAAGCATAAAAAATCTCTTCCGCTTCCAGCGCATCTTTCCATATAAATACCGAATTGTCTTTTGCAAAATGTTTCATATGGATTCGGCTCACACCTTTATTCAGCCCCATAGGATGCCCTGTTTCAATCAGGCACCACCCTACTATTTCCTGACTCGGAAAATATTCTTTCTTTTCTTCTTCAATGTATTCCCATATATCTTCTCGTATCAATATATCATTTCCGTTTACTTCCAGCTCTTTCATTTGAAGAGCTCCCAATATGTACACTACCTCCTGACCTTCCTGCTCATGGCGTTCTCCCATAAGAACCGCTCCGGCAGGATTGTCAAGCGCTTTCTGCCGCAATTGATTCAGATAAGTATCCACGTAATCTTCTACATAGATCTTAGGCTCGTCACAGACGTTTCCTATTTGTCTTACATTCTTAGGAAATTGTTTTTCCATATACTCCTCACCTCATCATATTATTTGCAGCACCGTCATATAATGCTGTATATCTTTGCCTTGGATAATAGCATATGAAAAACGCGTAATTTAGCAGTTTTTGGGCAACTTCCCGAGAATTTTACGACAAAAAATGCGTGGAACTCAAATTCCACGCATCTTTTATATTTTTCTTTATCTTTCTTCTTATACAAATGCTTTTACTTTCTCGTAAATGCTGTCTGCATCTAATCCATATTTCTTGATCAATTCTGCCGCCGGTCCGGACTCACCGTATACGTCGTTGACACCGATCTTCATTACTTTGGCAGGTGCCTTTTCAGCTACCACATCACAAACTGCACTTCCAAGACCACCAATAACAGAATGCTCTTCAACTGTCACGATCTTTCCTGTCTTAGCTGCTGCCTTAATAACAGCCTCCTCATCCAATGGTTTGATCGTGTGCATATTGATAACCTCTGCGCTGATTCCTTCTGCTGCAAGCTTCTCTGCTGCCGCAAGTGACTCAGAAACCGGAAGTCCTGTTGCAATAATAGTCACATCTGCACCTTCTCTTAATGTAACTGCTTTTCCGATCTCAAATTTGTAGTCTGCATTGTCATTAATCACCGGAACTGCTGCTCTTCCGAAACGCAGATACACCGGTCCTACATGTTTGTAAGCTGCTTCTACCGCTGCTTTTGCTTCAATATCGTCAGAAGGATTTAAAACTACCATTCCCGGAATGGTTCTCATAAGAGCAATATCCTCGTTACACTGATGTGTTGCTCCGTCTTCACCTACGGAAATACTTGCATGTGTTGCTCCGATTTTTACATTTAACTTTGGATATCCTACAGAGTTACGGATCTGTTCAAACGCACGTCCCGCTGCAAACATCGCAAATGAACTTGCAAATGGAACTTTTCCTGTTGCTGCCAGTCCTGCTGCCACGCCAATCATGTTACATTCCGCAATACCGCAGTCGATGTGTCTCTCCGGAAAAGCTTTTTTAAAGATGCCTGTCTTTGTTGCCGCTGCAAGGTCTGCATCCAGCACAACAACGTCATCATATTTTTTTCCTAATTCTACTAAAGCATTACCGTAACTTTCTCTTGTTGCAATTTTCTTTACTTCTGACATAATGCTTCACCTGCTTTCTCTAAATCTTCCATTGCTACTTTGTACTGTTCATCATTTGGAGCTGCTCCATGCCAGGAAGCCTGATTCTCCATAAAGGAAACTCCTTTTCCTTTTACTGTCTTAGCAATAATTGCTGTCGGCTGTCCTTTCGTTGCTTTCGCTTCCTTGAACGCTGCATCAATCGCATCAAAATCATGTCCGTCAATGTTGATCACATGGAAATTGAACGCCTCAAACTTCTTATCGATCGGGTATGGAGAGTTTACTTCATCAATCGCGCCATCAATCTGAAGATTGTTGTTATCTACGATTACTACCAGGTTGTCCAGCTTTCTGTGAGCCGCAAGCATAGCTGCCTCCCACACCTGGCCTTCCTGAATCTCTCCATCTCCGAGCAGTGTATAGACACGATAATCATCACCTGATAATTTTGCAGATAATGCCATTCCTACTGCTGCAGAGATTCCCTGTCCGAGAGAACCACTGGACATATCAACACCCGGAATATGTTTCATATCCGGATGTCCCTGAAGATAAGAGCCGACTTTACGAAGAGTTGTCAGATCTTCCACCGGGAAAAATCCTCTATTTGCCAATGTAGCGTAATATCCAGGAGCAGTATGTCCCTTAGATAATACAAAACGGTCACGATCCGCTTTCTTAGGATCTGCCGGATCAACATTCATTTCCTCAAAGAAAAGATATGTATAAATATCTGCTGCTGACAGTGATCCGCCCGGATGACCGGATTTCGCACTGTGAACTGCTGTGACAGCGCCTTTACGGATTTCGTTGGCTGTCTTCATTAACTCTAATTTGTTCATGATATTCCTCCTAGATAATATGTTACTTCGTTTTATTCTATTCGCCGAAAACTGCTTTATAATCTGCCTGGAACTTTTCAATACCTGCATCTGTCAAAGGATGCTTTGTCATCTGCTCAATAACTTTATATGGAACGGTAGCAATATCTGCCCCTGCCAGTGCGCAGTCTGTTACGTGAATCGGATGACGAACACTTGCTGCAATGATCTCTGTATCGATTCCTGCAACTTCGAAGATCTGTGCAATCTCTGCAATAAGATCTGTTCCTCTTACGGAAATATCATCCAGACGTCCTAAGAATGGAGATACATAAGATGCTCCTGCTCTTGCTGCCAGAAGTGCCTGATTTGCTGTAAAGATCAATGTCACATTTGTCTTGATCCCCTCGGATGAAAGAACCTTACATGCCTTTAATCCTTCTACTGTCATTGGGATTTTTACTACCATATTCGGATGAATCTTTGCAATCTCTCTTCCTTCAGCGATCATTCCTTCAGCGTCTACAGTCGTAGCTTTTACTTCTCCGCTGATTGGTCCGTCCACGATGGATGCGATCTCTGCGATCACCTCTTCAAATACTTTTCCCTCTTTTGCGATCAGAGATGGATTTGTTGTCACACCGCAGATCACTCCCATATCATTTGCCTTTCTAATGTCTTCAACATTGGCTGTGTCGATGAAAAATTTCATATCGTTTTCCTCCTTTAAACCGTGTGGGTTTCTCCACTTTTTTCGTTTCGCTCGTATGATAAAATTATATCTCATAGTCCCGCGATTGGTCAATAGTCCAATGTTTCTATTAGTAATTTTAACAATTAATAATATGTATTTATTAATTATTTTTCAAAAGATAATGAAAGTTATTTTTACATTTCTGCATATTTTAAAAAGTTCTCAATCAAATTATTATTAATAATATTTTCAAATACATTAATTTTATTTTTTACTGCGCCGCTTTTTGTTGTTTTCCCCGGCGTAAGAAGTCGTTCCTCTCACAATGAGTTTCGGCTCGTATTCCACATGATATGTGCTGATTGGCTCCATATCAGAATACTTATTGTTATGAGAAGAAATTTTCTTCATGATTATGTCGCAGGCGTCCCGCCCTTTAAAAATGACAAAGTGTTCAATTGTTGTAAGTTCCACTTTATGCATGCGGGCAAACAATGTATTGTCACATCCCATAACGGAAATATCTCCCGGGACCTTGATCTTCGCCTCATAGAGAGCGTCAAGAATTCCAAATGCGATCATATCATTCAGCCCTACAATCGCGGTAATATCCTTCGTTTCTTCCAAAAGTTCACGCGTCAGCTCATAACCGATCTTGTATTCCGAATCAATATGAGCTACATCAAGGTCGAGCTCCTCTCTCGCCGCTTTGATAATTACCTGATCCTTAATTCCGGCTTCCGCAAATTCCTTCAAAAAGCCTTCCACTCTCTTGGATCTCTGTTTTTGCCTTGTCGTTAGAGGCGGCGCAATATATGCTACTTTGCGGTGTCCCAGATCTAGCAAATGTCTCGCCATCATCCTTCCAAGTTTTGAATTATCAAGCTCTACCGCATCTACGTTCAGTTTTTCATTCTGATTGTTAATGATCGCAACCGGAATCTCCCTCGAAAGTTCTTCCACCAGCCCCATAAAGCAATGGCTGGGATTACAGGTATAAATGATCCCCAGCGGCTTTAATTCCCACATCATTTTCAGGTATCGTTCTTCCATTCGCAGATCTCTCTGCGTATTGCATACAAAGAGTCCGAAGCCCTGTTCTTTCGCCCTTGACTCGATTCCTTGAAGAAGCATCACATAATATGGATTTGTCAGGTTGGAACAGAACACCACAAGAAGCTTTTCTTTCTTGCTTTCTTTTCTCGCCTTTCGCTTCTGCGGCACATATCCTAAATCTTTGGCTGCCTGCTCTACTTTTTCCACTGTTTCCTTCGAAAAAGAAACATTATATTTTTTATTCAATACCATAGATACCGTAGACTGGGATACCCCCGCCGCTTTCGCGATATCCGTGGAAGTCACTTTTTTCTTTCTCATAATATTACAACTGTGTTCTACCTTCTAACGCTCTAAGAAGCGTTACTTCATCAATATATTCCAGATCTCCGCCTACCGGAACGCCACTGGCAATCCTGCTTACTTTCACGCCGATCGGCTTGATGAGCTTGCTGATATACATCGCAGTTGTCTCACCCTCCAGACTGGAATTTGTGGCAATGATCACCTCTTCCACATCTCCTTCCAGACGTGTGACCAGTTCCTTTAACTTGATATCTTCCGGTCCAATTCCAAGCATCGGCGAAATTGCACCGTGAAGCACGTGATAGACGCCATTATATTTTCCGGTTTTCTCGTAAGCCGCCAGATCCCTTGTATTCTCCACGACCATGATTGTCTTATGATCTCTGTTGCTGTTGCTGCAGATTGGGCAAAGTTCCTGATCTGTAAGCGTACAGCACTCGGAACAATACCTGACATTCTGTCTTGCACTGACCATTGTATCCGCCAGACGCTTCACATCATCTTCCGGCATATGGATCAAATGAAATGCCAGCCTTGCCGCTGATTTTGCACCAATCCCCGGCAAATGCGACAGTTCTTCTATTAACCGGCTGATCTGATTACTGTAATAATCCATGCTATTTCTAATCTCCTGTCGAACCTTTTTCTATCTTAAGAATCTATTTCGTTACCGATTAGAAAAGTCCCGGCATTCCGCCGCCCATTCCGCCTGTCAATTTAGACATTGCAGAAGAAGATTCTGCGTCTACTTTCTCCAGTGCTTCATTAAGCGCCGCCACGATGAGATCTTCCAGCATTTCTACATCATCCGGATCTACAGCCTCTTCATCAAGCTTTAATGATAATACTTTCTTTGTTCCTGAAACAGTTGCTTCTACCGCTCCGCCGCCGGCTGTAGCTGTAAACTCTTTTGTTTCCATCTCTTTTGCCTGTTCTTCCATCTGACGCTGCATCTTCTGCGCCTGTTTCATAAGATTTGCCATATTTCCCGGCATTCCGCCGCCTGGAAATCCTCCTCTTTTTGCCATATTCCATATCCTCCTGTTTTCTTTTATTCAGATCTATATGTAACGGGAAAATGATTATTCATCTTCCACTGTGATCTCCATATGAATCAAACTCTCAAGATCGACAAACTGGTCTTCAAACCGATGCCCCTGCTCTGTTTGACGCACGTCAATCTCAATTTCTTTTCCGATCTTCTCTGCGATCAGATTCCGAATCTCTTCCTTGTGTTCTTCGGTTCCTACCACACCTGCACTGACTTCATCCGGAAGGACGATCAACAGCCGGTTGCCTTCCCCTGCGCTTAATCTTGCTTTCTTTAAATACGTTCGAAGCATTGGCGAAGCATCTCCTGCAATCATTCGGAAATCTTTGGCAACTGCCTTCACATCCTCATTTAACGCCTTGGGAAGTTCCGGTTTTTTCTTCTCCGATGCGCTCTCCTCTGCGCCGGAACCATTTACATAGATAACCTTCTCCTGCACCGGAGCCGCAAACGCTCCTTCTTCCAGCTTCTCTTCCACCGCCCGAATACGTTCCAGCAACGTATCTGTATTCACTTCCATAGCCGGTCTGCACAGCTTGATCAATGCCACCTCGAAAAGCACTCTTTTCTGAGTGGCAAATTTTAACTGATTTGTAAGATCTGAAAAGATTCTAATATACCGAATTAACACATCGTTGTCAATCATCTGCGCCTCTTCCTTCAGGCGCGCCAGATTCTCAGTGGAAACGTCCAACACATCTTCCATATCATCAGAACATCTTACAAGCAACAGATTTCTCAAATACCATGTAAAATCTGCTGCCAACTGAGATAATTCTCTTCCCTGCATGGTCAATTCATCCACCGTTTCAATCACTGCATGTACATCTCTTGCCAGAAGTTCTCTAAGAAGTCTGCTGAACACTTCCGTATCTACTGCCCCAAGAACCTCCAGAACATGATCATACGTCAACTTCTCTCCTATATAAAAGGCGGCACACTGATCAAGAAGACTCAGCGCATCACGCATGGAGCCATCTGCCATTCTCGCAATGTAACGCACTGCCTTTTCCTCTACATCCCATTCTTCTTTATCAATAAGCTCCCGCAGTCTTCCTGCAATCGTATCAATGGTAATTCTCTTAAAATCGTACCGCTGACACCGGCTTAAAATCGTAATTGGAATCTTATGTGCTTCTGTTGTCGCCAAGATAAAGATTACATATTCCGGCGGTTCCTCTAATGTTTTAAGAAGCGCATTAAATGCACCGATAGAAAGCATATGGACCTCGTCAATAATATATACTTTATATTTTCCCTCCGTCGGGCGATACGCCACCTCTTCTCGGATTTCTCGAATATTATCTACACCATTATTAGACGCAGCGTCAATCTCGATCACATTCATTGACCGCCCTGCCGCAATCGATTTACATGTTGCGCACTCTCCGCAGGGACTTCCATCTATGGGATTTTCACAGTTGACTGCTTTCGCGAAAATCTTCGCCACTGTCGTCTTTCCGGTTCCTCTTGTCCCGCAGAACAGATACGCATGTCCGATCCGTTCTGCTTTTATTTGATTTTTTAATGTTTTTACAATCGCATCCTGACCTTTCACATCTTCAAATTCATCAGGTCGGAATTTACGATACAATGCCATATACGACATTTATTACACCTCATGTTTCCCTAAATTATCAATCTTATTGATCTCCAAAGCTGATGCCTGTCAGTTTTGCTTCTTGGATAATGCTGGAATCCGGATCTACTGTTTTCAACTTACCTGCCACTTCCGAAAGCGGAACCGGCACAATTTCCTGATCCTTAACCCCCACCATATTCCCAAAATTTCCATCCAGTATCATCGCTGCTGCCGCTGCTCCGAGTCTGGTAGAAAGAACTCTGTCATATGCACACGGAGAGCCACCTCTTTGTGTATGTCCCGGAACTGTAATTCGAATCTCTTGATCTGTCTTCATCTGGATTCTCTCTGCCAGTTCATACGCAACCGACGGATATGGATTTTTCGCACGTTTTTCCTTTAACTCTTTCTTAGAAAGCTGTGCATCTTTTTTGGAAATTGCGCCTTCTGCCACCGCAATAATGGTGAAATGCTTTCCCGCCGCCTTGCGTTTATTAATAGCTTCTGCAATTACATCCGTATCATATGGAATCTCCGGAAGAAGGATAATATCTGCGCCACCCGCAATTCCTGCGTGAAGCGTTACCCAGCCTACTTTGTGCCCCATGACTTCCACGATAAATACGCGACTGTGGGAAGTAGCAGTGGTATGAATACGGTCAATCGCTTCTGTTGCAATATCTACTGCACTTTGGAAACCAAATGTCATATCCGTTCCCCACAAATCATTGTCAATTGTCTTAGGAAGCGTAATTACATTCAAGCCTTCCTCCCGAAGAAGATTGGCTGTCTTATGCGTTCCATTTCCGCCAAGCACCACCAGACAGTTAAGATTCAACTTATGATAAGTGTGTTTCATTGCTTCCACTTTATCTAAACCATTTGCATCCGGAACTCTCATCAACTTAAACGGCTGTCTGGATGTTCCGAGAATGGTTCCACCCACTGTCAGAATTCCGGAGAAATCCTTGGCTGTCAGCATTTTAAAATCCGAGTAGATCAAACCCTTATATCCGTTTTGAAAGCCATAGATCTCTACATCATCACGTTTCGTGTACAACCCTTTTACTACACCGCGCATCGCTGCATTCAGCGCTTGACAATCGCCGCCACTGGTAAGCATTCCTATTCTCAACATCTTCTTCGCCTCTTTCTTTTTTATTATTTATTAGCACCTAATTATAACATTGGAATTCGCAACTGTTCAAGGTGTATACTTTATTTTTTCTATTCCATAGCATTTCCTGTAAAAAGTGTTATACTATATTGATGGGAATATCTCAAATCAATATATGGAAAGCAGGTAGGCAAATGGATAAATTAGATATAAAATTATGGACATTAGAAGCAAAAGGTCACATTGTTCCTGACCGTTCTCTTCTAAAAACACCACAGCAGATTGAAGCTATTAAAAAAAGTGCAGCATTGAACACCGCAGTTCTCGATCATGTTGCCGCCCACATCAAAGCCGGCATGAGCACTGCCGAAATCGACAAGCTTGTGTATGATTTCACAAAAGAGCATGGCGGCATTCCAGCTCCGCTTGGATATGAAGGATTTCCTAAGAGCGTATGTACTTCGATCAACAATGTAGTCTGCCACGGTATCCCTGATGAAAATGAGATTCTGGAAGAGGGCGATATTATTAACGTTGATGTGTCTACGATTTTAAACGGATATTATTCCGATGCTTCCCGTATGTTCGCCATCGGAGAACTGTCTCCGGAAGCAGAACGGATTGTCCGCGTAACAAAAGAATGCGTAGAGCTTGGTCTTAAAGAAGCAAAGCCCTGGGGACATCTTGGCGATATTGCTTATGCTATCAACTCTCATGCCAGGGCAAATGGCTACTCTGTCGTAGAAGAAATCGGCGGACATGGTATCGGACTTGATTTCCACGAAGAGCCTTTTGTAAGCTATGTGACTCCAAAAGGAAGTGAAATGGTTCTTGTTCCCGGAATGATCTTCACCATTGAACCAATGATCAATGAGGGCAGTCCCGACTTCTTTATCGACGAAGAAAACGATTGGACCGTATATACCATCGATGACGGTTTATCTGCACAGGTAGAATATATGGTTCTTATTACAGAAGATGGCGCAGAAGTGCTGACAAAATAATACTTTCATTACATGACAAAATGACGATTCCGTGCATTTGCATTGAATCTCTTGTATAGCTCTGTTATAATTTCTAAGAAACATGCACAAAAAACTAACTATAGAAAGCTTTATACAACAAGGAGGAATCAACAATGGAATATATACCAAAAGGCGTCTGCTCCAGATTAATTAAAGTAGATGTAGACGATAACAAAATCCAGAATGTAGAATTTGTCGGTGGATGTGACGGAAATCTTCAAGGTATCAGCCGCCTTGTCAAAGGTATGACCGTGGACGAAGCTATCGAACGTCTTCAAGGTATTCGTTGTGGTCAGAAAGCCACTTCCTGCCCTGACCAACTTGCTTACGCATTGAGACAGGCAGTAGAGCAATAGTTTTTGGTGTGTGATTATATTCAGTCACTACCGAATACACAAAAATCAGGATACCGGTATTTCCCGATATCCTGATTTTTATTCGTCTCTTATTCAATTTTAAATCACTCTTCCGAGAGTCTGTGACAAGCGCCGCTATTAAAAAATTTTTGGTCTTTCGACCGGTTGTAAAAGTGGTTTCTCAATGTAGGTCTGAAATTATTGGTTTCAAACTGCGATATTAGCGGCGCTTGTCACAGACTCCCGGAGGATGGACGGATTAAGTGCTCTTACAGACCCAATTGTGTTTGAACGTAAACACCATCAGTGAAACTACTGCTCATATCCTCTCCCGCAGAATGTGTACATCTGGTACGATAATAGTACCCGCCTTCTACTTTTAATCTTTTACTTGAAGAAACTCGATCTGTATTTTCATTAAATTTCTGCCATGCATCGTAAAATCCCCAACTAGTATCGCCTTCTTTAGCACGTTCTACAATCACACCAACACCTATACGATCTACAGCGTGTGCCGCAATCGTTGTTCCCCCTGCATAAATCTCACCTGCTCCAAGCCTCCGAACCTTTGAATATCCTGTCATAAGGTCTTCCCCACGAGTCATCGGTGTTGTTGTCCCTACAGATTCCTCATCTTTGATAAGGTAAGATCCATCAATCATTGGAAATTTTTCTACCGACTTTATCTTAGCCTCTTCTGCTGCCTTCGCATCTGTTGCAGTAACCGCTGAAAGACTGAGAATTAGCATCAGTATCAATATTGCAGAGATTCCTCTTTTCTTTACACTCATCTTCCGTCTCCTTTTCCTTTTTATCGCTCTCTATATATTAAGACACATAACCTTGCAAAAACTAACGCAATTTTTAAGGAAAATATAAATTATTTAAAATTTTTTCAAAGTCTTTCTGCTCCTTAACGCCAGACAAAAAGTATTTGGTTTCCTTATAATCAAAACTTGCATAGTATCTCTTCTGTTTCGTTGATGCTATTTCACAACCTTTAATATTAATTAATACTCCTTGCACTTCCAGTATATAATCTTCTATAATCTTATCTTCTACACTCACACCAATCGAATTTTTCGCTTGATCTCCATTAATAATATAAACAATATTCTCATTATTAATTTGATAATATAATTCAGCTACTTTTAAGTCTTTTTCAAGTTCTGCTTTCACAAATTTAGCATCTGTTGGAAGCGTCATCAACTTGACTGGCGTTATTCCTAACTCTTTTTCTATCTTCTGATATGCCTCTTCTTCACTTTCCGTTTCTATTACATAATTATCTTCTCCGGAATTAACTTTCACCACTTCTCTCTCGCCTACCAGACTTTTAATCGTTTTAACAAAACCTCCACCATCTCCCATGGTACTCATTCCTACAACCAAGAGCAACGTCATCACCGCTGCTAACGCCACATACACGCGCAAACCTTTCCTCTTCCGTACAACTTTCTTGTTTCCGTCTGATTTTTCTTCATCCTGTTTATGATTAGAATCGGCACTGTCTTCCTGTTTTTTCAATTCCATACCGGCACGCAGAGCATCTCGATATTCTTCCGGAAGTCCATTACAGATTTTTTCAAATTCATATGCTTCTATTTTTTCATCTATTTTTTTCTTTAACTCTATTTGTTTCTCATCCGACAATTCGTCCACATCCGAGGTTTCCAAGGCTCTAAGAATCTCCTGCGCCTCTTTCTCTAAGTCCTCTTTAATTGTCTGCTCCAGAAGCTCTTTCTTGTCTTTCATACCAATTCCACCTCTTTCTCTTGACCAAATTTATCTGTGACGTATAATATACTTATAAACTATAGTACAATTATCATATAAAATAATGTAAACATTCGGGAGGTTACTATGAAAAGAATTATCTTAACCGGAGGCGGCACTGCCGGGCATGTTACACCTAACATCGCACTTCTCCCTCGTTTAAAAGAATTACAATATGATATCCATTATATTGGTTCTTACAATGGTATCGAAAAAGAACTGATCGAACAGTTCGGGATTCCTTATCACGGAATCGCTACCGGTAAATTAAGACGCTATTTCAGCGTTCAGAATTTCACCGATCCTTTCCGCGTGCTCAAAGGTATGAACGACGCGAAAAAATTAGTAAAAATATTAAAACCGGACGTCATTTTTTCCAAAGGAGGTTTTGTATCTGTTCCTGTTGTACTGGCTGGAAAAAGCCGCCACGTTCCAACAATCATCCATGAATCAGATATGACTCCGGGGCTTGCCAACAAATTGTCTTTATCTGCCGCTACAAAAGTATGCTGCAACTTCCCTGAGACCTTAAATTATTTACCTGCGGGGAAAGCTGTGCTTACCGGTTCTCCTATCCGACAGGAATTACTGACCGGAGACAAATATAAAGCGCGTGAATTTTTAAAATTTACAGAAGATAAGCCGGTTATCATGATCGTAGGCGGCAGCCTTGGTTCTGTAGCCGTAAATGATGCCGTACGTGCTATCCTTCCGGAACTTTTAAAAACTTATCAGGTAATCCACTTGTGCGGACGCGGCAAAGTAGATGATTCTTTAAAAGATTTAAAGGGTTATGCACAGTTTGAATACATAAAAGAAGAATTAAAAGATCTATTTGCTATTACAGACATTGTCATCTCAAGAGCCGGCGCTAATGCAATCTGTGAATTGCTTGCATTACACAAACCAAATCTTCTGATTCCGCTTTCTGCAAATGCAAGCCGCGGCGACCAGATTTTAAATGCCCGTTCCTTTGAGCGTCAGGGATTCAGCGTTGTATTAGAAGAAGAGGAATTAACTAATGATGTTCTCCTTTCTTCTATTAATCATTTATATGAAAACAGAGAAACTTATATTTCAACAATGAAACAGTCTTCTCAGCAGAATTCCATTGACACGATCATCGATCTCATTGAATCTGTGAGCCAATAAGCTTACACACTTTCATCTCGTGTATAAAACAGGTGCCGGTTCGGCACCTGTTTTTATGCATCATTCAAGCGTTCGAATTCTTCTTCATAATTTTTCTTTATCCATTGCTTCGCTCGATACAGCATACTGTGCAGTACGGATAATGATACGCCCATAATCTCTGCGACCTCCTTCTGTGGCTTTTCCAATAAATACGTAATCGTCAGTGCTTCATGCCACCGAGGGTTTTCCTCATACAATCTGGAAAATATTGTTTCCGCAAGTTCATGGTATTCCTTATCTTTAAGTTTTGTAAAGAAATCATCTTCAAGGCTGTCTGTAGGTTCCACTTTCAACGCAATATCTTCATCCGCCATTTCACGTCCATGATCTCTATAATAATTTAACGCCATATGCTTTGCGGTTACTATCACCCATGTATTAATGGCTTTCATATTAATATTTTCCATGTTCATGTACAGCTTCAAAAATACCTCTTGCGTGATCTCTTCTGCCGCATAATGATTGTTATCGGAATAGTGCAGCGCCGTACGATACACACGTTCTGCATTTGCTTCATATACTGCATCAAATGCAATTTTACCGATTGCCTTTACTTTCACCTTTCTTATCCTACTCTTTCCATAACGATCCTTATCCCTTAAATTCTGGATAAGATATCTTCTTTATCTGCATCTGTAAGCTCACCCATTTTCCATCCGAGTCCAACCTGATCATCTTTATATCTCGGAATCAAATGCATATGGAAATGAAAGACTGTCTGTCCGGCAGCTTCTCCATTATTCTGAACGATATTATATCCGTCGCACCCTAACAGATCTGTAAGTTTTGTAATCATTTTCTTAGCGAGCACAAGCACTTTTGCCGCCACTTCATCGTCCAATTCATATAAATTTGCATAGTGTTCTTTCGGAAGAATCAGCGCATGTCCTTTCGATGCCGGGCTGGCATCCAAAATCACACGGAAATCTTCGTCTTCATACAAAGTTGCTGTTGGAATCTCTCCATTTGCCAGTTTGCAAAAAATACAATTTTCCTCTTTCATAATACTTTCCTCTTTTCTCTAAAAATTGTAATTGATTATTTGAACCGCCAATGCTAAACTGTTAAATCTAGGAAAGGCGGTAATTACTATGTTTACAACAACAGACTACGACAATTTACGACAGATCATGGCAGAAAGTCCTGAAAAAAAGGAACTTTTAACAAGACTGCTTGCGTCTCATAAAATGGAAATCAGTACCATCAGTCATGAGATCCGAAACCCTTTAACGCTTGTATACAGTATGCTTCAAATGATAGAAACAGCACATCCTGAAGTTTCCACATTTAAGCACTGGTCTGATCTGCATCAAAATATTGAATATATGAATCAATTATTAGAAGAACTATCTTCATATAACAATGGAGAACGTTTAAACATATCCCAAATAGAAACTAATTCATTTCTTAAGACACTTGTTTTATCTTTTGCTTCCTCTCTTGTTGATACAGATATTGTCTTCACATCAAAAATCAGTCCTAGGCTTCCCCGAATAAACGGTGATTCCATCAAGCTCCGTCAGCTTCTTCTGAATCTATTACGAAACGCAAAAGATGCTGTGAGCACTGCTCCTACTGAGAAAGCTGCCGATTCCTGCACACAGCCGGAGATTACACTGGAAGCTTACTCAGATACTACTACACTTACCATCCAGATCAAAGACAATGGCTGTGGAATTGAATCCGAACAGCTTGAACATATCTTCGAACCATTTATCACATATAAAAAAGATGGTACCGGTCTTGGACTTGCCATTTCTCATCGTGTCGCCAAAGCACACAACGGGAATCTGGTTGTATCGTCAGTTCCCGGCATATCCACTGTATTTACGTTGACGCTTCCAATACAATAATACAGAAAGAATAAAACCGGATAACAGCCCGCCTATATGAGCAAAGTTATCCACTCCTCCGCTGGTAAAACCATAGTACAAGCTTAGAATAACCATAAAAGCAAGCCCTCTTCCGGACACATCGCCAATCCTTCCACGATTACGGATTGCCACATAGAGAAGCGCTCCCACTATTCCAAATATAGCTCCGGAGGCTCCTGCTGATACCGCAAAGCTTCCGGACATCATATCCCATACCGCAGACAGAAGATTTCCGCCAAGCCCACTGAGCAAATAAATAATCAAAAATTTAATTGTTCCTATTTCTCTTTCCAGAGTAAATCCGATTACAAGAAGCATCACCATATTATTTACCAGATGTTCAAATCCAAAATGCATAAACATACTGGAAAACAACCGATAATATTCTCCTGATCCTAATACATACGGAACATACATAGCACCATGCTCTAACATGAATGCTCCATCTTCTGTCATCCCCTGAAAGGTCAGATAGAAAAATACAATTACATTTGCTGCTGCCAGTAAAATTGTACCTGGTGCAATCCTCTTCTCAGCTTTCATTTATCGTTAATCACTTTCCGATTTTTTTTCTATTATATCACAGATAAATTTTTTTGTGCAGAACTTTCTTTTTTTCTCTAAAACTCCTCTTCTTCTATATGTAATCCGTCCCACTCTCCCCACCTTGGTTTTCGGTGTCTATAGAGGAATTTTTTGACAGGTGTCCACAAATTTTCCGTTTCTTCCATGATTCGCATGCCCATTTCCTGCTCTGCGATCCAATCATGCTCTTCCCTGTCATAACTCATCGCTCTGCCCCTCTCTTCCTCATCTTCTGCATGAACCTCTTCTTTTTCTTCGCTTTCTTCTGCAAAACACTCTTCTATGATTTTATCAAGGCTATAATTTTCTTCCATTGTTTCTTTGTGTAGTAAAAACACAAGTCTTACACACTCTTTTTCTTTATAATCTGCTTTCTTCACAAAATACTCTGTAAGTTCATGGATATCCTCCCATAACTGTGTTTTTTTCAGTGGATAATAGCAAAAATAAAATTTCTCCTCTTCGTAAAAAATATATTCCGGTCTTAATAAAATACAATGAATGTTTAATAGATATTTTTCGATATTCTTTATCACCGATTTTAAACCAGATAGAAAGTTTTTAATATCTTTTACCTTTATTTCATTTCTCTCATACAGCGCTTTCATAGATATTTTCCCGCTGACGTCATAATCATAGCAACTGTTTCCGTTCATTCCGCGTCCTCTGACTTTTAAAATACCTTCGATATCATTGGCTTCTAACATTCTCATTTGATAATCTTCTTCATATATCGAAGCTTCTTCAACTGTAATTCGCCGCTCCATTGATAACCTCCCTCAGTTTACGTTTCTTCCGAATATAAGCTTCAGGCTCTGTCACCGAAGCTCTCTTTCGCACAGACACTCGAAATTTTCCTTTTTCTGCGGTAGCTTCTACTAATATCTGCTTTTCCCCTACTGATATATTGACACTGCTTCCTGCGAATAAAATACATTTCCCTTCTGTCCTTTCCGCAAATAACGCCGTCAGTTCTCCCTCATCCACACCTTCTGCCTCTCTCATTTTTGTACTACCTACCACCGACGTTTCATAAGCTGCCGCAGCTATGATATTTTTATCGTGAAAATAAAATACTGTTAATATACAGCTTAATATCAGAAACAATATGATCGGCATCAGCAGTGACATTTCTACCGTCATACTTCCGTTTACTTTTTTTAATCTTATATGCTTCATTTTGCCCCCTGTTCAAAGCGGTCCTGTCACCAGATACAACAAATACCCTGCGGTTAAAAAAGGAAAAAATGGAAGTGTACATTTTCTGGACATTTTCCTGCTGCTCAGTACGAGCACTGCACCAATGGTCAAAAACGTAAAGGCACCGGATAATACCAACAGAAGTTTCCATATCCCCATATAGATACCAAGGATCAAAATTGCCAGACTGTCGCCATACCCTAACTTCTCTCCTGTAACTCTGCTTATAAAAAGGAAAAGGATGCCAATTGCAATTCCCCCTCCCAGAATCCATACATTCTCTTGTTCCATACAGATCCGATACACGCACGCTCCCACTGCGCCCATAGCGAGAATCTCGCCCGGAACCTTCCGGTAATGCATATCTGCAACTGATAATCCTGCAAGGCTTCCCAGACAAATAATTTCACTTACTGTCCACATTTTGAACAAGCCCCCTTTCCGACCGCCTCTGACAGAGGAATTGCATAAATCGTCCTTTTCAGTCCGCTGCAGGACAACGAACTGTGGTAGCGGTCACCATAGTCTGTAATATAGATATTCCCACTGCTTATGTTCCCGCAATGCTCACAAGGATGATATTTTCCTCCACTTTCATTTCGCATATGCTCAATTTCCGAAGCTGATGCCATATGAATAGATAATTTTAAATGCGTACAATTATAATCCTTATGATATACAACACCGGTCTCCGTTACATAAACCGTTTCTGAGTCATCGCTCTCAAGTCCCGCCTTCTCATAGCCACACCACGTCTTTACCTTCAATGTTTCCCGGTAAGACACAGGTGGTATTGCAAAAATCGGCACCGGAATCCGAATCTTATATACTGCCGTAAGCTGTGCAATTCCTGTCCGCCCGGACATGTGTGACTGACTGCAGTCAATACCTCCGCTCCCGCCTTCCATGATACTTCTTTGAAGACGTTCTGCCCCAATCGAAGATACCACGTCACTTTCTACTTTAGATGGCAGCAGAAATTGTTGGTCATATCCTTGCTCTGCCAATAATTTCCCTGCATCCTGAAGTCCGCTCCGAACCGCAGTTTGTACAGACATAATTTCCATAAGATAAAAAAGACAAAGCACAGCAAAGAAAAAAACAGGAACTGCCATAGCTGCCTCCACCGTAATACTTCCTTTTACAGAGGTGGAGACAGATGCCCTTTCAGATTGTGAATCATAGATATAGTTTAAGGGGAGTTTACGATTATTCATGGCGCGAATCCATCTCCTTTCTTTCGTTTCTTTTTATAAATTGGGATGTATGCCCGAAAGGGCATCTGTCCCCACCCCTGCGTTTTTTCTTATCAGTTATATCCAAAATACGTAGAAAAACGATAGTGGATTCCTCTTCTCAACTTGCAGGTACTGTCCATCTCCATCTTGCTGACACATTGATCCGCCCGAAAAGCGGTCAGCCCATGTTTCGTTCGAAGATTATTCTCTATCAAATCCAGCGCGCGCATCCCCAATGCTTCTTTCTTTTCCAGAAATAATAATATCCGCAGATACTCTTCATAAGTAAGCCCGCTTCCCGTATCCTGTCCATCATTCAAACTCTTATCTTGCCCAAGCTTTAGAAGGTCCGACAGAGATAATTGCCAGCTTTCTTCATTTTTCATCAACGGCACCTTCCCTTTATTCAGAAGTGCACGCACATCCATCAAACATTCTCCATAAGCCCACGCAAGTAAAATCACCTGCGCAGCAGCCTGTGTAATAGCCGGCACTGCCAAGAGGGAGCATAAGGTAAGTGCCATCGCCTCTGCTTCTGCTTTTTTTGTACTGCTGCCCTGCAAATGCATATAATTAGGAACGAAACGGAAAAGGAGCAATTGATTTACGACTGCCTCTAAATTTTCACGATCACTTTCTTTGCCTGCCAACAGATATTCCAATTCATAATCCAGCGCCCCCCTGTCTTTTTCGCTCACAGCGTGGCCAAAATGGTCGGTGAGATACCTTCCAAAAAGAAGATGATCCACGGTTCCCGCCTCCGGCGTTACATCTGAGAAATCACCATATCCCTGATTTCTCTGTCTCTTGGAAACCACAGATGCAAGCGCTATTTTTTTCTCCGACACCTGCCGATCTTCCGGCATTACCAAAGATAAAATCGGACTCTTCTTAAGTTCCTCTACATAAGCGATAGGATTATCTTCGGAGGGCAGTTCCCCCTCTTGTTCGTCCAGCAGCTGATCTAAATGTTCTTGCTCCGTCTTTCCCGTTTGCTCATACTCGATAATCTGTTCATCCTGCTTTTTCCACATGTCTGTCATCCCCACCTGCTCTTTGACCAGATCGATTCCGTATTGCTGTTCCATGTAAGCAGCCACCTGTTCATAGAATGCCCGCCCTCCATGATCTGTTAAATATTGGATTCTTCTGGCCTGATGTTCCATATTCTGCGCTCCATAATACTCCAACCGCCGAATGACCATATCCTCTCCGTATTGACTCGTTTCATATCCTGTATCCAGTGCGAATATTTCATATTCTTCTAATAGTTCCTTTTGATATTCCGCAAATACTGACTCCATTGCCCGGTTCATATCTGCGCGCCTGTAGTTTTTTGCCATCTGGATGGATGCACTCTCCATAATCCCGCCTACGAAAGTCATCAGTAAAATAAACACAAGACTAAGATACGCGGTCACTTCTCCTCTTTTCATAGCTTCAGATGCCGGCGCTTTCACTTGTGATCTTTTGAAATATATTCTGAACCAGACTTGTAAGCTGTGATTTAAAAATCAGCACAAGACCGATCAACACGACCAGTATGAGAATCACCTCTACGACTCCTATTCCCCGTTCTTCCGTCATAATTCTTTTTAAATAATACAGTCTCCACATACAATTTCCCCTTTCTCTTTACTTCGTACTACATCTGCATAGACATAAATGCGGGTACGATCACGATAAACAGTACAACCGCCAGCATAAGAAACAGCGGGCCCAGCAATTTTGTTCCGGCTTCCTCTCCGATTCGTTTCGCCCTTGCTTTCCGCTCTTCAAAAGCCTGAACAGACTCTATTTTCAGCAATTGGCTTAATCCTCTTGTCCCTCTTCGCAGATTCTGCGACAACAATGCTCCTAATTTCACATATTCCTGAAGTTTACACCGCCTTCCAAAACGCTCATAACATTCCGCCTCTGTTATCCCGCTGTCCATCTCAAAACAGGTTGTTTTCATTTCCTCATAGACATACCGTTCGCCCCAGAGATCTTTTTGCTCTTCATAGTCTGACACCATTTTTCGCCACGCCTTTTTCACCGTCATACCTGCACCTAAAAATAGTGTCAGTTTATTAACTGCCTCCGGATAATCCAGCAGCATCTGCTTCTCTTTTTCCTGCATTTTCTCCTTTTGCTTTTCCTTATCTAACGCATAAAATAATATCGCACTTAGAACGATCATTCCGATCACAATCAGTCCCCGATCCTCCATCTGCCGATAATAGCTGACATTTTCTCCGTCCACAGTGGCAGGAAGCTTCAGTCTTTTTTCTGTCTTTGATTTTTCCTGCTCCTTCTGAATGGCTTCTTTTATTTTGATCCCCTGTGTTTCCTCCTTTGTTTTTGCCGCCGGATAAATGTTCGCCATACACTCATACTGTGCCTGCATTGTCCGGTCTTCCATATAAGTAAGTACCGCCTTCAATGTAATCTGGATTCCTTCTTCTTTCAGCACATCTTCTTGTATTTCACCATAGATATTCATCACATCATATCTGGAGAGTTCCCATTCTACCTCTACCGGTACTTCCGGTATTTGAGTCACCAGTTTCATATCCGATGTGACATAATCCAGACTTTTATTCTCCCCAAGTATCAATCGGCCTAACTGCCTGATACATTTGTCAAATAAAGCTTTGGTTTCTTCTGTTGTGTAAAGCTGTTCTTTTACTTCTACGTCAATCTCCGTTTTTTCTTTGTTTTCTGTCTCGGCAATCAGACGTTCCGTTCTGCTTCCGCCTCCATAGGGATTTCTTTCCAGTCCTTCCGTCAGCGGAACAGATGCTTTTCTCCAGTCAGTGATCACAAGAAGTACAGCCGCCGCTAAGGCTGTCATCAATAAAAATGCTCTTAAACTTCGATGTGGATCAGCTTTTCTCCAAGCGCGCAGGCGCCCATATAAACGCTCAGACATATGGTCATCACCCCAATTCCAATTAGATTTCCATATAGACAAGACATAAATTCCGGGAAGCTGAAACTCATATACGCAATGATCAGATAAGGTACTGCCGACATCACCTTCAATTCATACCGCTTTGCCGCCAGAATGGTATCTATTTCTCTTTTCACCTCTATTTTCCCGCTCATCTGCATGACGGTATCCTGAATAATCGCAATCATATCGCCGCCATTTCTCTTTGCCGCCGAAAATACAGACGCAAAATTTTTCACATCTTCCTCACCTACCCGACAGGCAAATTCCTCCAATATCTGCTCCACCGGAACCTGCACTCGAATCTGTCCGATTATGTATGCCATTTCTTTGGAAATTATTTCGTTTTGTGAATATATGATTTTTAACTCTTTCTGCGTCTCTTTCATTGCATTTTCAACAGAATATCCCGTACCTAATGCAGCTGCCATACTTTGGATCATCTCTTTAAACTGTAAGAGAAATTTTTGCCTCTTTTTCCTCTCACATTCCTCTTTTGACTTTGTATATTCCCATATAAAAATCGGAGTCAACGCTATCATCGCCCACAGAGAGTGATAGTAAAGCCATGCTGTGATTCCCGTAAATGCAGCTGCTTTACTTGCCATTACACATTTTTCCGATGCTGTTATATCCTGCTGCCAATAATTTCCCTGTGTGCTTAAGTTCTCCCTTCTTTTCCCAAACTCCTTGAATCTTCCCATTCTCCTCTCCTGTTTCTTCATACCTGTACACTGTCTGCAAATGAATCTCACCTTCTCTGTAATCCATTACTTCACTGACTTCCAGTAATTTTCTGCTTTTATCTCTCAATCTGCCCAAATGAACAATCACATCAATTCCAGAAGCAATCTGTCTTCGGATTGCCGTAAGCGGAAGTTCCATTCCCATAAGCACCATCGTTTCCAGACGGGAAAGCATATCTTCCGGGCTGTTCGCATGCCCGGTACTTAAGCTTCCGTCATGTCCGGTGTTCAAAGCCTGAAGCATATCAATTGCCTCCGCAGAGCGTACCTCGCCTACAATAATCCTGTCCGGTCTCATTCGAAGCGCCGACTTGATCAGCTGCCGAATCGTAACTTCTCCGGTGCCCTCCACATTTGCATTCCGCGCCTCCAGACTGACCAGATTCGGAACATCTAAGATTCGCAGCTCCGCATTGTCTTCTATAGTGATGATTCTCTCATCCTTGGGAATATACTGAGACAATGCATTCAGAAATGTTGTCTTTCCGGAACCTGTTCCGCCACTGATAAAAATGTTATATCCCGACTCCACTAATAAGGCGAGAAATTCCGCCACCTCTTCACTGATGGAGTTCCATGCGATCAATTGCTTCATAGTAATGGATTCTGTTGGAAATTTCCGAATCGTGACGATTGGACCATTTAATGCGATCGGCGCCAGCACTACATTTACACGAGACCCGTCGGCAAGCCTTGCATCCACAATGGGCGAAGCCTCATTTACCAGACGATTCGCACCGGCAACGATCTGTTGAATCACATCTTCTAGCTTCTCTTTAGACAGAAACCGTTTGTCCGACTGGAAGATTCTCCCTTTTTTCTCATAGAAAATGTTCTGCGTCCCGTTGATCATAACCTCTGTGATTTCGTCATCTTCCAGAAATTCTTCCAACAGATCCAGCTTTCGGAAGGCATTAAACAATTCTCTGCCCAATGCTGTCTTTACATTTAACGGCAGATATTCTCTGCTCTCAGCCTCCCGCAATACCCGGTAGATGATTCTTGTCAATTCTTCATCTTCTACCTCTTTGGACAGATCCAGTTCATCAAGAATCCTTGCGTGTAGCTGTTCTGCCTCGATCATGTCTTTCCTTTCTCACCAATTTTCTTAAAATATCTTCATATCCCAGCAAATTAACTTCATTTTCAAACTGGCGAAGTTTTGCCTGCCCATACAGATCCTGCGTATACAGAAGATATATCTTCGTACATGCCCGCAACAGCTCGTATACCCCTGAGATTCCTTCATCCAGATCTAAAATAATCACGTCATAGATACTCTGTTCCAGAATCCGTCTTATGAGCATAAGCCATTCTTCTGCCTTCACACTTTTTACATCCTCGGCTACAGGCATAGGGACAATATAATCTAAGTTTTTTCGATGTTTTACAACTGTGGTGAGTAAGAGACCCAAATTCCCTTTTTCCTGTCTTGCATAATACAACACGTCTGCAAGCGTTTGCTCACCCGCTTCGAAGTGTCCCCCGATTCCTCCGTAAATTTCCAGATTCAGATACAGGACATTTTCTGTGGCTGCCATCTCTTCGCCCAGTTTCAGCCCGTAAGTCGTCTTTCCGATCCGATGAACCGGCGAAAAAATACCGATGATTTTTCCTCCCTGCTTTCTTCCGCCTTTATAAATGCTCTCATTTTCAGAAGCTTCCAGTCCGCATATCCGAATCATATCTTCTACAATTTTCTCGCCGGACTGATACTTATACACCTGATTTTCTCCATCGGCCTCTTCCGTTCCGGTCGTCAGCAAGAATATTTTCTCCGCCTGAAGTTTTCCTTTCGCCTCCTTTGCATACTCGCCCGCCAAAAACAAAAGATGAATCTTCTTCGTTTTTTCAAGCTCCATTACCTGCGTCACGGTACTGCACACTTGAACCTCCGCCGCCAATTCCTTCTTTCGCATGAAATACATTGCCAATGCTTGGGCGTATCCTTCTTCCGAGTCACAAATAACTAAATTTTTACTTACCACATAATGAACCTCCTTATGCGCTGCACATTCTTATTTTGTTTTGTTACTAAAGTTTCTTTCTTGAATTTGTTGCCGAATGGCTTGAAATTCATGAATCATGTTGAAATTATGAATAGATAAAACAATCAGATACAAGCTGCATGTTCAACTTGTAGGACGATTATAACTCCGCTTTCTTTTCTTGTCCATGCCAATTTTACAAAAAAAGAATCTTTGTGAATCCTTGACAAAATTTCTTCGAAAATTTCTCTGAAAGTTCCAAAAGAAGTTGCGGGAAAATGATGTTCAAAGTTATAATAAAAATAATTACCATATCCTCTCCATTTTTCATTGGGCGGTGTTTTTATTGAAAGGATTTTCCTATGGACATCAAACTTTTTTCTCAGGAACAACTCTGTTCGGCGGAGCCGATTCTCCCCGGACAGCTTCACATATGGATTATGCCAAATTCCGGCGGGCACGCGATTCTTCATCAGCTTCTGAGCTTCTATCTTGGCTGCTCTCCAGATGATCTTCTGCTCAAAAAGGGGGCACACGGGAAGCCGGAGCTCTCCGGGAAACATGCCGGCAAGATTCATTTCAACCTGTCCCACTCCGGGGATCAGCTTGCACTTATCTTCTCCGTCGATTCCCCTGTTGGAATCGATATTGAAAAAATCCATCCGGTTAAAAAAAGAGCACGCATTGCAGAGAGATTTTTCCACCCGGAAGAAACACGCCTTCTTGGGGAATCATCTTCCGCAGATTCGGAAATATTATTCTTTCGCTACTGGACAATGAAAGAGGCATTTGTCAAAGCATTAGGCACCGGACTTTCCATTCCGCTTAATGATTTCTTCATTTCACCGGAGCCTTATGACACTCTGCCGATTTACCGAATAACAAAAAGCCGGAAGGATTATTCTTCATGGAGAATACAGACCCTTCCGGCTCCGGCTTGCTATCAATGCAGTATTGCATATAAGATCAACTAATAAGCTTTTAAAGAAACTTTTTAATATCCAGACAGGAATGAAATTCCATATAAGAGCGCTACTCCGGGCGCTCCTAATATCCCTGCAGTCACAAAAGTCACCGGGTTCATTCCCACTCGAACAGACAGCCCCTGCATAGCTAAAAATTGATTCAAAAAGAAAATTACAGCGAATCCTACAACCGCCCGGATTATAAAATTCACAATCACAGAAGATCTCTTTTCCTTCATATCTTCCCCTTCATATCTTTTTCTTCCAGTTCCCTCCCTCCATATATATCAAAAAGCTCCGTATTATATTCATAAGATTCGCTTATACTATGTAAAAACAGGAAGTCATCAATAAAGGGAGGATAACTCATGAGATTCTTTTCACATTATGCAGATAAGTCAAAGGATACTACACTTTTAAAAGAACTGTCGCAGGCGAAACAGGAAATGGAAGATGCTTATGCCAACTTTCAAAATGTCAGCGACCCGGATCTGATCGATTGCTATATTTACAGAAGTCACGCTGCTTGGAAACGCTACCTGTTTCTCCTTCGTCTGGCGCGGGGAGAACATTAAAAATCGGGGCAGTTTTTTCAACTTGCCCCGATTTCATTAAAGTTCTATCTTTATCTCCCGATGTGTTCGGTGATATTGGTGATATCTTACACCTGCCGCATCAAACATTCTCATAGATGCCTGCACAGATGGCGTATCTTCATATTTATTGCTGTCGTAGATCACTTCTTTGATCCCGCTTTGTATAATTGCTTTCGCACATTCATTACACGGGAAAAGTGACACATATAGCTTGGCTCCTTCCAGGCTTCCGCCACGGTAATTCAAAATTGCATTTAATTCACTGTGTACGGTATAAATATATTTTGTCTCCAAAGGATTTTCGCCTTCTCTAAGCCACGGGAACTCGTCATCCGAACAGCCTTTGGGAAGTCCATTGTACCCCATAGACAGGATCTTATTATCCTGACTTACAATACAGCATCCCACCTGTGTATTGGGATCTTTGGAACGAAGGCCTGACAGCATTGCAACTCCCATAAAATATTCATCCCAGCTGATATAATCTTTTCTTTTGTTGCTTCCCATATAAACGCCTCCTGTCCGTCACTATTTCGTTCCGAAAATGCGGTCTCCGGCATCTCCAAGTCCCGGTACAATATATTTATGTTCATTCAAATGATCGTCCAGAGCTCCAATATAGAGATCTACATCCGGGTGTGCTGCTTTCATGCGCTCTACACCTTCTGGTGCTGCAATGATACACATAAATCGAATATTCTTTACGCCTTTGTCTTTCAATAACTGGATTGCAGCTACACAAGAACCTCCGGTAGCAAGCATTGGATCTACCACAAACACTTCTCTTTCATCACAATCTGCCGGAAGCTTACAATAATATTCAATCGGTTCAAAAGTCTCCGGATCACGGTAAAGTCCAATGTGTCCAACTTTTGCAGCCGGAATCATATCAAGCATTCCGTCCACCATTCCGAGGCCGGCTCTTAAAATCGGCACCACTGCCAGTTTCTTTCCGCTTAATTCTTTTCCTACCATTTCACAGATCGGTGTCTTGATCGTTACATCCTGAAGTTTTAAGTCTCTTGTGGCCTCATAGCACATCAGCGAAGCGATTTCTCCTACAATCTGTCGAAAATCTTTCGAACCTAAATCCTCTCTGCGGATGCAATTGATCTTATGCTGAATCAGCGGGTGATCCATAACCTGTACTTTTGCCATCTTTTTTCCTCCTCATTTGACATTTATATATTTATTACATGGTGTCCGGCTGCCTTTAACAAACGATTCATGATCGCACTTCCGATCCCGCCTGTAGCAAACGACTCACTATATATGTAATCCACTTCATCCTGATCGAATTCTCTCAGGATACCATAGAGATGGACTGCAATGGTAGACTCATCTTCCCGTGTTCCTATGGACTTAACATCGCCCTCTTTATAACTGGCTACACTTTCCTCTGTTCCGATGATTCCTACCTTATATCCTTTGCTGATCTGTTCCTTCGCCATGCGATTGATCGTTTCAATCACCTGATCCATCTTTCCCTCTACAATAAGAAGTTCAGCCTTCGGTGCATAATGTCTGTATTTCATGCCCGGAGCCTTGGGCTTCTTCTTACTATCCGGGTCGATAAGTGCCACATCTTCTGCCACCTCGCCGATTAAATCTTCCAGCATCTCCTTCGTGACTGCACCCGGTCTTAGAATCATCGGCGGTGTCACGGTCATATCTAAAATTGTAGATTCTACGCCAATCTCTACATCACCGCCATCTACGATCATATCGATCCGTCCATCCATATCTTCCTTCACATGTTCTGCTGCTGTAGGACTCGGACGCCCGGATGTATTCGCGCTCGGCGCAGCAATGTATCCTCCGCCGGCATCAATGACTGCTCTTGCAATCTCATGGCTTGGCATTCTCACTGCAACGGTATTCAGGCCGCCGGTTGTTCCGTATGGCACCTTTTCATTCTTCTCAAAAATCATCGTAAGCGGTCCAGGCCAGTATTCCTCTGCCACCTTAAATGCTTCTTTCGAAACATTTTTCGTTATCTTAAGAAGATCTTCCATATTGGTTATGTGAACGATCAGCGGATTATCCGAAGGTCTTCCCTTTGCCGCATATATTTTCTGTGCAGCCTCCTCATTTAACGCGTCTGCTCCAAGTCCGTATACGGTCTCTGTCGGAAATGCCACAAGTCCTCCTCTTTTCAGGATCTCTCCGGCCTCAATGATCACTTCATTATTAAGTTGTTCATTTTCTACTTTTTTTATTATTGTCTCCATAAGGTTGATTATACTACACTCTAATCTTTCAGACAAGATTCGATTCCATTTGCAATTGCTTTTGCGATCTCTTTTTGATAATCTTCTGAAGCTAATTTTTCCGCTTCTTCCTGATTGCTTAAAAACCCACATTCTACGATCAGAATCGGAACTTCTGTGCGCTTCAGAAGATAATACGTAGTATTCGCCTTCACTTGTCTTGTATTATCCGGATCCACCGCAAGCAGTGCCTCCTGCAGGATTCGGGCATCCTTCTCCCCGCTTTCGGAATGTTCATAATAGAAAACCTGTGCTCCGTGAATACTTTCTTCATGATAACTATTTTGATGAATACTTACTGCAAGATCCGGCTTCGTATCGTTGATTCGTTTCACTCTCGCCTTCATATCCTGCACTTTTCGATTACCGTTTTCTCCTTCCGCCAGCGACTCATCCTTATCTCGCGTCATAACCACACGGATTCCCTTTTTCTCAAGATACTTTTTTGTTTTCTTAGAAATAGAAAGATTGATATCTTTTTCTAAAACTCCATTAATTCCTACTTTTCCTGAATCGGATGATCCGTGACCGGCATCTAAGACCACAGTATACTCTTTTTTCTCCACTTTATCCGAGTTCACGTACTTTTCCAATTTTTTACTTACCATCACTAATCCGGCAAGCGTCAGCATCACAAGAATCAATTCTATTTTTTTTCGCAAAAAAAATGCCTCCCGACAGACTCTATTGATTCAATATATGTCTGCCGGAGGCATTTTATATTATTTTATGCTAAATGATTCTTCAATTAGCCTACGATTCTCCACTTCTTATCAACTGCGTTGAGAAGTTCATGTCCGTCCTCTGTTACAAGTACAAGGTCCTCAATACGAACACCGTATTTTCCTTCAATGTAAATACCTGGTTCGATAGAGAAGATCATTCCCGGCTCAGCAACATTTTTGTTGATCGGGCTTACATCACCGTACTCGTGGTCTTCCTGTCCGATAAAGTTTAATCACTGCTTCTGCTTTCTCAACTGCTGTGCGAACTCCGTCTACACAGTCAGATTCCCAGATTGTCTTCATCTGTGGGCATCTCTCCTGAAGCGGAATGAGGAAACGTGCCGGCCATGTTTTATCGATACCAAGTACGCTCTCTGTATCGAGATCTTAACAAAAGCGCATACAATCTCTCACCTGGATTTACCATGATGCCTGTCAAGAAGCGGATGCTCAACGGATCAGATACACGAAACAAAAATAACAGACTATAATTTAAAATGCGGTCTAAGATATTTTTAATAACACTATCATTAAAATTTATATTAGATTCTTACGCCATCCTTCACAACTGCTTTTAAATTTAATTCTTGATCTAAAAGAACTACATTTCCTTTTTTACCTTTTGTAATAGAACCATATTTTTCATACTCGCCCAAACTCTTGGCAGGATTTGCGGTCGCGCATGCGATAGCTGTTTCCAATGGGATTCCCATCTCTTTCACCGCCACACGCATACAATCCAGAAGGTTGGTTGCAGAGCCTGCAAGCGCCCCGTTGGACACTAAAGTTGCACGGTTTCCAACTACATTTACATCAAGACCTCCCAGCGTATACTGACCATCCGGCATTCCGGTAGCTCGCATGCTGTCACTGATTAGAATCATACGGTCTGCTCCCATCATTTTGAACGTCGCACGAACCATAGACGGATGGATGTGCACACCATCGCAGATCAATTCTACATCCACATGTTCACTGTCACACACTGCGCCTACCACTCCCGGAGCGCGGTGTGTAAATGCAGGCATGGCATTATACAAATGTACCGCATGATTAGCTCCTGCCTGAAAAGCTTCCATCGCCTTATCGTATCCTGCATTCGTATGCGCCAGCGAAATATTCACCTTATCCTTCATGGCACGGATAAATGACACTGCATCTTCATTTCTCTCCGGTGCAATACCTACGTATTTTACCAGCCCCTTGGACGCGTCAAGAAATCTCCGGCACACTTCTTCATTACATGTAATGATATTTCTCTCATCCTGCGCGCCTTTCTTCTCCACACTGATAAACGGACCTTCCATATTTACCCCGATAAGATCCGCCTCCTTAGAACCGCCTTCCTTCGCACGCTTTTTGGCTTCTTCCTTATATTCCGCTGCCGTCTCCAATATGTTTTCCAGTTCCTCAACCGGAAGGGTCATGGTTGCCGGCGAGATTGCTGTTACACCAATGGATGCCTCATATCTGGCAATCTCTTCGATTGCTTCTTTCGTTCCATCACAGAAATCATATCCCATACATCCGTGAAAATGAAGATCGATAAGCCCCGGAATGGCATAGCAGCCTTCTCCGTCCAATACTTCTTCCCCAGCCTCAGGCTCTGCATCTACGCCGGAAACAACATGGCTGTCCCCGATCATTCCGTCACGGATCACAATCTCACCGTCTGTAAACTGCTGATTCTCTGTGTACACTCTCACATTTTTAATAATCATCTTTGCTACCTCCAATTTTTCATCAACATGTCACATACTCAAATGCTATTCGAACATCCCGCGGCGCCCGACTTTTCCCTCTTCCAGCGCCCGGAGTGTATTATCATGAAAACTTTCTTTTTTCGGTTTATCCTGCTCTACATAATAAGAATAAATAAAATCCAGCATGACAAGAATCGGAAATTGCGGCGAGATCACATTTCCGTGATTCAGATGCCGAAGTGATGGCAGCAGCAAAACTTCACTGCAGTACTCCGCATAAGAATCCTTGTTCTGGGCAGTGATCATAACCGTCTTGGCACCCCGTTTGTGCGCCTCCCGCAAGAGATACCGGACGCCTTCCGTCTCGCCGCTGATACTGATTCCGAATACCAGACAGCGCTTATCCTGAAATACTGCCTGCATCCGCATCCTGTCGCTGTCCTGAAGCGAATCGATATCCACACCGATACGCATGAACCGAAGTTCCATCTCACTGGCGGCAAGACCGGAGCTTCCTTTCCCGCAGACAAACACACGCTCTGCCTGATTTAAGTATTTCCCAATCCTTGCAATCTGCCCCTCATCCACCAGACTATAAGTCTTGTTCAACAATTCCTGATAGGCATTCAAAACCATTCTTGTATTTCCGGTCATGGACTCCTTTTTCTCCACCAAGGTTTCCTCATACTGATATACAAATTCCCGATAGCCTCGGTAACCGCATTTCTTGGCAAATCTGGAAAGCGACGCCTCCGATACAAATAATTTTGCCGCCACCGTTTTTGCGGAAAAATCCATTTTCTCATGATTGTGAATAAAAAAATCCGCAATATTTTTTTCTACCATTGTAAAATTATTGTAATTCGATTCAATGATCGGCACAACCGACTTTACATAATATTCCATGTGCCCCGCCTTTCCCGTATCTTTCTATCTCCGTTCTTTCTTCTGCATATTTTGGAAATGATAATATGCTCCTAACATTCCTGCATCATTTCTATGCTTTGCAAACGCAAGCTTCGTGTGCTTCGCAATACTCGGAACCAAATATTTCCTTAGTGCAGTCTCGATTCTTCCTCTTAGATACTCTTCCTGTGCCATTACTCCGCCGCCGAGAACAACAACTTCCGGATTCATCACATAACAAATATTTGCAATCCCGCGCCCCAGCACATCTGCCATCTCATCAATCGCCCGGATACAGAGCTCGTCTCCTTTTTTTGCTTCCTCGAAAATGTGATAGCCGTTCCAGTTCTCTTCCGGCTCATTTTTCCACTCTGCTACTTTTCTCGTTAGAATACTTGCCGCTCCAAGTGTCTGAAAATCGCTTCCTTCCATATGCATATATCCCACTTCGCAGGCGCTTCCGGAACATCCGTGATACACCTCTCCGCCGATGACCATACTGCCGCCGATTCCGGTTCCGATGGTCAGCATCAGCGCACTTTTACTGCCCTTTGACGCCCCGGACATATACTCTGCAAGTCCTGCACAATTCACATCATTTTCCACTTCACACGGAACGTGAAAACGAGTTTCCATAACCATTTTAAATTTTGTTCCGATATAATTGGGAATCAATGGCGCAGAATAAAAAATCTCTCCTTTTTCCGTGTCTACCATTCCGGCGGTAGAAATACAGATTCCGAGAAGCTCCTCTTTGAGCACCTTGCCGGACGCTAAGAATTCTTCCACGATCCCTTCTGCTTTTTTCAAGATCTCCGGTCCGCCCTTATAAGCCTCTGTAGCCATCTCATACCGTTCAAGAATTGCACCCTGTTCTGTGAGGATTCCGTATTTGATCGCTGTTCCCCCAATATCAATACTAATATATTTTTTCTCCATCGTTCGTTTGCCTCCTCTAAGCATAATGAGGAATCCACTTGCCTATTCCTCATTATAATATATTGAAATATTTTTCGCAATCGCTTCTCATTGCACGAAGAGGCAAGGCGGAACTTCTTCCGTCTTGCCTCACCGCCTGTTATTTTATACGAATCTTAAAGATTGCTTTTTTAATTGTCTCCGGTTCATCTACTGCCACAGCTGTGCGATGTCCGTCGCTCGGATAACAGATCAGGAAATCTCCGTCCCGAAGTGTTACCGAACTATTCTTTTCTCCGTCCATTGGAAGAAAATCATCTTTTTCCACGAACTCTTTCACATCCATATTCTGAATGAAGTTCAGATCGATCTGCTCTGTCCCGCGAAGCATGAGATGAAGATCCAGATATTGTCTGTGCGCCTCCCAGAATCTCTCTTCGGCTGTTGTTGTAGTATACTCCACAACATTTACAAACAAACGGTCACCGTCTATCTCATGGCTTCCTTTTTCGTAAGACATAAGATCATGCTCCTTGGCATAGTTAAAACATTCTTTAATCTGCTCCTCAAGGAATGGATATTCCCCAAGGTTTTGAATATTTCCGAAAATCATAAGTTTCTCTCCTTAATTCTTAAATACCGTTGTATTTGGCGCCGGTACAGAAGTATCTCCTTTTACCTTTCTCCAGATCAGACTTGCAGGAATTCCCACAACAAGTGAAACTGCAATGGAGATCAGGGAGTAAGACCAGATTGTTACGGACTCTGCCGGTACGAAATATTTGATTCCGATCATTACTGCTGACGCTGCGATAAATGCAAGGGTTGCTCCGAATGTATTTGCCACCTTCGTAAATGCTCCAAGGATAAAGGTTCCAATCAGAATTCCAAGTACTAATCCCATAAATCCATTGAACCACTCGTATGCTGATTTCACACCACCGTTTGCCAGTACCATAGCAACAACGATAGAGAAGATTCCTACGATCAGAGATACATACTGACCAATCTTTGTCTGTTTCTCAAAGCTTAATTCCTTCTTAGACAGACGAGTCTGAATATCCAACGTCCAGCTTGCTGCCACAGAGTTTAATCCAGTTGACAATGTAGACTGAGATGCCGCATAGATTGCTGCCAGAAGAAGACCTGTAATACCTACCGGAAGCTCGAATGCAATATAAGATGCGAAGATCTGATCCTGCGCTGCTGCCGGTGGAAGTGCATTCTGCTGATAGAATACATAAAGTCCTGTACCGATCAAATAGAACACTGTTGCAATAAAGATAGACAGCGCACCATTTGTAAGCATCATTTTATTTAATTTCTTTGTATCAGTTGTCGTTGTAAATCTCTGTACAATATCCTGACTGGATACATAGGAACCCATTGTATTAAAGCCTGCTCCTACGATCATGATAAATACGCTGTCTTTTAAAATGTTGATGTCGAAGATCGGCTGATCCACTGCAAGGAATTTGTGCTCTGCTGTAAATGCAGTAAAGATTGCTCCAAGTCCGCCATCAATATGTGCCAAAAGGAATACTAATGCAAATGTAACACCGATCAAAAGTACGGAACCTTGGATAAAGTCTGTCCAAAGTACGGATTTTAATCCACCTGTATAAGAGTAAATAATTGCAATTACACCCATCACGATAATCAGAATATTTACGCTGACCCCGGTCAGACTTCCAAGTACCATACATGGAAGGTACATAATAATAGACATACGTCCTACCTGATAAATGATGAACATAACAGCTCCAAGAACACGAAGTCCTTTGCTTCCGAAACGCAGCTCAAGATAGTGATAAGCAGTATCAATATCAAGCTTACTGTAAATTGGAAGGAAGAACTTGATCGTAAGCGGAATTGCCAGCAGCATACCAAGCTGTGCAAACCACATGATCCATGTTCCTGCATATGAGTTTCCTGCCAGTGACAGGAATGAAATCGGGCTTAATAATGTTGCGAAAATAGATACGGAAGTTACCCACCACGGTACGGTTCCGTCTCCTTTAAAATACTCTTTTCCTTTCATCTCCTTCTTAGCGAAGTGAAGTCCGGCAAACAGAACTGCTGCCAGATACACTACTAAGATTACAAGGTCAACCATCGTAAATCCCTGCATGTCTTATCCTCCTAACACACTCTCTAACTTCTCTTATTATTTCCTATAAAAACTTTTCTTTTGCATCACGTACCATTTTAGCTGCTTCTTCAACGATCGCCATATCGCTTTCAATAAGTGCCGGAAGAGGCTCTCTTACTCCGCCAAGTTCAAGACCTTCGTTGATCTTAAGCATTGCTTTGATCACACCGTACATATTGCCGTGTGCAGAACACATTTTATAAATAATTTCATTGACTGCATACTGAAGTTCTCTTGCTTTCTCCATTTCTCCTGCGATCACATGCTCATTTAATTTGAGGAAAAGCTCCGGCATTACACCATAAGTTCCGCCGATCGCACCCTGTGCTCCGATTACACGTCCGCTCATGAACTGCTCATCCGGACCGTTAAAGATCACGTAATCCTCTCCGGCTGCCGCTTTAAACATCTGAATATCCTGTACCGGCATAGAAGAATTCTTAACTCCGATTACTCTTGGATTTTTTCTCATCTCAGCAAACAGATTCATCGTAAGTGCAACACCTGCAAGCTGCGGGATATTGTAAATAACAAAATCTGTATTTGGCGCTGCTGCACTGATATCATTCCAATACTGTGCAATTGCATATTCAGGCAGGTGGAAATAAATCGGAGGGATTGCTGCGATCGCATCAACTCCAAGGCTCTCTGCGTGTCTTGCAAGTTCCTGACTGTCTTTTGTATTGTTGCATGCAACATGGGCAATCACAGTAAGTTTTCCTTCTGCTGCTTTCATTACATTTTCAAGTACGATCTTCTTATCTTCTACGCTCTGGTAAATACATTCTCCAGAAGAACCGTTCACGTAGACGCCCTTCACGCCTTTTTCAATAAAATACTTTGTCAGCGCCTGTACGCCTTCCGGGCTGATGTTGCCCTCCTTGTCATAACATGCATAAAATGCCGGGATAACTCCTTTGTACTTGTCCAGATTTCTCATGATACCTTCTCCTTTTCTTTTCTTATTTTAATGCATCTGCAAATGATTTTGTAATTAACTGTGGTCTTGTGATAATAGAACCTACAACTACGCTGTATGCTCCGAGTTCAATGACACGTTTTGCTTTCTCCGGAGTGTTGATATTTCCTTCTGCGATAACTTTGTGTTTTGCTTCTGCAACGATCTTTCTCAAAATTTCAAAATCATTTTCTTCGATCTTATCTCCCTTGCTCTGCTCTGTGTATCCTACCATCGTAGTTCCGATAAAATCGAATCCAAGTTCATCCGCATGCAACGCTTCTTCTACAGTAGAACAATCTGCCATCAGAAGCTGATCCGGATACTTCTCCTTGATCTGATGGAAAAAGTCATCCAATGTCACATTTCCCGGACGCAGCGCTCCAGTTGCATCTACTGCAATGATTTCCGGTTTTACCTCCATCAATTCATCGACTTCCTTCATCGTCGGTGTAATATATACAATACTGTCTTCATAATCACGTTTCACAATTCCGATGATCGGTAAATCTACCTGAGACTGAATTTCCTTAATGTCTTCTTTTGTATTTGCTCGGATTCCAACCGCTCCGCCTTCGTTTGCAGCGAGCGCCATTCTTCCCATGATAAATGAAGAATGAAGCGGTTCATTTGAAAGCGCCTGACATGACACGATCAATTTACCCTGCAGATTATCTATTCTCTCGTTCATTCCCAATTCCTCCTTGCTTCTTTCTGACATACAGTATATGCTTTTGGATTTTATTTTCAATAGTTTATCCACTTTTTGAAAGTTCTTTCATGTTTTTATATTTTCTATCTGCGAAAGCACAAAAAACACAGTTCTTTTTTTGGTAAACCTGCACAAAGCGCAGTTACTTCTTTCCGCCAGAATTAATGTTAAATAAGTAATAGAATTCCTCTGTTAAATTACACTAATAAATATAACCTGATAAATTACCGATATGGTCCGATATCTTTCATAAGATACAACTACAGTCAGGCACCTCACCAGCGCCTGACCAATGAATAAAATTGACACTTTTGAAAACTGTCGAAATGATATAAATAATTTTAAATCTTTTTAAGCCTCTCTACTCTTAAGCTTATTCACTGTCTCTTCCACGATCTTCTGAAAAGCCTCTGTAGATTCCACCTTTGCTGCCAGTTTGAATAAACGCTTCAGTTCTTCCTCACTGTCCACTTCGCAGAGCGCTTCCTTTAATGCTGCAGGAACTTCTCCCTTATCTGCAAGGACTTCCAGAATGTACTCCCTTGCAGTTTCCTGACGCCCCTGTGCAAGCCCTTCTGCCAGTCCCTCTGCAATCCCCTCCTGTCTTTCTTCTTTCAGCAATTCTTCAAACAACATATAACGTTCCCCCATTTCGCGGCTCGTCTTAATCTCACGAATCGAATCCTGAAACTGCTTTACCAACTCATCTCCAAAATCCTGTTCACTTTCCGTAAGATCAGCCTCCACAAACTTCAAGAACTTAACCAGACTCTGTGGCATCTGTTCTTTATTCTTTCCTCTCGTACTTAGAAAAATCGTCTTATTGCCATCGCAAAGCTTTGCATGTGTGTCTTCCTGACACTCATTTTGAAAAGAATAATAGTACAAACCACAGCCAAAGGGATCAAAATCACAGATAAATATCACAAAGGTATCTGGCAGTTCCTCATAGGAAAGCCCTTTCTTAAGACACTCCATGTCAATCTGACTGTGATAATATCTGCTCCTTTTTCCAAGATCCGCCTGACGCCTTGTCTGCATTTCCACATTATAGTGTGTATGCTTTTCATCTCTTGCATAAATATCAAGCCGCACACCTCTATATTCCGGGTGGTAGATCATGCTTCTCTCCTTGCTGACCACAACTTTCTCAATCGGAAAGCCCAGCACCATCTCCAGAAAAGCAATGCAGTTCTCCTCGATACTCATGACTGCACCAAACATAAAATTATCTTTGATCGTTAAGTCTTGTAACCTCTTTTGTCTGCTCATATTTCCTCCATTTCCACAGAGGAATTCTACAAGAAAATTGTATCACGAACTTTAATAAAAAGCTATGAGCAGCTAGAAATTAAGTAATATTTAATAAATACATTAAATTCGGGAAAACTTTTAACAAAAGAATTGGCACATCTCTACGATATGCCAATTTTTTCATTTTTATATTCACTTTTTAATTTACATACTTCAGTATCAGATCCCAGATCTCCGCTTTCTCCTGACCAAGCGCCCAGGCTGCGGTTCCTGCCAGTTTATGCTCTTTCATAAGCTTTAGCTTCGGTTCCAGAGACTTTTCATTTTCCAGCCAGATCTTGTACGTTGTACCTTCTGATTCCCACGTAGCAAAATCCTGCTTTGTCTCCTCGTCCCATGTAAGCTCTGCACCGGCTTCTGACACTTTTGCTTCTGCGCTTGACATGCCAAGTGCATCACTGGACACTTTCATGGTATACTCAGCCGCCTCCGTTCCGGCATCTTTCGCCAATTCCTCTTCCGTCTTCGGCGTTTCTTCCCACAGACGTGTGAAGAATGGTATTCCACTGATTACTTTCTCTGCCGGCACTTCTTTCAAGGTCTCTTCAATTCCTTCTTTCACAAAATTATAAGAAGATACAGAACCTGCTTCCGGTGAACCTCCGAAATGCTCGTCATACCCCATGATCACTACGTAATCTGCCATTACACCTTGCTCTTTTCGGTTATACTGCATGTTATATCCCTTTGGAACATAATTGTCTACCGAGAGAACCAATCCATTCTGTCTGCATCTTACAGACAGTTCACGTATGAACTGAATATAGTGTTCTCCGCATTCCTGTGAAATCTTTTCAAAATCAACATTGATTCCGTCAATTTCTGTCTGCAATGCTTCTGCAATCAACTGATTAATTAAGTTCTCTCTGCTCGATGTGGAACTTAACAGCGCCAGTGACTCCTCGTTAGAACTGATTCCTCCGTCAAAGTCTCGGATCGTCGCCCACACCTCAATATTGGACTGATGCGCATAATTTACATACTCTGCTGAAGATATGGATTCCAGATTTCCTTCCGTATCTTTCACGTGATACCATGTCGGCGCAATCGTTGTCAGTCCTTTCGTTGCCGCAATTTTCTCCAATACGGTACTGTTTGCCGTACTGTTTGTCACATTATGCCATACCATATTGATGGTATAATCTTTCTTGATACCAGTAAAGTCCGGCTCCTCAAAATCCGTATCGACCACTTTCTTTTCTTCTTTCTTGAGCGCGGATTTCTTCACATAACCAATGAATCCGTCTTTCGTTCTTACTTTTTTCCAATTATCTTCATTTTCAAGAACTGTGACTTCATCTTTCTTCTTAAGCTCTGTCAATATCGGGCTCTTTACACCACCTCGATAGCGGACCTGCGTGTCTTTTTTCACGGTTGCAACGGTTGTTTCTCCCCATTCACTCACGATCATGACACGACTTGGATTATCATATACTTCGTATTCTATTCCTGCATACTGCTTAATAAAATCTAATGCAATGTATGCCGTACTTCCCTCCGTTTTCAGAATGACATAATCTTCGCTCTTCTTATCCTTAGATACTTGATAGTCTTTACTTCCAACCTCTACTGTAACCATATCCTTTGGAAGCGTATACAATAATTTATTTTCCTTGGCATCCCAATAGAATCTGCTGCTGATGTGATCTCTTACAGTCTCATACTGGACATACGCCTTGCCATCTATAATTCTTCCGTTCGGCTCCACAACCTCGTTGTTCACTGTAATAGCTAGCTGGCCTTCTTGTTTTATTCCATAATACTTATTCAAATCTGCCTGTTCTTTGGAAGGACTGTATCTCTTCCACACAAACACACCTGCTACTATCAGAAGCAATAATATGATCATAAGCGTTGTCCGCACCATAAGATACACTTTTCTTCTTCTCTTAGACTGCGGGCGTCTTTTCTTTGCCTTAGAATAATTGGAAGGACGACTTCCTGACGGTCGTTTTCCTGATGGTCTGCTGCCATTCGGACGCTCTCTTGTCGGGCGTTTTCCTGATGGTCGACTTCCTGACGGTCGACTTCCCGCCGGACGTTTATTTTCTCTCTCCTCCATGTTACACCTCCTGTTAGACCTTATTATAACAAACCATCCGGATTACGTCATTATTTATTTCGACATTTTCTTACATTTGAGGGGTATTTACAGCCTTTTCTTTGTTTCTACATTTTGAAAACACAATTCTTCTACATCTCCCTTATCATTTAATACATAATCCCGCATATAAACGACGTCTTCCCGCATCGTATGAGCCTGCACGATCTGCATGGGACTTGCGGGCAGACCATCCAGCAATATATCCACTCCCCTTTTTTCGTAACCTGCCAATTCCGTAAACAGGCTGCGGATCTGCTGCTCTTTCTGGTCTCCCATAGGATTCCTCCTTTTTAAATGCCTGTATCCAGACAACCATATTCCTGCCGGTTTAAGACCTTATAAGGAACTGCTGTGATACACTTAAAAGATAGTTCTGCATTATAATCATACCTATATTTTTTTAATTTACGTTATTTTTAATTCACATGATTTTTGATTTAATTTTGAGATACCTGTGCCTGACGCAGCACATTTGACTGTTTTACTATCTGATTGTTCGATTCATAATTGAAATAAAGATTTTGATTTTGTTCTAAGAACATAGTTATCTGGATAAACTATCTTTTAGTATCGTTATTATAGCCGATAGTTATTTTAAACGCAAGTCCTTTTTCAATTTATATTATTTTTATTTAACATACGGAATGTTCTATGCTATACTAAACTAGAAGGAAGTGATGATTATGAAGATTGAGAAGATCAATGACAACCAGATACGTTGTACACTTACACACGCTGATCTGGCCGAGCGTCAGCTCCATTTAAGCGAACTGGCGTATGGAACCGAGAAAGCAAAGTCACTTTTCCATGATATGATGCAGCAGGCAGCCTTTGAATTCGGATTTGAAGCAGACGATATTCCGCTGATGATCGAGGCCATTCCGGCTTCTTCGGATTCAATCGTTCTGATAATTACTAAAGTTGAAGATCCGGAGGAATTGGATACACGATTTTCCAAATTTGCGCCATCACAGGAGGGCGATTCTTCCGAGAAGCGATATGAAGCGTTAGACAAATTAGAAGGCGCCGACTCTTTACTGGACCTTCTTGGCAAAGTAAAAGAGAAAATGGAGAGTAAGGATGCCGCTCTTCCAAAAAAAGTGCAGGAAAAACCGTCAAATAACGCAGCTCTTCGCTTATTTTCATTCGGAACAATGGATAATGTACTTTTAGCCTCCCATCTGCTTAATAAGATGTATAGTGGTTCCAATACTTTATATAAAGATCCGGCAGAAAATATTTTTATTCTTGCCCTCACAAAATCAGAACATACAGACAATGATTTTAATCGGATCTGCAATATGTTGACCGAATACGGAACTATGGAAAAAGCTTCAAGTGCAGAACTTGCTTTTCTCGAAGAACACTGTGAAGTCCTTATTGCTCATGAAGCAATAAAGAAGCTGGCAGCTATTTAAAAAATATAAATTAAGGACGTGGTTTTAAAAAATCTACGTCTTTAATTTATGAAAAAAGACTTTGGGGTTTTGAAAAACTCCAAAGTCTTTTTAGTTCGCTTTATTTTGCATCAAGATATGCATTGATCTTCTCTACTAATAAATCACTGTCAATCCCATGTACCATTGCTGCTTCTTCAAGAGTTTCGCCCTGTGCGGATGGGCATCCAAGACAGTGCATTCCGATCTCCATAAGAATTGGTGCAACATCTGGATTTGTAAACATAAGCTCACCGATTGTCATTGTTTTAGTAACCTGTGCCATCATGACACCTCCTTTTTTCTCTTCGGTGCTATTTATTATATCTGCTTTTTTTCATTGTGTAAACATTTTAATCAAATTTCCTTGTAAATTTTGATTTCTTAAAAGTCAATACATTTTCCGGTTTTTTTCGACAAAAAGTTATTTTTATCACAAGTTCACAAAACACTCGTTCCTTTATTTGCTATAAATAATCCACCGATTTTTGTTCTTTCAATGTGGATAATGTGGATAATTTTTGAAAATAGCTGTTTTTTCCACCTTTTTCGCATCTTTCTGTGTGGATAACTTGGATAAGTGTTATTTTCAATTTTCTACAATTTTTTACATTTTTGTCTATTTTGTACACTGGGGGGGGTTAAAGCAGTCTTCGAACTGTAATAATATCATCGTAAGTGGCGGACAAAATACCAATTCCTTTTCGACTGTTAATTGCATTTACAATTTGTCCATTGCCCATATATATTCCGACATGGCCATCGTAACATACAATATCTCCCGGCATCGCATCACTATAATTTACCGCTGTTCCGGAAGATCTCATTTCTCCGGAAGTCCTTGGAAGATTAATACCGAAGTTCTTAAAAACAGATTGTACAAAACCGGAACAGTCGGCTCCATTGGTAAGACTTGTGCCTCCCCATACATAGGGATTTCCAATAAATTGACATGCATAGTCTACAATAGCCTGTCCCGTGCCTGCCTTGGCTTCTGCTTCTTTCGCCTTTTCTTCCGCCTCTTTTGCAAGTCGTTCTTCTTCCGCTTCTCTCGACTCTGCATAGACGAACTCTTCCTGCTTTTCTTCCACGATCTCCTGCGCTTTCTGTTCGGCGTTATTTCCTATAATAATATAATCCGAACAGACATATCCCGTGACATCTCCGGACTTTATTTTAGTCCATGACCCTACCGGTCCCAGAATCTCCGCTGCATTGTCAGGGTATAACTTGCCCAGCCACTCACTTTCTTTTGTAGGTTCACTCCTTATATATAGAAATGAATCTACGTTGGCAAACGCCATATCTAAATACTCACCCTTCTTCGTTGGTACCAAATAATCTTCCACCTGAATGTCTTTTTCTGCTGTATAACAAGATTTAAGTACCTCTTCAATGCCGACGCTTGGTAATGTATACTCTGCATCAGCCGCCTGTGCTGTTGCAGGAAATGTTGCTACAGCACCTGAAAAAGTAACCAGAAACAATCCCTTTTTAAGAATAGAACCCATAAACTCCCTCCTTTATGTTTTCTTATCTTTTGTAAATATTACAGAATTGTTACATATGTTACGTGATTATTATATCATTGAGATTTCAAATGTCAAGGCAGATTCGCTTTGCTTTTTCTTACATTTTTCCTAATTTTTTCTTATAATACAACAAATATTTCCAGTTTTTACCAATATAATTATTACAAATTGTTACAAACAGGGAGTATAAGTTGACATGTGTAGATTAATGTTTTATACTGATTTTAATAATTATTACTATTATTAAAAGGAGGATGTACATGGCTACACTAAAATACAGCAGACAAAGAGCGTCTATCAAGAAATACTTGATGAGTACCACCGAGCATCCAACTGCTGATACGGTTTATCTTCACGTAAGAGAAGAATTTCCGCATATCAGTCTTGGAACCGTATACCGCAATCTGAATCTTCTGGCCGATACAGGTGAAGCTGTCAAAATATCTACCCCTAACGGCGGTGATCGCTTTGACGGATGCACAACCCCCCATTATCATTTTGTATGTAATACATGCGGTGAGGTATCTGATCTGGCTCTTGGGGAAGACTATTTCCAAAAGGTAAATAAAATTGCCGGGGAAAATTTTGACGGTACCATCGAGTCACACACTACACTATTCAGCGGTACATGTCCCAAATGTATGGCTGAGCGCTTGAACCGCAAGCTTCAGGCATAAATTTTCCAATGAGATAATAAAAGAATTTTCAAATAAACAATTGACATTTGCATACAACTATGTTATCTTAATATCAGTAATCATTACTAATTTCAAACTATATCTTATTGGGCAGAGAATGTTCAATAAATATAAATATTATTTAAAAAAAGGAGATTAAAATTATGAAAAAATTTGTATGTACAGTATGTGGTTATGTTCACGAGGGAGATTCTGCACCGGAGAAATGTCCAGTATGTGGCGTTGGCGCAGATAAATTTAAAGAGCAGACAGGTGAAAGAGAATGGGCTGCAGAGCACGTTGTAGGTGTTGCTCAGGGTGTTAGCGAAGATATCATCGCTGATTTAAGAGCTAACTTCGAAGGAGAATGTTCTGAAGTAGGTATGTACCTTGCAATGGCTAGAGTTGCTCACAGAGAAGGATATCCGGAGATCGGTTTATACTGGGAGAAAGCTGCTTGGGAAGAAGCTGAGCACGCTTCTAAATTTGCAGAGTTACTTGGCGAAGTTGTAACTGACAGCACAAAGAAAAACCTTGAGATGAGAGTTGACGCTGAGAACGGAGCAACAGCTGGTAAATTCGACCTTGCAAAACGTGCAAAAGCTGCTAACCTTGACGCTATCCACGATACAGTACACGAGATGGCTAGAGACGAAGCTCGTCACGGAAAAGCATTCGAAGGTCTGTTAAAGAGATACTTCGGTTAATCCGAAAAACCTTATAAATAAACAATGTCGTTAACTTAAGAAGAAATATATGTAGTGAGAATATCCTGCATATATTTCTTCTTTTTTCTATACAAACAATTGTATATATTGTATAATTGT
>UQRE01000017.1 GCA_900543415.1 uncultured Dorea sp. | reverse complement strand
ATCTTTTTTAAGTATGCGCCAAAAGAAATTGTGCAATCGGCATAGCCGGATGATGGCTTTGAAAAATAAGTCATTGCAGCTCTTATTGTTTTTCGGTATATTGGTTCACCAGAATCTGTAACACCGATTTGCTTTTCTGCGGATGAGTAGAGCGTCTGTTTTTCTATTTTGCCATTTAGTAAGTCCAAATTACTCATCACTGGAAGCAGCTTTTTAACCTCTGTGACATTAATCCCATCATAATGTACCTCAAATACAGGGCAATCATCTGTCAAATCTCCATTCTGAAGATTTCCTGCGATATACTCAGGAACTTTCGGGTTTGTTGCATCCGGCGTTCCGATAATCACTACCCACTCGTTTTTCTCAAGCCCAGTTTCATCGTTTCTTGTGTATCGGTTAACAATAAGGTCAATTCTCTTCACCCCTTGGCTTCCGTTCGTGAGCGTAACCTCGTCGTATGTGTTAAGCTCCACACAAGACACGTTCCCATGATGTGACATCATTCCGCCTCTAATCTTAAGCATATTGTTAGATGCTAACTCCGGCTCTAAGTTTTCTCCGGATGTTAATATATAACTTCCCTGTCCGACTGTTCCCTCTATGATCTGCCGGAACTGCTCTGATGTCACATGTGACGTTCCGGTCTTTCCGCTTACTATTTTCATTCTTCATTCTCTCCTTCCAGCTCGTAGATCTTCGATTCTATTCTGTTAGTAACTTCATAAACAATGTTCTCTATTGGCTTCGCCATATACATTCCAGTAAGGTAGTCTCGCCCTCCGACGATATCTCCTATAGATACTTCCAGTCCGAGTCTATCTATATCCATTCCAAACGTCTTTTTGCTACAAAGCTCTAAAAGCTTATCTTTAGACTGGCTCTCTAGCTGGTCTGTTTCTGTGGACGTATTTTCGTAGACTTCTGCAATCTCATCAAGTCCCTTGTAATATTGCGTCTTTTTAATACTACCGTCCGGATGTACATACAAATGTAGCACGTTCCTTTCCTGTAGCTCACCTTTTCCAGCAACAATCAGATGGTTCACACCATTTCTCTTGTCATCCATCGTGTAAGTAAGTCCGGAGTCCTTAGACAGTTCAATCTCCTTCGAGTAGTCCTTGATCGGGACTGCACAGACCGCTATATAACCGATCGTCCCCTGCTCTCTCCGATGTCGGATGTCTAACCGATGTCCTTTACTGGAAAGCATCTTTGTAACGCCATCTAACAAGGTGCAATATCGGTCAAACTGATAATTGGAAACCGATACCCCGGTATCTATTGTTGGGACAACATACAAACCGTCAAACTCCGGCTCGATCAACGCCCTAAGCACGGTATTCAATTCCCCTGATACCCGCCTATAATCCTGTCCTTTCGCCGGCTGGATAATCTTTTTCCCCATCTGTCCTCTCCAAGTGTACCCCTTTAATTCCACATAATCTAAGGCCGTACTTGTCAAGACGTTTCCAATGATTCCTCCAAACTCTGTCTCTGGTACATAGATTAGATTCCCAAAGGTCATGTCTTTTGTCCAGTTTGACCTTGCGATCTGCACGGAAAAAGTCTTGTTTTTATTCGCATCAAAACTGCAGTTGGCATCCCTTAGCGGTCTTGCTCCGATTTCTCGATCTCTCGTTGCAAGTATTACCATGCTGCTTCCCTCCTCTTTAAATACAGAACTAAATCAATACCATAGTCACCGGACCAGTTCACCCTAATCATTCCGCATGGAATCTTTTCAAAGATGGAATATTCGTAGCCCCGTGCATCGAATAAGTCAGACGTCAAACCATTATTTAAATGCTTTACAACGGTCTGTTCAGAACTATCAATTATGAGATATTCCCCAGCCTCTAACGTGGTTAAAACCTCATAAGGATATCCGTTTATTAATACCCTAGGGTTCACACAGGGACCATATATTGTCATTTCAAAATCAGAAGAAATGATATGATCAACCTCGAATACTTCTGATCCCCTTTTCTCGTTTGCGAAATCAAAAGGAAAGTCAAACGGGAAATCCAAACCGTCTGCCGCTTTCGCAATAGTCTGCGGGCAGAAACTCTTTTTAACTTCTGTGATCCACGAGAGTTCCGGGGCTAAAAATGTCAGCGCCACCTCAGAGTATACATACCCTTTCCATCCTGTCTTCTCGGTACGGATAATTTGGCAAGGAAGGAACGTGTTGTTAACATACAACCTACCAAGCGCACCCACCTCAGAATCATACGATATTACTCTGTAAAGTTTTTCCATGTTTGTTGTAAATTCTTCTCTTTTCCCGAAGACATCTATAGCTACTGTTTTCTCATATCCTTCTGTTGAGTCTTCCCAGCTCGAATCGAACCAGTCTGACTCCACAGTTTTAAAAGGTGCCTTGGTCAGCCAAAGCACCTCGCCTTTACTGTTTTTATAATATGCTTTTACCATACTGGTACTGCTCCTTTCGGCAATGGCTTGTCTATCCTGTTTTTATCAAGATAGATTGGCCTCTTCGCCATCTTGTCCGCTGCTTTCATTTGTATTCTCTCCAGACGATCATAATCAATGCCATCTGTAACATCACTCAACGCTTTCATGCGACCAACACCACCTCTGTTCACACCTCCACCACTCAATACCGTACTGGCATTGTCTTTCAAACTTCCAATAGCTGTTTTTAAGCTTGCATTCATACTCTTTATCGGCACATTTTTATCAAAGCCTATGCCCATACCAAGCGCCATCATTTTGCCTACTTGATCTCGGAATACTCTTGACGGAGAATGAATATCAAGGAAATCTTTTGCAGCGTTCAGCGCACTCTTTGCTGCACTCTTTGCTGCTTCTACGATTGCACCTCCGGCACTTTTCAGACCATTAGCAATACCTTTAATGATGTTAGATCCTACTTCTCCCCAATTAATTGATGTAAACGCATTTTTTATCTGTGAAATAATCGATGGAATCTTACTAATCAGCTGAGGTACAGCTTGGATTAAACCTGTCGCCAACATCCCAAGGATTTTTATGCCGGCTTGTAAAATTTTAGGTAGATTACGAATAATGGCAGAAGCTAACTGACCAATAATCGTAGGAGCTTTGTTGATCAGTTGAGGGAGCGCATTCACAAGCCCCTGTGCTAATCCCACGAGCAAATCAATTCCGGCATCTATAATCTGATCAATATTACTAAGCAGCGAAGACGCTAAAGTTAAGATCATCTCGACAGCTGTTGGAATTAAGGTCGGCAATTGCTGTGCTATTCCGGAAATTAAAGACGATATGATGGCTATGCCGCCCTGGATAATTGCTGGCAGATTCGCTGTAATCGCAAGCATCAAATTATTAAGAATCTGACCACCTTGCGCTGTCAGATTCGGAAGAGCAGATACAATTCCGTTGCAGAAGTTTGTAATCAGCTCCGGTCCCTTGGTCTGCATAGTGGTTAAAAGCGTATTGATCTGCTCTCCAAACTGCGTGTTAAGAAGTCCAAGACCAGCCACAAGAACACCGGCAACAAGACCAAAGTTCATAAGCTTAGCAAAGCCAGGCATAAACTTTCCGACATTTCCAAGCACTCCGGAAAGAGCAGATCCTACATTTCCACCCCACGCGCCTAAATAGCCAGTGAAATCGGAAAACGCACTTGTAATTCCTGGGAATTTCCCGGCAACTGCTTTCCCAATCTTCCCTATCGGGCTAACTATTTTACCCGGAAGAGACGCAACGGTACTTCCAATCTTTCGGACACTTCCAGTCACTTTCGGCATCATAACATCGAATGGACCCGTGATAGCACTTCCTAATGTTCCGAAACTCTTTCCAAGTCCTCCGATTGATTTCTTTGCAGAATCAAATTTCCCAGGAATGCTCTTTACACCATTTCCTATACCGCTAAGTGCACCGGTGAACGCTCCTGACGCTGTACTTGCGACTTCCATTCCCTTACCGATTCCTGCCAATGCCGGCACTGCTGTTACTAGCAAGCCACCCATCTTGGCAAGGTTCACAAGCTCTTCCGTAGACATGGAGTTAAGCTTATCGACAAGCGTATTCACGGTGACTGTTAATTTCTCGATTATGGGAGAGCCGGCGCTGATCTTGTCCGTAATTCCACTAATTGCGTTGATTCCGACCTGTGACAATGTGTCAAACGCCGGCTGCAACTGTCCAGTCAGAGTCTCAATCAGACCGTCTGTAGCTTGCCCTACGGTCTTATACTGTGTGGCAAGCGCGGTAAAATCTGCATTCGTTCCTGTCCTTGCAATCGCATCAAGAAACTCTTCTGTTTTTACTTTCCCTTTCTGCACATCAGAAATAAGCTCCTGGGTAGACATTCCCATTGTTTTTGCAACCGCAGAGATACCAGCCGGAGTCTGTTCTACCATCAGTTTAAAGTCTTCCCACGCCACTTTTGGCTTAGCTGCCATCTGCGTTGCTTGCTGGCTCAACGTCTTCATTGCCTGTGTTGGATCTGAAGCGGCAGCCGCCAAACCGCCAAATCCCTTGACAAGAGCGGTTGTATTCTTGGTTCCCACCGCTTCAAGCTGGGAGTATGTACTCGCCATATCCGATGCGCTGTAGATCGTTTGTTCCGCAAAGTCTTTCAACTCTCCTTTTATTTTGGAGATTTCATCTGCAGTTTTCCCGTTCATCTGCATGTTAGCCTGGAACGTCTTCCACGCTGCAGACGATTCATTAAGACCGGCAACCAGCTCGGAACCAAGCTGTCCGATTTTTTGCAGAACAGATGTTGCAATATTACCAACTACAACACCAAGACCGGTTTGAGCAATATTACTTAACTTTGATATGCCCTTATTAAAACCAGCCTCATTTATTTTTGTATCAAAATTCAAATAGCCATCAGCCATACTATCTTCACATCCTCTCGAAAATAGCACGGCTCATCGGCTCACATGTGCATCATACTTATATCTTTATCTCAACTTCTTTCCGGCACTCTTTGCACCGGATAAACACGCCCTTACATACTGCGGTATCTTCATGTATTACGAGATTCTTTCCGCAGTACGGACAAACATACCACTTTCGTTCTGTGGGTATCTGGATATTTTTCTTCATCATCAGAACATCGCTCCTATCTCATATGGATCCATTTTCCTTGCCCTCTTCTTTTTCTTTAGAGCAATAGATTTCTGTATCTTCTGCACGCGCTTTCGCTCATTTTTATCTTTTATGTCCCGAAGGTCAATCGACCGATATATCATGCGCTGTTTTATCTCCGTTTTCTCCGGAAGCCCTAAAAGCAGTGTCTGAAACTCCCGCCAATGCATATACGGGACTGTTTGCAGATTAATACCATACACCTCTCGGAACGCTGTATATATACAGTCTGCATCCTGCTCGAACGAATAAACCTGTTTGGTTCGTCCGCGTCTCTCTTCCTGATCGTCCGTATCTAAATAACCAGAGCAAAAGTCCCCAAGCGCATAGATAGCTTGTTCTATGTCTTCGGGGACTTCGCTTGTGAACCACTGCAAAATTAATTGGCATTTAATCTGCCACGGGACTTCCTCGTCTTCTGCGAGCTCAAGAAACCTTATCCATTCACGAAAGTCAGTTTCAATGGCGTAACTCCTGCCGGACACTCTCACGCTTTCTGGGAACTCTCTGTAGAGGATATGCATTACTTATGTCCCTTCTTCCGGTTCTGTTTATTGTACGCTCTTCTCTGCTGTCTGTTCCCGTGATTCTGTACCTTGTACTTCCCATACATGCTATCAATCCTGTTTGCTTCTTGTTTTTCAAATTCACTCAGAGACTCGCTTGCTTTCACACATAGCATAAGACTTGTCTTTCCTTCAAACATAGCTTCTCTTGCATCACGTCCGAAAACATGATCAAAGAAAGCATAAAAGACCTCGCACTGTGACCGGATAATATCCGAGTTCTTTCCAACCTTTAATACATGATTTTCCGCTTCCTGCATCAACTGCTTTCCCTCATCAATCCGATCAAGAAAGTCAACGTCTGTAAAATCAATCTCTGTTTCAAAATTTCCAAATTTCCACTGGCTCATCGGCTCACTCTCCTATCTTTCTACTCTGATGGAATTGCTCCTTCTGTAAAAGTGCATGTTTCCATTTTGTCATCCAAAGTCACATAGCCCTTCGTGATCTCAGACGCTGCTGCAAAACTTCCGCTGTAGATCAATGCATCTGTTCCGTCACCGGAAGTATCAGGGATAACACTCCACGTACGTTTCCTTGCGATTGCTTGTTTATTATCATTTGCAGTAAAAACATCCACTGTGACGATTTCTACCTGTGCTTCTGTGCCGACAAGTTCATCGTCTGTAATCGTACAAATCTTCTCGCACACCTTATCATTGGTATATCTATCAAATTCGTACTCCACAGAAGTGGCATATCCTACTACATCATTACGTTCTGTAGCCTCGTCTACATACTGTCGGTTGTATTCTTTCGCTTCTTTACCCTCAGACAGTGCCGTAAAACCTGTCATTCTGATAAATGTCGTTCCTGTTCCTTCGACATCCATAAACGCCAAACGCTTATGTCTGCCGACAAGCTCTTTCTTTTCAACTGCCATATTCATAGCCTCCTATTTATAAATCAATCTGCAAATAATCTGATACCTACCAAGGTCAACTTCTGTGGAAAACAGATAGCCGCTCTGCAACACGTCCACTCTTATCGCATCGTGCCCCTCTAGCGCAGGGTAGATATCATTTAAGTTGTTACTTTCAATCCACTCCTCAAAATACTGATAGAATCCGCTATTCGCAATACCAGTTCTTGCATCTCCGTCATAAGCCTCCTTACTCGTGAGTGCAAACTGGAATTGCTTTAAGCATGTACCATCAACGTATTTTTTGTAAACCGGATCACATCCGATCGTGTCGATGGAATATGCCATCTGGTCGGGGAGATAATCAATATTCACTCTTCCATCTTTTAGAAAGTCGCACGCCATAATGTAGTTTCGCACGCTTTCAATAATCGGCGTCTTACCTACCTGCAATCTCTTCAGCTCCTTTCAGTATCACATCTTTCTTACTCGCTTTCATCGTTTCAAACCAATGTGCCTTTTCTTTGTGCTCATAGTATTGCCTCCGAGCATAGGGTGCTAGATATTCAATGCTTCCGCTGCCGATCACTGTTCCAAGTTTTGCTGACTTAATCATCATGCCGGTTCTTCGCGGTGTAAGTGGCTCCATGCACCTTAGGCACTCAGAATCAACAAATTCCTGTGCACTTTCAAATGCTTGTCCCTTTTTTCTTGCAAAGCCGGAGTTCCAATCAAGTCTCGCTACCACTTTTCCTGTCTTCATTGTATAGGTGGAAATCTGCCCCCTCGGAGTGGCAATTTTTATATTCCTTTTTGGTTTTGGCATTTACTCACCTCCGATACGCCAGTGCGGTAAACCTCCGAACCGGTTATCCGACCAGCTTGTCACCTTACAGTGCAACAATCTTATCGCCTGCAATTCTGCTGGGCGTTCAATTTTAAGGTCACACACACCGATCACGATATGGTCATCGTTCTGTATCGTCCAATGACCGGACGGGTTTTCAAGTGCTGCATACTCTTCCGGCGGAAGATAAAGATCCGCATTCCCCACATTATCAGGAATACGGATCTTGTAAACTTCTGCGCTATTTAAGCCGGTATCTCCAACGGATACTTTATGGTCAACGTAAACGTGCACGTCTCGGATCACAGTTCGGTTCCATAGATCAAATCCGGTTTTCTTGTCAAACTTACGGTTGTAAATCGTAATGTCTGCATTGGTCAGCATTCTTCCACCCCCGCATGTAAAAGTCCTGTGTCGCCAAGATACACGCACGCAATATTGTACAGACTCGGTTCCAACAAGCTCTTATCTGTGTAGGACACCGAATATCCATCATTATTTTCAGACACCTTTCCGGCACTTTTCTCAGCTGCGTAAATCAGTTCTGACATTTCGCATATTGCACAACTAATTCGTTCGCTCCACTCAGAGTCATTCCACGGGCTAGATAAGTGACCAAACGTATAACTGTTCAGCCGCTGTTCAGCTTTTTGAGATACTCTGTTCCACTCGTTCTCAGATATATCTGTACCACCGTATGTTCCTATATAATAACTATACTTTAGCACAAAGCATCACTCCTATTCTGCCGCAGTGTGAGCGTAGATAGCAACTTTCTTATTATCCTTAGCCTCTGCGATTCCAACTGTTCTATAGCCAAATTTCCAAGCATCTGCATCCTGGTTCTGATCCGGTGTGATAATCTTAGACACGGTGTGTTTCTGATTCTGGATTACCGCATTCTTATCTACAATCAGGAAATCGATCTTCTTGCCACCAGCTGTTGCGAATCCACCAGCACCGGAAGCTGTAAGAGTAATCTTGTCATAGAAACGTCCCTCTGGTACTGGAATAACTCCAGCCCATCCGTCAAGCACTTTCTTAGATGCTGTGGTATCGAGGTCCTCAATGTCTCCCTTCAGCTGATTAGAAATAAACAGGTAGCATGTCTCTGGCTTAGCTTCAGCGTTTTCAATAGCCGTCTTTCCTTTTCTGATTGCTGCAATTCCAGCTTTCGCATCCGCAATAGCTCCCGCAACTTTATTTGTCGCATAGCCCGCATAAGATGCAAGTCTCCAAGCATCAAGTTCAGGAACAACCTGTGTTCTTAAGAACTCGCCGGACAATCTTCCGAACGCCACACCTGCGGACTCAATGTTATCCATTGCGTCTACGGTGAACATACGTCCACGGTCATAAGTACATTTCTTTGTTTCGTACTCAAGCGTTACGTCACCAGCTACATAACCAGTCTGCTTATTATAGTTCGCAAGACCCTGCATAGACATCTTCGGAATCAAGATCTCGTTTGCATTCGCTCCCTCTTTCACGAGATCGTTCGGGCCGTCCAAAACGGCCGTAAGAGATGCCAGTTTATAAACCTCATCCAGCATAGTAGAATATGCTTTTCTTAACGCGATTGTGTTTGCCATAATTAATTACCTCATTCTTTCTTTTAGTCTTTCTTTGCCGGTAAGCCCATTGCCGCTCTGATTGCAGAGAGATTATCTCCACCGCTGCCACCTGTTCCGCCTGTAGCTCCTACCGGATTAGAAAATGGTTCATCAATTCCAAATAAATAAGCATCAGACTCCTTTACGGTTTCCAATGCTTTCTTAATGTCCTCAGACTGGTTTTTCGATGCTTTCAATGTGTCCATATCCAGCATAGCCATTACTGCCTTTTCGTTACGTCCTCCGGCGGTCTTAATAGCTTCCTTGATTGTGTCGGAAAAGATACGATCTGCTTCTTTGGCAGCGTATTCCGTATCCTTATCCTTTAACTGCTGTTTGAGCTGATCAATCTCGCCTTGCATGGCCGTTGGATCTACATCCTTGAACTTTTCCAAAGATTCTGTTGCTGTCGTAAGTTGGTCTTTGTAGTTGTCACGCTCACTCTCAGCCTTTGTAGTCTTTGCCTGTTCAGCTGCAATATCCTGACCATTCATCTCCATAATTTTGTTTATGGTCTCCTGTTCCAGTCCAAGTTTTTTTAATTCTTCTGTCTTCATGTTGCTTCTCCTTTCATGTTAGGTTGTTTTAGGCGTGTAACCATCCGCCATGAATCGACTGTTTTAGGTCTGATCACCTGACCAAGTTAATTATTTTCATAAAAATAAGACGCGTAACCCTGCGTCTCAGCGGGAGATAATTAGATCACCATACCTTTCCTACATCCTGTTCAAAAAGTTTCATGACAATCCTCCTTTCCTAAAATTGGGTACAAAAATACCACTCACTCACGAAGAATGGGTGGTATCTATACAATTGCTTTCATAGCCTTGTCATATTCGATTTTTAATTTTCTTTTAAAATCCTCTATTTCTTCCGGTTTCATACCAGGTTCCCCCAAAGCACATACATCTGGCGTCTCATCATTCAGTATTTCCGTAGCCTTTGGCTGTTCTTCATGCATTTCATCATAATGCACTATCAGCAAACCTTCTAGCTCACACGAAAAATCATAGATATCATCAGGTGTATTTTCCAAAAATTCCTTGATGTAATTCATAATTTTATTAAACATCTTCCCACACCTCCTTAGGATTTTTACGCCTTACAACTGACACTATATCGCCTGTTATTTTATTCCTAATCGCCACTAATTGGAGTTCCGCATCGAAGTAAACTAATTTATTCTCGCCCTCAGTATATTTAGGTATTCCATTAATGAATTTCATCAATGTTTCTTCTGAAACCTCTGGTAACCCCGGCTGATTCAATCTCGGCAGTCGGCTCAATGCGTGAACAGACAAATATATACCCTCTTTTTCAAATCTCACATACGCGTCTTTTGACTTCTGTTTAAATTCAAGAGACCATTCCTTTTTATCAATATCAGAATACGTATCGACTTTCTTTTTCAATGCACTATATTTCTCAGGTTCATTATACTTCATCTGCCGGAACTTCTCAAGACTTCCAATATCAGCTCCAATGATATTCTTGTACCGATAATACTGTTTTGAATCTCTGTCAGCATTTCGAATCATATCCGTTGTATATCTTGCATTCTGAATTTTTGTATTTGAAGCTATAAAACCGCGCATATCGTAATAGATACGCTCTCTTTCTTCTGTCAGCCCCATCTTCTTACAGAATCGGCTATATTCATTCAACTGCCCCTGATACTTCGCTCTTGCAAGCATCACATCATCCGGATCAGCGTTACCAGTTTCCAAAAGTTTCACCTTTTCACGTTGCGCCCTCATGGCTGTTTCCATTTTTCTCTGCTGTTGCTTCGCTTCGTACAAGGTGTACTCTTTCCCACCGAAGGTTTTCGGAATATTCTCTTGCCGCTTTTTCTCTTCCAGCCACTCATCCGTCCAGTTGCGTTCGGAAATGCCCGGAAAGAATGGATAATATTCGTGATAGCAGTTAACGCCTAACAGACCTGTAGCACTACCAAGACCACACACATTAACAAGCTGTTCCCTCGTCCAAACCTTTCCCTGCCACACTGCGTGGGTTGGTCGAGCTCCAGAGTGCCAAGCGACTTCGAAATGATCTGCACCCAGCTTCTCAGCATTGTAGTCTGTGATCTTCCCTGTTATCTGAGACATACCTGTCATAATCGCTCTTCGTGCTGCTACGTCAATCCGGTTCGCTCTACCAGATACATAATCTATCTGTCTCAGCCCGCTATTGGTCAGTTGTGTGACTACTCGCCTGAGAACCGAGTTATAATCAAAGGCACCGGATACGATGTCCATACATGCAGCATCAAGAAAACCTTGATACACCTGTGCAAGAGGTGTTAGAATTCGCTTTCCATCTCCATAGTCGAGATAAAACCCTAGTGACTGCGTGATATTGTCCAACTCATCCCTTGTCTGCCTCTTAATGCCTTCCATAATCTGCTGCAACTGTTCATTCTCTTCGTAAGGGATATACTCAGCGTTAATCTGTTCGTATACATCCTTATTCCTAACGTATTCCCAGTTAATCACCTGATCGTACAATTCAAACATTTCTGGATATGTGGCGTTCAATGTCTCCTTCAGAGATGCCTCGATATCCTCAGAAGAATAGCCTAATATCTTAAGCCGGTTAATCTGCCAGTCTGCAGTGCTTGTGATTTTTCCTGTCATATTAATCCTGCGGACAATATCTTGCATAATCCTGCCTTCAAGAGCAGTAAACCTGGCAGTCATTTTATCAACCATCTTGTCCTGGTATTCTTTTCGCATCCTACTCCATCACCTGACTTTGTGCTGGCAGGTTCTCTTCTGCCTCTTCCAATGTCTCGCCGTACCACTTGGCTCTGTACTCTGCGTGGCTCATAACGCCCATAGATACATCCTGCCGATCCTGCTGACGTTCCGACTCTTCATCGGTCAAAATGGAGTCACTGAATTTACAACTAAGCTCGTATCCAGAGCGGTACATTTTGTTGTAAAACGCCAAGCCTGCCACAAAGTCTCTCAGGCACTCTTCGAGCTTTTCTTCTATCGCATTAACACGGTTGTACTTGCGCTGCTTCGATACCTTGATCTCTGTTGCTGTCTTCAATACCTCCTGCACATCAGACAGATCTCCATAAGCAAGCCCTACAATGAATTCTATCTCTCTCTTTACCTCTTCAAGCCCACGCTTATAGGCTTCGTCTCTGAGTTCTGGTGAATACTCTTTCAGAAGTTCTTGATCTTTGCCAGCGTCTAACTCTAAGCCCCTGTACAATCTCTTATTAAGCCTTGCCATGCCGAAGCGCCCAGTAGCCTTATCATGTTTGAGCGCCCTAGTAGCTACGTGAATTGCTCTTTCACCGGATTCATATTCCCAGTCAAGTTGACTTCCTCGCAGATCTGCTTTCTTAATTCGTTCTCTGGCAGCGTCGAAGATAGACACGCCACACGCTGAGCCATCTATGTTATTCTTAATCGGGTTCCGGTAATATCCAAAGTCCATCTGCTGCATCCCTCGAAACATTACTGGACCTGGGTTGATACCTGCCCATTCTTCCACTTCTTCCAGGGAACAAGACTGCCCGATATCCGAAGAATCCTGCGAATGATAACATTTGTTTGAAATTACAAGGTTACCGTCTTCAAAATAATGCCTTTCCACCCTCGTGAAGTAATCGTTTTCTCCCACTCTTTTCAGCGTGAAAAATGCAATATCTGTCGGTTTCCCATCGTCCCCAAATGAGATCGGAACGAACTTATCCGCGGTGACAAATTCTGCCTTGTCCGCCCCTAGAGGCTTTAAAATAAAAGATCCAAGTCCTAAACCATCCTGCAGGTTTTCATTCAGTCCAGAAATCGCCTTTTGATACGACTGATTCAAGCGATCTATACTGATATTAGACTCCATCTCAGACAGCACCACATCGGCGAACTCTCTGCATATCCCCTGCTCAATCCGAAGAGATTCAATAGAATCAGTCAGCCATTCGGCATTCCCATTAAGCATGTTTTTCCACTCGTTAATCGCATCTATCATCCTGCTAGATAGAGCTACGTCTTTCCCGACGATTGTTTTCAGTGTTGTATACCCAAACATACGCCTTATTCCTTTCCACATATTTTCAAATAGTCCCATCTTCCACCTCTTCTATCAGGTATTTCATATCCCGCTCTATCGTGTACTCGAATGCATCCAAGCTGTCGATATCTGTGCTGCCATCGTCCAAACGCTCATCCTTTCCGACAACCTCTTTATTCCAGACCGCATCAGAAAAGGCAGTCTGAAGAGATTCGCAATCTTCTGTAATAAAAAACCGTCCTGCCCCCATGAGCTTGACGGTACATCGGATCCGGTCATTGATAATCTCTTTCTTTGCCTTCCTCACGCTGATCCACGGAAACTGCTTTTCTACGGCGTTCCTGATAGAATTACCAAGAACTGTCTCCGCATTGTCGTAGTAAACCGTTTCCACATTGCAATATTCCACATAATCTCCACGTTTCACGACAACTGCATACTTATCTATTACCTCCTGCACAAACTCACAGAACATGGCATCTAACATATTACTGTCGATATCCTCATTCTCGTCCTTTGGCATGATCCTGCGAGACTTCAGTGCAATCACGTCTCTGTAATCATCTGTATATCCCCTTGCGACAAAAGAATGACCGGACTGATTTCCTCCAAAGTCAAGGCCAATCTCTATTGAAGTAATATCTTCTTTTCGAAACTGCTTATACTCTTTATCCGGCGCGGGCTCATCTACAATCTGACACCGGAATGACTCTGGATTGTCTGCGAATCTCTTATAGATTGCTCCCTCTGCACGTTTCCATGAGCCTATAATAAGACGATCATAATAGATTGTGCCTTCGTATTCCTTGCAGAGCTGCCTTACATACTCATCTGGAAGAAAAGGATTATCGAAAATCGTATATGTCTGCAGATAGATATCCAGCTCTTTGTTGTCTAGGAACTCCTTGAGCCAGTGCGTCGGATGCTCCGGGTTACAGGCTCCATCAAAACACGAGTACGGTTTATCCAGACGTGATTTAAGCATCTGAAACACTTCTTTGTTCCACTTCGCTATCTCATCACCGTAGCAGTATTTGATTGAGGAGCCCTGAATCTTTGCAACCTGACTTATTTTCTCGGCTCCAAGGCAATAAACCTCTTCTCCAAATAAATAGGCAACATTCCGGCTGTTGATTGTGCCGACACGCTTATCTGTGTATATCTCTCTTAAGGGCTGTAAGACATTCCGCTCGATTGTATCTCGCGACACGCCAAGTATAACAACGATTCCGGGGTTTCCTAGTCTCTCTATGATTCTTGCAGGAATAACTGCCGACGTATCAACGAAGGATTTTCCTGAACGCACAGCACCTGACTTGATATTCCACCGATGCGTGGCTTGCTCTGTGTATTCGATTTGCTTTTTACTCAGCTTAATCATGGCTCTTCATTCCTTCAATGAATTTGAGGACCATGTCGTTGTCTTCCACCGTATTGTCAAGGCGTTCTTGCTTATCTCTCCACTCTTGAGGCTTTCGGTTCTTTAACCAGAATATCTGTGCTGTTGTATCAGGCGATACTTGCTTCGTTACTTCCTTCGTCACATGCATCTCTCCTAGTTCGGGGATATACTCTCGTGTTGTTTCCGTATACTCATAACCAAGTGCTCTTTGTAGCAATGCATTCTCAACTTGACGGTCAACAACTTCTTTTCCCCTTTTTAGGGTGGCAGAAATGACAGAATACTTATTTTTCCACACTCTTAGAGTTTCCCTTGTCACTCCCATATTCTCAGCAATCTGTTCTTCTGTCAGACCGTCTCTTGCCCATCCTTCAATTTTCAGCAAGCCTTCCGGCTCTAGCCATTCCTGATACTTGCCTTTCGCCATTCGGCTCACCTTCTTTCTTGATATATTAAATACAGTCCTGCCAGCTCCATAGGCGACCGCCGATTGCGACCGCTAAGGAGTAAGGATGAAATGTAGATCCACTGGAGCTGTGCACGCTGTACGCTAATTTTTTGCATGAGAAAAGCACCCCGGAGGGTGCCTTTGTGTTGCAAGCATCTATTCATGTATTACATTCGCAATTTCACCAAACATTTTTGATAATTCAAAACATTCTTCTTTTGTGAGTTCATGAGAAAAATAATCATCACATTGTTCATCTAAATAGAATTTATTATTTTCGAAGCATAACGAAAATATTCTATCTTTTTTCATTTTATCCAATAAACATTTATGCTCCTTAATTATTTCATGCTCACCCATAGGTTACACCTCACAAAATCTCATAATATTTTTCTATTTCACTCGTTATTTCTGACATTGTTATAAAAACATTTTTCCCTTCAAAATTATTTTTATAATTCGCCCTCTGATTTTCCTTGCTATCCCATATATCAACTTCATCTAACGATGTCCATATAAAGTGCGTACCATAATCGTATGGAAAATCATAAGGATAGCTATGCCCCTTGGCTTTATGAGCTTTTGTAAAAGTTATATTGTGCTTCAAACAATTATTCGCAAATCTTAGTCCTGAAAATAATTTTTTATGCTCCTCCTTTATCTGCGCATCAGGAATACGATCGATACAATCTATAACCCAATGAAGCGCGGTTCCAATAATGAAAAAGCATTCTTTATCGTCTGCGTTTTCAGCCCCTACTTTCGAAATGTGTTTTACAGCCTTTTGTGCACTGTACAGTAACATCTCTTTATTTTCAATCATTCAACATTTCCTCCTCACACCCTAAAAACCTACTCCCATAATATCCCATTTCTCGACATTACGCAACGAAAAAGACACCCCCGTTGCTAGGTGTCCTCTCTCGGTTTTATTAGGTTGTGGGGGAACTAATCGAATGATTTAATATCTGTTCATCAATTCCAGTATAAGGATAGCAAACTTGCATACTAAACTTCAATAAACTAACACAAATAAAGATAAATTATGTTGGCAACTTTAAATGTGCCAGCGCTCTTCCATGCAATTTATGTACCCACTGCTCACTATAATCCATTTTCTCTGCAATCTCCCAGAATCTTAAGCCTTTCACATATCGGTAAAACAACACGTCGTTCTCATCCTCGTTCTTTATCTCCTTAATCTGCTTTTCGATAGAAACATAAGATTCAACGCAACTTTCCTTTTCTGCCCCAAGTTTTTCTACCAACGAATCAATCCTGGCCAGCTCATCAGATAGATCCTTCTGGTTTCCGTTTCCATGCGGCATGCCCGAATAATCAATTGCCTTCACCGATGCAGCTAATTCTTTCAGTTCAATAATTTCATCATCAATACGGTTGATACGTCTTCTACTGGATCTGTATCCTCTCAGGTACTCTTTCTTCCGGTTATTCTCATTCTTGATATTGTTTTCTTCCAGTCTCTGCTCCATCGGCATCCTCTCCCTCCTGCAATCTCGGAATATATACCCTATTCTCATGATATTTTTCCACTTTTCTTACTTTTCCAATCAACTGCCCCATCTGATCAAGAACCCTTTTGTGCTGACCTACATTGAAAAACTGCACAATATCATCCGTCTCTTCGAAGATATCCTTGTATTTTCTCCGGTTCAATCTTGACCGATGGAGCTGTGTGCATAACTTACTTCTCTCCTTTGCTCTTGGTTCAAATTCAATCTCATGCAATAAATCCTGCTGACGCTTGTCTTCTTTTGAAATTTCTTTTCTTGCCATCTCATTCAGTGTTTGGCACTCGTTTACGAACCTAAGAAAAGCACGCAGGTTTTCCGACCTGTTCATGGTTCCATCTCCCTTTTGATGTCATATTTCTTTGCCATATACCCTGCAACATCTGTAATCTGATATGGCTTTCTCCGGAATCTCTCCCTTGCCTTATCCGATACCTTGCGTTCTTCCAGATCGTTGTAATGATCGTTCTCCCTTATTTTCTGCCTGTGTCGGTCTTTGCTGTCTCTATGCATTGCTATCACCCTTGTACCTTTCCGGAAGATACGTCCAGGCATTTACATACAAATCGTTGGATATGCAAGTATCTTCTTCATCACAATCCCCTAGATAGAATGCGCCTCCTTTTTCATTCTCTTCATATCGTCCAACTAACGGAATGGAAAAGTTTTCGAAAGACAGCAATATATATCTATCATCTTCCGGCAACTTCTTTTCTACCGGAATCCAGCCGTCATTCGCATATACTGTCGGCTGTTCATCAATCATTCTTCTGAATGATTCTTTACATTCTCTGACTACTGTTGTCTGCTTTGGGTTCCCTGTGATTGTAAGAAAGAAGTTTGCAACTTCATTATCAAGCACATTCGCATCAATCAGCCTTTTTACATGCATATCCCTAACTTCATCCATGCGTGAGCAGATGATTCCCTCCACCGTAGACAAAGCACTAAAATATCCTGTTCTATAATCTTGATTCTGATTATTTTGCTTTCGCTTTAGTTCCTTGATCTCTTCAAAAATCTTTTCTAGTACGTTCATTCTTCCACTCTCCTATTCCATTCTTTAATCACTTCATCAAGTTTTCTTCCTTTAGGATACCCTCCTTTCGGAACAGGGCAGTCTGGGTTATTGCATTTGACCATATACATAAGACCACCGCTACTCCAAATTTCTATTTTGGCGCTGTTTTTTCCACATACCTTACATGGTTTTAAACATTTCTTCCCTTTCATCTCTTTCTGCCTTCCCTCCCCACGATTGCTCGCAGGAACTCAAACCTTGTTTAATTAAATCTCAGTTTAACAATGTTTTGATGTCTCGGAATATATCATCTATACCTACAGAATCCGATGAATAGGGAAGATCTCTCCGCAGATTCTCCCACTTGCTTCTGATGTTTTTTACATTTCTTTGTAACTCATCCAGCTTCTGAATTGTTCCAGCAGAAATGTTAATCTCTTCTTTTGGATGCACAAAAGACCTTAGTTCTTCATATTCTGCATCCAATTTTTCCATTTTCTTCCAATATCGATCATAACCGGTGTCTTTGTATGATGCATTGGCATCATCATAGTTTTTTCGATTCTTCTCCATCGCCTGTGTTATTCGTAAGACAGCTCTTTCAATTTCTTTATGCATCTTTTCCTCCTTAAAAAATCCTAATTTAATTAAAATAACATTATTTCTTCTTGCCTTACATTCGTTGTGAAGTATTTGCATCTGCATGTATCTAACTTCGTGTTTTCATCATGCCACTCCCATTCAAATGTTTTTAATCCGTCAACCACCGGCTTACACCAACTACACCATTCTCCGTTTTGAAAACCAATATATTCATTTGTGCATTTTTTACAATCAAACTCATATATCGCCATATCCATCACTCCTAATTTAGTTACTTAGTTAATCCTATCTAACCCAACCAGCAGTATAGTACACGCACTACTGGTTATGATTTTTGCTATAAAATCTATACTGCTGGTATGGGTTCTATACTATTGGTTGCGATTTTCCTCTATCATTTCCAGTATCTCTCCCTGCTCTTTTTCGGTTATGATTTCCAGCGCATATGCCATAGCCACTTGTCCTCTCATATTGATTTCTTGATCTCTGCATATTGCACCTCTTAACTGTATTTCGATCATTTTGAAAAAGAGCGTTCTTCTTTCCTCTTCTGTCATTTCTATCTTTCCTCCTGCTGCCACTTCACATTTTTATGGTTGTATAAAATCGAACAGCGTTGGCGTTTCCATCTCGGCTTCTGCCTCCTGAAGATACCCCACTCCGTCCCGGAAGTAATCTGCATTTAATTCACAGCCCTTTCCCCGGCGCTTCATTTTCACAGCCATCATCGGGACTGTCATAAGTCCTCCGAATGGATCATAAACAAGATCGCCCTCATTGCTGTACCGGTTGATAATTCTTTCCACGATATCCAACTGCAATGGGCATACGTGCATCTGTTTACGTCTTCTGGATTGTGTTGTATTCAGTGTCCGCATCCGGTTGATATCGTCCCATACCTCCAAATCATTCCAACTCCCCGGCGCTACTACCATGAAAGTGGCTGGAAGTTTCCCGTCTTTGTCTAGAGCTTCCGCAAGTTTTACATGTTCTTTATAACTGTATACCGACTCTCTACTGTATTTTCGATACACCGCCTGTAAGTTCGCCACAGATATCTCTTTCAATTCTTCTTTGCTTACCAAGCGATCACCGGAGCTTCTCCAGTAGCCATGTGCATCAATCTGCCACTGCGCTCTTGTGTATTCTTCTTTGCTCTTTTTTACTGGATCATCTGCGTAGGCATTGGAACGATCACTCGGCAGTTTGCGAAAAAGTAACACATATTCCGGACATCCGACTCCCATTTTGGAACCATCCTTACATTGCTCTGACCATCCCAGCCGGTACGTCTGATTATTTTCACGTACCACATCCGTAACGACCGTAATCATTCCGAAATACTGAAACCCATGTTTCATGTAGTGCTCAATGCACTGGGCATGGAATGGCTCTATCGTCGGCATTCCTGTACCAGTTGCATTTCCGAACAATACTCTGTCTTTCACGTGGATGGCTGCCACTCTTCCTGGCTCCAGAATCCGATATAATTCCGGCGTTAAAAAGTCCATTTGCTCGAAAAAGCGCTCTGTGTTCTGATTGTGTCCAAAATCATTATAGTTTGCACTGTATTCATAGTGATTTCCAAACGGGATAGACGTATGGATCAGTCCTACACTGTTGCTCTCCATTCTTCTTGTCTCTTCCACACAATCATCATGGACTGCTTCATAATTTTTTCCTTCTACTCTCACCGTTTTCACTCCCATCTTCCGTTTCATCTTCTCTTCTTTCTTGGCAGATGATAATCCGTACTTTTTCACGATCTCTATCATTTTCTTGACCATGTGATTATGATCTTTCCATTTCCGCAATAGTGTCTCTTTAATCTGCCTTTCGTTTTCCATGTAAATAATATCGATGATAACCGGCTTATTTTGCAGAAAACGATAACATCTATGTACCGCCTGAATAAAATCATTGAATTCATAATCGATACCAAGAAAGATCTCCCTATGGCAATATCTTTGAAAGTTGCAGCCAGAGCCAGAAAGAGATTTCTTTGTAGCGAATAACTTAATTCTTCCCTCCGAAAAGTCTATGACTCTTTTTTCTCTCGTCTCATAATCCTGTGATCCATAGATATCAACTGTCTCCGGCAGCGCTTTCTTGATTGCATGGCGCTCTGCTTCTTGATCATGCCACAATACAAAGTGTTCGTCTGGTGCGTTTTCTACGATTTCTTTCATTTTTTCCACGCGGACGTCTATGCTATTCCTCTTTACTTCTGCTGCTTCTTTTAAGCCTGCTGCCGCGTCTTGAAAAAGAGTAATCTGCCCATCTTTTTCCGTGGCATCTCCATAATGTATCGGTATCTCGTGCCAACGAACCTCCAGCGGCGGAAATTCATATCCATCATCTGAATAGTCCTCATTTAAGTCCGATGGCTTTGTAACAAACAGTGCCCAACTTGATACCCACAACCAGAACTCATCTTCCATGTTTGGGTATAGTGTCAGATTATTTGCTTTGGTGCTGTCTCTTTGAAAAAATCTTGTTAGCGCTTGTCCGGTGTCCATGACCTCTAAGTATCCGGCATAATGAATCAGCTCTTTGTACCGGTTCGGGGATGGTGTCGCGGTTGCCACCAGCTTATACGGGACGTTCTTAAACTTATTCAAAAAGGTCTGATAGGTCTTGCTTCCGAATGACCGAAGCACGCTCGCTTCGTCCAGGGATGTCGCTGAAAAATAATCCGGCCGGATATCTCCATCTCTAACACGTTCATAGTTGGTAATCACAATCTCACTTTTCGACTTCTCTACCTCTTCCATTGTCCGGCAATATTCCGGTTTTTCGTAACCTAAGAGTTCTACCGCGTCTCTGGTAAATTCCTGTTTTACTCCCAGTGGCAATACGATAAGTGCCCTGCCACCTTCGTGCACTGCTGCCTGATGGCAGAACTCTAATTCTTGCACCGTCTTGCCGAGTCCGAACGACTCGAACAGTGCTCTTCTTCCGCCTTTTAACGCCCATGCCACCGCATCTCTCTGATGTGGCAGTAATGCTTTGTTGATCTTCCCCTGTTCTATTTCGAACCCGCTTTCCGGTGCGATCTCTATCTTTGTTTTTAAAAATTCCAAATAATCCATCTTCTTGAAAGGAACTGACATGTCTTTTCTCTGGCCAGAGTTCCGACTCCTTTCTATCATTTTGTTGATGTCAACAAAATGCTTTTTCTAAAAATCAAATACTACATCTGGTGCGCTTACAAATGACACACCACTCTCTTTTCTATTTTCAAGCTCGATTTTCCGGATCGCTTTTTGAATCTCACTATCTTTTTCTTTGACATATACATAACCATCCGGAGCATACAAACTCTTTACTTTCCCGTTGATCCGGTCAAGAATCGTTTGATAAGACATATGATTCTTCCTTCCTGCCTCACGAACGGATCTGTAAAAATCTACGATCTGACCGCAGCTGTCTATTTTTACGACAGATCTCTCACAATTATTTTTTCTTCCTGTTATTTTCCCAAGTTGCTCTCTTGTACTAATACCGATATTGCTCAATATATCGTCTGTAATGCACATATTTTTATGATAAGCAACACAACCGTCTTTAAGTTCCCCATAAAACGTTCTCTGCATAAGCTTCATTACCACATGCTCTTTGCAATTTAACTTTACACATCTGCGACCATTTGACTTTTTAATAAATGGATGTATCTCTTTATATCGTCCATTCTTCAGTGCTCGCCGGATATTTCCGTAGTAGTTGATCTGATATTTCCCTCCATATCCGGGAATGTCATACCACTCATCAATCTTGATCTGATCTATCCTCATGATTGTTCACCTCCTGGCTCCTCATACTCCACCGTATACTCTTTCTTTCCCTTAGCGTTTCCCGGCACAACCCGATAACCGATCTGCACCCGATATCCTGCTTTCACTAACAGCCCAGCAAGAGTTAAACGATCTTCTTCATTCAGTCCGGCGCTTCCACCTCTAATACTCCTTATAACTGCCATCCTCACTTCTCCTTTATTTCTTCTATCTGTTCCACTGACTTAATTCCCAAAAGTGCCAGTTCAAGTTTCCGCATATCGTAGTTTCTGCTTGTGAAATTGCAAAACCCTACCGCCTGTTCCTGCCTTAACTCTGCGATCGTCGGGGCATATTTGCTTGAGCGAATGTGCTTCATCAAATTCCTTGAAACGGTCTTGTAATCCATATCTGCGAGCAACAGATACCATTCGTCAAATATCTGTTGGGTTGTCACCGGACATCTTGTATACGCCCCTCGCATAGCTTTCACGATGTTTTTAAACTCTTCTCTTGTCACCAGCTATCCACCTCGCTTATCCGGTCATGTTTGGCGGTCTCTTCCTGCCTTGTCTGACTCTTACGCTCCCAGGTGCGTACAGCAGCTTTCCAGTCTTTCATTTTATTTTTTCCAATCATCCAGCCTTTCGAGGAATAAAAGTCTACAAAGGCTTGAGCATCCAAACCGTTACGTCGACTTTTGCAATAGTCCTGCACCTCTTCGAGAGAGGGCGGTGTAAACCGCACACTATTACTTATATTTTCCTTTCTTTCCTTCTTATTCTTCTTCCCTTCTTCTATTGTTGTTAATAGACTGTTAATAGGCTGTGCCTTGTCTGTGGTATGACTGTTATCTGCCTGTGATTCTGCCTGTGATTCACATTGGTAACTATCATACTTAACCACCGTAATTACGGAGAATTTGCTATATGATCTGACTGTGATTTCGCCTGTGCTCTTTAAATGTTTAATTGCAGTCCTAACTTCATTCGAAGTTAATTCCAATTCAACTTGAAGCTTTGGGATTGAGGTTGCAAATTGTCCTCTTTTAATCACAATTCCTTTAAACTCTCCGTCTTTCCAATTTGCCTTGAGAAGACAATGCAGAAAAAGGCTTTTTGTATGTTCATCTCTGTACCAGCCCCACTCTAAGATCTTCCGGCTGATTTTGACATAATTACTCATATTCGCAATGCTATCTGCTCCTTTCCCCAGTGCCGGAAATACCGGCACCAGAAAACATCTTTTCAAAGTTACATGCGATACACTAGGTACATTTCGACTGGTACCTATAGCAAGCCTTCTGGCTAACTAACATAATAAAATTCTTTCCGGAACTGCTCTTCTGTTCCGTAGTGTGCTATATAATATTCTTTGCATTTTCGCCTTAAATCCTTATCAACCTTACTGGCTTCTTTCCTCGCATGCACCCCGTTCGGATGAAGAGTTGGAAACAATGGAGCTATAAAACCGTACTTCTCACACAGCTTCCGCTCTCTTGGTGTATGGCTAAAAACGTGATGTCTTTCAACTCCATATCTCCCTGTGTACATGCAGCAGTCCATATCGTCCGTAAAGATACTCCATAATCTTTTCATATCTCTACACCATATCTTTCCTTTAATAACCGCTTCTCGTCCGGCGTTGCGATTTCAGCATCTGAGATACCGGCATCTTTGCACTCGCTTATAAGTCCAGTGATCAGCCTCGCCATCTCTTCGCTGTTATATGTATGAGAACCTCTTAACAGCTTATAGGTCCGATACATAATCCCATCCAAGCCCTCTCGAACCTGCGACGTAGGCTGAAGGTGATAATCCATCGCATTATTCACTTTCTTTTCTGCCGGCTCTGTATCTGGTATGGTGATATATGCAGCCCTTCCCTCAAAGATTTCTGGTTGTCCGTACTGCCGGAGCATCTGGTTGTGTACCTCTTGGTTCGATACTTCCATAACCTTTGCAAGCTTCGTGCAAAGCACCCAGTAATAAGCGTTTGCATCTAAACTCCTCTTTCGCCTGTATTTTTTGATTTCCAAGCTTAATTTCTCGCAATCCTTGAATTCCTCATAAGCCTCTCGGAAATCCTCACAAGGCTCAAATAGCAACGTCAAACGACCTGTTATGTAATCAATAATTGGTTCCTTTAACTTTCCAGTGAATTTCACTAATCATCACCATACCGATCTTTTAATGCCTTCAACATGTGTGCAGCCTCTGTCTCCGTAAGTGTATCCCAGGTTCTTCCATTACCGACAACCCAAGCATCTCCATCAATACCATGACTTACACATAAACTCTGAATTGTCTTAATCTTAGCTTCTGAAGCTGTCTTTTCTCCGGTATATGGAATCTGACTTTCCATCTTGTTGTATTCTTCTTTTAACCACAAATCAAAACCCAAACCTGTGTGTATAGCTACACATTTTACAAACGCTCGACACATACTATTCCAAACTCTTTGCTGACTCATGGAGTTATCTTTTACAGGGTTCGCTCCATTCATAACTGGCGTCTGCATCTCATAAACATTATCATCGATCACGACACGGATTCGTGTCTCATAACACCTATTCTGAACGCCATTTTTATCTACAAATGCAACATCCGACATTCTTAAACTATTTCCTGTTTTCTCATTTTCGATTGGCTCCCAGTATGCTTTTTTTGCTCCATTCTTGTGCAAAAGATCTATACACATCGCCCAATTCAAATAATCAAGTCCATCTCTCTTTTCACAAAAGGGCTTCACATCAATTTTTCGCATTTCATCATATGATTTTAAAGCCATTACAACATCCTCCTATAACCATCTATCAAACAATCCTCGCAGATTCTTTCACCGTTAATATCATAAAAATAATCACCTTCATATAATGCACACCCACAACAATCACATAAGATTCCTGGAACTTGATCATCTGGAGGTGTTGTTTTCCAATCATCATATCCTGGTATCATGCAATTGCCTCCCGAAAAACCATTTGACCTGTACACTCTTCTGTGATTTGTTTCCTCAATCTTTCAGAACAACTCCGTTCCTTGCGATTCTGCTCTTTCAAACAGTCGCATCGCTCACCTGGATCTAAATTACATCCACAATGTGGACAAGTATTGTAATAAGCCATACCTACTCCTCCTTAATGACTCCACCAAACAACACATCAAACAGCCTGTCCACTGCTTTCTTTACGTGATCCGCATTCCAGTCAATGTTCTTCATATCGTCTGGATGAGCTTCTTTCTTCGGCAAGCCTTTCAGTCCAATCTTAACCGCATTTATAATTGCTTTATCGACCTCTTTTTCACTTGCGTCACCATCTTTCATCATGTTTTTCTTAAGATGATCGCAAAGAACAGATAAATCTGTTAATACTTCCAAACCTGTTCCGTTTATACAAATTTCTCCATTACCTACTTTAATCATTTGACTAAACTCCTTTACTTCGATATAATTTAATTGAATATTTTTCTAGGCGCCCGAGCTTGCCGGCTCATTTAAGGGCGCTACATTTTTGCGTAAAATTTAAAACCACTCTCTTCTAAACTCACGACACCTTTCTCGTCCACTTCTACGGTCCAATGCTTTTTATCATCATCAATATATGTTCCCCATGTGATATCATCCGTAAAAGAAGTCATGCTCAATTTATTAATGCCGCTCTGTCTGACAATCCTTCGGATCGCTTTCAAGTGCTCTGCAATCTCCAGACCAGCTTTTATCCACTTCGCTCTATCCATCTTACTCACCTCCTTATAATGGTCCTGCCATCCGGCAGTAAACCAGCACTACAATCAGGAATGACCCTGCTGCTACCATCCCAGTACCGAATCCAATAAAAAATCCGGTTAGGGTGTCTTTTTGTTTTCGTCTTGCCTTAATGCTGTTACTTTTCACTGCTTGTCCCTCCCCTCTACCGCCTAAGCGGTTTCCTCTAATTCGTATTCGATCACTGCCTCTTCTTGCTCTTCCAGCAGGCTGATCATAATTTGCATAATTTTCACCATGTCTAGTTTCACTTACACCACCTCTCTAAACTCTATGTATTACGGGTTGTACGTGTTGCCTATAATTTAATTGCCTTATCTTGAAAACCAACAGTTACAGTTTTCGACTTTTCGCCAATATAACCTTGTTCATACTTAAACTGTTCTCTCATACATTTCCCACATTTTGGACAATAATTTGCATCTTCCGGCAATTCTGAAAAACACTTCGGGCAATACCGTGTCTTATCGTTTGTTATCCCTATGATTAAGGGCTTACGATTGCCTGAACAATAAAAACTATCTCTTGTCGTCATCAGCGACCATTCTCCATTTTCAAACGTAAGGTTCAGATAACTTCCGTATGATGAAATATCTTCACCATTTACTTCTACTTTTGCTTTGCCTTTTTCCATACTAATTTTTAGCGTTTCTAATTTTTTTACCCCCATCTACCACACCTCCTCTTTTACTTGCATATTTTTTTACTGTCTCCTATACTTTAATTACCGAGCGAAAATCGAAATAACTAAAAGGAGAAAAATATGGATCAGCTATCAAAAAAAATTATTAAAGCCCTGGAATCTTCACCAAATTACACTTGTATGTTTTACGTTGATAAAGAACCTTTTTCGGACATTGCTCCCTATCCTCTCGTATCAGCTGCCATCAAATATCTTACAGATAACGGTTATTTGGATGAAATTGTCCGAAATGAAAGAGTGATAGGAATTAAACTTTCACATAAATGCTTGCACAGAAAGTACTTTACGTGGGTTTCTATCAAATCTTTTCTGTTTCGGAGCATACTTACACCTATTCTTGTTTCTTTTTTTACTACCCTAGTAACGCTACTACTGACAAAGTTGTTATAATGGAAATCATCATGCTGAGAAAAATAGTCCACATGTAGTGGATTATTTTTTTATCTGTTTCCTTGATCCAATCATCCTCTCTTTTCATCTACACCGCCTCCTCTTCTAGTTCTGTCTGATAGGCTATACAATTCCATTTAATAAAATCTGTGCATTTGCACTATCAATCATTTCTTTCAAATATGTAGGTACTTCGTACATGTCAATACATTCGTGAGCTTCATAGAGATACTTACGCTTCAATGCTTTGTATGATTTCGGCTTTCCATCATCCGAATAAATACCGAACTCTCTTTTGATTTGGTCGTAAATATCTCGGTATACTTTGGAACGGATATTATTGTCTTTGTATGCCTCCGACTTCTTTCCTCCAAGAACCGCTACACCCTTCCGCTTTACATGGCTTGAAAGTTCATCCGCCTCACTTCCGTATAAGGGAATATCAAATTCTAACTTATCCATTCTGCTCTCGATTTTCACAATCTTTTCATCATGCATCAGAATCGCTCTCATCTCAGTAGAAAGGTTCTCCATTTGATACTGCCCCGTTTTTCTGATTGTTGGAAGCACCTCACTTGTCACCCAGTGCTTAAATCTCTTTGCTGATTCTAATTTGCTACCAAAGATAAGCGCGTATAAGCCGGATTCTGTAATCACAGGAGTTTTCTGCATTCTTCCGATGGAATCCTGAATCGGGACTTCATCTTTATCGTCAGAATCAACATGGTCTTGAATAGCCTTCGTCGCTCTTTCGTATCCTAATGCCTCTGCCACATCTTTTCCTACAAAGTAGGTTTCATTATTCAGTTGTACTGTTCGGATTTCTCCAAACTCATCATTTTTGAAAATTTGTAGTTCTTTCATGTTTCCCTCCTTAGTTAAAATTTTTGAACTTCAAGTGTAAAAAAATACTCTTTTATGTCACTGTCTGTTAAGTTTAATAATTTTACAGCCGAAACAATATCTGTTTGTTTCCATGCAATCTTTCCATTTAACTTCAACGACAGTGTTCTCTCAGACCATTTCATAGCTTTTGCGAATTCTGCCTGACTTCCAAACACTTCAATTATTCGTCCTTTTAGTTTGTTGTAATTGAAAGACATTCATATCCCTCCTTCCAAGTTCAATTATTTGAACCTCTTTTAGGATATCATCTCCAAATCTATAAGTCAATACAAATATTCAAATGATTTAACTTTTTTGTTTTTTCTCTTGAACTTTTATTCAATACATGCTATTATTACAATGGTAGGGAGGTGTTCATTATGAAGGTATCCAATACATCTAAACGATTGAAAGAATTAATGGAAGCGCGTAATTTGCGTCAAGTAGATATTCTTAATTTAACTAAGCCATATTGCGAGAAATATGGTGTTAAAATGAATAAATCAGATATAAGTCAATATGTGGCTGGAAAGAATGAACCTGCTCAGGACAAGCTTATTGTTTTAGGCGCTGCACTTAATGTAAATGAAGCGTGGCTTATGGGGTTCGATGTTCCAATGAAAAAGATTGACACAGATTTTACTAAAAAGGAAAACTTAAACAATATAAAAAATTATGTGGATTATATTATAAACGCAAATAATCTGAATGATGGAGTAAAGCGCGAAACAAAAAAGCAAAAGGCAATTATAACTTCCATGATTGCTTATTTTTTCATGTTAAATGAAGACGGGAAAAAGGAAGCTGTTAATCGTATCGAAGAATTGACGCATATTCCAAAATATAAAAAAGAAGAGCCTAACGACCCATTGTTGTTCCAGATTTCAGAAATGCGCAAAGAATTATCCAATACCCTACTAAACCTTTCCGCTGCTCACGAACGCACCGACATCAAAGTCACAGATGAAATGCGTAAGCACGATGACGACTTAATGGACGGTGAGTGGTAAGTCCTAATTATTGACCATCTAATATGCTAAACTTGCATCGGAGGTGTTATACGATGAACAATTACGAAGCACTTTTAGATGAAGCAAACAATACAGGGCTTAAAGTGAAGGAACTCCCGCTACGCTCTAGCGATGGGCGGATAAAAGGGAATAAGATAGGTATTAGAAAAGATATAGAGACATCCAAGAAAAAGGCTTGCACTCTAGCTGAGGAGCTCGGTCACCATCACACTTCTGTCGGAAACATCTTAGACATGGATTTGACCGGAAACCGAAAACAGGAACGTCAAGCACGCTTGTGGGCTTACAATAAGCTGATTGGGCTGTCCGGTATTATCGAAGCATTCGAACATGGATGTCAGAGCCGGTTCGAAATTGCTGAATATTTAGATGTTACAGAAGAATTTCTGGAAGAATGCTTGGCGTGTTACCGCAACAAATACGGTATCGGAACCACGCTGGATAATTATTATATTATGTTCATCCCCAACTTAAATGTTGGTAGGATAGATTTCTCAATGTAGGTCGTCAAAAGAGGAAAGAGAGGAAGAAACTATGGAATTTTCTAACAAGCTAAAAGAATTTTCGCAAAGAATTGAAAAAATGAAGGACGGAATACAAACCGAAGAAGCTACAAAAACATCCTTAGTCATGCCATTCTTCAACCTGCTGGGTTACGATGTTTTTAATCCAATGGAATTCTGTCCAGAATATACCGCCGATGTCGGTATTAAAAAAGGAGAAAAAGTTGACTACGCTATTCTAGATCAAGGAGAGCCTTTGATTTTAATTGAATGCAAAAGCCGCACTGATTCTTTAGGAAAACATAGTTCACAATTATTCCGTTATTTTGGTACTTCAAAAGCACGCTTTGGAATTTTAACCAATGGTATTGTATATAAATTTTTTACTGATTTAGAAGAAGCTAATAAAATGGATTTATCACCATTTTTAGAGGTAAATCTTCTTTCATTGAAAGATACACAAATTAATGAAATCAAAAAATTCTGCAAAGAAAATTTTGATTCGGATAAAGTATTTAGTACTGCATCCGAACTAAAGTATTCTGGATTAATTAAGGACTATCTTTCGAAGCAATTAGATAACCCTTCCGAAGATTTTGTCAAGTACATTCTGTATTACGTTTATGAGGGACAGCGAACACAGAAAGTAGTTGAAAAATATCAACCTTTAGTAAAAAAAGCTTTTACATCATTTATAAATGAAATTGTTAATCAAAAAATCACATCTGCGCTCACTCCAGAAGAAGCAGAAGATGAACCGGATATAAAGGAAGAACCTTCTCAGTCAGAATCAAAAATCATTACTACAGATGAGGAAATCGAAGCCTTTTATATTATTCGTGGTCTATTGGCTGAGGTTATACCCGTTGAGGATATTGTTCATAGAGATACAGAAAGCTATTTTGGAATTTTATACAAGGATAACAATAGAAAACCAATTTGCAGGATTAATCTTGATACAAAGAATAAACAAATTCTCATACCCGATAAAGACAAAAAATTTGAACGTATTTATATAGAATCTTTGAATGATTTGTACAAATACAAAAAGCAATTAACCGATGTCGTAAAACGATATTTATAACTATCCTCCCCTGTTCTACAGCGGGCGGGGGAACAACTAAAGAAAAGAGGTGAGATAAGTCTTGAACAATAAAATTTTCCCTGTTGCATCTTACAATAAAGAGTTTAATAAGTATCTTCCTATACAATTTGAACAGGATTTAATATATCAATCTTTTGGATTGGAAAAGCATATTGAGAAACGGCATCCGGAATGTCTGCCGTATCTTCGATTTATCTCATCCATCATCGCTTTTCCAGATTACATAGGTGTAAATCCAAATGAGTCGGGAGACAGCTTTGAACTCGTTAAGATATTTAGTGAAAATGTACAAATCGGAATCAAACTAGATATGAAAGAAAACTATCTGTATGTTGCTACTCTTCACACAATAACAAATGGAAAACTGAAACATGGGATAGATAATGGACGACTCAAAAAATTTGACAAATAGAATATTTTACTCTATAATGGGAATACAATAAATTGAACCACAAAGGTCGGAAAGGCTCCCGACACACTCGAAAGAGTACCTGAGATGCTAGATACGCCGCCTAGCTTGTGATTCAATTTAGACCCGAAGGTGTTTCCCGTTGCGGAAGCACCTTTTGTTTTACATAAAAAATAACCGCCCCAGTGTTGACGCACCGAGACGGTAAGAAATCTCCGAAGAGATACCTATATTTGGCAGATATATTGTATCATCTTCGGAGCAGCCTTGCAAGAGAACGAAAGTTCGCTGGCTGTTATTTTTGTACCTAATTTTACATACCATACAAAAGGAAGGTGATACATCATGTCAGAAAAAATAAAACGCTGCGCAATCTATATCCGTGTCAGCACATCAGAGCAAATGATGCACGGAAAGTCTCTGGAAGCTCAACGGGAATATTTAGAACGTTACGCCAAAGAACATCATATGATCGTTGTAGGAATCTATGCTGATGAGGGAAAAACTGCCCGTAAGGAACTAAAAAAACGTAAGGCTATTCACGCACTGCTTGAAGATGTAAAAGCCGGGAAAATTGATATGATACTCTTCTGGCGCCTTGATCGGTGGTTCCGTAATCTCTCCGATTTCTACAAAGTACAGGATATCCTTGACGAATATGATGTCCATTGGATGTCTGCATCCGAACCGGGTATAAACATGGAAACCAGAGACGGACGACTGCAGCTTAATGTCGTATTATCTATCGGTCAAAATGAAGTAGATACTACTTCTGAGCGTATTAAATTTGTAAATGAGGCATCTATCCGGCAAGGCAAATTAATTTTCGGAGATGCTAACATGGGGTTTGGTTATAAGTCCGGTATTGTGGATGGTGTGAAGCGAATGATCAAAGATCCGGAAACGGAAGAAGCCACTGAAGCTTTTTTCAAATACCTGCTCACTCACCAGAATAAATCGGAAACTGTAAGATATATGCAGAAGCATTATTATCCAGATTTCTCTTATAGTATGCTACGCACTATGGTATCAAGTGAATTTTACAAAGGCACCTACCGTGGCATCCCCTACTGCCCCGCTTATATCACGGAACAGGAATGGCTTCAGCTTCAAGAACTTTCTAGAAAAAACATAAAGCAGACTCCATCCGGAAGAATCTACTTATTCAGCGGGCTGATAAGGTGTCCAGTATGCGGACAAAAACTAGCCGGCACTGGCTGCTCTTCTATCATAAACCGGAAGACAAAGGAAAAACGGACCTATTGCTATTATCGCTGCAACCGTGCCATCCTTGATCGATTATGTACCAGCCGGCACCGAGTCAGTCAAAACCTCATCGAAAAATATCTACTTGAAAATTTATCAGAAGAATATAAGAAATATCAGATTCGATATACGAAGATCTGCGAACAGAAAAAGAAAATGAAAGATACGCGAACACCAGAAAAGCTAAACAAAGAACTGGATCGCTTAAATCTGCTCTTCCAGAAGGACCGCATCACATGGGAATATTACAGTGCTGAATACGACCGGATTGAAAAAGAACTGAAAGAGCTTTCCGCTATCCATCCAGAACCCGAAAAAGATTTTACATATCTGGAAGAACTCCTGCACTCCGATTTCAAAAAAATATATAAACAATTAACACCGGAAAATCGGCGCACATTCTGGAGATCCACCATAGAGGAAATTCATTTGAATGAAGATTACACGGTAGAAAGTGTTGACTTTTTGTAGTGTCTTGTACTAAGTTTATTACTCCGTTTGGAGCGGATAAAACTATGACCTCTGTCCTCTCCGGAAATGCTGATATCGGATTCATGGGTTCTGAAGCTTCCATCTACACTTATAACGAGGGCGCGAATGACTATGTGGTAAATTTCGCCCAACTTACACAGAGAGCCGGGAACTTTCTGGTCGCTCGTGAGAAAATTGATGATTTTTCATGGGAGAATTTAAAGGGGAAAGAAGTTCTTGGCGGAAGAAAAGGCGGTATGCCGGAGATGGTTTTTGAATACATCTTAAAGCAACACAAAATTGACCCGGGAAAAGATCTGACAATCAATCAGAACATTGACTTTGGTTCTACTGCCGCAGCGTTCTCTGAAGGTCAGGCCGACTTTACCGTTGAGTTTGAACCCGGCGCTACTAATCTGGAAAAAGAGGGCAAAGGATATGTCGTTGCCTCTCTCGGCACCGACAGCGGTTATGTGCCATATACCGCATTTTCCGCAAAGCAAAGTTATATCGACAAAAACCCGGAAATCATTCAAGGCTTTACGAACGCACTGCAAAAAGGAATGAATTATGTCCAGAACCACACGCCTGAAGAAATCGCAAAAATGATTGAGCCTCAATTCAAAGAAACAGATATTGACACAATCACTACGATCGTCACTCGTTACTATGAACAGGATACATGGAAGGATAATCTTGTTTTTGAAGAAGAGAGTTTCCAGCTCTTGCAAGATATTTTAAAGAGTGCCGGAGAATTAACAAAAGAAGCGCCTTACGAAGACCTCGTAATAACAACCTACGCCGAAAACGCGAAGTAAAGACTGGCACAAACGTAAACCGGGGACGTTTTTTCGTCCCCGGTTATTATTTTTTATGCCCGTATTTTATGCTCTCATCGCTCCGTCTACTGATAATATTTCACCGGTTACATAGCTTGCAAGATCACTGGCAAGGAATAAAAATCCGTTTGCCACATCTTCCGGTTCTCCGACTCTGCGAAGCGGAATATTTGCAATCAGAGGCTGGATCATTTTTTCCGGCAATGCAGCCACCATATCAGTTCTTGTAATTCCCGGTGCCACTGCATTTACACGGATATTACTTGGTCCAAGCTCTCTTGCCAGCGAAAGCGTCAACCCATTTACCGCAAATTTACTTGCCGGGTACCCAACTCCTGACGGCTGACCAGATATACTTACCATGGAACTGGTATTAATAATACAGCCGCCTCCCTGCTCCCGCATAACTTTTACAGTCGGCTGAATGGTATAGAATAATGCCTTTACATTAAGATCCATAATTTTGTCAAATTCCTCCGGCTGATAATCCTCTATCTTCGTACTCTGTGAAATTCCTGCATTATTGACCAGAATATCAATTCTTCCGAATTTTTCTTTTACTCTTTCAATCGCTGCCTCTACTTCTTTTGCATCTGAGAGATTCGGGTGATCTCCGCTCACTTCCCAGTCCGGATTTTCCTCTTTTAATTTATTTAATGCTTTATCCACAGTCTCTTCTCTGGAGCCAAACAATACAACCTTCGCTCCGTTTTCGAGATATTTTCTTACTACCGCATATCCTATTCCACGTGTTCCTCCGGTTACAACTGCAATTTTTCCTTTTAACATATAAGTTTCCTCCTTTTTGATTTTCTTTTTATAATTTTTCTTGTCTTATCATAACTCTTCATTTTTAATAACAGGTTAGATTATTTAACTCAAACTTAAAAATTAATAACTATTACTGTTTTTATTATAAAGCATTTTTGTTGATTTGAAAAGAGAATTTTCAAACTTTTTTGATTTTTATTTTCTCTTTTCATTTATTTATCTCATAAAGATGTTTTTTCATTCATAGACTAAATACAAATTACCGTACAGGAGTCATCATGTCCTCTAACAAACCTGATTTTCGTCCTCTGCTATTAAGGCTTCTCGGTCTTCTGGCTCTTTTTACCCTTTGCTTTTTTGCAGGGCGTAAAGTTGCGATGTACACGGAGGAAACAATCTCTCCGGTCGCGTCTGCCACAGAAAACTGGGGATTGGGATTTCAAACAGATGGCGAACGTCCTACAGCAAATGCTTCCATAGAAGAACTCAAAAAATATAACGCATACTATGCAAAAGATACGAAGAAGAAAGAAATTTATCTTACCTTTGACTGTGGATTTGAAAATGGAAATACAGAAAAAATCTTAGACGCCCTGAAGAAACACAATGCGCCCGCCACTTTCTTCGTTGTGGGAAATTATCTGTCCACAAGCCCTGAGCTTGTAAATCGTATGGTAAAAGAAGGGCACACTGTGGGAAATCATACTTATCATCATCCGGATATGTCACAGATATCTTCTAAGGAAGCTTTTGAAAAAGAATTGAAAGATGTAGAGACACAATATAAGGAGATTACAGGCAAAGAGATTTCTCATTTTTATCGCCCTCCACAGGGAAAATATAATCTTGAAAACCTTAAGATGGCAAAAAATCTCGGATATCATACTTTCTTCTGGAGTCTTGCCTATGTAGACTGGTACGAAAACGATCAGCCGACGAAAGAAGAAGCCTTTGATAAACTTCTCTCCCGCATCCATCCGGGCGCTATTGTTCTTCTTCATAATACTTCGAAAACCAATGGCGAGATATTGGATGAACTTTTGACCAAATGGGAAGAAATGGGATATACATTTAAGTCCTTAAGTCAGCTGGTAAGCTGACTTAAGGACTTAAAAAAATCAATTCAAAATATCCGCCAAGAAGCTATTTCCATCTCCTGAAAATTCAACATTCAAATATTGTGCGATCGTCTGTGCAATATCTGCAAAACTACTTCGAATTCCAAGATCAACGCCTTGTCGGAGATTAGCTCCGTAACACAGACACGGAGTATATTCTCTGCTGTGATCGGTTCCTTTGAAGCCGGGATCGCAGCCATGATCTGCTGTAATGATAAGCAGATCCTCTTCTTTCATCTTTTCCTGCATCATCCCCAACTGCCGATCCACTTCATTGAGTGCACGGACATATCCGTCAATATCATTCCGATGACCATACAACATATCGAAATCCACCAGATTTACGAAGCACAGTCCGTTAAACTCTTCCTCCATAAGCTCCAGCACGCGTTCCATATTTTTCTGATTTCCTTCGTTTGGATACGTCTTCGTGATACCTCTTCCGGCAAAAATATCATAGATCTTTCCCACACCGATCACATCCATCCCTGCTTTCTTTCCTGCATCAAGAATTGTCTCCTTCGGCGGCATTAAAGAAAAGTCATGGCGATTCACTGTCCGAGTGTAATTCGGATATGTTCCTACAAACGGTCTTGCGATTACTCTTCCGACACCATGCTCTCCTGTCAATATCTTTCTTGCAATCCGGCAATTCTCATATAATTCTTCTAACGGCACAACTTCTTCATGCGCCGCCACTTGAAAAACACTGTCTGCGGAAGTGTATACAATAAGCTTTCCTGTTTCTACATGCTCTTTCCCGTAATCTTTGATGACTTCTGTTCCGGAATACACTTGATTACAAAGCGTTCCTCTCCTAGTTTTTTGCTCAAACTCTTGTATGATTTCCTGCGGAAATCCATGCGGATAAGTCGGCATAGGTTTCGGTGAGATCACGCCTGCAATCTCCCAGTGACCTACCGTCGTATCTTTTCCTGCCGACTGCTCCTGCATTTTTCCATAACATCCAATCACATGTTCTCTGTTATCTTGAAAAGATGTACCTTGAAGATTATAAATTCCCAGTTTCTCCATGACCGGAATATGAAGTGAACCGCTTCTTACGCAAGTACCAAACGTATCGCACCCGACATCATCAAACCGATCCGCATCCGGCGCCTCTCCGACTCCTACACTGTCCAGTACAATCAAAAATACTCGTCTTGCCATCTTTCTTCGCCTCCACCTTAGAATCTCCCTTATTTGCTTTACACATGAAGCTTCTTATGCATTTCTTCTTTAAACTCTTTCCCTTTAAATAAAATAAGTGCCATCAGAAATAAAAAACTCAATCCTACGCACAGGACTGCAAGCGCCCGAAAACGAATCACCTTTGTAAGCAGCAGAACAAAAGGAAGAAGGATACTGTACATTGACGCCATCACGTAATAGATCATATACTCCCTCGGAGAATGTGATTGTATCTTGGATACGATTACCATGGAAATCTGGATCAGCAAACATGCGATCGGCAATACATAGTTCACTGACCAGCCCCTCCATCCGATACAGGCATCCCATATGATACAACCGATCGTCACGCCAAGCAGCTGCCACATGGCATTTTTCAGTAAATTATGCCGTTTCACATATCCTACCGACAGGGCTGCCCACATGCTGAAAATCCCGGCTGCAACAAATACAGACCACAGACGCTGCGGTGAAAAAATCACATTTGCCATTACCGCAAATACAGCTGCCATCATACAGCCAAAGGAAAAACCTTTGTAAAACTTTCTTCCTTCATAATTCGGCTGTGCATCTTCCGGGTATTCCGGTTCTATAACCGTCGCAGACACACCGATATTTTCTAAGATCTCATAAAAATTCCTCTGGATATTCAAGCTATCGTAGCGAGAAGTAAAGGCACAAGTCAGCGTATCTTTAAAAGAACAGACACACAGCTCCATTCGCGGGGTACTCGTATAGACGCCAAACCGTTCAATATACGGCATATATTCTTCCGGCATCTTAACCGCACTCATATTAGAAAGAACTGCTGTCACTTCTCCTTCTGCCATCTTCGCTCCCATTTTGATACAAGGATCTTTTAAAATCAACGGAGCCCACTTTAATATTTTATGCTTTTCAAATGCAATCAATTCATTCATGCGCCCTGCAATTTCTTCTTTTGTCAGATGTTCTTCGAAATATTGCTTTACCGCCTTTAATACAGTATCAAAATCATCTTTTCCTGTCCCGAATTGATAACCTGGCTCAATATAGCTGAAAAAATTCAACATAGAATCTGATGGAAAGATTTTCCGAAGATTTACCGGAACCATCAGCACCACCGGTTTTTTCTCCTGTGTCTTATTCATTTCTTTGTGAATGGCACAGATAAATGCAGCCGTCAGTAATACTGTCACAGACACTCCGTAAGCTCTTGCCTTTTCTAACAATGCTTTTACGGAAAGAGTTGTTTCTACTACTTTTAATTCTTCGTATTCCTTTCCTCTCTTCTTGATCTGATATGCTTTCACCTTTTTCCTTTTTGTTCTTTTCAGATCCGGATTATAATATTTACTAAAGCTGTCATTTTCCTGATCCTGCACTGTCAGTTTATATTTGGCAAGCTGCACTTCGGGAAGCCCTTCTTCTTTATGCGCAAGATACAGATAATTCTTTACCAGTTCTCTCAAAAATTCTGTCGCTCCGGTACCATCAGTCAGTGCATGAAATACCTCAAAATTAATCCGATTTTCATAATAAGTAACTTCAAAAAGAAGCGCCTTTTTATCCCTTACATAAAGGCAGCTGCACGGTTCTTTGTATTCTTCTCGCACAACCGGACGCAGTTCGCTTTTTTCCAGATAGTGCCAGAACAAACCTTTTCGCATGACGGATAAAAACACGGGATATTTTTTGATCGTTTTATTTAAAGCTTCCTGTAAAATCCCACTGTCTACCGGTTCTTTCAATACACAATAAAACCGGAATACTCTAGTGTCTTTTGGGCTGCTTGCCGCGGAAAACATCTTGGCAGCATTATCAAGATTTCTCCAATAAGCCCGCCTCTGTTCAAACATCCGCTTCCCCCTCCTTCAAAAATTCATTGATCAATTCAAAGCTTTCTTTTACATGAAAGTATTTAATTCCAAGCGAAAAATAACCGTGAAGGGCGTCTTTGATCCGATAGAGTTTCACACGGTTTCCTGCTTCCTTAAGCCTTTTTGCGTAGGCTTCTCCCTCGTCTCTTAAGGGATCGCACTCCGCAGTTAACACAAGGGTGTCCGGTTGATGGCTATAATCGGTTTCCATAAGCGGTGCAAAATATTTATTTTCTTTATCTTCCGGGCAAGAGGCATAAAGCTCAATATAATCTCTCATCTTCCCCGATGTCAGAAGATAATCGCTCCCATATTTATGCACTGACGGAAACGGTGAATTGTCTGTATAATCACCAAAAAGAGCCGGATAAATGAGGATCTGCCTTTTCGGCAGAAATTCACCGTTGTCACGCGCCATCAAAGAAACAGCCGCCGCCAGATTTCCGCCCGCACTGTCACCGATCAGTGTGATTTTGTCCGGATCGACATTCAAAATGAACTGTCTTGTATAAAGTGCTTTTGCCACGGCATAACAATCCATAAGCCCCGTAGGAAACTTATGCTCCGGCGCTAATCGGTATTCTACTGATATCACGAGATGTTCTGTTGCCACGGCAAGTCTGGCACAGATTCTCTCATAATTATCCACACTGTCTGTCACCCATCCACCGCCATGAAAAAACAAAAATACCGGAAGATTTTCTGATATTTCTTCACTCGGCATATATAATCTCATAGGCACTTCATGATCTCCGTTCATGACTTTATAATCAATGGTGCGGTGAAAGATCTTTAACGGATCAATGGCTTTGATATTTGCAAGCTGTCTGGCCGCTTCTACCTCAATCCCATCAAAAGACAAGGCTTTCAATACTTTTTTCATAGATTTATTTATGGTCACGGTTACGATTCTCCTCCCTGAATCCTCTCATTGAGATCATTTAAATATACCCAGCGCTCCATCTTATTTTCCAATGCCTGCTCGGTTTCTTCTTTTTCTTTCATAAGTTCACCAAGTTTTACAGAATTGGTGGCGTTTTTCATAATGTCTTGATCCAGTTTCTCAAGCTTACTCTCTAACTTGGCAATATCATCATCAATCGTCTCAAATTCTTTTTGTTCTTTGTAAGTAAATTTCAGTTTTTTCTCCCGCTGCTTCCATGTCTCTTTCGACTTCGACTCAACCTTTTCAGTCTTCTGTCCCTGCTTCTCTTCTTCTGAAACTGACTCAATCTCCTTTTTGATCAAATAGTCGGAATAGCCACCCTCATATTGGCGTATCACACCATTTCCTTCAAAAGAAAAAATTCGATTTACTGTTCGATCCAGAAAATAACGGTCATGAGATACGGTAATGATAATTCCGTCAAAGCTGTCTAAATAATCTTCTAAAATTGTAAGCGTCTGGATATCCAGATCGTTGGTCGGCTCGTCAAGAAGCAATACATTGGGAGCACCCATAAGAATGCGAAGAAGATAAAGCCTTCTTTTTTCCCCGCCGGATAATTTCTCAATCTTCGACCATTGAATCGCTCCTTCAAATAAAAAACGTTCCAGCATCTGGGACGCAGTGATTCTGCTGCCGTCGGAAGTCTTTATATATTCTCCTGCCTCTTTGACGTAATCAATCACTTTCATGGAATCATCCATATATTCATTTTCCTGTGAAAAATAGCCCATACGGATCGTCTGCCCCACCTCTATGATTCCTTGATCCGGCTTTGCTACACCGCTTATGATTTTTAGAAGCGTTGTTTTCCCACATCCATTGGAGCCAATGATTCCGATACGGTCGTGGCGCAGAAAAATATAGCTGTAATCTTTTATCAACTCTTTTTCTCCGTATGATTTACCGATACCAGAAAGCTCAATCGTCTTATTCCCCATGCGGGAGGACGTGGAATCCAACATAACTCTTTTTTCTTCTTGAAGATCCTTCATCTCCTGCAACGCACGAATCCGATCAATATGCGCCTTCTGCTTCGTACTTCTTGCTCTTGCTCCTCTATGAAGCCACTCAAGTTCTGTGCGAAGAAGGCTTTTTCTCTTGCGCTGCGCGGCAAGCTCCATATTCTGCCGCTCTTCTTTTAATGTAACAAACTGCTCATAATTTCCCGGATAGCTGTATAATTTCCCCTGATCCACTTCCACGATCCGATTCGCTACACGGTCCAGAAAGTAACGGTCATGGGTAACCATCAAAATCGCACCGCGGAATTTGATGAGGTACTCTTCCAGCCATTCTGACATCGCATTGTCCAAATGGTTGGTCGGCTCATCAAGCATCAGAATATCTGCGGAAGTCAAAAGTGCATTGACTAAAGCCACCCTTTTCTTCTGTCCTCCCGACATATGCTCGATTTTTTCTTCGTAATCAGAAAAGCCAAGCTTATTCAACATTGCCTTGGCATCTGCTTCTATGGTCCATCGATTTGTTTCATCCACATGCCCATTCACTGCTGCCTGCAAAATATTCATTCCTTCCTCAAACACAGGAGTCTGTGGAAGATAACAGATCTTCACTTGATTTCCCATACTGATCTTTCCTTGATCAAAAGGCGTGATTCCTGCCGCAATCTTAAGAAGTGTAGATTTTCCCATGCCATTTACACCGATGATTCCGATTTTTTCATTTTCATTAATCCCAAAATCCACATCATCCAAAAGTACGCGGTCTGTATATGATTTTGTAATATGTTCCATTGTGAGTAAATTCATTATGATTATCCTTTTCTTACCTTTCAAATATCGTACTGATTCACTGTCTATAAAGAATTATACCTGATTGTTTGCTCCGGTACAATAGAAAAGAAAAACAGCCTGCCATAATGGAAGTCTTCCAAAATGACAAGCTGTTCAACACCTCTTCTATTCTTTTACAGAAGTATCTTTTTCTCCCGCATGTTCTTATAAGAAAATATATTTCAAAATAAATAAGACAGCAAGCACATACATCAAGATACTGATCTTTTTCTCTTTTACTTTTCCTGTCAGAAGGTTCAATGCAACATAGGAAATTACTCCCATAGAAATACCTTCTGAAATGCTGTAGAAAAATGGCATTGCTCCGATACAAATATAGCATGGAAGCGCCTCAGAAATATCGTTAAAGTCGATATTTACCACATTTGTCAGCATATAGAATCCAACAACCACAAGCGCCGGAGCTGTTGCAAATGATGGAATTGCAAGGAAAATCGGAGACAGGAACAGTGCCAGTCCAAATAAAATGGCAGTTGTCACTGCAGTAAGACCTGTTCTTCCGCCTTCAGATACACCGGATGCACTCTCTACAAATGTAGTTGTTGTACTTGTACCAAGAACTGCTCCTGCTGTTGTTGCAACTGCATCTGCAAGAAGCGCGCCCTTGATTCTTGGCAATTTCCCGTTTTCATCCAGCATATCCGCCTTAGAGGATACACCAATCAATGTTCCGATTGTGTCAAACATATCTACGAAAAGGAATGCAAAAATAACAACAATAAAATTCAGTGAAAAGACACCTGAAAAATCAAGTTTTCCGAATACCGGCGCAAGACTTGGAATAGAAAGTCCGTTGCTGAAATCCGGAAGCAGGCTGTAAAATCCGATTTCCGGATTTGGAACATACACCCCTGCAAACTGGCAGATGATTCCAATGATCCATGTAGCAAGAATTCCCCACAAAATATTTCCTTTTACATTCTTGATCACAAGGATACCTGTGATAATAATTCCGATGATTGCCAGCACAACGGTAATACCAACATCGTTAAATGTTGCTTCTACACCATTTACCATATTGTAATTTTCAAGAGAGAATAACTCAACCAATGTTGCTCCGCCAATTACAATCTTCGCATTCTGAAGTCCGATAAATGCAATAAACAGACCGATTCCCACGCTGACAGCCGCTTTTAAATTCTTCGGGATCGCATTAAAGATTGCTTCACGCACATTTGTGAGAGATAAAACGATGAACACAATACCTTCCACAAAAACTGCGGTCAGTGCAACCTGCCAGTCATACCCCATTCCAAGCACTACGGTATATGCGAAATACGCATTCAGTCCCATACCCGGTGCAAGCGCAAATGGATAATTCGCACATACTGCCATCAATAAAGTACCAATCAACGCTGCAAGAGCAGTTGCAGTAAACACTGCCCCTTGATCCATACCGGCTGCTGCCAGAATACTTGGATTCACTGCCAGAATGTACGCCATTGTCATAAAAGTAGTGATTCCGGCAAGAATCTCAGTCTTTGCATCTGTACCGTTCTCCTTAAGTTTGAAAAACTTCTCTAACATTTGATTTCCTCCTTCATGTATCTCATTTTTAGATAACATAGCTCAATTCTAACAAAATGGAGCCATAAAGTAAATGGCTCCATCTATTACTTCTCATTATGAGTAGTTATTACTTTTTTATATTATTCACACTCACGAACGGTTTTTCTCAGAGGAAGAATCATTCCCGGAGCCACAGACAGCTCATCAATTCCCATTTCAAGAAACGTCTTTGTCAGTGTAAGATCAGCTGCAAGCTCTCCGCAGATGCCAATCCATTTTCCCTCTCGATGCGCATTTTCTGCTGCCATGCGAATCATAGACAATACTGCCGGATGATGGGCATCATAAAATGATTCCAGTTTTTGATTCTGTCTGTCAATGGCAAGGGTATACTGTGTCAGATCGTTAGTACCTACACTGAAGAAATCGACCTCTTTCGCAAGCTCATGACTGACCATGACAGCAGCCGGCGTCTCGATCATCACACCGATCTCCACATCCCTGCGGAAATCTACACCTTCTTCTGTAAGCTCTTCTTGTACCATTTGAATCATTTCCTTGATCTTCTTTACCTCATCCACGGAGATGATCATCGGAAACATAATTGCAATCTGTCCATAAGCAGATGCGCGGTACAGTGCGCGAAGCTGAGTCTTGAAGATCTCCGGTCTGGTGAGGCAGATACGAATCGCACGATATCCAAGAGCAGGATTTTCTTCTTTATCTAGTCCAAAATAATCCGCCTGTTTATCGGCTCCGATATCCAGCGTACGAATAATTACCCGCTTACCTGCCATATTTTCCGCCACTTGTTTATACACCTTGAACTGCTGCTCTTCTGTAGGGAAGGTCTCGCTCTCCAAATAGAGGAATTCACTTCGGAACAAACCGATGCCCCCGGCATCATTCTGAAGCACAGCCCCCACATCGGACAGATTGCCGATGTTGGCGTAGACATTTACTTTCTGACCGCTTTTTGTCGCATTTTCTTTGCCCTTTAACTGCTCCAGAAGTTCCTTCTTCTCCATGTCTTCTTTTTGTCTTTTCTGCATGGCTTCCATGGTCTTTGCATCAGGATCTATATAGATTACGCCATCCATTCCGTCTACAATTGCAAGTTTTCCGTCATATTCCTGCTTCAAAGCTTCACCAAGACCGATCACTGCCGGAATGTTCATTGTTCGTGCCAGAATGGCTGTATGTGAATTTGAAGAGCCGTACATTGTAACAAAGGCAAGCACTTTATCTTTATCAAGCTGTACGGTTTCACTTGGCACAAGGTCGTCGGCTGCAATGATCACCGGCTCTTCCATTTCCATGGCAGCGTGCTCACTGTTTGATAATACTTTGATGAGACGTTCTGAGACATCCTTCACGTCTGCAGCTCTCCCCTGCATATACGCATCATCCATTGCCGCGAACATGGCAGCGAAATTATCTGCTGTTGTTCCAACCGCATACTCTGCGTTCACTTCCTGCGTTGTAATAATATTTACGATAGACTCCACATAATCCAGATCTTCCAGCATCATTTGATGGATCTCGAAGATCATGGCATTTGTCTCACCCACATCATCCATTGCCTTGTCATGTAATTGCTGAAGCTCTGCTGACGCCTGTTCTTTCGCTTTTTCAAAACGCTTTATTTCTGCCTCCGTATCTTCCACATGACTTCTCTTAATCGTAATTTCATTTCTCTTATAAAATGAAATCTTTCCAATGGCGATTCCGCCAAATACACTTTTTCCCGATAATGTAATCATTGCCATCTTCCCCTCTTACAGGTTTTCTTTTAAGAACTGCTCCATTGCTTCAGAAGCGGCTCCCTCGTCTTCTCCTTCTACGCAGACAGTAATCTCGTCTGCTTTCTTTACACCCATACCCATGACTGCAAAAATTCTTTTAGCATCTGCACTCTTCTCACCTTTTTTGATCGTCACTTTGGATGCGAACTCATTGGCTTTCTTTACAAGAAGCCCTGCCGGTCTTGCATGGATTCCTTCTGGATCTGTGATTACATACTGAAATTCTTTCATGATTCATTCCTCCGTTTTCTTTGATTGGTTTTTATTCTATCTTGTTATTGTTTCTTCCTTCATCTATTCTGTTACTTTTTTCTTTAAAACACCCAGCAGGACTGCTGAGACAACCGTTCCGATCACAAGGGCAAGCAGATACATGACTGCATTTCCCATCACCGGTACTACAAAGATTCCTCCGTGAGGAGCCATCAACGTACAGCCAAACGCCATAGACAGCGCGCCTGCCAGTCCCGAACCAATGATACAGGATGGCAATACGTGAAGCGGGTCTGCTGCTGCGTATGGGATCGCACCTTCTGTAATAAATGCAAGTCCCATAATAAAGTTCATAGGTCCGGATTCTCTTTCTTCTTTTGTAAATTTATTCTTAAACAAAAGTGTTGCCAATGCGATAGCACATGGCGGAACCATACCGCCGATCATAACAGCTGCCATAACGTCATAATTTCCGGATGCGATTGCTGCTGTACCAAACACATAAGATGCTTTGTTGAACGGACCTCCCATGTCAATTGCCATCATACCGCCAAGTACCAGTCCTAAAATCAGCTTACTGGAACCGCCCATACTTGTCAAACCATTATTCAACGCTGTGTTAATTCCTCCCATGACCGGCTCTACGATAAATGTCATACCAAGTCCCATGATCAGAATACCCAGTACCGGATAAATGAGTACCGGAGCAATTTTTTCAATCGCCTGCGGAAGCTTATCACATACTTTTCGAAGTGCAAGGATCAAATAGCCTGCTGCGAAACCAGCCACCAGCGCTCCTAAGAAACCGGACGTTCCGCTTGCTGCCATCATACCGCCCACAAAGCCAACTGCCAGCGCCGGTCTGTCTCCGATCGCCATCGCAATAAATCCTGCAAGTACCGGAAGCATAAATCCAAATGCTACACCGCCAATATTTTTAAACAATGCAGCCGCCGGTGTGATGGTACCAAAGTTAGCACGGTCTGCAACCGATAAAGAATTGATATCTACCATCATACCGTCAAGAAGGAAAGCGATTGCAATGAGAATACCTCCTCCTACTACGAACGGAAGCATATGGGAAACACCGTTCATCAGCTGTGTATAAATCTTATGTCCTACACTTCCGCCGCTCTTTGCAGCCTGTTTCTTTTCTCCTCCGGTGCTGCTTTTATATACCGGAACATTGCCGGAAATGGCAAGCTCTACTAATTCATCTGCCTTATTGATTCCGTCGGACACCTGACGCTCGATGACTTTCTTCCCATCAAAACGATCCATTGGAACCTGTGCGTCTGCTGCCACAATAATACAGTCCGCCGCCTGAATCTCTTCATCTGTAAGTACATTTTTTGCGCCGCCGGAGCCTCTTGTCTCTACCTTCACAAAACAGTTTTTTGCTTTTGCTGCTTTCTCAATTCCTTCTGCTGCCATATAAGTATGAGCAATTCCGGTCGGACAAGACGTCACTGCCAGGATTTTAACCTGATCTTCTTTTGCCTCTTCTACATCTGCCAGTCTTTCATCCACACTCTTCTTCTCTTCATCTGCCTGATCGATGATTGCAAGAAATTGTTCCGGTGTCTCAGCCTTGCGAAGATTTTCCGTAAACGCTTCATCCATTAACATCATGGACAATTTACTCAACACATCCAGATGTACATTATCCTCCGTATTCGGAGCTGCGATCAGGAACAACAGTGTTACCGGCGCTCCGTCTAAGGAATCAAAATCTACTGTTTCATCCTTTAATTAACTCGACTTTTTGGCGGGCAATGTATCAACAATTATT
>UQRE01000016.1 GCA_900543415.1 uncultured Dorea sp. | reverse complement strand
TTCATCTGAGCCTTTTTCTTTTAACTCAGTTTTTCATAGTTCACTTGACACTACCTCCAGACTCACCATATGTCAAATACTATTTTACAGCCGGATGTCTTCCAGGGAGATTCATATTTCTGCGAATCTCATTTAACTCTTCTACTTTATGTGGTGGAATGATCTTCGGACCGCCGAGCATTCTTGCCTGATACATCAAACGTGCATAAAACTCAACAGATTCCATGCGATGATAAGCATTCATTAAAGTATCTGAATAAGTCAATGCTCCGTGATTTTCCAAAAGCACCGCATCATAATCCTGTAAAAATTCCTGAATAGAGTCCGGAATTTCCATCGTAGAAGGAGTTCCGTATTTTGCAAGCGGCACACCTCCTAAGAAAATGACTGCTTCCGGCATGATCGGATCCATTAACGCTTCCCCTGCGATTGCAAAGGTAGTCGCATACATCGGATGTGCATGTACAACCGCATTCACGTCCGGACGCTCTTGGTAAATACGCATATGCATCTTCACCTCAGAAGATGGACGGAATCCCTCGTTCGCTTCAAGAACTTCACCTTTCGCATTCACTTTACAAATATATTCCGGCGTCATAAATCCCTTGCTCACTCCTGTCGGGGTACACAGATACTCGTCCTCGCTTAATTTTACCGAAAAATTCCCGTCATTTGCTGCAACCATGCCTCGGTTGTAGACACGTCTTCCGATTTCACACATTTCCTGTTTGATTTCCAACTCACTCTTCATAATGCTCCTCCTTTTGTTTTACTTGGGTTTGTTTGTCTGTTTTGTTGTTTTTTCGTTCTTTTTTATATTGTTTTTATTTGTTTTCTTCATTCTAGCACAGAAATCAACGTAAATCAAATTATTTATTCATTGTTTTTCGTTGTTTTCACTACTAAAATTTGATATAATAACGTTAACGGAAAAATCTCTTGAATTTTCTTTATTTTCATCCTGGAGGTCGTTATGGCGCAGAGTAAATCAATTCATAAATGGAATCACAAAGCTGCTTTCACTCTCGGAAGTATTTTTTGTCTCTTTTTGTTCGGACTCTTTGACAGTCTGAAAGGTTCTACCCTTTCTACAATACTCAAAGATCTGAACCTTAGCTATTCGCTTGGCGGAACTATCGTTTTAGGTCAATATGGCGGATATTTTTTATCTACTTTTATCACCGGAATCTTCATTGACCGGCTTGGACACCGCGCAACACTGATCCTCTGTGCCGCAAGCATGATCCTGGGTACAGCAGGCTACGCTTCGGTTTCCTCCCTGCCATTTTTGTTCCTGTTTATTTCCTTTATCGGTTTCGGGCTGGGCACTTTGGAATTGTGCGGAAGCAATATCATCACTACCTATTATCCGGAGAAAAAAGGACGTTACTTAAATATGCTGACCGCAATTTCCGGAATCGGCTCTATCCTCTCCCCGATACTTGCCGGCCAACTGCTGCACGCAGGACATTCCTGGCGTTTTGTCTACTATATGGGGCTTGTTCTTCTGATACCGATTGCTCTTTACTTTATCTCCATACGCGCTCCAAAGCAGAGTGGCGTTTCCGGTGATTCTGTCTCTTTGGCAGAACACAGGGAGAATGCTCCGGACAGTTCCATCCGGTTCTTTCGTAAAGACTTACTATTAATGTACTTCATCAATTTCATGTACATGGCTGCTGAGATGGGGCTCACTACATGGCTGGTTGAATTTTATATTACAGATTGCCATTACACTGCTGTAAAAAGCGCACAGTTATTGTCCTTTTTCTATATTACTATGACATTTGGTCGATTTGCCGGCGGCTTTTTCGTTGATCGCATCGGCAGATTTACCAGTACGGCAGCGGCATCTTTTGGCGTTTCCTTTTGTATTCTTATAGGACTCATAAGTTCGGGACCATTATCGATGATTATTGCTTTATCCGGACTATTTTACTCCATTGTATTTCCTACCGCCACCGCAATGCTTGCCTCTCTCCCGTCCGGAAATGCAGGAAGAGTGCAGGGACTTTATTTTGCCTTCGGTGGTCTTGGCGGAATGTTCGGACCTTGGTTCATGGGGATTGTCAATACATATTTCGGTTTAAAAGCAGGTATCTTCCTTCCGGTACTACTATTTCTTTTTATTTTAACGCTTCTCATTTTGTTAAAAAAGCAGAGATAACTTCAAAGGCAGGTGCCACTCATACGAGTGATACCTGCCTTTGTTTTATGCTGCCAATTGCCTGTCAGCTCTTTTTATTTCCAACTTTGATTAACGAATTCTTGTCAATTCTTTCATATCATCTTTTAAGTGGTGATAGATGTTCTTATAGAGCTTGAAGTATTCATTATACTTCTCGTGTGCTTCTTTATTTGGCATAATCTTGTCATCGAGAACCTGCCACTTCTTTACTTCCTCATATGTAAGAAGACCTGTACCGATTCCGGCCAGCATAACATCTCCCATATTTGCTTCCACATCATAAATCGGACAAACCACCGGATAACCTGTCACATCTGCAAAAATCTGACGCCATACTTTTGATTTTGTAACGCCTCCTGCGATCAGAATATACTCTCCCAGATCGCTTCCTGTTGCTTCCATCGCGTCACGCAGACAATATGCAACAGCTTCCAAAAATGCGCGGTAAAGGTGACCTTTTGTATGTGCTAATGACAATCCCACGATTGTTCCTTTTGCATCAGAATCCCATATTGGGCTTCTCTCTCCCATGAAATAAGGAAGCACTACCAGACCTTCACTTCCTGCCGGAATCTCTTCTGCCTGTCCATTCAGAACATCATAGAGATTCGGACCGCCATTCTTCTGGTTTTCAATTTCCCACTGACACAATGTATTTCTGAACCACTTTACAATTGCTCCTGCGGTATTTCCTCCGGCAAAATAGTAAGAGAGGTTTTTCGCATCATATAAATATGGCCATACGATCAAGCCTTTTCCTTCTACCGGTTTATCAGAAATTAACGCTCCACACATGGATGTTCCGATAGCCGCCGCATATACTCCTGATTCAAACACACCAAGACCAATATTGGCTGCGCCACAGTCGATACCGCTTGCAATAACCGGAAGACCTTCCCACAATCCAAGATCCTCAGCAGCTTCTTTTGTCATTCCACCTACAATATCTGTAGATTCTACAATTCTCTGAGGCATCATAGACATCGGAATTCCCATTGCTTCCATCAGTTCTTCAGACCATGTTCTCGTATTCATATCGAAGATACCGCCGATATTTCCTGCTGAAGAATAATCAATCGCGATTTCTCCTGTCAAATGATAAATCACATAATCATTCGGTGGCAGGAACAATTTCGTTTTCGCCCAATTTTCCGGCTCATGGTTCTTCATCCATAAAATCTTTGTGTATCCGTAATATGGATCTGCTCCATTATGCGTAATCTCTAACAGTTTTTCTTCTCCAATATGATCCAATACCCATTTCGTCTCATCATCCGCTCTTCTGTCCATCCATATCATACAAGGACGAATTGGTTTCATATTTTCATCTAACGGAATTCCGGAACCCCCATACAATCCACTAATCGCAATTCCTTTAATATCTTCCGCTTTCACTCCGGCCTCTGCTGCTTTTGCAACTGTATTGCGGATAGAATCTTTGGTAGCTTCATACCACACATCCGGCCACTGCTCTGCCCACAGCGGCTTTGGTGTCAAAACATCATATTCCTGTAAGTCTTGTGCGATCAATTTTCCTGTCGTATCCATCAAGATAGTCTTTGTTCCTGATGTTCCGATATCCGTACCCAATAAATAGTTCATTTTATTCCTCCTTTTCTCTTATATAAACCTGTTTTATAAAAGTTATTTATATAATAAACCGCAGATAATCTTTTGTCAATTTGCATATTCAAAGAATTATCTGCGATCTTTTTAGTTATATTGCACAATGCTGATTCCGCAAAATAATCATATTAAATGTTCTCCAGAAAGTGATCCACAAAAAAAATGGCGCCCCCAGCCGCTGTCGCTTCCACTTTATAGCGACATGCACGAAGATAGTTTTCTGCTTTATCTCCAAATGGATTCCTATCGTCCACCCTTCGGTTCAACTCTTCCATGTAATCGCCAATATATGCTCCTACATATCCACCTAAGATCACGGTTCCATCAAATAGAATTCGGATATTATGTATCGACAAAGACAGATTATCCAGATATTTCTCCCAAAGTTCTGATGCCCCTTTATCTCCGTTTCCAAGAAGCCGGAAAAACTCTTCCAAATTTCCATTTGTATAACAATCCAGATTACTTGCACGGCACAACGTGTCAAAGCATCCTCTTTTCCCACAATAACACAGTTCTCCGCCCTCCGGCACGACCGTCATATGTCCGATTTCACCGCCCTTGAGACTGTCTCCCTCATAAATGGCATTGTCAATGATCATCGCACCGCCGATACTATTGCTCAAGCTAATATAAAATGCATTCTTCACCTGACCGTCTATCCATGTTTCCATATAGCCTGCCGCATAGGAATCATGTACGATTCTGGTTGGATATGGAATATATTTTGCAATCTGCGACCTTGTTTTTCCTGTAAAACCAAGCGTCAGTCCATAAGTTACCAATTCACCGTCATTGGAAATCAAGCCTGGAACCGCGATTCCTACACCCAGAAGCTGATCGTCGGAAATTGCTGCCTTCTGCTTAATCTCCTCTACCGATCTTCCTATCTTTTGCAAATAAGCATCGTCATCTAAATCAAATGCCACGCTTTCTCTCAAATGACAAACTACTTCTCCGGACAAATTTAACGCCACTACGCCCATATGATTTGCAGACAAATACACACCAATCGCCATCCTCGCATCGGCAACATACGTATATGCCATCGCATTACGCCCACCTGTATTCCGAATTTTCTTTGATGTATCAATCAAGCCAAGATCTCTTAAATACTCCAAATTCTGGGTAACTGTCGGGAGACTAAGCTGTAATCCCACTACCACATCCTGTTTGGACACTTGATAGTTCTCACGGATAAATTGATAGATCCGCTGTCTGTTTTGAATTTTAATTTCATTGGCACTTAATTTTTCTCTTTCCATACGCTCTCTTTTCCTCCGGAGAGTTTCTTACCTCTCTATTTCAAACTGCTCCGCATCACTTAGTTGTACCACTGTACAATCATTGGCGTACGTACACTCCGGAAGAATGATCATGGCATGAAGCATTTCCTCATTTACCGGAAGCGGCGCCAAATGCCAGATTGCCGTATTAATCTTCACTAATGTACCCTGTGGAACAACAAATGCTTTCGTAAATTCTGTTACCGGCTGCCCGCCCGATGCAGGCCCCACATGTATTATCATATCATCATTCAGCGGCAGTATCAACTCAGGTGTTGTCGTGTGATATTCCACTGCCTTTATAATCATACGATCTTCTTTCCTGACTTCAATCGGGGAATATCCTACTCGAGTAACCGATGATTCACTGAGCCGGTCCGGATAAAATTTATGAATTTCCCCTTCTAATGCGTATCCACTCGGATGCAGCATATCATAATATTCTCCAAACGGAGCGAACGCCTCCCTGTCCAGTGGCATTGCTTGAATTTTTCTCATGAATCTCTTCCTCCTTGACACATAACTTTTCTTCTATATGCGCAAACTCCCAGCAAATAGATATCTGCTGGGAGTTATTATCATAGTTCTTACGTTCAACTTAAGCTTTATCTCTTTTTCTCTTCTGGAAGCAGTCAAATCCAACAGCAAGAGCCAATACGATACCCATAACGATCTTCTGTGCATAAGAGTTAACATCCATAAGCACCATACCATTTTTCAGAGCACCAATAATAAATGTACCTGCTACAACACCTGACATCTTACCGTAACCACCTGTAATAGACACTCCTCCGAGAACTACACAAGTAATAACTTCAAACTCGAATCCATCAGCACCTGAAGATGTATTACCGGAGTTTGTACGAGACAACATTACGATACCTGCAAGTCCTGCAAAGAATCCGGATATTGCAAATACTAAGTATTTAATTCTGTTAACAAGAATACCAGAAAGTCTTGCGGCTTCCACATTACCACCTACTGCGTAGAAGTAACGTCCAAAATATGTTTTGTTAAGAATGAAAGATCCTATCGCAAAACAGATCGCCATAATAATAACCGGGATTGGAACAACACCAACGTATCCCTGACCGATCATAGCAAATCCTTTAGAGAATCCACTGATCGGCATACCACCACACATGATAAGCGCAAGTCCCATAAAGGCAGTCTGTGTCGCATATGTTGCAATAATTGCAGGAATTCCCACTGTAGATACCATGAAACCATTTAACACACCGATCAAAGTAGAAGCAACCAGTGAGATAAGAACAGCAATCACTGGATTCATACCCATATTAACCATCATGTGTGCACATAAAATATTTACAAAAGAAATTACAGTACCAGTAGACAGGTCAATATCACCAAGCAAAATGACAAACGTCATACCGATAGATGCAATACCATACATAGAAACCTGACGTAACAATGTAAGGATATTGTTTGGATTGATAAATCTCTCGTTTGCGATCGTGAATGCAATTACCAGTATTATAAGCACAAGCCAGATCGCTTTGTCTTTCAATTGATTTGTAATTTTGTTCTCTTTCATTATTAGCCCTCCTAAACGTTGGCCGCAGAAGCGTGCGCCATAATCGTTTCCTGACTAAACTCTTCCTTACTGAGTTCGCCGGTCATATTTCCTTCAGATAGTACAATAATTCTATCAGACATACCCATCAATTCTTCCATTTCGGAAGAAATCATCAGTACTGCCTTCCCTTGATTTTCAACCAGATCATTCATCAACTTGTAGATCTCATACTTTGCACCCACATCAATACCACGTGTAGGCTCGTCAAAGATAATCACTTCTGAATCCGCAGCAAGCCATCTGCCAAGGATTACTTTCTGTTGGTTACCACCACTTAAATTTTTAACAAGTTGATTTAAAGATGGCGTTTTAATTGCCATATTCTTTTCATATTTTTCTGCAGTACTCCACTCTTTTTTCTTATTGATGACGCTGAGCGTCGAATTCTTTTGATAAATCGGCATATTAATATTATTTTTAATTGATATACCAAGCATTGCTCCATGCCGCTTGCGATCTTCCGGAACAAGCGCGATTCCAAGATCGATCGCCTCTCTCGGGCTCTTAGGATTCACTTCTTTTCCTTTGAAGAACATCTGTCCAGATTCCTTGTGTACCGCTCCAAAAATCATCTCTGCAAGCTCAGTACGGCCCGCGCCCACCAGTCCGCCAAGACCAAGAATCTCTCCTCTATGAAGCTTTAAACTAATATTTTTATCGCCATTGCCTGTCAGATTCTTCAATTCCAACACAACGTCGTTTTTGTCAATACAGTCTTTTCTCGGTGGATAACTTTCTGTCAATTCACGTCCAACCATAAGCTGGATAAGCTCCTGCACATGGCTGTCTTTTGTAATCAGCGTCTTGACATATTCACCATCTCTCAGAACAAGAATTCGATCAGATAAACGATAGATTTCTTCCAATCTGTGAGAGATATATATAATAGATACTCCCTGTTTTCTAAGGAGCTCTACCACTTCAAACATACTTTCTACTTCTGCGCTTGTTAAAGGTGCAGAAGGCTCGTCCATGATCAGGATTTTTGCATCCTGCTGGATTGCTTTTGCAATCTCGACCATCTGCTGATATCCGACAGTTAAATCTTTCATCAGAGATTTCGGATTGATTTTGATATGTAAACGTTCAAAGGCTTTTGCAGCCTCTTCTTCCATTGCTTTCTTATCTACAATAATTCCTTTTTTAATTGGTCTACCCAAAAACAGGTTCTCTGCAGCAGATAATTCTTTTACGTTATTAAATTCCTGATAAATAATCGCAATTCCATTCTCCGCCGCAAGCTGAGGTGTCATACTCTTAAATGTTTTCCCATTGACTACAATGTTTCCAGAAGTAGGTATAACTGCTCCTGAACAGCATTTGATCAATGTTGATTTTCCGGCACCATTCTCTCCGATAAGAGCGAGAATCTCACCTTTTTTCAATTCCAGAGTAACATCTGACAGCGCAACAACACCCGGGTATTCTTTTCTTATATGCTGTAATTGTAATACATATTCTTCGCTCATATTCGTCCCCCGTGATTATATTATTTGGAGGCGGCGCATGCCGCCTCCATCTCATCTGTGCTATTTCCTAGTTTAAACTATACTATATTACATTCCCTTCTGAATCTCAGCGATATTTTCATCGTTGATTTCCATTGTAGGTCTGTATACGTTTTTATCTTTAGAGAAGTCTTCTCCATCTAAAATTCTCTTGAACATTTCGAAACAAGCTTGTGCTGTATCTGTGTTAGATCCTTCGAATCCAACGATAGCTCTTACTGCCTCATCGCCAGCTTCCAGAGAGTTTAACTGATCTGATGTAACGTCTGTTGTGATAACTCCACAATCCTCAGGAATCTTGCCAGCTCCGCCGTATTTAGCAAGAAGAGCTGTGTTAGAACCGATCATAGCGCCTGCGCCAACACCTACCCATACTTTACAATCTGGGTTAGCCTGAAGAACTGTTTCAGCTTTAGACTGAACTTCGTTATTAACAACACCGTCAATTGTAGCTACGATTTCGTAGTTATCTTTACAGTTTTCTTTAAGACCAGCTTCGATACCATTCTGTCTCTCTAAGAGAACCTGTGTATCTGGTTTACCAATTACACATACCTGAGCTTTGTTGTCAGCTGTGTAGTGCTCGTTGATAAATGCTGCTGCTGTCTTTCCGATTTCTTTTCCAAGTTCTGTATTATCAAGAACCCAGTTAGCTGTTGTGTTTTCCATCGGGTTATCCCAGCACATTACTTTGATACCTTCATCTAATGCACGTCCGCAAACTTCTTCTACAGCGTCAGCGTCATTTGGGTGAACCATGATAAGATCACATCCGGAAGTGATGAAGTTCTCGATCTGCTCGATCTGTTTTGCAGAGTTTTCTTCACATCCAACGATTGTTGCATCATATCCTTCGTCTTTCAGAATCTGTTCCAGCTTACTCATAACACCAGCCCAGTAAGCATTCTCATAGTTCTGGATTGTGATACCGATCTTTTTACCACCTTTTCCATCATCTTTCTTGTCATCTCCACCAGATGTTGGTGATTTTGTGGTACATCCGATCATCATAGATGCTACCATTGCCACGCACAGAATGGCTGCTAAAACTTTTTTCTTCATAATTTTTCCTCCTTATGAATTTAATTATTTTATAGCTTTCGCTTTAGCTATCTTCTCCAAATGGTTTCCTAGAAGCATGTAAATGCTCCGTCTACCACGATATCTGAACCTGTTGTAAATGTACTTGCATCTCCCGCTAAGTATACTAAAACTGCTTGAAGCTCTTCCGGTTTTCCAAGTCTTCCCATTGGCGCCATAGCATTCCACTCTTTAATCAGTGGTTTCAAATGTTCAGCGTTCATGATCAAGTCTGTTCCGATATATCCTGGGCTGATGCAGTTTACACGTACACCTTTTTTCGCCCACTCAATTGCCAGTGATTTTGTCAGCATGATAACTCCTGCTTTAGAAGCATTGTATGCACACTGTGGCTGAGGAACATTTACAATGTGTCCTGACATAGATGCTGTATTGATGATTGAACCATAACCCTGTTTCAGCATCTGTCTTCCTGCTGCCGTCGCACAGAGGAATACACCGTTTAAGTTGATGTCGATAACCTTGCTCCACTGTTCGTAAGTCATATTCTCAGCTTCAACATTCAAAGCGATTCCCGCATTATTATAACAAGCGTCTAATTTTCCGTATGTATCAACAACTTTTGCAACCATTGCTTCTACCTGATCCTGTTTTGTTACATCACACTGGATTGCAATTGTTTTAGATCCTGTAGCTTCTGCGATTTCTTTTGCAACCTTTTCAGCGCCTTCTATGTTGATATCAACAATCGCTACATCTGCTCCTGCCTCTGCGAATGCCGTAGCTGCTGCTTTTCCGATTCCACTTGCAGCTCCTGTTACATAGATTGCCTTTCCGTCCAGTCTCATTTTTTCAATAATTCCCATCTTCGTCTTCCTCCTTCTGAATATGGTTGCTAGCATTACCCGTTAGCAATCGTCCCTGCCTTAGTTTTGTAAAGGTGTTTTATAAATGTTGTTGTAATTATATTCCTTGTACCATTTTTATGCAAGATGTAATAACGAACAAAATATTAAATTATTTTTTATACATTTTGCACAAGATTTTTCAAAACCTACAGAGAACATTTATATTGATTCAATGTACTTCTCCATTTGATAAATTGCACTTCCAAATGCGGAAGCTTCACTGCGACATCCACACGCTCTCACATAATTACCGCGTTTTTCGAAAATATCCAATTCTGAAAGCCTCTTTTGCAGTTCCGGAATATAGGGCTCCATATAACATCCTACATAACCGCCCAGCACTACATCCATATCGAAGATCATTCGAAGGTTATCTACAGTAAGAGCCAGATTCTCCATATACTCTTCCCACACTTTTTTATGTTCTTCGCTTCCTTCCTCCAGATGAACAAAGAAATTTTCCAGCATACCATCTTCCATATCTGCCAGCCGAAGCGCTGAACAGTAAGCATCCACACATCCTTTTTTTCCACAATAGCATTTGCGGCCCTCCGGATGGATCACCATATGACCAAACTCTCCGCTTCTCCAATTATTGCCCAAATGCATGCTGCTGACATCCTTCAGATATCCGTCCCGGCTATATACATTCCCGCGATCCGACTGATACACAACCGCACCGCCCACGGTATTGCTCAAAGACAGATATACCATACTTTCACATGTCTCTTTTCCAATCCACTCTGTCAATACTGCCGCATTAGCATCATTTAACAACGCGCTCGGATAAGGCATATAAGATGTCCACTTTTCACAAGGCACATTATGAACACCAAGCGCGTGCGAGTTAGAAATCACTTCCCGATCCCGATCAATAATGACCGGCGCCGAAACCCCCAGTCCAACAATACGTTCATCGGGGATTTTGTTTTGAAAAACAAATTTTTGAATTTCTTCCGCCACCGCTTCAAAATACTCTGCTGTATCTTCAAACGGTTTATACATACGTTCATAATTCAACACCTGCTGTGTCAGATCTGTATACGCAATAACAATATGATTTTTCGTGATATCAAGTCCAAGCGCATAACGAATCCCTTTTACCGAGGCGATTGCTTTCGCTTTTCTTCCTCCGGTAGATTTATACTCTCCGACCTCTTCGATCATCCCTGAATCTCTCAACTCATTCACCAGAGAAAGTACTGTCGGTCCACTCATCTCCAATGCCGAAGCAATCTCTGTCATACAGGTCTCTTTCTGTTCATTAATATATCGAAAGACCCTGTTTCTATTTATTTTTTTTACTTCTGAATTATTTGTACTTCTTCTCATATTGTCACGTTCCAACTTAAGTAATGTCTTTAATTAAGTATTTTATTAACTACGCCCATTATAGCACTGTTCATTTTTGAATGCAACATTTTTTATAGATTTTCCACAATTTATCGTGAAAAATCGCACATTTACCTGTCTATTTTTTATCAATACTTGGTTTTTAGTTGATTTTTTTATGTTTTTTTATAATATTTTTGGGTTTTCTTTGTTTCAGCGCCAAAGCAGTCTACCGGACCATTTTATAGAATTCCAAACAACGCAAATCGGGGACGGTTAAAAATACCGTCCCCGATTTCATATACTTTTATCTTTGTAAAATATCAGCCACTTCTATCTCTCCATACGGAGTCTCAACAATTGTGCATGGCCAATCTTTTGTTCGTGTAAAGATTTCTACATTTTCATCGGTCAAATAAGTCGTCTCTTCGCATTTTGTTCCTTGAATGGTCGGATTCCACGCATAAGCCTGTCCCACATGAAGCTTTTTATCAAGACCGGGAACAACAACAAATTCCCTGCAGCCATATCCGGTGGGGCCTCCTTGATGATGCATCTGCCATTCCTGTGCGTATCCTGCCTCTTCATATAATTTCTGCACATTTTTTAATCTTTTTATCCGTTGGCATCGGATGACGATAATCTAAGATGCGTTCATCCGCTCCGACTAAAACGCAATCCGGACTGATCCCCTGTTCGATACACCTACACTTCAACCGTTCTGCGATTTCAACCTCTGTCTGACCGGACTTTGCTTCCTTACAGATTCCTTCTACAATCTGTGCACACGCCGCTCCAATCTCGCGGTAACACTCTACCTCTTCTTCCGACAGCTGCATTCTAAGATCTACAAGCGCCTCTTCAACATTTTCCGTCCCTGCGATCCCTGTATCTGATACATACTTTTTCCCTTGAATCTTTTCTTTGAACTGCTCTTCCATAGACATATACCACGGAACTAAAATAGGCTCTGCTTCAAGAGAATTCTGTTCTTCTGACATTCTGGGAAGATCGCTGCTGTCTGCAAACAGCCAGATCCGCTCCGGCTCAATCACATAATATGCAACACCTGTCTCTGTATTTGACGTTACGTGATTCTTAGCCCCTCCGCTGATCCATGTATAGTTGTCTCTTCTGCCGAGAATGATTCCGTCATAGTCATTTGCAGCCATCCATTTCCTAAGCTTTTCTACTTTTTTCATCCCGGAACCTTCCTTCTTTCTTATTCCATTTCGTGACAAACGCCTACCTTTCCGGTCTTTCCTGTGGCAAAGATCTCAAATGCTTTGTCCGTCTCACGCAGTGGGAATCGATGTGTAATAATCTGGCTTGGATGAATTTTCTTGCGGTCTAAGAGCTCCACAAGTTTTTCCATATTACTAACCGAAGTAACCCATGAGCCATGCAGCGTAATATTTTTGTGAAGAAGAAGCGGACTTGGTTCAAAGGTAACCGTTCCCTGCTCACCTAAATAAACAACATTCGCCCACATTCTTGCAGCTTCCAGACATCTGACACGTCCGATACTGCTTCCGGAGCAATCTACGGCAACCTCTACACCTTTTCCGTTTGTCAGACCCATAATCTTCTCTACAACGTCATCATCACCTTTTAATACTTCATCGGCGCCAACTTTTCTTGCCATTTCCATACGTTCTTCTGCAATATCCACTCCAATGGTCTTTGCTCCAAGTGCTTTTGCCAGAATAATTGCAGCCTGACCGACCGGTCCAAGCCCCATAACAAGTACGGTATCATTTCCGGAAACATGCGCTCTTAAAAGTCCCTGATATGCAGTTCCGAATCCGCACGCGATCATTGCCCCGTCTTCATAAGTAAGAAAATCCGGAAGATGGATACATGTACTTTCATCTGCTACCATATACTCTCCGAGAGCTCCGTCTCTCTGCCACCCGTATGCGCGTCTCTCCGGATTCTGGCAGTTGATAAAGAAACCTTTCCGACATTCATCACAATATCCGCAACCTTGAATGTGATATACTACAACTCTGTCTCCAACTTTAAAATCACTGACATCTTCACCAACCGCAACTACCTGTCCGCTTGGTTCATGTCCTGCGATCACGTCATCATATCTTGCGCCGCCTGTTTTGTCCGTATGTTCATAATAAATATATTTCAGATTACTTCCACAAAGGCTGGCAGCTTTCATTTTCAAAAGCACCTGTCCCGGTCCCGGTTTTGGAACCTCCACTTCCACAGCTTCAACCTTAGCGCCTCCCGGAAGTTTCATTCCGAGCATTTTCTCTGGTAATTTTACTTCTGACATTATAAAATCCTCCTTTATACTATCTAATATTTATCTTTTTGTTTCCTGTATTCTTTGTTCAAAGTATAACACTTCTCTTACATCTATGAAATTCCATATGTTATCCTTTGATGGACAATATTACTGTCATTCTATACTTCCTTATCCACTGTAAAAGTAGTCGCCGTTTTTGTAGTCTTTCGGAGACACCCCTACCACTTTCTTAAAGATCCGCGAAAAATAATACTGGTCTGTATATCCAAGTTCAGAACTCACCTCATAAATATAATAGTCTGTAGATTTTAAAAGCTTACATGCCTCCTGCATTTTTAAATGGATAAAAAACTCTACCGGAGATTTCCCTGTCTGTGCCTTAAAAACCGCATTCAGATAACTCTTTGACAACTGCACTTCTTCGGATATTTCTTCTAAAGTAAGATTTTCGCGCAAATGCTGGTACATATAGCGGATTACCATTGTAACATGTCGATCCTGAACACTGCTTTCATCCACTTTTTCCCGAAAGTAGATTTCCGAAAGGATTAAGGACAATACTTGAGATATATAAATAAAATTTCCGATCGTATAATTTCGTTCCAACACTCTGAACAGTAAATTAAACAAAACCATCATCCGATTATCACTGTGTCTGGAATTAATATGGACTATTTTTCGTTCCTCTAATGGAAAATAGTTCGTATTATCTCCTTTAAAATGAACCCATAAAATACTCCAAGGTTCTTTCTCGTCAGCATAATATTTGTGTCGAACATTTCTCGGAATGCAAAAAGCATCTGATTTCTCTAACCTGTATATTTGATCCTCTACTTCTATGATACCTTTCCCTTCCGTACAATAGATTAAAATATACTGATCTGCTCCATCTTCTCTCTCCCGATAGTGCTCTTTTGCTTTCGGAAAGAAACCCACATCCGTAAGATATGCCGCTCGAATCAAAGGATGCGCCATATATTCTGCAAAAGACTCCGTTGGGACGATCATATATTTTTTATCTCGAAACCCATCTGATTTTCCGTTCACATCTGTCATTTTTTCTATTCACTCCTTCAAAAACAATATAGCACTCAGGAGGAATATTGTCCATCTTTATATGGTATATGCCATTTTATCTCTCATGTTCTTATGCTATTCTAACTACAGATAATAAAGTAAGAACAAAGTAATTGTCCATGAAGGATTCTCAGGCAATTACATAAAATAAGAAAGGAGTTTTTTATTATGGGAAACAACAAAGTACACGTCTGGGAAGAACAGATCGTCCTTCCAACATACAAACCAGCTACACCGGAGAAGAGTCCTCTTTTCCTCGAAAACCGCGCTTATCAAGGCAGTACCGGAAAGGTTTACCCTATGCCTGTAACTGAGAAAATCTCTGACGAAAAAGAAGATGTGGAGTATCATGCAATTTATATGGAGAATGACTATCTTCTGGTTATGATTCTCCCCGAATTAGGCGGACGAATCCAGAGAGCCTTAGACAAAACTAATAACTACGACTTCGTCTATTACAATCATGTGATCAAACCGACACTTGTAGGGCTTACCGGTCCTTGGATCTCCGGCGGAATCGAATTCAACTGGCCGCAGCATCATCGTCCATCCACCTATTCTCCGGTTGACTTTTATTTTGAAGAACACGAAGATGGTTCTTCTACGGTATACGTAAGCGAAATCGATAAAATGTACGGAACAAAAGGAATGGCGTCCTTCACACTTTATCCAGACAAAGCTTATATTGAGATCAAAGGACAGCTTTTCAACCGTACAGACACCCCTCAGACTTTCCTCTGGTGGGCAAACCCTGCTGTTCCAGTAAATGACAATACATATTCTGTATTCCCACCGGATGTCCATGCAGTCATGGACCACGGAAAACGAGCAGTTTCTACTTTCCCGATCGCAACAGGCGAATATTACAAATATGATTATTCCGCAGGTGTCGACATCTCCTGCTATCGGAATATTAAAGTACCTACCTCTTATATGGCCGCTCATTCTGATTATGATTTTATCGGCAACTATGACGAAAAACTGGATGCCGGTCTTCTCCATGTAGCAGATCACCATATTTCTCCCGGCAAAAAACAATGGACATGGGGAAACAGCGACTTCGGTCAAGCATGGGACCGCAATCTTACAGACGAAGATGGACCGTATATCGAATTAATGACCGGCGTATACGCAGATAATCAGCCTGATTTCACATGGCTGAAGCCTTATGAGGAAAAAACATTTACACAATATTTCATACCTTATAAACATGTAGGTCGAGTAAAAAACGCAACGAAAGATGCTTCTGTCAACTTAGAGCTTGAAGGTCACAACTGCATCATCAAAGCGTATGCTTCCGGTGTATTTCCACAGTGTCAGATTAAGCTCTGCAAAAACGATAAAATCTTATTTGCAGATCAGGCAGACCTTTCACCTACCGAAATCTATGACGCAGCTTTCGCAACGGAACTTGACAGCTTAATCGGCTGTACACTGGTGATTACTGACGTACATGGAAACATACTGGTGTCCTATACAGTGGTCGAAGAACAATTAGAGGCAACTCCTGATCCGGCAGATCCTCTGCTTCCTCCATCTGAATTAAAATCAACAGAGGAATTGTATCTTGGAGCTCTTCACTTAGAGCAATACCGACATGCCACATTCTCTCCTGACGATTACTATTTGGAAGGTTTGAAAAGAGATCCTTCCGACATCCGTCTGAACAACGGCTACGGATTATTACAATATCGTCACGGTAATTTCGAAGAGGCAATTAAATTATTCAAGACCGCCATTGAAAAACAAACATGGAAGAATCCAAATCCATACTACGGAGAATGTTACTTCAATCTTGGTCTTTCACTTGTGATGACCGGAAAGCTTGATGAAGCTTATGACGCTTTCTATAAAGCAACATGGAGCTACGAGACACAGGGCAGCGGCTTCTACTGGTTAGCCGCACTCTCTTGCAGGCGCGGTAATTACAAAGATGCGTTAAAATTTATTGATGAATCTATGATCCGAAACTGGCACAATATGAAGGCCCGTACTTTAAAGGCTACCATTCTCCGCACACTCGGACAGGACAGCAGTGCTTTCCTTGAAGAAAGCAAACGTATTGATCCACTGGATATGGGCATTCGTTATGAAATCTCCATTGCTTCTTCTGATTCTGATAATTGGAAACGGACAATGCGAGAACCTGCTCACAATTACTTGGAACTGGCTCTCGATTACGCAAAAGCAGGATTCTACAAAGATGCTTTATTTATCCTCAACTCCTGCGATACCGAATCTCCTATGAGCGGCTATTACAAAGGCTATATTTACGAATTGCTGGGAGAGGTTGAAAGTGCAAAAGAAGCGCACAACCTTGGCGAAGCTTCCGATTATTCCTGCTGTTTCCCGAATCGAACAGAAGAAGTACTGATTCTGGAAAGCGCAATCCGAGTATTGGAAAAAGCGCCTCGCGCTCATTACTACTTAGGTTGTCTTCTTTATGACAAAAAGCAAAACAAAAAGGCAATTAAGCACTGGCTTACCTCCACTGAGGAAGAACCATCTTTCGCAATGAGCTACCGTAACCTTGCGATTGCTTACTACAATAAAGAACATGACATTAGCAAAGCACTTCCTGCTATGAAACGTGCTGTTGAGCTTGACCCTGACTATTCTCGTTTTCTTCTGGAATACGACCAGCTTTGTGCAAAGGCAGGTTATTCCAATGAAGACCGCCTGAAGGTTTTAAAAGCACACATTGATCTGGTTACTTACCGGGATGCATTATATCTTGAATACATTACGCTTCTCAACAACACCGGTCAGTATGAAAAGGCACTGGATTGCCTGACTACCCACCAGTTCCATCCTTGGGAGGGCGGAGAAGGAAAGGTAAGCGCGCAGTACCGCTACGCATTAACCCAAAAGGCGCTCCTGCTTCTGAACAAAAAACAGTATGATGAAGCAATTGAATTATTGGAAGCAACCAAAACTTATCCACAGAACCTTGGCGAAGGGAAACTTCCGAATGTACAGGATAATATTGCTGATTACTATCTTGGAGTCGCTTATGAAGAAACCGGCAACAAAGAAGCTGCTACCGCTCATTATCTTGCGGCCTCTGTCGGACTGGACGAACCCGGAAGCGTTCTTTATTACAACGACCAGCCCTCCGACACGATCTTGTATCAAGGCTTTGCGAATGAAAAACTGGGCAATACAAATGCAGCAAGAAAATGCTATCACCAGCTTCTTTCCTTCGGACAAAAGCACCTGTTCGACAAAGTTGAATATGATTACTTTGCAGTATCGCTTCCGGAGATTGAAGTGTTCCCAAGCAATATTCAAGATCAAAACGATACCTACTGTCATTACTTAATGGGATTGGCGTATATCGGATTGAAAGAATATGCAAAAGCAGAAAATGAATTACAGGAAATCTTAAAAGAACAACCTGGATATCAGGGGGCAATCCAGCATATGATGATGATTTAATGAATAAGGGAGAGGGTTAATAAAGCCCTCTCCCTTATTCATTTATATATCCCCAACAATATAGGAACTGCGGGTTTAAGCCACAACCCACACACATTCATTGTAGAACCATCTAAAAAGAGACTTCTGTAAACAGAAGTCTCTTTAAAACATACATTATGATATTCAAATTACTCGATGATGTCTTTAACAACACCAGATCCTACTGTACGTCCACCTTCACGGATAGCGAAACGAAGTCCCTCTTCCATAGCTACTGGGTGAATCAGTTCAGCTGTCATCTCGATGTGGTCACCAGGCATACACATTTCAACACCTTCTGGAAGGTTACATACACCTGTTACGTCTGTTGTTCTGAAGTAGAACTGTGGACGGTAGTTATTGAAGAATGGAGTATGACGTCCACCTTCGTCTTTTGTTAATACGTAAACCTGTGCTGTAAATTTCTTGTGACAGTTTACAGAACCTGGTTTAACAAGAACCTGTCCTCTTTCGACCTCTGTTCTCTGAACACCACGAAGAAGAGCACCGATGTTATCTCCAGCCTGAGCCTCATCAAGAAGCTTACGGAACATCTCAACACCTGTTACAACAGTTTTTCTTGTCTCTTCGTGAATACCAACGATTTCTACTTCATCATTTACGTGAAGAACACCACGCTCTACTCTACCAGTAGCAACTGTTCCACGTCCTGTGATAGAGAATACGTCCTCGATAGGCATAAGGAATGGCTTATCTGTAGCACGCTCTGGATCTGGAATGTAGCTGTCAACAGCATCCATAAGTTCCATGATCTTGTCTCCCCATGGTCCGTTTGGATCTTCAAGAGCCATAAGAGCAGAACCCTGAACAACCGGTGTATCATCACCTGGGAACTCGTACTCGTCAAGAAGTTCACGAATTTCCATTTCTACTAATTCAAGAAGTTCTTCATCGTCAACCATATCACATTTGTTCATGAATACTACGATGTAAGGAACACCTACCTGACGAGAAAGCAGGATGTGCTCTCTTGTCTGAGCCATAACACCATCAGTAGCAGCTACAACAAGGATAGCACCATCCATCTGAGCAGCACCTGTGATCATGTTCTTAACGTAGTCAGCATGTCCTGGGCAGTCTACGTGAGCGTAGTGACGTTTCTCTGTCTCGTACTCAACGTGAGCTGTAGAAATTGTGATTCCACGCTCTCTCTCTTCTGGAGCTTTATCGATGTTTTCGAAGTCTACTTTAACGTTTCCTGCAACTCTTTCAGCTAATACTTTTGTGATAGCAGCTGTTGTAGTTGTTTTACCGTGGTCAACGTGACCGATTGTACCAATATTACAATGTGGTTTGTTTCTTTCAAATTTAGCCTTTGCCATTTTGAATATCCTCCTTATTATACCGCCTTTTTCAGGCATTTTTAAATAATTTACGATTTACTCGGCTATCTCTGATTATATTTCAAATCATGCAGTTTTTCAAGCCTTTTTCGTATTTAATTAATCATTTTTACCGGATAATACTTTTTCCTGTACAGATTTCGGAACCGGCTCATATTTCTCGAAGAACATTGAGTAGTTACCACGTCCCTGTGTTCTGGAACGAAGATCTGTAGAGTATCCGAACATTTCTGACAACGGAACATATCCACGTACGATCTTACCGCCGCCAAGATCATCCATACCTTCAATACGTCCACGACGAGAGTTGATATCACCGATAACATCTCCCATGTACTCTTCCGGCATAGTTACTTCAACCTTCATGATTGGCTCACAAAGAACCGGAGCAGCTTTCTTCATAGCATCTTTGAATGCCAGAGATCCGGCAATGTGGAATGCCATTTCTGAAGAGTCGACCTCATGGTAAGATCCATCATATACGTTAGCCTTAACACCAACTACCGGGAATCCACCAAGGATACCAGACTTCATAGCTTCTTCGATACCTTCTCCAACCTTCGGGATGTATTCCTTCGGAATTGCTCCTCCGACTACAGTAGACTCGAACTTGAATGTCTCTTCACCGTTGATGTCCATTGGCTCAAATTTAACTTTACAGTGTCCGTACTGTCCACGTCCACCAGACTGTTTTGCGTATTTACTGTCAACGTCAACCGCTTTTGTAAACGCTTCTTTGTATGCAACCTGTGGAGCTCCTACGTTAGCCTCTACCTTAAACTCACGAAGAAGTCTGTCTACGATGATTTCAAGGTGAAGCTCACCCATTCCTGCGATGATGGTCTGACCTGTTTCCTGATCAGTATGTGCACGGAATGTCGGGTCTTCTTCTGCCAGTTTTGCAAGAGATTCACCAAGTTTACCCTGGGAAGCTTTTGTCTTAGGCTCGATTGCAAGCTCGATAACCGGCTCTGGGAATTCCATAGACTCAAGAATTACAGGATGCTGCTCGTCACAGAGTGTATCACCTGTAGATGTGAACTTGAATCCGATCGCTGCTGCGATATCTCCGGAATATACTTTATCAAGCTCTTCTCTCTTATTTGCGTGCATCTGAAGGATACGTCCTACACGCTCTTTTTTACCCTTTGTAGCATTCAGTACATAAGAACCTGCGTTCATTGTACCGGAGTAAACTCTGAAGTATGCAAGTTTACCTACGAATGGGTCTGTCATAATCTTAAATGCAAGTGCTGAGAACGGCTCGTCATCAGAAGAATGTCTTACTGTATCATTCCCATCTCCGTCAACACCCTCGATTGGTGGGATGTCAAGTGGTGATGGCATAAACTCAACAACTGCATCGAGAAGCTTCTGTACACCTTTGTTTCTGTAAGCGGTACCACAGCAAACCGGTACTGCTTCACATTCACAAGTTGCTTTTCTCAATGCTGCTTTCAGCTCATCAACAGAAGGTTCTTCACCCTCTAAGTAAGCCATCATAAGATCGTCGTCTAATTCGCAGATCTTCTCAACTAACTCTGTACGGTAAAGCTCTGCGTCTTCTTCCATATCAGCCGGGATGTCTGTAATAGAAATGTCATCACCCTTATCATCATTGTAGATGTAGGCTTTCATTTCAAACAGGTCGATGATTCCTTTGAATTCATCTTCTTTACCGATTGGAAGCTGAATGCAGATTGCATTTTTACCTAATCTTGTTTTTATCTGTTCTACTGCACCATAGAAGTTAGCGCCCAGGATATCCATCTTGTTGATGAACGCTATTCTTGGTACGTTATATGTGTCAGCCTGACGCCATACGTTTTCTGACTGTGGTTCAACTCCACCCTTAGCACAAAATACACCTACTGCGCCGTCGAGTACACGAAGTGAACGCTCTACTTCTACTGTAAAGTCAACGTGTCCCGGTGTATCAATGATGTTGATACGGTGCTCTAAAGCTCCTGCTTTCGGCTTGCAGTTTTCCTGCAATGTCCAGTGACATGTTGTAGCAGCGGAAGTAATCGTGATACCTCTTTCCTGCTCCTGAGCCATCCAGTCCATAGTAGCAGTACCTTCATGAGTATCACCAATTTTGTGGTTAACACCGGTATAGTAAAGAATACGCTCGGTTGTGGTAGTTTTACCAGCATCGATATGCGCCATAATACCGATATTTCTTGTTCTCTCTAATGGGTATTCTCTTCCAGCCATTATTGCCTCCTAATAATTTAGAAACGGTAGTGAGCAAATGCTTTGTTTGCTTCTGCCATTTTGTGCATGTCTTCTTTCTTCTTCACAGATGCGCCTGTGTTGTTTGCAGCATCCATAAGCTCGTTAGCCAGTCTTTCTTCCATTGTCTTCTCTCCTCTTTTACGAGAATACAATGTTAACCAGCGAAGCGCCAGAGCCTGTCTTCTGTCAGCTCTAACCTCGATCGGTACCTGGTATGTTGCACCACCGATACGTCTTGCCTTTACCTCAAGTACTGGCATAATGTTATTCATAGCCTCTTCGAATACTTCGATTGCAGGCTTGTCGGATTTTTCAGCGATTCTTTCAAATGCTCCATATACAATTTTCTGAGCTACACCTTTCTTACCATCAAGCATAATGTTGTTGATAAGCTTTGTAACCACTTTGTTGTTGTATAATGGATCCGCTAATACGTCTCTTTTCTGAGTATGTCCTTTACGTGGCACGGTTCTTCCCTCCTTAAATATCTTAATTTAATTCATCGGTACTCACATGTGTCTTTCTAATGATACAGTGTAGTGCAGCGGGCATACATATTTTATATACCTTGCAGCTTACTTCATCATAGTTCTGTTTGTGAATATTCCTATTCTGCAGTTCTCCTTATAGAAGAACTGTTGCTCTTATACGCTTTTTACTTCTTAGCGTCTTTTGGTCTCTTAGCACCGTATTTAGAACGAGCCTGTCTTCTCTTTGCAACACCTGCTGTGTCAAGTGTTCCACGAACGATGTGGTAACGTGTACCTGGAAGGTCTTTTACTCTTCCTCCACGGATCAGGACAACACTATGCTCCTGAAGGTTGTGACCTTCACCTGGGATATAGCTTGTTACTTCGATTCCGTTAGACAGACGAACTCTGGCGATTTTTCTAAGAGCTGAGTTAGGCTTCTTTGGTGTAGCAGTCTTAACAGCAGTACACACACCTCTCTTCTGTGGAGAAGAAGTATCTGTGCTTTTCTTTCTCAAAGAATTGTAACTTTTCTGAAGTGCCGGAGCTGTAGACTTCTTTACAGATGTCTGACGTCCTTTTTTCACTAACTGGTTGAATGTTGGCATTCTTTTCACCTCCTACGATTTTAATAAGCTGCTTTTCATTGCATAGATATTGGCGCACGAAAATACAATGCATTTCCATGCACACTCATTTAGTTTATTACGAATTTTCGGCGTTGTCAAGGGATTTTATTGGAATTTTGGCGGAACACCAAAAGAAAATACGGTCACAACAAAAAACAGCCATTCTCTGGCTGTTTTCTTTCTCTATTTCTCTATTTCGCCCACAGTTTCTCCGGATACACGCCTTCTTCTATCAATCTTGCAAATTCCTTCTGTACCGCTTCTTTATCTTCCTGATATGTAATTCCAAACCAGTGGTCATGTGTCTCCAACACTTTTACGCTTGCAGTCTTATTTTGAATCATCTGATCCACAATGGTCGGGAGCAGATACTCTCTTTTTCCCGCTTCTCCGTTAAGGCTTTCCAGAAATTCTGCAAACCCCGCTTCCAGTTTATCAATGAACGCTGCCGGAGCCGCCCACATATTCATCGACACTCTTTCACCATGATGAATCCATTTTGCAACCTCCGGGTCGTCGCAGACGATCACTCCGTCCTCTTCTTTAATACCGTAAGTTTCCACAACACGGGTAAGCTGTTCTCCTTCGGTTATGCAGACGCCTCTTGTCACTGTTCCATTGGCGCTCAGCGTATGATCAAGAAGGAACCCTGCCATTGCCATTGACAATTCTTCCTCCGTCTTTTCTTCAGATACAAGGAAATCATGCAGCTTCACAAATGCTTCTTTTCCATAATAATCATCCGCATTGATCACAACGAACGGTTCTTTCACCACATCTTTACAGCACAGTACCGCCTGACCGGTTCCCCACGGCTTCTGCCTCTGTTCTGCAAGCATCTGATACTTACATGGAACATCGGAAATCTCCTGATATACATAGGCAACTTCCATCTCTTTAGCAATGCGGTCACCGATCACCGCCTTGAATTCTTCTTCAATATCCTTGCGGATAATGAAGACAACTTTGTCAAAACCGGCTTCTTTCGCATCATAGATAGAATAATCCATAATAATCTCTCCGTTGGGTCCCATCTTTGCAAGCTGTTTGAGTCCCGCTCCGTATCTGGAGCCGATCCCGGCCGCCAGAATTACCAATGTGGTTTTCATTTGTTCTTCCTCCTATCTCTTACAATCCCAGTGTATCTGCGATCGCTCCCATCTCTTCCAGTGCAACATCAATAAGATCATCCAGGCTTAATCCTGTAAATTCAATTGCCTCCATATAATCTCTGTTCGCTCCCGCAGCAAAACGCATCTCATTAAAACGCTTCATCACAGATTTATGTTTCACACTTGCAATTTTCTTATCCGGGTAAATCTGAGCAACTGCTTTCACAAAACCACTCATCGGATCTGCTGCCAGAAGCGCATATTCAATCTTCGTCTTCGCCTTCTTTCCACATTTAGGATTGTGTGCCTTGATTGCTTCGAAAAGCACCGGATCATCAATACCTTCTTTTTTCAGAATTTCTACGGACGTAGGTCCATGTACACTCATATCATTCTGCCAGTCGCACTGTTCTTCATCCAAATCATGAAGAAGTCCTGCGATTCCCCAATATTCTTCTTCTCCCGGCGCAAGTCTTTTGGCAAGACCTTTCATAATCGCCTCTACCGCATAAGAGTGGACAATATAATTTTCACCCTTCATATATTTCATCAAAATCTCATGTGCCTGCTCTCTGTTCATTTTCTATTTCCTCCTATCTCTCTTTCCAAATTTTATTGTAACATAGAAGCAACTTCTAAAACAACTTGCTTTCCTATTTCCTTACCGCTATAATCTAACTTGTCTTGTTTACCGTTAAGAACCGGACTAATTTCATTATCGAAAGGACTTTATATATATGGAACTAACACCAATGACTTTTCTCATTATCTGTCCCCTTTTGTTTCTCGCTGGAATGGTGGACGCCATCGGCGGTGGCGGAGGTCTTATTTCTCTTCCTGCCTACCTTATTGCCGGTGTTCCCGCTCATGCAGCCATTGCCACTAACAAATTATCTTCCTGCTGCGGAACTTCTCTGGCAACCTGGCGTTTCATCCGTGCAGGATTAGTCAATTTCAGGCTCGCAGTCCCGGCGGTCATAGCCGCGATCATCGGCTCTTCCATCGGTGCCAATCTTTCTCTTATGGTTCCCGAGAAAATAATGATCTATATCTTGACCGGAATTCTCCCGATCGCAGTTTTCCTTGTTTTAAACAAGAAATTGTTCAATGACTCCGGCACTGACGAGATCACGCTGGATAAACGCACTTACCTGACCGCATCCATTTCCGCTTTCATCATCGGGATGTATGATGGTTTTTACGGACCGGGAACCGGAACCTTCCTTATTATTGCTTTCACAGTGTTTGCAAAGCTCAGCATTAAGACTGCCAACGCACAGGCTAAAGTCATTAATCTGACCACAAATATCACTTCTCTTTGTATCTTTCTCTTCAACGGACAAGTGCTTTTTCTATTAGGAATTATCGCCGCTATATGCAATATGGCAGGCGGATATATCGGCGCCGGCCTTATCATGACAAATGGTGCTAAAATTGTAAAACCAAGTATTTTATTTGTACTCGTGCTTCTGGCAATTAAATTATTCAGCTAACATCTGCTTGACTTCTTCATTTTTCATATTGTCTTTTGTGACCCACACATAGCCCGTGTTCACATAAGCTTCATTCCCCGCTCCGATGGCAGCCCTTGCGGCTGCGATCACGGATGCGTAGCCCATGCCAAACGGATTCTGCACAAGAAGTCCGTCTACCGTTCCGTCTTTCAACATCTGAAGCTGTTCTTCATCCGCATCATAGCCGACAACAGTCAAGCCTTCCCGTTTTCCACGTTCGATTCCGTCAACCAATGCTTTGACTGCAACTTGATTTGTTCCATATACACCCTTCAGATTCGGATGTTTTTTCAACACGTAATCAAGCACCTGTTCTTCGGTAATACTTTTCGGTTCAACCTGTGTTTGTTCCGAGAGTGCTGTGCCTGTCGGTTCTCCGCTTAAAGCGTAGGTTCCGGCATTAATTTCAGCCGCAATCTGCTCCTGCCAGCCATCCAACGCATCCAAATATACTGTATCTACGACGGAAATCTCCGGATAGCTTTCCTGAAGTTTCGCTGCAAATGCATTCACTCTTTCTTTATTGTTCTTTGATTTTGAATCATTGGCAACAACTACAATCTCTCCGGCACCCTCAAGTTCCTTCCCAAGATTGTCGGCCACTACCTGCGCACTCTCCGAATTATTTGTAGACACGGTAGCCATTAACCCCTGATAATCACTGCCGGAATCAAATGCCACGATCGGAATCTCACTGTCCGCCGCCAGATCAAACTGGACGTCGCAGGCATTCTCATCTACAATGGCAATCCCAAGTGCCACCGGATAGCGGGATAATTCTTCATCCAGAAGATTCACCTGTTCGTCTACATTGTCTGTCTCTGCCGGAGCGCTGTACACAACCTTGATCTTATCCTTACCTTCATAGCCCAGCTGTACATTCAGATCTTTGGCAGCCTGATCAACGCCTTTTTTCACCTGTTTCCAATATTGTCCTTCTTCTCCTTTTCCGATAATGGAAATATACGAACCCTTTTCAAGCTTTAAGCCTTCCGCATTCCCATAAGCTGCCGGTTCGATGACATCAAGCTTCGCCTGATACGTCGGCTTCTTGGGAGCCTCTTGTTCTTCCGTCTGTTCGGAAGTTTTTTCCTCTTTATCTTCATTTCCTCCTGCTGCACATCCGCCAAATACAAGGGACAAACAGAGTGCGGCAGCAATCCATTGTTTCTTCTTCAACATTTTCATCACTCCAATTTCTGCTTTTTACTGTTAACATCAAACATCATACACCATATTCGTGAAAAAATGTTGAAATTTTTCTTAATTTTTTGTATTATGATAGATAAAGGCAGAAGTCTTATAATCACAAAAAGGAGGTACATACCAATGGCACACGTAATTAGTGATGAATGTGTTAGCTGTGGCGCTTGCGAAGCTGAATGTCCAGTAGGAGCTATTTCTCAGGGAGCAGATCATTATGAGATCGATGCTGATGCTTGTGTTGACTGTGGTGCATGTGCAGCTCAGTGTCCAACAGGAGCTATCTCTCAGGGCTAATATATCAAACGAAAAAGAAGAGCATTGCTTTCCTCTCCGGAATGCAATGCTTTTTTTCGTATGTGCGACGTCTTTTGACTTATTTCGCCTGTTCCTTATGTTATTCTGGACATGCCAAGAACAACTATTCAACTGTGATAACTTAAGCACATCTGAATAGTTACGAAATAATAAGGGGGTTTTATTATGGGCAGTGCACTGGAACAATTAAAAAGGGAGACAAGAGATGACATGAAGCTATACGGCTGCATTAAAGAATTATACGAACAGGGAGTACCTTTTGCCGAATTAAAGGCGCTGATCCCCGATATTAAAAGGACGCGGGAACAGCTGCATATGAAACGAATGCTGGAAAACAATAACGAAGTCTTGTTATCTATGTTCAGCAAAGAAATGTCTTTCTTACTGGACGCGAAAGAGCGTCAAGAAGAGGAAGAATTCAAAAAACTGGACCAGCTGATCAGACAACAGCAATCTTTTCGAAAGTCTGCTTCTGAATGTGGTCCAGTTCAAAAATTTAAAAAGTTATTCCTGCCGGCTTAAGTTCGCAAATTTTGTGTACTCACCAAGCCAAGCCAGATGAACGGTCCCCACAGGACCGTTTCTTTGTTTTGCAATAATGATCTCTGCCTGTTTCTTGTATTCTGAATCTTTATTATAATATTCGTCACGGTAAATAAACATTACCACGTCGGCATCCTGCTCGATGGCTCCCGATTCACGAAGATCCGAAAGCATCGGACGTTTGTCCGGTCTTGATTCCACCGCTCGGCTTAACTGTGACAGTGCAATTACCGGAACGTTCAACTCTCTGGCAAGTCCTTTAAGCGAACGGGAGATTTCGGAAATCTCCTGTTGTCTGGACTCCGAACGTTTTCCCACACTTCCGGTCATCAACTGCAAATAGTCAATGATAATAAGATCGAGCCCGTGCTCCAATTTATATTTTCTGCACTTCGAACGAAGCTCCGACACAGAGATTCCGGGTGTATCATCTATGATCAACTTGGACTTTCCTATAATTCCTGCGCCCTCAATCAACTTCTCCCAGTCAGAGTCTTTCATGTTACCTGTACGAAGCGCCTGCGCATCGACTTGTGACTCCAGCGAGAACAATCGATTCACCAGCTGCTCCTTCGACATCTCCAGACTGAAAATGGCCGTCGCCCTGTCCTTTTTAAAAGCCACATACTGCGCAATGTTTAATACAAAAGCAGTTTTACCCATAGATGGTCTTGCCGCCACAAGAATAAGATCTGAGGGCTGAAGCCCTGACAACTTGTAATCCAGATCAATGAATCCGGTCGGAATACCGGTAACGGTTCCCTTGCTCTTGGATGCTTTCTCAATTTTATCCAGTGCATTTAACACGACCTGACGAATCGGTACATATTCACCGGTGTTTCTCTGCTGCAACAGCTGAAACATTGATTTTTCTGTGGTTTCTAAAATAGCTTCCAGAGATTCTTTTCCCGCATAGCAGGTATTCGATATCTCATCATTTAATTTAATCAGTTTCCGAAGCATCGACTTGTCCGCCACAATCTGCGCGTAGTATTTCACATTTGCCGAAGTAGGTACCGCAGACACCAGATCTCTTACGAATTCAAGGCTGGCAATCTCCGGCGGAACATCTTTCTCTTTCAGACGCTCCTGCAAAGTGACCAGATCGACCGGTTTCCCTTCATTGAAAAGTTCTACCATAGAATCAAAGATCACACCATAAGCCGTCTGATAAAAATCCTGCCCACTGACAATCTCTGCCGCCGTAAGGATTGCGTCCTTATCCATCAGCATAGCGCCGACTACGGACTGTTCTGCTTCTATACTATGGGGCATAACTCGTTTAATGAGTGCCTCTTCCATTGATTTTTCCTCCTAAGCCTCTTCTGTTACAACAACCTTCAGTTTGGCTGTCACCTTCGGATGAAGCTTCACCGGAACTTCATAGGTTCCGAGTGCTTTGATCGCATCCTTCAACTGTACTTTCTTCTTGTCGATTTCAAGATTCATCTGTGCTTTTACTTCCTGCGCGATTTCTTTAGAAGACACACTTCCGAATGCTTTGCCGCCTTCTCCTGTCTTAATAGAAACTTCTATCTTTCCGTCCTCAATCTTTTTGCCGAGCTCTACTGCTGCCTCGTAATGCTCCTGCGCAATTTTATCATCATTTGCTTTCTTAAGCTTCAGATCATTGAGGTTTTTTGCATTTGCTTCAATACCTTTATTTGTTTTCAAAATGAAATTTCTTGCATATCCGTCATTTACATTTACAATGTCACCTTTTTTTCCGAGAGATTTTACGTCTTCTGTCAATATTACCTTCATTAGATATCTCCTCCTTCTACCATCTCGTCTATTACTTTCTTAAGGTCTTCTACCGCTCGTTCCATATCCGTATGTTCAAACTGTGCGCCGGAAGCGTTCATATGTCCGCCTCCTCCAAGACGTTCCATGATAATCTGCACGTTCACTTCATCGATAGATCTGGCACTGATATAGATTCTGCCATTATAATTCGTAAGAACAAAGGACGCCTTCACCGCATTGATGTCCAACAGATCGTTTGCAGCCTGTGCCCCTACGATCGTCGGGCTCTCAATATCCAGATTTTCTCCTCTGGCAATGGCAAACTTCTCCTGATATACTTCCACACTGCTGATAATCTCTGCCTTTGCCTGATAGGAAGCCATATCATCTCTGAACATTTTGCGAACCTGCGTAATATTTGCACCACATCTTCTTAAAAACGCAGCAGCTTCAAAGGTACGAACACCAGTCTTATTAACGAAATTATTTGTATCAATCATAATGCCGGCATAGAGACTGCTCGCCTCCAGATCCGGAATCTCGATGTCATCCACAATATATTGCAAGATTTCCGCAACCATTTCACAGGATGAGGAAGCGTATGGTTCGATGTAGGACAACAGCGCATTTTCGATATTATCACTGCTCTGTCTGTGATGATCCAGCACTACAATGGTTCTTGCAATTGATAACAATTCTTCACATTCCGTCATCTTCGGGCGGTTTGTATCCACCACAACAACCATCGAGTTCTCATCCGCAATTTTCAGCACTTCCTGCGGCTTCAGGAACATTTTCTCACCATATTCTGGATTCTCCGCATAGGAGAGATACAGCGGTTTTAAAGATGCCGAGATCTCATCAATCACAATATACGCTTTCTTCTCAAGCGCCTCTGCCGCACGGCAAATACCTACCGCCGCTCCGAAAGAATCCGCATCCGCAAATTTATGTCCCATAACAAAGATCTTGTCTTTGATCGTGATAAATTCTCTGAGCGCCTCTGCCTTTACACGGGCTTTCACACGTGTATTCTTGGAGGTCTGTTCCCTCTTACCACCATAATAAGTGATTCCCTGACTGTCCTTAATAACCGCCTGGTCACCACCTCGTGCCAGCGATAAATCAATTGCTACGCGCGCATAGTTATAGCTCTGTGCGTAAGATTCTTCACTGAGACCGAAGCCCATACTGATCGTTGCCGGTATCTTATTTCCGATATTTACTGTTTTCACTCCTTCAAGAAGAGAAAACTTATCTTCCTCTAACTGTTTAAAATGCTGTTTCTGAACGGCAATAAAATATTTGTCCGTTTCCATCTTTTTGACAATACCATTTGCTTTTGCAATGTATTGATTGATTTTCCGATCTACAAGCGCGACAAGAAGTGATTGGCGAACTTCCTCTACACTGTCAATAATCTCATCATAGTTATCAATATAAATAAGTCCTGCTACAAGCCGCTGTTCTTCATTTGCTTTGATATACTGATTTAATTCTGTAACATCCTGAAGATAAACGGCAATAAAATATTCTTTTTCCTCGGGCATTTCCATCAAGCGCTCTGTCTCTGAAAAGCCTTCTACAGACACCTTTCTGAGTTCTGCCTGATACTGTCTCTCATTATAGTATACGTCCATATGGACAATATCATTTTCTTCTTGAGGAAAAATCGAACGGTTCAACTCCGGCAAATATTTACTCAAATAAGCGTCACCTTTGATTTTACCGCCCAGAATCTTGAGAAACTGGTTATTCATCCATATTACTTTTCCGTCATCCAGAAGAATCGCATAGGGAACTGCCAATTCTTTCAACAGCGTATTCTGCACAATCCCGTACTGCGTGGCAAACTCCACCAATTCTTTCATCAGCATGGTTCTTGTATACACATATAGGAGTACCGCCATGATAATATACAGAAGTACAAATGCGGACATCACAAGCCCGGCTTTGTGATCCATTCTGTAAATCCAGACATTCATGCCAATCAAGAATATCCCAAGAATAGCCGGCCACTGCATATATGTACGAAGTTGTCCTTTTACTCGAATTTTCTGTTTCTCTTTCATAACTTCTCTACCTCTTCAAAACAGTTACAGTTTTAAGATATACGAAGTTATTATAACACTTTTCCGGTGAAAATAAAAGAGCATAAATTGGGGACATAATTTGGGGACACCCCCTCTCTTCCGCGAGTACACGAATTAGGGACGCCCCTCTCCTTCCGCTGGTACAAAGCAAAGCCATGTACCATGCTCAGGAGAAAAACGTCCCTCTGTGCTTTTTCTTATTAAGATTTCTTATTCGTTGTATCCCTTAGGATTCTGTGACTGCCATCTCCATGTGTCTTCGCACATTTCGTCTAAGCCACGCTCTGCCTTCCAGCCGAGTACCTTTAATGCTTTAGCCGGATCTGCGTAGCACATTGCGATATCGCCTTCACGTCTTGGTTTGATCTCATATGGAATCTCTTTTCCGCAAGCTTTGCCAAATGCTTTCACCATATCAAGTACGGAATATCCCACACCTGTTCCAAGGTTGATCACATCTAATCCCGGGTTTGTGAAGATGTAGTCGATTGCTTTTACATGACCAACTGCCAAGTCTACTACATGGATGTAATCACGTACGCCTGTTCCGTCCGGTGTATCATAATCATCACCGAATACACCAAGCTTCTCAAGCTTTCCTACTGCCACCTGTGAAATATAAGGCATTAAGTTGTTCGGAATTCCCTTCGGGTCTTCTCCGATACGTCCGCTCTTATGCGCTCCAACCGGGTTGAAGTAACGTAACAGGATTACATTCCAATCCGGTTTTGCTTTCTGAACGTCTGTCATGATCTGTTCCATCATAGACTTTGTCCATCCGTAAGGATTGGTACATGCTCCCTTTGGGCAAGCCTCTGTGATCGGCATTTCTTCCGGACTTCCGTATACCGTAGCGGAAGAACTGAATACAATATTCTTCACGCCAACTTCATCCATGACTCCCATAAGAGAAAGTGTTCCTGTAATATTATTATGATAGTATTCCAATGGTTTTTGCACAGACTCTCCAACTGCTTTCAAAGCTGCACAGTGAATGACTGCATCTACATTTTCCGCCTTGAACATTGCAGTAAGCGCTTCTTTATCCAGAATATCTCCTTCATAAAATGCAACCTTCTTACCGGTAAGTTCTTCTACACGTCTTAAGGACTCCTGAGAAGAGTTACTGAGATTATCATAAACGACAACCTCATACCCCTTATTCAAAAGCTCCAGTGCTGTGTGGCTTCCGATATAGCCGGCGCCGCCTGTAATCAATATTTTTGCCATCTTTCTACCTCCATTAATTATCGCTGTATTTTTTGACAATTCCCTGCATAGTATACCACTTTTGCTCCATATCCTCAACCAGTTTAAACTGAGTTCTGCATCTGTCCAGATTGTGTCCTTCTCTGTGAACTTTAAAATAAGTATCTCCCTGAAGGTAATCTGTGAGGAAACGCATACCACACTCAAAGGTCATTGTCTTTGCCCCCATCGGCATAAGCTCTATCTCTTTTCTGGTAAGTCTTCCGGCGCATCCCTCAATATATCCTTTTGCGTAGAGATCAAAGAGCTCCATGCTGCAGGATACCTTTGACAGATCCTTCTCATCCTCTGCGGCTGTACTTGCCCCGAAGCGGATGGAATCACCGAAATCATTCATGGCAAGTCCCGGCATAACCGTATCAAGATCAATGACACAGATTCCTTTTCTCGTCCGATTGTCAATCATAATATTATTTAATTTGGTATCGTTATGCGTTACGCGAAGCGGCAATTCCCCTTTTGCCAAAAGATCACAGAAATAATCCGCAATCTCTTCGCGGTCCAGTACAAACTGGATTTCCTTCTCCACATCTTTCGCTCTTCCCATTACATCAGCTTCTACAACTTCTTTAAACACTTGAAAGCGCGCCTTCGTGTCATGGAACCCTTTGATCGTCTCGTGGAGTGTCTCCGCCGGATAATCAGCCAGCAAGCGCTGGAAATTACCGAAAGAAACTGCACTCTGGTAGAAATCATCTGGATTTTCTACCTTGTCGTATCCAAGGGCATCTGTAATAAATTTATACGCTCTCCAATAATCGCCCTTAGAATCTTTGTAAAACATGGCTCCATCCGGTGTCGGGATCACGTTCAGTGTCTCCCGTTCCGGATCTCCGCCATTTTCTATAATCCGTTCTCTCAAATAAGACGTAACTCCAACCACATTTTCCATAAGCTCTTCCGGCTTCGTGAAAATATCTTTATTCATTCTCTGAAGGATCACCTTCATACGTCCCATTCTCTCAATGTCATATACCAGAAGAAATGTGTCATTGATATGACCGCTTCCGTATGGCTCCTGCGAAAGCAATTCACCTGTAAATTGATAATGATTGATTACTTCCATTTTTTGTTCCGGTGTCACCTGAATCATTATTTTCCCTCCCACAGATGTTTTGGATAAATTCCATCCTCTTTCATCTTCTTCACTGCAGCCATTACTACCGGCTTATCCTCTTTGTATGTCACTCCATGCCATTTGTCTGCAGACTCCAGCACTGCAACCGTTGCCTTATCTTCACCCAGAAGATCACTGACAACAGCCGGAAGGAAATACTCGCATTTCATCGGATTTTCTTTCAGACCTTTGTCGAGAAATGCAGGGAATCCATCTCGGATCTCCGTAAGGATGCTCTTTGTAAATCCCCACATATTCATGGACACAACTGCTTTTTCAGAAACATTTGTCCATGTTTCGCCGCCATCTTCTGTAAACGCGATTCCCCCATCACGTTTCTCGATCTGCGTTCTCTCTTCAATCTTCACAAGCTTCCCGTTTTCATCCATTGTGCAGATTCCACGTGCAACGTGACCATTATCCGTTACTGTATTTCCAAGGTAGTAGCCCACCATCGTGTAGCGGTATTTGTCATCATCCGGATGAGACTCCAGATAGTCATAGATTAATTTGAATGCTTCAACACCATAATAATCGTCTGCATTGATCACCGCAAAAGGTCCATCGATCTGATCGATACAACTCAAAACCGCATGTGCAGTTCCCCACGGTTTCACGCGGCCTTCCGGAACTTCATAGCCATCCGGAATGTTAGACAGCTCCTGGAATGCATAAGATACATCCATGTATTCTGCCATACGATCGCCTACTGCTGCCTTAAAATCTGCCTCATTTTCTCTCTTGATAATAAAGATTACTTTCTCAAATCCGGCTCTCTTTGCGTCGAACATAGAAAAGTCCATAATAATATGTCCTTCTTCATCGATGGGATCAATCTGTTTTAAACCGCCATAACGACTTCCCATACCAGCCGCCATGATCACCAATACTGGTTTATTCATTGCTCTACCTCCTAAATATATACCTCAAAGTTAAATGTCTGAAATGTAAGTCTTACTATCCCTTGATACCGCCTGTTACACCACCGATAATCTTCTCTGACAGGAAGAGGTACAGGATAAATGTCGGCAGGAATACAATTACTACTGCTGCAAAAAGACCAGACCAGTTTCCTGTGTACTGCATGGACTGGATCATTCCGTACAGACCTACTGCTACAGGACGAAGCTGATCGCTGTTTGCAAAGATCAATGACAGGAAATATTCATTCCAAATATTGATAAAGTTAAAGATCGTTACTGTAACAAGTCCTGACTGAGCCATTGGGAACATAATCTTCCAGAATGTCTTCGTCGGAGGACATCCGTCGATCGCTGCCGCTTCTTCGTATGTACGAGACAGGTTTGCGAAGAAGGTCAGAAGGAAGATCGTTGTATATGGAATATTGATACCGATATACAAGAAGATCAATGTTGCCTTACTTGCAAATACATCATTCAAAATACCCATGTTTGCTACCAGGCAGAACAGTGGCAGCACGATCATTGTGATCGGAACACCCATAGCTGATACAAAACTTGTCTGGATAATTTTATTTCCAAGGAATGTATATCTTGCAAGCACATATGCTGCAGGCGCACAGATCAAGATCAGCGCCACACAGGAAATCACGGAGTATACCAAAGAGTTCATGAAGAATGTTGCTACACCGCCGGAGCCCCATGCCGCAACATAGTTTTCAGGATGTAAGCCGGAACCGAATTTCAATACTTCTCCGGCAAATATTTCTTTCGTTGTAGACAAGCTGGCTGCAACGATCCATCCAAGAAGCACAAGTGTAAAAATTACCCACAGCAGAATGATGATATATCCAGGAGCGAGTTTTGCTTCTTTTTTCCAGTTAATTTTTTCTCTTACTTTCTTTTCTCTTTCTTTAGCCACAACTACTCCTCCTTCCTAGAATTCCAAATCATCATCTTTGAGTAACGCATTACATACGGTAAATATGAGAACTACGCACAGGCAGAGGATAATACCGATTGCTGCAGCATATCCTGCATTACGATCTGTCACCGCATTGCCCGCTCCAAAGATCTGTGTATACATATACTGCACCGGTACGATGGTTGCTTTGTTCGCTGTTACGGATGAGAACAACTGTGACCATACGAAGAATGCAGATGTTGTTACTGTCCACATGGTAATATTTGTCTTAAATACACCTTTCAAAAGAGGAAGTGTCATATAGCGGAACTGCTGGATCTTGTTTGCTCCGTCAATGGTAGCCGCCTCATAGAAGTCCGGACTGATTCTTTCAATACCACTCATCCAGATCAGCATGTGGTAACCGACCATACCGAAACAGTATGCGATCAATAACGCTTTGAATGAGTTTTCCGGTGCAAGCCACTGCATCTGGGCTAACTTATCCGCGCCGATCATCTGGAAGAACTTTGCGAAAAGTCCATAATCCGGTGCAAATACATACTGTCTCCACATGGTTGCAAGCGCTACTGCGCTGACAATATTTGGAAGATAGATAACTGCACGGAAAAATTTCTTGCCACGGATACCGCTTGTTAAGATGACTCCGAACAAAAGAGATAACAGCATAACAATGATTCCACCGATTAGCCAGATCTTAAAAATATTTTTCATTGCCAATACAAAAATTGGAGTTTTGAACAATTTCATATAATTTTCAATGCCTACAAACGTCCATGTATCAAAGGAGTCTGTAACACTTTCAATATCGAAAAAGCTCATCAACACAGTTCTGATAATCGGATACAGGAACACGATCAGGAAGATGATCACTGCCGGAGCCAGAAATCCAACTATCATTCCTTTGTTTTTCTTCATTGGTTTTCCCCCTTTAAATCTTACATTTACTTAAAAAATATGGTGGCAGCGCTTTACGCTTATGCCACCATATTTTAGAATTTCACTTTTCAATTAAGCCAAGTGTTTCTTATTTTCTTCTTGCTTATTCTCCACAGATTCCTGCACACTCTTTTACAAGCTCTTCAGCTGTCATATCGCCAACCATGAGTTTTACGAAACCTTCCTGCATAGCAGATGTTAAGTCACCGTTGTTCTCAGCGCCTACTGCCCAGTCATAATATGTAGTAGTAGAATCGAATCCTGGTTTTACTTCTGCAAGCTCTGCCGGCCATGCGTCTGCATTTGCTTTGTCAGTTGGGATACAGAGAGCTTCCTCTGTCATCTTCTTATCAAACTCACCTGTTGTGATGTATGTGATAAGTTCCATAGCTTCTTTAGCTTTCTTAGAATCTTTGTTGATTGCAAATACCTGATTTGCAATGTTGTTAGCTTCTGCGCCATCTGTTCCGCCTTCTACTGCCGGGTAGTTGAAGTATCCCCACTCAAGATCGTCAGCGATCATGCCTTTGATCTCGTTTGGAAGCCATGAACCACAGATGATGATTGCTGCATTGCCAGGTGCGAACTCTTTGTTCTGTCCGTCTGGATATACGTTAGAAGCCATCTTGTCAGAGAAATATCCCTTAGCTGCGAAGTCTTCGTAATCTTTTAATGCTTTGAGAACTCTTTCATCATCCCAGTTAACTGCATCTGGATCTTCACATTTAGGATCATTTACAAGAGCTTTCACTCCGTCCTGCCCAAGGTAACGTCCTAAGTGATATCCAAGTGTAGATGTCTGATATGTTGTATCTCCTGTGATTGGTGTAATACCTGCGTCAACTAATTTCTTACATGCTGCATCAAATTCTGCCCATGTTGTTGGAACTGCTTCGATACCAGCTTTTGCAAACAATGTCTTGTTATAGAAGAATCCGAAAATAGATGGCTGATAAGGAATAGATTTCAATGTTCCGCCGCCTGCTGTACGAGCAATCTTGAACAGCGTCTCATTCGCATGTTCTTTCTCATAGTCTGCTGCAAGCTCTTCTAAGTCCATAAGATATGATCCCCAAGATCCGTTTACACGGTTCACATCTTCATCGAATAAGTCGATCTGCTGTTTCGCCTGTAATGCCGGCTCAAGACCTTCACGCTGTCCGTTACGTCCTTTGAACTGAACGTCAACTTCAACGCCTGTGTCTTCTGTGTACTTAGCAATTGCTTCTTTGATAACTTTAGCCTGTGGCTCTTCTTCTGACCACATAGACCAGTATACAAGTTTGTCTCCGCCCTTATCGCCGCCTTCTTCTTTCTTGCCACCGCAGCCTACTGCGAGACCAGCTACCATTGTTGCACAAAGAAGAATACTTACAAGTTTCTTTTTCATAATGCTTTACCTCCTATTTCTTTCATGACATTATGTTTTCTACATACTTGCATTATAGTACAATGTTGCACAAAAAGCTTTGTCTTATAAATTCATTAATTTGCACTATCTACATTTTTATTTTGCTTTTCTCTCGGAAATGAGTTATACTATTGGTAAAGTTAAACAAAAAACGACATCATTTTTCTACAACTATCACAAAGGAGTCTTATGGGATACAGAGGTATTGAACCAAATAATATTATTTCAATTGAGCGGATTTACAGTATTCATTACTTTGAATATATGAGTGATTTTTCTTTCGAGGGAGAAGCTCACGATTTTTGGGAATTCATCTATGTGGATAAGGGCGAAGTCGGCGTAACTGCCGGTAAAACTTCCACCGTATTAAAGAAGGGGGAAATCCTGTTCCACCAGCCAAATGAATTTCACAACGTGAAGGCAGTAGGCGGCATTGCCCCCAACCTCATTGTTGCTTCTTTCAGCTGCAAAAGTCCCGCTATGGAATTTTTCAAGAGAAAGGCTTTGAATATCGACGAAAATATTCATTATCTTCTTGCAGACATTATAATAGAAGCAAGAAAATTATTTAACTGCCGGTTGGACGATCCTTATCTCCAGAACATGCCGTTAAAATCTGACGCTCCGGCAGGCTCAGAGCAATTAATCCGCCTCTTTTTGGAAAATATGCTGATTCATTTGATACGAAAATACCAAAGTCCGCTTGTCCTCGGCAAATCCGCGCTGAAAACAGAACCTTTTAAAGCCACAAAAAACAAAGGTGATATCGAAATTTTCAACCGCGTAAACGCATATTTGGAGAATCACATTAACGAACACATCAGTATCGAACAGATCTGTCGGGATAATCTAGTGGGGCGATCTCAACTTCAGAAGATTTTTAAGGAACAGTGTAATCTTGGCATTATTGAATATTTTTCCACACTCAAAATTAACGCTTCCAAAGAACTAATCCGCACAAGACATATGAATTTCACCCAGATCGCAGAACAACTGGGCTATACATCCATTCATTATTTTTCAAGGCAGTTTAAGAGAATCACGGGAATGACACCGTCGGAATACGCCTCTTCTGTAAAAGCTGTGGCAGATGGAAGTTTTGAAGAGAAATAGAAGATTTCGAAGAAAAGACAGCGCGAAAAGCAGGCATGCTTTTTACACTGTCTTTCTTACATCCACTCACCCTTAGCAGCAAACCATTTTTCAGTAAATTCTTTGTCTCCAACCGCGGCAGTAAACGGTTTTGTCAAAAAGACTTCTATTGAATTGTGTTCACGGTTCACAAAAGTTTTTCTGAGCGCTTCGGTCAGCACTTTACCGTTAAAATCAAAATGATTGGCAACGTAATAAATATCATAATAGTCCTTCATACGGCTGGAAAATTCCATCAAACTAAGTATTGCATCAATTTTCTCAGCAACAGTCGTTTCGATGGAATAAGTATTAACTGTGGGTGCGATAAAATCGTCAAGTTGAGTAGGAATTGTTCTTTTTTCCTGCTTCGGCACAATAACATCTCCAATGCCAAAGTCAATGCTAAACGGTGTACGAGTATTTTTAATACGAGCAACTATTGATGCACCTATCCCTGCATATTTCTTCGCTACAGCAATAGGCGCAACATCTGTTATCTCAAAGGTCACAAAATCATTGCCCATCTAAATCGCAATAATTTCCTCAAGAATCCCCTTCAACCGTTCTGGTGTATTAGGCATTTGCCGAAGCATAAAATCTACATCAACCGTTACCCGGCTATCAAAGTTAGTAAGAGAATAAAGGAACAAGCCTCCTTTCAGCACAAGATTTTCAGCATATTTTGACTTTTCCAAACGACGCAAAAACTCCTCTTGGCAGAAAAGCTGTAGACAGAGTTGATAGCTTCTTCCACTCTCTTTTGCCTTGTTTTTAAGTCGTGTAAGCGCAGATACCGCTATATCAGCCATTAAGCAACACCTCCATTACATTCATAACCTTTGTGTAAAGCTTCATTTGCTTGGCATACCCTGACAAGTTTGCAAGATTCTTTTTTTCATCAGCAGCATACGCATTGACAGCCTTATTAAAAATTTCGTTGTCTAACTTTGTGCGGTATTTAAAGCAATCGCAAATTGTTCGTTCACGGTCATACACAGGTAATATTACACCATTAAAATCACTTGTAGACTTACCTATATCCAAAAAATCTTTTTGAATATAGTACGCCTTCACCGGGAATTCTTCTATGTTCTTTACCGCACGGGTCGCTGTTCTCGGTACTGCAATCGACCATTCACGAGGAGAAAAATCACTATATCCATAATGGAACAAAGCAGATTCCACACAAACAATTCCTTGGGGAAGAAGTTCTCGTATTAAACGCTCCTCTGATAGAGTATTACTCTGTCGAAGCTGATAAAAACCTCTACGAATCCTTTCAATGAACCCTTCTTTACAGAAAGCTGCAACTTCGTATTTATTTATCCCGTTAGCGACAAAATCTGAAGTTTTTGCAATGCCACCATTATTATCAATTACTTTTTTTTAAATTTCTATTTTATTCAAGACACCACCAACTTTATCTACAGTCTGCGAGCCGCATATTAATATGCGGCTCGAATTAATATCGCTCTATATTATCTTGGAACCTTTGATAACGCTGCTTCGTCTGCCACAAGAATCACATCTTTGTGGAACTGTAAGATAGAAGCCGGAACTTCCGGTGTCACCGGTCCGAAGAATGCTTTCGCAACTGTGTCCGCTTTATCTTCTCCACTTACTACTACTAAGATCTTCTTTGCCTGCATGATCGTTCCGATTCCCATTGTGTAAGCCTGTTTCGGCACATCATCCGCAGAAGCGAAAAATCTCTTGTTTGCCTCGATCGTGCTTTCTTGAAGATCTACACAGTGTGTTGCTTTCTCAAAGATTGCATCCGGCTCATTAAATCCAATATGTCCATTATGTCCAAGTCCCAGAAGCTGAAGATCCTGACCACCAAGAGTGCGGATCAATTCTTCGTATCTTGCACATTCCTCATCCGAATCTTCTTTTGTTCCATCCGGAAGATGTGTATTTTCCGGCTTCACATTAACATGATCGAAAAGATTGTCATGCATAAAATAATAATAGCTCTGATCATTTTCTCTTGGAAGTCCTTTATACTCATCAAGATTCACAGTTGTCACCTGTGAAAAATCCAAATCTCCCTGCTCATATTTCTCCACCAGATTTTTATACGCTCCGATCGGCGTAGAACCTGTTGCCAGTCCAAGCACACAGTCCGGTTTTAAAACTATCTGCGACGCAATGATGTTTGCCGCCTTTTTGCTCATGTCTTCATAATCTTTTGCTCTGTAAATCTGCATTTGATATCCTCCTTAAGATATAAAAATATAATTTATGCTTCTACAACGTCGGCAGTTGCAAAGAACTCCGGCAGATGAAAGCTCGGAATCTCGGTCCGAATCGGCGCATAGGACGCATAATGTTCAATCTCTGCCGCTTCGGATATTTTGTAGAAATTACACCAGAAGCTGCTGCCTACATCCAAATGAAGCGGTCCGTAAATCTTCTCCAGAATCGCAATCGGCAAATGTAGTTTCATACTCCATGACTCTTCGTCGATCGTAGTTTTGCAGTCGAATTTTTCCATCTCCTCCGGCGTAAAATATGTCCGATAGATACGCTCTTCTCCATATTCCGCACGAAGCGCACCATTCGCATTCACTTCTAAATTCAAATACAGCGCATTCGTATTTCGCTCTCTCTCAGAATCAAACTGAAAAAAAGCCTCCATCGCACTGTCTCGATATACAGGATCTTGATTCTTCTCATAAACACGAAGCGGATTTTTCTCCTTGCATATCATCTTTAAATAGAAACCATCCGACGGCACAAATCCAAGATATCCATATGTCTCCGGTATTTGCGTTGTTCCCCACAGAAGATGTTCCACTCGAAATGGTTCCACGTTTTCTAATTCTTCAGCGCTGCTGATCGCCGGCACTTCTATTCTCATACCCCGCACCCCCTCTTTCTTACAAATATACCAAAAAGTGAAGAAAAAGACAAGGTTTACAATTATGCAACATTTACAATCGTGCAAAAAAAGTAACCAATCGTGCTATTGAATTATCCGGCACAATTCCATATACTCAACTTATAACTATTTTTATAAATAATACTTTATGGATAGTACCAAAAAGGTCCGAAAACTCTCTTTCGCTTACGCAAAAAAGCGGGTAACGGCCTTGAGGAAAGGAGATTAATATGTCAAAAACAAAAGGAAGAGTTACTTTACCAAGTGAATCTAATTTTTTAAACGAGACAAAAGAAATGCTGGACCGCTGGGGCGCGGACGCTCTTCGTGACAGTGATGGAACAAAGCTTGACGCCGCTACGAAAGCATTGGACGCCAAGATCTATACAACTTATTTTGTCGCAAGGGGACACAACGAATTTGCACAGGAGCATATGGATGAATGCCAGCAGATGCTCTTAATGTCTAAACATAACGTAGCAACCGAAAATACAGTGACCATTGATTTTCTCGACGGATATTACAGAGAACAGGTTATCGCTGACTATGTACACGACCCGAAGAAATGGTGGGAAGTCATCGACCGTACAACAGGGGAAGTTGTGCCGGTTTCCTGCTGGGAAGTGGATCAGGACAAGGATCTTGTAACGATCAAAGATGCTGTGCCTTTCCACGAGTACACTGTTTCTTTCTTCGTATACGCAATCTGGGACCCGACTCAGATGTACAACCACATCACTAATAACTGGGGTGACAAGCCGCACGATATTCCATTCGATGTACGCCAAGCAAATTCCGGTGCATTTGCAAAGGATTACTTAAAACAGTGGCTCATCGACAATCCGGATACTGATGTCGTAAGATTTACCACATTTTTCTATCATTTTACACTGGTATTCAACGATCAGGCAAAAGAGAAATTTGTAGACTGGTTTGGATATGGTGCAACGGTTTCCATCAAAGCATTAGAGGAATTTGAACAGGAATATGGATACGCTCTTCGCCCGGAAGATATCGTAGATAACGGTTACTACAACTCTACCTTCCGCGTACCTACCCGTGCATACCGTGACTACATGGACTTCATCCAGCGTTTCGTTGCGAAAAAGGCAAAAGAGCTTGTAGAGATCACACACGAAGCCGGACGTGAAGCGATGATGTTCTTAGGTGATAACTGGATCGGAACCGAGCCTTACGGACCGTATTTTGAAGATATCGGACTGGACGCAGTTGTAGGTAGTGTCGGCGGCGGCGCTACTCTTCGTCTGATCTCTGACATTCCGGGTGTAAAATATACAGAAGGTCGTTTCCTCCCATATTTCTTCCCGGATACATTCTACGAAGGAAACGATCCTTGTATCGAAGCCATTGACAACTGGCTCAGCGCAAGACGTGCTCTGATGAGAAATCCTGTGGACAGAATCGGATACGGCGGATATTTAAGCCTTGCTTACAAATTTCCGAAATTTGTAGACTATATTGAGAAAGTAACCGACGAGTTCCGCCTCATTTACGACAATGTAAAAGGCAAAAAAGCATACTGCGGACTGAAAGTCGGTATTCTGAATTCCTGGGGAAAAATCCGTTCTTGGCAGCCTTATATGGTGGCGCACGCATTATGGTATAAGCAGACTTACTCTTACTTCGGCATTCTGGAATCTTTAAGTGGTGCTGCGGTAGACGTACAGTTCTTAAGCTTTGACGAAATCCGTGAAAATGGCGTTCCGGCTGACATTGATGTCATCATCAATGCAGGGGATGCAGGAACTGCTTTCTCCGGCGGCGAAGAATGGCTGGATGAAAAGCTTGTGACAACCATTCGCCAGTGGGTATATAACGGCGGCGGTTTCGTAGGTGTCGGTGATCCGACCGCAGTACATCACGGCGGAAGATTCTTCCAGCTTGCTGATATCCTTGGTGTAGATAAAGAGCTTGGTTTCACGTTATCTACCGACAAATATTTCAAGACTGCATTAGATTCACATTTCATCACAGAAGACAGAAATTTGGACTTTGATTTCGGCGAGAGCAAACACGATATTTATGCTCTGAGCGCTGCAACAGAGATTATCGAATATTCCAATAACGAAGTACATATGGCGGCAAATGCTTACGGAAAAGGCCGCGGCGTCTACATCTCCGGTCTGCCATACAGCTATGAGAATACAAGACTTCTCATGCGCGCAATGTTCTATGCAGCAAGCAAAGAAGACCGTTACCATATCTGGTACGCTGACAACTTAAACTGTGAAGTAAACGCTTATCCGGAAAGCGGAAAATACGCAATCTTAAACAACTCAAACGAGACACAGACTACCAAGTTCTACGATGGTGAAGGCAACTGCGAGACCATTACATTAGAACCTTGCGAAATCCTGTGGAGATAAAAACTTTCCTTAACAAGAATCAGGGACGGGTCAAAAACCCGTCCCTGATTGTATTTATGAACACTCTACTCTTCTCATCCGCTCTATAATCCGATTCGCCCGATCATAAATCTCCTCCGGATCAACGCCCACGTGAAATTCTCCCGCTTCGTATAAAATATTTCCATTTACCATAGTAAGGACCACATTCTGTTTGCTTCCGCTGTACACCAGATTTTTTGAAATATTGTTAAGCGGCTGCATATTCGGCTGATGAAGATCGATCATAATAAGATCTGCAAGTTTTCCGGCTTTCAGCGTATCGCATTCCTCAAGCCCCATTGCTTTCGCTCCGCCAACTGTCGCCATGCGAAGCACCTCGTCTGCGTCCACTGCTGCCGCATCCTTCTCTCTAAGCTTCGCAAGTCCCGTCACAAGAAACATTTCTCGAAACATATCCAGACAGTTATTGCTTGCCGGTCCGTCTGTTCCGATCGCAAGGTTGATCCCTCTCTCCATAAGCCTTGCAATGGGCGCAATTCCACTTGCAAGCTTCATATTAGACGCAGGATTCGTCACCACGGAAAGTTTATGCTTCTCAAAAATGTCCATATCTTCTTCTGTCAAATATACCCCGTGATATCCTCCACCTCCATATTCGAACATCCCAAGGCTGTCTAAATATGCGGTCGGCGTCATACCGGTCCGCCCTTTACATTCCGCCACTTCTCTTATGGTCTCAGAATTATGTGTATAGACCGGAGCTTGATAATTCTGCGCCAGCGAAGCCACTTCTTTCAGTAGTTTTTCCGAAGTTGTATACTCCGCATGGAAACCAAGTTGAAAGGATATGAGTTCATGGTCGTGATTATACTTTTCATACCAATCAGAAAGCTGCTTCGGAGATTGTGTAAAATCATTTAACGCTCCTGCAATCACCGTACGAAAACCGCAATCCTTAGATGCTTCCGCAATGGCATCCGGCACAAGATACATATCAAAATTCGCAGTAATTCCACTGGTTAAATATTCCATGATCGCAAGCTTCGACAAATGATAGATATCTTCCTCTGTAAGCTTTGCTTCCATCGGAAATACTTGTTCATTCAGCCATTCGTTAAGCGGAAGATCGTCCGCATACGACCGCAGAAATGTCATTCCCGAATGTGTATGTGCATTTTTAAAACCAGGCATTACCAGATTCCCCTTGGCATCGATTTCTCTGTCCCACTCCGTATGCTCTGCCTCACCATCGAAACTTCCGCTGATTCCCACATACACAATTCGATTTTCTTCAATCCGAACCTCGCCCTCGAAAATGCCTTCGCATTCTTCCATTGTAAGAATCTTCGCATTATAAATTCTGATCTTCATTCTGCTCCCCGCCTTTCCCGTGCGATTTACAGATTTTCCGCTATCTTTACGATCGAAGCTGTAATCAGCTTCTTAAATAAAGGCGCTACCCGATCCGCAGTCGCCTGCACCTCCTCATGGCTTAACGGCTCTTCCGTCATCCCACATGCAAGATTAGATATACAGGAAATACCGCAGATCTTCATGCCCATATGGTTCGCTGCGATTCCTTCACAGGCAGTACTCATGCCCACAGCATCCGCTCCCAATATACGACACATACGGACTTCTGCCGGAGTCTCAAAATTAGGTCCGGTAAGCTGGATATAGACCCCTTCTTTTAGTGGAATATTCAGTTTCTTTGCAGTATCTTTGATGATCTTTCGAAGATACTTGTCATAAACCTCAGACATATCGCAAAATCTCGGTCCCAACTCTTCTATATTCTCCCCAATAAGCGGTGAAGGAACAAAATCCGCAATCTGATCTTGAATCAGCATGAAATCTCCCGCGGAAAAATCATAATTTACGCCGCCTGACGCATTTGTAAGAAACAGCACTTCTGCGCCCATCAGCTTCATAAGCCGAACCGGAAGCACAACATCCGTCATAGAATAACCTTCATAATAATGTACTCTTCCCTGCATGATCACTACCGGAACATTTTCCACATATCCAAAGAGAAATCTTCCTTTATGCCCCGGAACGGTAGACACCGGAAAACCTTCGATATCATGATAGGAAATTGTTTTCTCAACGCGGATCTCCTCACCATAATCCCCAAGACCGGAGCCTAAAATCAACGCAATCTTCGGACGAAATGGAATCTCTTCCTTCATAGATTCATAGCATTTTAATAACTTTTCGTATACTGGATTCATAAGTCGCGCCTCCTTCATTTAAGAGTCAAATAAATGTTCCACTACCTTACCATTTTCTAATCTCAACACCCGTTGGTTACTGCTGCCTCTAAATTTGAGCGTAATGTCCTTCTTTTCCTGCACAAATTCTCCATCAACCAGCACATCAATATAGGACAGCATTTCTTCTGTCACATCCGTATGCACCTTGCCCCCTTCCGGCAGGTCAACGTCATAGAGATATCCTGTATAACACCAGATATCCTTCGCCGGATAAGTCTCTTTGATCCTTCGAAGAAGGCTCACCAATTCCACTTGATTTTCCGGCTCCAACGGTTCTCCCCCCAAAAGGGAAAAGCCCTGTACATACGTAGGCTTCAGCAGCTCTATAATTTTGTCTTCCACTTCCTTCGTATATGGCTGTCCAAAATTAAAATCCCATGTCTCTGCATTAAAACAGCCCTTACAATGATGACGGCAGCCAGATACAAAGAGGCTGATCCGCACACCCTCGCCATTGGCAATATCATATTCTTTTATATTTCCATAATTCATAATTTAATCACCCTTTTTGTTATTTTATTTGTTCTATTCCATCATTCTGTTTTCTTCTATAAATTGAACTTAGTATAACATTTTTAGAGATTCAATTCCACCTGATGCGGACAAAATTTTCATTGCAATGGCAACCTGAAAATGATACATTAATCTTATCCTTGCAGGGACACTTCGTCCCATCTGTGCAGGAGTATTTCATATTTATCTTTTCCCTGTTTTCAGGGTGTATTCACAAAGCTTATTCAATACAAATCGGGGCGGTGATTCCAATGATTTTTTAATGTAGTTCTTAATTCTCAAAAATATGCAGACAACAGTTGCACACAGAAAAACAATCATATTATACTATAAGGAGAACAAATGAAAAATGAAAGGTTACAATGGCATCCTGCTTTTTCAGCAGCGCTTCGTATCACCTTGGGCGATGAGATGCAGTATCTTGATATGCGCGAGGAATACCTCTTGAGTAAGAAGCCGCCGCAGATTGATGTGCTTGTCATAAAAAAACAAAAAAGTATTGCCATAAAGAAGAAAATCGGAAAGATCTTTCGCGGACATAACATTATCGAATATAAATCTCCGAAAGATCATCTGAGTGTCAATGATTTTTACAAAGTGTACGGATATACCTGCTTTTATCAATCCAATACAGACAATATCCGAGAGATTGCGCCGGAAGACTTGACCATCACCTTTGCCAGCAGTCATTATCCAAAAGAATTATTCCAACATTTAAAGGAAACAAGAAACATAGAGATTGAATATCAGCACGAAGGCATTTATTATCTAAAAGGCGACTTCATTCCCATGCAGTTTTTGTGTCTACCGAAGCTGGACAAAGACGAAAACTACTGGCTCCAGTCATTGAGGAATAACTTAAAAGCCGGAGAAGAAATACGTACACTGATGTCTAATTACGAAAAGCACAGGACGTCAAAAGATTATTCCGCGGTGATGAACTTGATCACACGCGCGAACTGGGAACAAATGGAGGTGGAGAAGAAAATGTGTGACGCATTGAATGAATTATTTGCCGAAGAACTAAAAGAGGCGGATTTAAGAGGCCGAACCGAAGGGTTAAGGCTTGGCAGGTCTGAAGGATTACAGCTCGGAAAATCTGAGGGCTTACGGCTGGGTAAAGCCGAAGGACTGCATCAGGCTACAATTGAAACTTGCCAGGAGGTGGGACTTAATTATCAAGACACCTACTCCAGAGTAAAGGAAAAATACCAGCTTACCGAAGGCGAAACTAGGACGATCATGGAGAAACACTGGAAATTCACATAGGAAGATCACATAATAATTCCTATAAAGCAAAAAAGGAAACCAGATTGCTACTAAGTCAACAATCTGGTTTCTCTAATATTTCAAATACTATTTATCTTTTACAAATGCAGCACTCTGTCTTTGATTTCCTGTGTTCTTCCCTGGTTCCAGAACTGTGTTCCAATATATCCGCAAGTTCTTCTTGCCACAGACATTTTATCCTGATTCTGATTTCCGCAGTTCGGACATTCCCAGATCAATTTTCCCGATTCATCTTCCTTGATCAAAATCTCGCCGCTATATCCGCAACGCTCACAATAATCGCTCTTCGTATTCAGCTCTGCATACATAATATTATTGTAAATGAATTGCATAACGGAAAGTACTGCCGGAATATTGTCCTGCATATTCGGAACTTCCACATAGCTGATCGCTCCGCCCGGAGACAATTTCTGGAAATCAGCCTCGAATTTCAATTTATCGAATGCGTTGATTTCTTCTGTCACATGCACGTGGTAGCTGTTTGTAATATAGTTTTTATCTGTAACTCCCTCAATGATGCCAAATCTCTTTTTCAGACATTTTGCAAACTTATAAGTTGTAGATTCCATCGGCGTACCATATACAGAATAGCTGATGTTCTCTGCCGCTTTCCACTCTGCGCACTTGTCGTTCAATCTCTGCATAACCTGCAATGCAAATCCACTCGCTTCCGGGTCTGTGTGTGATTTGCCAAGCATTCTCATACACATCTCATACAAGCCTGCATAGCCGAGAGAAATCGTAGAATAACCGTTGAATAGCAACTTGTCAATGGTTTCCCCTTTCTTAAGGCGCGCCAGTGCTCCATACTGCCAAAGAATCGGCGCCACATCGGATATCGTTCCAAGAAGTCTCTCATGGCGACATCTTAATGCACGGTGACAAAGCTCCAAACGCTCATCTAAGATTTTCCAGAATTTATCCATATCTCCCTGTGAAGAACATGCCACATCCACCAGATTAATGGTAACAACACCCTGATTGAATCTTCCGTAGAACTTGTGGCTTCCGTCTGGGTTTCTCTGTGAATCTTCTACTGTAAGGAAAGATCTGCATCCCATACAAGTGTAGACTTCGCCCTGCTTTAATTCTTTCATAATCTTAGCAGAAATGTAATCCGGCACCATTCTCTTCGCTGTACATCTTGCCGCCAAATGTGTGAGATACCAGTACGGTGCATCCTCTGTGATATTATCTTCATCCAGCACATAGATCAGTTTCGGAAATGCCGGAGTGATCCATACACCTTTTTCATTTTTGACTCCCTGCATTCTCTGAATCAATACTTCCTCAATGATAATTGCAAGGTCTTCCCTTGTCTGTCCCTCCGGGACCTCATCCAGATACATAAACATTGTAACGAAAGGCGCCTGCCCATTACATGTCATCAACGTAATAAGCTGATACTGGATCGTCTGAATACCACTCTTGATTTCTTCACGAAGTCTGCGCTCTGTAATTGTATTAATAATATCCTCATCCATGCTCTCGTGGCATTCTTGACGTTCAGCGATAACAGCTTTTCTGATCTTCTTACGGCTGATATCTACAAACGGAGCCAAGTGTGCCAGCGTAAATGACTGTCCGCCATACTGATTACTTGCTACCTGCGCTACAATCTGTGTAGTAACATTACATGCTGTAAAGAAGCTGTGCGGCTTCTCGATCATTGTCTCACTGATCACGGTACCATTCTGAAGCATGTCTTCCAGATTGATAAGATCACAGTTATGTTCTTTTTGTGCAAAATAGTCAGAATCATGGAAGTGAATAATACCCGCTTCATGTGCCTCTACGATTTCCTCCGGCAGAAGAATACGCTTAGACAAATCTTTACTTACTTCACCTGCCATATAATCTCTCTGCGTAGAGTTGATCACCGGATTCTTATTGGAATTCTCCTGATTTACTTCTTCATTCAAATGTTCGATCAGCGCCAGAATTCCATCGTCTGTTGTATTGGACTTACGGCTCATCTCTCTTTTATAGCGGTAACGCACATATTTCTGCGCCACTTCATACCCACGCATCTCCATGATGCCGGTCTCAACCATATCCTGAATGTCTTCCACGTTCACGGTATGTGTTGACTCCTGTACTTTCTGTGTAATATTATCTGCAATCGCCATGATCTGGTAGTCATTCATCTGGTGAATATTTTCCGTCTCTGCATTCGCAGCTTTAATGGCATTAACGATCTTCTCTTTCTGAAAATCTACCTCTTCGCCATTTCTCTTAATAATCTTTGTCTTTACCTGCATACTGTGCTCTCCCTCTCTATAACGTTCATTGTATACCAAATATAGTTTTTATGTAATCATTTACACAATATCTAGTGCGCTTTCTATCATACATCAAAACGTTAGAAAAGGGAAGAGGGAATTTTCTATTTTTATAATTTTAGGAATATTTACTAATTTTCAACATATTAAATCCGTATACTTTTAATGACGTTTTCCTCTCTCAGCATAACTGCTCATATGTAAGCGCCAAATATTAGGGCGGTCCCAAACGACCACCTAACAAAAATTACCCCA
>UQRE01000015.1 GCA_900543415.1 uncultured Dorea sp. | reverse complement strand
CCTCCTATCCCTTATTATACCATACAATAACATAAAATAACAGCTATAAAAACAGAAAATTTGACATAAAAAAAGCAGGTTTTATGCGACCTGTGAGTACTTTTTTTGATATTCAACTGTCAAACTCCCGTGGATAAGTTTCTTGAAAAAACATCTGCAAATCGGTCAAATGTGGATAAAACACTTTTTTGAGATTTCGTAAACCTAAGACCACAATAAAAAAATATACCTATCAGTGCTGAAGGAGAAAGCTATGCCTTGACAAAAAGAAATGTACTTTTTATAATAAGGAGATGTAAGAAGACCATTTATGAATAGTCTGCAAACCAGGGCTTGTACTGGTTTCGACGGGGGTTTGGAAGTTGGAGAAGCCATCCGTAGCGGGACACTACGTTAAAAGTTCCAATTAAATATAAACGCAGACAATAGAGAATTAGCGTACGCTGCCTAATATGGCAGCAGTCGGCCTTAGGTCATCCGCTGCTTAAGTAACCGGCTTCAACGAGGCGGAGCACTTCGTTTCCAAAGCTTTGAGGAGATGGAAGAATTTATGAAGCTACTAAAGTCAGAAGCCTGTCATTAGGCGTCTGATGGAGGGAATGTCAGTATAATGACTGTGATGGGAGATGCTCTGATGGATGGGCTTTCGGACGCGGGTTCAACTCCCGCCAGGTCCACTTTAAAAACGTTCTGATTCGGTAACGGGTCAGGGCGTTTTTTCAAAAATGTGATTCAATCACAGAATTATTTCGAAAATAGGGTATAATAAACTTAACAAAACAAAAACAGATCATGAAAAGATAAAAGAAAGAGAGGAAATAGATATGTCAGTATTACATTTAACAAAGGAAAATTTTGAACAGGAAGTTTTACAGGCAAAGGAGCCGGTGTTGGTAGATTTCTGGGCGAGCTGGTGTGGCCCTTGCCAGATGGTAGGACCGGTTGTCGAGGAAGTGGCTGGAGAGGTTACAGATGCTAAGATCTGTAAGGTAAATGTAGATGAACAGCCGGAACTCGCAAGACAGTTTAGAGTGATGTCTATCCCGACACTTATGGTTTTCAAAGATGGGCAGGCGGTAAAGAGAGAAGTGGGCGCGAAGTCAAAAGCAGAACTTCTTGATATGTTAAACGTATAGGGAGTAATAAAATAGAGATAAAAGAAATAAAATTATAAACCTGATAGATTATAAAAGTATATGGAACAAGCATAACGGGAGCGCCGAAAAAGGTGCTCCCGTTATTGATATGATATATTTATGAAGTGGTTTGCAATAATTTTTTAAGCCCCGCCTTATCTGTAAGTGTGACAGTTCCGCGGGAGAGTTTTACATATCCTTCTGATGAAAAATATTTTAACATTCGGGTAACCACTTCCCGTGCGCTTCCCATTAATTTGGCGATCTGTTCATGAGTCATGGAAATTATATCAGAGTGGGAGGCAGCGGATTCGTCCAGAAGGAAGATTGCCAGCCGTTTGTCGAAACTCATAAAAAGTATCTGCTGCAGCGCCCACATAACATCAGAAAAACGTTCTGCCGCCAGTTTATAAATAAGACATTCTACATAAATGTTTTTACTGATGACAGCGTTGATGCAGGAGGATGGTATTTGAATAACCTTTGTATCTTCCACGGCGTCCATATACACTTCAAAGGAAATGGAACTTAAGACACAGGATGCAGACAGAATACAAAACTCTCCTTTTTGTATACGATACAGCGTGATTTCTCTTCCTTCGTCTGAAAGCAGGTAGGCTCTTAAACAGCCGGAAGTGACAAGCAGCATCCCGGCGCATTCAGAGTCTGCGCTGTGTACAATTTGATTTTTTGAATAAGCAGCGATTGAAGCGTTAGCTTCGATTGCTTCTTCCTGAGGGTCAGTGAGATTTTCCCAGAAAGGAAGTAATCTTCTCAGTTCCCGATAATCTCTGGCATCCATTATGAATCTGTCCTTTCTTCTGAAACTAAAGATTTTACTAAAGAGGCGTCCTTTTCGTCCATTCGCATTTTCTCCAGCCTCTTTACACGTTCGTCCAGATGGTGTTCTGTCAAATAAGTATAGACGCTTTTAGGAACCAGATGCGCCCATTCCTGATCTGTGGCAATACAGCTTCGAACCCAGGAAGAAGTAATTCCTTTCTCCGCCGGAGATTTCCGCCAAAGGATTTCGATATCCAATCCGAGGCTTCTAAGAATCTTGTATTTTTCTTCGTCCCACTCATCACAGATGCCCAGATAGAAGGTAGCGTCCTTTGGAACGTACTGTAAAATGTATTCCGGGCAGTTGATAGGGAACGGCAGAATGTCGTACTCAGAATCCGGCACTTTAAATTCCCTCATAGCCCCTCGAATCATTTCATAACGCTCATAGTAGGTGAGCGGATTCGCAGATTTTGCAGAGCGGTTTTCATCGTTTACAGAGTCTCTCGTATGCAAAGTGTCGGGATTGGTAAGCCCGATAAATAATTTCTGACAGCGCATTTTGGCAGCCAGAATATATTCCATGTGCTTCAGGTTTAACACCTGAAATCTGCCATTTACAACACCAATATCTTTCATATAGTATCATTCCTCCCCTTGTCTTTTCCTTTAGTATACCTTGTGATGCCTGTTTGGCGCAAGGGTATGATTTTTAAGTTTTTCTGCCAAATCTTCCGGGAAATACGGAATTGGCTGGACGCGGTTTGTGGAGGCTGCAAGTACATAAGCCTCGCCGCTTTGGATATGACAGGCTCTGGCAAGGAAATTTTGTTTTAATTTTAAATACTGTATTTTGTCATAACGAATGTAAATGCGGCTTTTGGCTCCGTAGCCTCTTGCCAGCATCAGAAAATAATTGCCCATCCCTACGCCTGCGGTAAAATACCAGCAAAAGGCGGAAAACAGACAAAGAAGGCTAATGCCAGCGCTGCCCATCCAAAACCAGAGGGAGCATTCCGGGTAGAAATTACTTAAAATAAGCGGAATCATAGTTGCAAATGCGGTGTAAATAAGGAAGGGAAGACTCCACACAAGCCATACTTTTTTGGGCTGTTTTGTTTCTTGAATATCCATGCAGTCTGCAAATTCTGGCAGCAGAGCGTGCAGTTTATCCTCAATAAACGAGCGGTTATGGTATAAGAGGAAAAAAGATTTTCGCTCGCCTCCGTCGTCGCCCATACCTACGTTTACAAGCTCCACCATATAGTGGCCGAAGATTCTTGCAATCAGTGTCTGATTCAGCTTTACGGCATTGATCTTGTCTATGGGGATGGTATAATTTACTTTTTTGAATAATCCATAGTGAATGTGGATTTTGTTCTCTATGCGCTCCACCTGGAAATCAAAATATTTAATAAAGTCCCGCAGAGTATCCCAGACCGCGGACGCACCCAGGGAAATAAATATTACTACGCTTGAGAAAATGCCGAAGAGACTTTTCCCGGCAGCTATGCCATTGCTTAATTCCCGGGAAATGATAAATCCGCTTCCTGTGAAAGAGGCTATTGCCAGGAGAACAGAAAAAATACTGACAGAGAATAACCCGTGTTTAAGAATATCTCCTAAATCTGTACGAAGGATACGAGTACTGCTGTTCGGTTTGGCAGCGGTGTTTCTGTCAGCCGCATTTTCGGACGGAATCTTCCCGGGAGTTTCTTCCATGAGGGACATAACTGCATTTTTAAACCATTCTGCCTGCGCCTTTTTCAGTACGATTTTCACATCGGTTTTATCGGCGGTAGACAGACTGTTTGTGTCCAGTTTCACCTTGTAGGTTCCAAGTAGCATTTCGAAAAGATTCTGCTCTGTATTTACATTGGAAATGTTCTTGATTCCGATAGTGTTCTTCTTGCGGTTCAGCGTATTTTGTTCAATGACAATGGTCTGATCCTGAATGGAGATATAAGTTTTTGACCATACAATAACCTGCCAGATGAGCAGTAGGGCCAATATGGCGAGAATACCGCCGGATGCAAGGAGAACAATCATCAGGTTTTCTTTTAAATTCCCCAGATTTTCAACAATAGTGTCCAGCTCCTGTAATAAATTTCCGACAAAAACAGCGCCCAGAATCAGAATAGCTCTTCCCAGACGCTCTATGACAATAGAAATGTGATTGCGGAAGCGAATGTTATTCACCATCTCTTTCATGCTCTGTCTCTTCTCTTTCTTCAATTACAATTTCATTAATGCGCTCCTTTAAAGATTCTGCAATATGCCCTGCCTTCTCTTCGTCCAGAAAACGAATGGTCACATCGCCTCCAGCAGTGGTGACGACCACCTTTGCAACTTTAAAAATCTGGTCAATAGGACCCTTGGCGGTCTGCAACTTGTGTAATCGTTCAATGGGAACAATATGCCGCTTTACAAATAAATATCCTTCTTTTATATCAATACATTCGTCATTGATACAGTATTGGTATCTGCAGTAGCGAAAATAAGGGCTTACAAGCATATCAAAAAGTGTCAGCGCAACTATGATCACAGAGACTATCCTCCCGGTTTCCGTGTCTGTGGAAAACAGTCGGAAGTAGTTGATAATACCAAGGATGATGAGTATTATAAGTCCTGCAAAAACAGTTGCGGTATACATACATTTTAATGCGCGTTTGGACAGCTTCTCATACTGCATATTATCATCTCCGTTATATCTATCATTAATCAATAAATTTCACTGCGGTACCATAAGCCATGATTTCAGCTGCACTTTGTACAACTTGGCTGGATGTATAGCGAATATTGACTATTGCATCTGCGCCCATCATTGCAGCTTCTTCTGACATGCGTCTTGTAGCAATTGCGCGCGCCTCATTCATCATTTCAGTATAAGAAGTGAGTTCACCGCCCACCAGTGTTTTGAAGCTATTGACGATATCCTTCCCTACATGGACAGATTGAATCATACTTCCCTTCACCAATCCGATCATTTCAAATTTTCTTCCCTCAATATAGTCTGTATTTACAAGTATCATAATTTTTCCTCCTTCAGCAAACTGTATTATTAAATTAATACAATTATACTGTTTGTGATTTGGAAATGCAAGAATATTTTTGAAAATTATCTTCGGAAAGACTAAAGGTTTAATACATCCTTAATGGTGTAATAGCCTGCGCTTTTATCAGCCAGAAATGCAGCGCAGTCACAGGCTCCTCTTGCAAAACATTCCCAGTTGTAGGAATGATGGGTAATTTCCAGACGTTCTCCCATACCTCCGAAATATACGGTGTGGCTGCTTGGAATATTACCTGCGCGCAGAGAGTGGTAACCAATGGTTCCCGGTACTCGTGGAGAAACTCCTTCGCGACCATACACAGCAATATCTTTTAATTCTTTGCCAAGTGCTTCTGCCATGATCTCACCCATTTCCTTAGAAGTTCCGCTTGGAGCGTCCTTTTTCCACTGGTCATGCATTTCCAGAATTTCGATGTCAAGATCGTTGCCGGCTGTACACACAACAAGTTCAAGAAGCTTGTTCATAATATTGACGAGCTTAGATGTGTTGGCGGCGTAAAGCATTGGAATCTCTTTTGAAGCGTCTTCAAAACGTGCCATTTCTTCCGGCGAGAAACCGGTAGTGCCGCATACCAGCCCCTTCTTGTGAGCGAGAGCAAGATCCAAGACTTCCATTCCCATTTCTTTTGTAGAAAAATCAATGATCACATCACATGCATCAATTACTTTTTCGAGATCATCAACAACTGGGACACCCAATTCACGTCCGACCATGGCAACCGTTCCAAGATCTGTGCCGATATAATCCCGGCCTTTCGGTGCCACTCCGGCAATCAATTCCATGTCGTCTCTGGAAGCAGCAACTTGTGTGATTAGTTTCCCCATTTTACCTCTTGGTCCAATTACAATTATTTTCATAGCTTGTACTCCTTTTCCATACAAAACGTATGGCATTTACAATGAAGATAGTTCTATTTTAGCATATCTTTCTAACGAAAGGAAGTTTGGCGTGAGGGAACAGAATATAATTCTCCTTACAAAAATAGGGCTTGCATTCTTCAAAACGATTCGATAAAATAGGACTATCGGGGTATGGCTCAGTTTGGTTAGAGCGCACGGCTGGGGGCCGTGAGGTCGCAGGTTCGAATCCTGTTACCCCGATTTTTTATATTTATTATAGGAAAAAACATGTGGAAAGCATTTCTGTAATTACGCAGAAAGCTTTTTTTGTTTAAGAAAATAAGAAAGAGGAAATACTATTTTAAAAATAAAGGAGGTATTATATGGAAGCAAAAGTAAATGAAGGATGTATATCCTGCGGCGCCTGTGTGGCTGCCTGCCCGGAGGTTTTCCGGTTTAATGATGATGGGGAGGCAGAAGCATATGAAAAAGTCGAACCAGAATATGAGAAGGCAGCGAAAGAGGCAAGAGATAGCTGTCCGGTATCGGTGATTGATATTTATTAATTCGGGACGGGGGCTTCCCCGTCCCGAATTAATGATTTTTACATATTATATTATAAGAAAAGAGAATGTGATCGCTGGGAGGTATTGCTATGCGATTTCGTGAATTACAGGATAAGGAAGTTATTAATGCCTGTGATTGTTGTAAATTGGGTTATGTGGTGGATCTGGTCATCGATGAATGCAGGGGGGATATTGAGGCAATTATTATCCCGAAGGGTGGAAAATTTTGCGGGCTATTCGGAGATGGGGCGGAGTATATTATTCCTTTTAAATGTATCAAAAGAATTGGCCCGGATATTATTTTAGTAGAGATGCATGAAGAAACATAAAATGTTATTTTGTAGTTTGACTTCTTTATCTGCACCAGATATACTAGGAAGTAGAACGAAAGAAAGGACTTAGATGAAGATGAAATGTCCATATTGTAATAATGAAGATACACGTGTCATTGACTCACGCCCGGCAGAGGATGGCAATTCTATCAGACGCCGCCGTTCTTGTGATGCTTGTGGCAAGAGATTTACTACATATGAGAAGGTGGAGACAATTCCGCTTATTATTATTAAGAAAGATAATAACAGAGAGCAGTACGACCGGGGGAAAATTGAAAATGGTATTTTAAGAGCCTGTTATAAGCGCCCGGTTTCAGCGGCAGATATCCAGAAGACCGTCGAATCTGTGGAGACAAAAATCTTCAGCTTAGAAGAAAAAGAAGTCCCAAGCCATGTGATTGGCGAAATCGTTATGGATGCATTAAAAGATCTGGATGAAGTTGCATACGTTCGATTTGCATCCGTGTATAGAGAATTTAAAGATGTAAATACTTTTATGGATGAATTGAAAAAAATACTAAAATAGCAGGGTGATGTTAAATGAGAACATATAAGCTGACGATTTCTTATGACGGCAGCAGATACCAAGGGTGGCAGCGGCAGGCAACAACTGACAATACCATCCAGTTTATATTGGAGTGGAGTATAGGTAAATTAGTTGGTTACCGTGTTCAGGTAGATGGGTCCGGAAGGACAGATGCGGGTGTCCATGCTCGTGGACAGGTGGCAAGTGTGAAGTTATCGAAACTTTATGATGTGCAGGAATTAAAAGATGCGCTTAATCGATATCTTCCGGAAGATATCCGCATAGTGAAAGTAGAACTTGTGAAAAATGGTTTTCACGCGCGCAAGAGTGCCAAGGGTAAGAAGTACGAATACTATATTGACTGCAGGGAGAAACCGGATGTATTTTCCAGAAGATATTGTTATCACTATCCGGAGAAATTAAATATCGAAGCAATGCGGGCAGCAGTGCCTTATTTGCTGGGACCGAAGAATTTTACCAGCTTTACAGACGACAAAGAATGTAAAGATCCGATTCGCAAGATAACAAATATTAAAATTGTCAGTACAGGTGATAAAGTGCGTATCACTTACTATGGAACCGGCTTTTTATATCATATGGTACGAATTTTAACAGGAACACTTCTGGAAATCGGAACCGGAAAACGAGATGCTTCTAAGCTTCCGGTGGTGATTGCCGCAGAGGATAGAAGCCTTGCAGGGTTTCTTGCTCCGGCAAGAGGGTTGTTCCTGCGAAAAGTGTACTATTAAAAATAGTATGCGATGTAAAAGTGCGGCGGTCACAAGTGATTGCCAGACGGAAAAGAATAGAAGGATAAATGATAGGAGAAGAATATGAAATTTATTTCCTGGAACGTAAATGGAATCCGTGCCTGTGTACAGAAAGGGTTTATGGATTTCTTCCAAGATATTGATGCGGACATCTTGTGTATTCAGGAGTCTAAAATGCAGGAAGGACAGTTGGAGCTTGATACACCGGGATATTATCAATATTGGAATTATGCCAAGAAAAAAGGGTATTCGGGAACTGCTGTATTTACAAAGAAAGAACCGTTATCTGTGGCGTATGGTCTCGGAATCGAGGAACACGATCGGGAAGGCCGTGTGATTACTTTGGAGTTTGAGGAATACTATTTTGTTACGGTATATACGCCAAACTCGCAAAATGAGCTGGCAAGACTTCCTTACCGGATGAAATGGGAAGATGATTTTCTTGCTTATCTTAAGCGATTAGAAGAAAATAAACCGGTAATTTTCTGTGGGGATCTTAATGTGGCACATAAGGAGATCGATCTGAAAAATCCGAAAACAAACCGCAAAAATGCGGGATTTACAGATGAGGAGAGAGGAAAATTCTCGAATCTTCTGGAAGCCGGATTTGTTGACACGTTTCGATATTTTTATCCCGACCAAGAAGGAATCTACTCATGGTGGTCTTATCGATTCAGCGCAAGGGCTAAGAATGCCGGATGGAGAATTGATTATTTCTGCGTATCTGATTGCCTAAAGGAGCGTTTGAGGGATGCGAAGATTTTGACTGATGTAATGGGCTCAGACCATTGCCCGATTGAATTAGATTTTGAATAATTAATAGATGGTAGGAAATGAAAAGCCTGCCGATTCACGAAGAGATGTTCATGAATCGGCAGGCTCTTTGAATATATGCGACTAGTTTAGGTGGCTCTTGTATCCTTATGCTTACCTAAAGATGGTTAAGCAAGCCCTAATTTTTCCAGAAGATCTGTCAGTGTTGGCTTTCCGGCTTTGATTTTATGTGCCCGTCTCTCGAATAATAACACCGTTAAAACGGAGAAGACAACAGTGATCAGTATCAGCATAATCATGCAAGGCATGATGCTTGCTCCCCCGGCTATTGTGCTTCGGAATGCGTCTACCGTATAGGTAAACGGTAAAAATGAGTGAATGCTCGGAACAAAGCTGCCGGATAATTCTACCGGATATGTACCAGCAGAACCGGCGAGCTGAACAACCATGTAAATAAGCATCAGAAAGCTTCCTACTTTGCCGAGGGCGGCATTGAAGAAGTACATAATGGACATAAATGCAAGAGAGGCAAAGCTTGCGACCAGCATGGTTTTCCCCATCTCTTTCGGAGCAAATCCATTAAAGAAGTGAAGACATCCAATCATCAGAAGTGCGTCTGCAATGGATAGAATTACCAATACAGAAGCTTTGCTTGCCCACCATGAAAAACCGGATTTTAACTGATTGTGATATTTGGTTAACGGATACATGATGGAGAATGCAATTCCGGCTACCCAGAGTGCAACAGACATCATATAAGGAGCCATTCCATGTCCATTATTTTTTACATTAGTCAGCTGGGAACCATTGTCTTCCACCGGTGAAGAGAACATATCAGTTGTTTCTTCATCTGCGTGGATAGAAGTTACTTCGTCAGCGCCATCTGCAAGACTGGAGGCAAGCGTATCAGCTCCATCCTTTACTTGAGAGATCCCGTCCCCAAGTGTGGAGGAACCATCTGCGAGTGCTGCGGCTCCGTCACTGATCTTTCCGGCACCATCAGAGAGTTGACTGCTTCCGCTTATAAGAGCTGCGCTGTTAGCGGTGAGTTTTCCGGTTCCTGCATATAACTGTGCAGAACCATTGGATAACTGACTGACACCGGAAGTCAGGACCGGAGTCTGCTTGTTCAGACTGGTAAGACCGCTATTCAACTGACCGACACCTGAGGTTAAGGAAGAAGAATTATTGTTCAGCGTTGTAAGTCCGGTATTTAATGTGGAGACTCCGTTTGTGTAGGCCGCAATCCCATTTACAAGACCAGGATTTGCGAGAGTTCCGTCACCGCCTAGTCCGGTCTGGATTTTTTTGACTCCATCAGTATAGTTTTTAATACCGGAAGCTAATCCCGTTTGTTTGTCATCAATCTGGTTTTTCATAAGGGTAAGTTGTCCTTTTAATGTTGACAGAGCATCACTTGAAGCAGATTCTGACTGTGTCGTTGTTGCGGAAGAGGATGTGCTTGTTGGTAATTCTGAAATACTATCTTTCGTGGCAGAGACGTTGGAAGAAGCGGTATCAATGGAAGTCTGCGTGTTATTTGCCAGAGCCTTAAGAGAAGATTTTTCCTCTTCAGAGAGAGAGCTATTCTCAATGGCGCTTATTAATGCCTGATTGTTGGAGGACGCGGTGCCTAAAGCATCCGACGCGGCGGAGACGTTGGCGGAAGCTGAAGAGGTGTCTATAGGCTGGGTAGAAACTTCGGTGGTTGTTTCCGGTGTGGAGGCAGACATCTGATCAATCTCAGAGATGATATTGCCAAGCCCATTTGAAATAGCTGCAACGCCTTGATTTAGCGCATTGTTTTTTGAAACCAGGGTATCGACTCCTGTTTTAAGCGCCGTAACCCCTGCTGTCAAAGAAATACTGCTTTTATCTAAGGTATCAGCGCCTGCCTGTGCGGTGCTGACGCCGCTTGTATATTGGATAATGCCGTTTTTCAAGCTGGCAGAACCGTTGGAGAGCTGACTGACACCGGATGCAAGAGCAGAAGCCCCGTTGTTTAAAGTAGATAACCCGTCTTTTAACTTCTTGGAACCATCATCAAGCTGAGCAACACCGTCAGTGTATTTTTTCAGACCTACATGGAGAGTGTCAGCGCCATCCTTGAAGGTAAGAGAACTATTGGCCAGTACATTTAAGTTCGTTGTAATGGTATTGTTTCCGTCTGCAAGCTGAATGGCGCCATCTGCGAGCTGTCCGGCACCGTCGGAAGCCTCTGTCATACCTTCTCCGACTGTGACAATCTGATCAAATACGGTCTCGGTATAAGTTTTTGTTACTGTATCTGCGACACTGGTACGAATTTTGTTAAGAGCAGTCTCACTTAGCTTTGAGGCAATATAGTTTGTGCCGGGATTGGTTTCATAATCCAGAACCATTTTTCTTGGATGCTCATCGAGTACGGTAGAAGCGTTTGCTGAAAAATCTTCCGGAATGGTGATGACCATATAATAAGTACCATTTTTTAATCCATCTTTCGCTTCCTTTGAAGAAACAAAATGAAAATCGAGAGAATCATTGTCTTTCAAAGAATCAACCATCTCATTTCCGACTTCTAACGTTTCATCATTGTAAGTGACCGGTTTATCTTCGTTGACAATGGCAACCGGAAGATGGTCAACTTTTCCGTACGGGTCCCACATAGAACCTAGAAATAACGTTGTGTAAATAGTGGGAATGGCAATGATAGCCAGAAAAACAAGCAGTAAAATCTTATTTTTTCTAAGATATGCCCACTCCTGTTTAATCATAAAATCGACCTCCTTGTAATTATGTATAAAAAAATGATTGAAACGGAGATTAAATTGTGCTATTTTATAGATGATAAATCTATTAATGGACACATAGTTGCTTTATCGTCTCGATGTAATTATACTAAAAGGGTGAATGAGAGGCAAACGACAATCGGGGAGTGTTTGTCCGATACTAGACAGTTCAGAAGAAAATGTACAGAATAAATTATAAATTTTTTATAAACAGTATTTTGTGAAAAATGATAAGAAGAGAGGGTATGTCATGGTAAAAGAGAAGAAAGACAGAAGAATACGAAAAACAGAAAATCAATTGCGGGCAGGGCTTGCTAAGTTGCTGAAAAAGAAAAATATTCGTGAGATTACAGTTAAGGAACTGGTAGAAGAAGTAGATATCAACCGTTCTACATTTTATCTCCATTACACGGATATTTATAATATGATGAGTACCATCGAAGAAGAACTGATGAAAGATTTTCGTCAGGTGATCGCGGATCATCCGGAAGTGGATCTGGAGTGTGAAAATGCGGCTTATGTGAAAGAAATCTTCAGTGTGCTGGAGAAAAACAGAGAGATCTGTCAGGCGCTTATGGGGGAACATGGCGATATGGCGTTTGTCTATCGGCTGGAGGAGCTGATTGCGGAACATAGTGTGCGGTTATTTAAGATCCAGCATCCGGAAATGGTGGATGAACTGCAGTATGCTTATACATTCTGTTTGTTCGGATGTATTGGAATGATTAAAAAATGGCTGGATGAAGACTCAGATCAGACGGTGGAAGAGATGGCGGCGATTACCGATAATCTCCTCAGAGGGGTGAAAAATGCCTGCGTGTAACTGTTCTTGAAGAAATTGAAAAAAATGCATACGAAAGAAGGAAAGTGTGCTATAATAATTGCGAATATTGCGTAAATGAAGAGAAGATAAAGAGATTTAGCATATGATTAGGAGGATTCTGATATGCAGAATACAAGAAAAGTAACAGACGATATTGTATGGGTAGGATGTAATGACCGCCGCTTGACACTTTTTGAGAATTTATTTCCGATTCCGAGAGGAGTTTCCTATAATTCTTATCTTGTCATGGATGAAAAAGTTACATTATTAGATACAGTAGATGTATGTGCACTGCAGCAGTTTATGGAAAATATAGATTATGTTCTGGACGGAAAAGAGATTGACTATTTGATCGTTCAGCATATGGAGCCAGATCACGGAGCCGGTATTCAGGAAATGATGCGTCGCTTTCCGAATATGAAGATTGTAGCCAATGCCAAGACAGTGCAGATGATCGGGCAGTTTTTTGATCTTCCGCAGGAAGACCGTGTTGTGCTTGTGAAAGAAGGAGATACCTTGACAACAGGAACACATACCTTCCGCTTTGTTATGGCGCCGATGGTACATTGGCCGGAGGTTATGGTCACTTATGAAGAATCAGAGAAGGTACTGTTTTCCGCAGACGCATTCGGAACGTTTGGTGCGTTAAATGGAAATATTTTCAGTGATGAATTAGAATTTGATAAAGAATGGCTTGCAGATGCAAGACGTTACTATGCAAATATTGTTGGTAAATACGGAATGCAGACACAGGCGCTTCTTACGAAGGCAGCAGGACTTGATATTCAACTCATCTGCTCTCTGCATGGTCCAATCTGGAGAGAGAATCTGTCTTATATTATTGAAAAGTATGATAAATGGAGTAAATATGAGCCGGAAGATAAAGAGGTTGTGATTATTTACGGTTCTGTATATGGACATACCGAGCAGGCAGTAGATGCGCTGGCAGGAAAACTGGCAGACAAAGGAATCCGTCATATTGCAACATATGATGTTTCTACAACACATGTATCGGAATTGATCGCGGAAATCTTCCGTGCAAGCCATATCGTACTTGCTTGTGCAACCTATAACGGCGGAATTTATCCTCCGATGGAAAATCTGTTAAATGATATGAAAGCATTGTCTGTACAGAAGCGTACGGTTGCATTGATGGATAACGGAACATGGGCTCCGACAGCAGGAAAACAGATTGTGAAGAAGTTAGAGGAAATGAAAGAAATGGAGCTTCTTACACAGCAGTTGTCAATCAAATCTGTGTTGAAAAATGACAGAGAAGCAGAGTTGGACGCATTTGCACAGCAGATCATCGATGCAATGTAGAAATTTTTCAATCGTGCAAAAGCTCTCATTCAATAAGAAGAGAAGGGTTAATCATGGACAACAAAGTATCAGTGATCAGTATTATTGTGAAGGATGAGGAATCAGCGGGGCGAGTCAATGAACTGCTCCATGAATTCAGACAGTATATTGTAGGAAGAATGGGAATTCCATATCGTGATAGAGGCGTGTCCATCATTAGCGTTGTGCTGGATGCACCGGGGGATATAACGAGCACTCTGTCCGGGAAGTTAGGAATGCTTCAAGGTGTCAGTGCGAAGACATTGACGGCTAAGATATAATAAGTCGAAGAAGTAAAAAGATGAAGATATAAAAGAAGAGATAAAGGCGGCAATCGCAGGATGCACTTTTATCTCTTCTTTTGTCTTTGGGGGAATCGGTTATAATCGGTCAATTCCACTTTGCAGTTCATCTGCCCATTTTTGAAGATTGTAAGTTCGTCCGCCAAAGAGTTTTAAAATAACACCGGTTGGGTGGCTGTTTCCGGCGAAGGCATTAGCCTCGTCTGTGTCAACATGCATGGCAAGTGCAAAATTAGGATTTACGCGGACGATCACATCGGCAAAAATGAGGGAACGCTCAAAGCTGTCCATAATGACAAAGACTTCGTCATTATCTTGAACGCCTGCCTGTACAGCTTGAACAGGAGTCATATGGATATGACGTTTTGCAACAATGACACCGTGGTCAATGTCAATGGAGCCGGCAGGGCCAATTAATGTGCAGCCGGGAGTGTCTTTTGTATCGCCGGATTGGCGGATCACAGCGGGAATCCCAAGTTTGCGTGCATCTGTCATTGAGATCTCAAGCTGCGTCTCTGGGCGAAAAGGTCCCAGAATGGCAACAGTATTAAAGCTTCCTTTCGGACCCTTTACACAGAGCCTTTCTTTTGCAACGTATTGCCCGGGCTGGCTTAAGTCAGCCTGATAAGTCAGCGATTTTCCTTCGCCGAATAATTTTTCAAAATCTTCCTGACATAGATGGATGTGTCTGGCGCTTGTCTCGATTGGAATTGCAAGTCCCATTAGAATCACCTCATTTTTCGTAGTTCGTTAAAACACATTGTAACAGAGTGCGGTCGGTTTTTCAATAAAAAGATCGCAGATATCTTTGACTTTCCCTACAGGATGGCATATAATTTTGGGTGAAATTGATTGAGAAATGATAGAAACAGAAAGAATGGAGAACTTGCTATGAAATTTACGAAAATGCAGGGACTGGGAAATGATTATGTATATGTAAATTGCTTTAAAGAGACGGTGGAAAATCCGTCTTCCGTAGCAAAATTTGTCAGTAACCGGAATTTTGGAATCGGTTCCGATGGGTTAATCTTAATCTGCCCGTCAGAGACAGCGGACTTTCAGATGGTTATGTATAATGCGGATGGTTCCAGAGGAGAAATGTGTGGAAATGGAATTCGCTGTGTGGCAAAATATGTGTATGATTATGGATTGACAGATAAGACTCGTATATCGGTTGAAACATTGGGAGGAATCAAATATCTGGATCTTACGGTAGAAAATGGAAAAGTACGCCTTGTCAAAGTGGATATGGGAGAACCGCATTTGGCGCCGGAAGAGATACCAATCGCAATGGACAATAAAGATGTAGGAAAAGTGATCGATGAAGAGATTGCTGTGGATGGAAGAAAGTACCGTATGACGGGTGTGTCTATGGGCAATCCACACACTGTTGTATATATGGATGATCTGAAAGGGCTTGAGATTGAAAAAATCGGTCCGAAGTTTGAAAATCATCCGAGATTTCCACAGAGGATCAATACAGAGTTTGCACATGTACTGGATGAACATACGGTAGAGATGCGCGTGTGGGAACGTGGCTCGAGTGAAACCCTTGCCTGCGGTACAGGGGCATGTGCAGTAGCAGTGGCCAGTATTTTAAATGGATTGACAAAGCGAAGCGTGACAGTAAAGCTTCTAGGAGGCGATCTGATGATAGAGTGGAATGAAGAAAACGGTCATGTATTTATGACAGGACCGGCAGAAGTAGTATTTGATGGAGAAATCGATCTTTCTGGAATCGTAAAATAAAGAGGGATTAGGAAATGAAAAAAGTAATTTTGTTGGGAATCATATTTGCGGCATTAGTAACCGGATGTGGTAAAAAGGAAGAGCCGGAGGTCGAGCCGAAAGAAAAGGCAGAAGATATTGTGATTGAGACAGAAAAACCAGAAGAAACGAAAGAGGAGGAATTGGTTGAAGAACCGAAAACCAATGGTTATCTTGTTGTCATTGATGCAGGACATCAGGCGCAGGGAAATAGTGAGAAAGAGCCGGTAGGGCCGGGAGCGTCTGAGGTGAAGGCGAAGGTCGCATCGGGAACGAGCGGTGTTTCTACAGGTAAGCCGGAGCACGAACTGACATTGGAAGTATCTATGAAACTTAAGGAAGAGCTTGTAAATCGAGGCTACGAGGTAATCATGGTTCGGGAAACCTCTGATGTGAATATCTCTAATGCAGAGCGTGCGGAAGTTGCGAACTCTTCCGGTGCAGACGCATTTATCCGTATCCATGCCAATGGTGCGGAAAATAGCGGCGCTAATGGCATGATGACCATTTGCCAGACTGCTTCTAATCCATATAATGGAGAACTGTATGAGAAAAGTAAAGCTTTATCTTCGTGTGTGCTTGATGGTGCAGTGGCAGCTACCGGAGCGAAGAAAGAACGAGTGTGGGAGACGGATACTATGAGCGGTGTGAACTGGGCTAAAGTTCCGGTAACAATCGTGGAAATGGGTTATATGACCAATCCGGAAGAAGATAAGAAAATGGCAACAGAAGAATATCAGCTTCGAATTGTAGAGGGAATTGCAAATGGAGTGGATTCATATCTGGGAATTACAAGATAAGGAGAATAACAAATAATGGCAGCATTATTTTTCGATATTGATGATACATTGATCAGCGGACTTACGGGAGAGATACCGGAAAGTGCGGTGGAAGCGTTGAAAAAAGTAAAAGAACAAGGACATGAGATTTTTATCAATACCGGGCGCACGATCTGCAGTATTCCTACAATGATCAAAAATTTAGATTTTGATGGCTATTTGTGTGGGTGCGGAACATATTTAGTCTATAAGCAGGAAGTGTTGATGGAAAGTCATATTCCGTATGAACGGGGTGTTCGCTATATTGAAGCTATGGAACAGTACCGGATGGAAGGGTTTTTAGAAGGAACAGAAGACATTTATTTTTCGGAGCGCATTAGTCGGTTTGAACCGGTAGAAAGTACAAAGCGGTATATGGCATCTATGGGACTTGGAACAGAGAAAACAATAGAGAAGAAAAATTTTCAGTATGATAAAATTTTGGTTCTTACAGATCAACATTGTGAGACGGAGAAGTTTTTTGCCTGTATTGAAGATGGAATGGAAATTATTGACCGCAGAGGCGGAATGTATGAATGTATTCAGAAGGGATATAGTAAGGCGACTGCCATTGAATACATAAGGAAGCATCTCGGCATTTCCAAGGATGAGGTATATGTGTTTGGTGATAGCAGCAATGATTTGTCTATGTTTGAATATGCCGCTCATGCGGTTGCTATGGGAAAACATGATAAAGTGTTGGAACCTTATACAGAGTACGTGACAGATACTGTGGAGAATGACGGGATTTATAAAGCGATGGTACATTATGGCCTGATTCCTGAATAAGTCAGATGGTTTTCTTGCAACCATGGTGTGAAAAAGAATAAAATTCATAATTCCTTAATAAATTTCTTTCGAGAATATAAAGATTTCATTTCTATAATAGAAACATCAGATATCTCGAAGGAGGAGAAGAAATTATGGAGGGAATGTTTAATATATTTACAGTATATAGTTTGATATGTGTATTTTTACCGTGCCTGTTATATCAGCTTGTATTGGTGTATCAGGGGAGAAAGAGTGGGAAACATTGTCAGGCTGTTTCTCTGATCTGGACATGTATATTTCTTGTGTATGTGTGGATGGTATATGAAGTTACCGGAATCGGACTTTTGGCGGATGTACTTCGGACGGATACGCCCCTCTTATCAGGAGGAATCAATTTGAATCCTTTTGCTGAGGTGGGGATCGGCTATGTGTTAAATATTGTTATGTGTATGCCGCTTGGTTTTCTTCTTCCTTTTATCTGGAAAGAGTGTAGAAGTGTGGGAAAGACGGTGCTCGTAGGAGCAATGTTTTCTATGCTTATTGAGATTTCACAGCTTTTTAACTTCCGTGCTTTGGATATTGATGATTTGACTGCGAATATTCTCGGAACCCTGGTTGGCTATCTTGTTTGGAAAATATTTACTAAAATCTTCGGTGTGCATTTGAAAACAGAGACTGTAGAGATTGATGATTTGGAACTGGTGGTTTCTACCGGTGAAATACGTCTTCCAAAGACATATGTGAAAGGACGGGCAATGGCGTATTTATTGCTTGCTATGGCGGGAAAGTTCCTTTTATATAATCCGTATTTATTGTTTTAATAATGTGAGGAAGGAGAGGTTGTTACTAAACTTCTCTTTTCTTTTTTCTTGTCTTTTTGGTATCTCTATATTATAATAAACCTATCTAAGAATTCTAATTCGATCCGTCTTATATAGGTCACAGGCGATTCAGCCATAGAATTCCAAGAAATACAAATCAAAATAACATATGGTGGGAAAGCAGTTGTATATTTTTAAGCTTATATTTATAATAATAGTATACTTGTTCTTTGTATTTAATATTAATACTTCTTTCCTGCGGGAAGGAGTATAGTATGGGTACGAAAGATTTTTTTATTATGAAACCTAAAGTGGATTTTTGTTTCAAAGAATTGTTGAGTGATGAGTATGTGAGAAGAGGGTTTCTTTCAGCTATTCTAGGCGTGGCGCCGGATATGATTCTTTGGACAAAATTGTTGCCGACATATTTGAGAAAGCAGCATAAGGACGATAAGTTTGGCATTTTGGATGTACGGGTTATGCTGCAGGACGAGTCGCAGGTGGACGTTGAAATACAGGTAATTGCATATGATTACTGGGCGGAGCGTTCCTTGTTTTATTTAAGTAAAATGTATGTTGACCAGATTCACTAGGGAGAAGATTATGGGCAGTTAAAGAAGTGCATTCATGTTGGTATTCTGGATTTAAAGTTATTTGATGATGAGGAATATTACTCCAGATTCCATATATGGGAAGATAATCGTCGGCTTCAATATTCTGATAAGTTTGAGATTCATGTATTAGAGCTTCCCAAACTTGAAAAATATGATTATCCGGAGACAGAACTTTTAAAATGGGCACGGTTCTTTAATGCTACAGATAAGGAGGAATTGGAAATGGCAGCAGAAGGAAATGAATATACACAGAAAGCATATGACCGATTAGTGGAGCTTAGCGCTGATGAAGAAAAACGAATGGAATATGAAGAAAGGCAAAAAGCACTAAGGGATTATCAACATATGATGAACAGTGGATGGCGTCAGGGAGTTAGCGATGGCAGAGAAGAAGGTGTTAAGGCGATTATAGAAATGCTGCAGGAGCTTGGAATGTCTCGGGAAGAAACACAGACAAAAGTTCACGATAAGTTTTCAGCATCTGAGGAGACTGTGCAGGAATGGCTGAATAAATACTGGAAATAATTTAGTGGAATCATAGGGAGTTTAGCATGGGAGAAAAATTGACCAGAAGTGATGTAGAGAAGATTAAAGAAGAGATTGAGTACCGCAAGCTTGTTGTTCGTAAGAAAGAACTTGAAGCAGTAAAAGAAGCAAGAGCGCAAGGTGACTTGAGTGAGAATTTTGAGTATAAAGCAGCGAAGCAAGATAAGAATCGCAATGAGAGCCGCATTCGCTATTTAGAGAAAATGTTGAAATATGCGCAGATTGTGTCGGATGAGTCGAGAGAAGATGAAGTAGGAATTAATAATACAGTTGATGTGTATTTTGAAGATGATGACGAGATAGAGAGTTACCGTCTTGTGACAAGTGTGCGCGGTAATTCACTACAAGGGCTTATCAGTATTGAGTCCCCGCTTGGCAAAGCCTTAAAAGGACATAAAGTTGGTGACCGTGTCTTTGTTAAAGCCGGAGACAGTGGTTATTATGTAGTGATCAGAAAGATAGAAAACACAACGGATGACAGCCATGATACATTGAGGAAGTATTAAAGAGACAACAATTCACTTGGATTATGAAGGAGAATATCCGAAGGAACAGCTTCGTGATCCGGACACCCCCAACCAGCGAGAGCAAAATCAATACCGGCATTTTTTGCGCAAATACTGTCTGAAATCGTATCGCCTATGTAGAGGACAAGCGGAAGCTCCGTTTCAAAGAGTTTGGCGCATGCTAGCAAAGGCTGCGGATCTGGCTTGTGGTAAGGCATGTCGTCCTGACAGATGATGTGCGAAAAATACAGATGAATGGAATAATTAAAAAAAGAACGCTGAAATTCGGCGCGCGACTTGGAAGTTACAATTCCAAGCTGCGTGCCTTTTTCATGCAATTTTTTAATCGTATCTTCAATTCCGTCAAAAAGATGAATGCTTTTTAATCCTTCTTGATAATAATTCTGTCCGATTGCCATAGCTTCTACCCAGTGCTCACCAGTCAATTTTTTCATGGCGAGATGACTTGGTACGCCAAGAGCGAATCGCAACTCTTTTTCATCGTAATCTTTTCCGGTTATTTTTAATACAGCCTGTTTGAGTGCATATAGAATGGCGGCAGCGCTGTCTGTCAATGTTCCGTCGATATCAAAAATCATTGTTTTATAACGCATTTTTTATTTCTCCTGTAGATGTTTTCTATCTTTAATACAAACATAGCATAGCAGAATTAAAAAACTCAAGAAAAATAAATACCAAAAAACGGGCTCTTTAATTGTGCAATGTTATCAAAAAATAAAAATAGGAAAATAAACTATTGATAAATGTTACAAAAGATTATACAATGGGCAAAAGTAATTGTAATACAAAAGGAATGGAAGTATTACAAAAGTAACGGGAAAAGGAGAGAAGGATATGAATCAAAATTACAATCGGCTTTATATGCCTCAGTTTATTACAGGTTGCGGTTCTATCGAGTTTTTTGCAACACTGGGGAAGAAAAGAATTGGCGTTGTGCGCGGTGGACGAAGCCTGAATGATCAGTTGAAGGCAGAGATTGAGAAGTTAGCAGAGGAATCGGGAGCAGAGCTTCGTTACATTGCACAGATTAGAAATGAGCCATATATCGAAGATATTTTCCGTTGTATGGATGAAGTTCGTGAATTTGAACCAGATATGATTCTGGCAATCGGTGGAGGAAGTGTTCTTGATACAGCAAAAGCAATTCATTTATTTTATGAGAATCCGGAAATGTCTTTTGAAGAAGCGACAATTCCATATGCGCTTCCGGCACTTGGAAAAAAAGCGGTTCATGTTGCAGTTCCGACAACGAGCGGAACAGGTTCTGAGACAACATCTTGTGCTGTATTTATTGATCCAGAGACAAAGACGAAGAAGCTTCTGTTAGACAATACGATTATTCCGCATTATGCAATTTTAGATGCAGATATGACAGATTCACTGCCAACTTCTATTACAGTGGCAACAGGGCTGGATGCACTGACACATTCTATTGAAGCTAGTACTGCAATGAATGCTTCTGCTATGACAAGAGCAATTGCTATGGAGGCGGCAGTTGATATTTTGGAAAATTTGGAAGCAGCAGCAAAAGAAGGCGAAATGACAGAAGAAAAGAAAGCGGCAAGAGAGAAAATGCACATCGCATCAGGCCTTGCAGGAGTGGCAATTACGAACTCTTGTACAGGATTAGCGCACTCTTATGACCATCCGGGACCAGCATTTTCTTTTGCACATGGTAACATTTGTGGCCTTATGCTTCCATATACTATGAAATATGTGGGTGTACATCCATCCTATGCGACGATTGCAAGAAGATTGGGATACAAAGGGACAGATAAAGAATTGACACAAGCTTTAATTGATCACTTATTCGGTCTTATGAAGAAATTAAATCTTAAAACATGCTTCAAAGAGTTTGAGATTGACAGAGAAGAATACATGGAAGCTGCAAAAGTATGGGCAGAGATTTCTCTTCCTGCATTTGCAACAGTTGTATCACCGGCAGAAATGACAGCTGAAAAAGGAGTGGCATTGTATACAGAATGCTACGATGGAACCTACCCTAAGGTGTAAAAAAGTACTAAAAATGAATCTGTTAAATTATGCAATATTATCAAAAAGAAAAATTCTGATTTGAATATATTGACGTATGTTACAAAAGATTATATAATGGGCAAAAGTAATACAAAAGGAACAAACATATTACAAAAGTAACAGAAAGAAAGGAAGTAAAAAAATGAACACAACAGCAAGAATGAATCACATTTTTAACCCAGATGGAAAGACATTTATCATGGCAATGGACCATGCAGCAAATTTCAATACATTGCCGGCACTTAATGATCCAAAGAAATTAGTTAGAGAGATTGCAGCAGCAGGAGCAGACGCTTTCCTTTCAACTGTAGGTATGGCAGAGTACTTGACTGACTCTTTCCTTGGAAAAGGTATCATCGTAAGAGCAGATGGTGGCGTATCTTTCCTTGGAGATAAATCAAAACCAATGCAGATTACAGTAAATGCAGAAGATATCGTTCGCATGGGAGCAGACGCAGTAATCACAATGAGCTTCCCAGGATCTAAATTTGAGAATGATGTTCTCAGCAATTTGACAAAGGTATGTATGGATATGCACAAATGGGGCGTTCCGGTACTTGCAGAGGCACTTCCAAGAGGATTTGAGCCAGCAGAAGATTCCAGAACACCAGAAAATATCACATTTGCATGTCGTCAGAGCGTAGAGCTTGGTGCAGACTTTGTTAAGAGCGTATACACAGGCGATCAGGACAGCTTCAAGAAATTAGTAGATGCTACATATAAACCAGTTGTTATCTTAGGTGGAGCAAAGAAAGTTCCGGTAGAACAGCTTCTTCAGGAAATCAAAGATGCTTTGGAAGTTGGCGGAGCAGGTATTGCAATGGGAAGAAACATCTGGGGACATGAAAATCCAGTTGGATATACAGCAGCAATCGCAAAACTGATTCACGAAGATTGCAGCGTAGAAGCAGCTATGAAAGAAATGAACAAAATTTACTAAGAATTTTGTTTTTGAGATTAAAAAATAAAAAAGGAGAGATAAAGAAATGGAAACATTTAAAGTAGCAGTGTTAGAAGGCGAAAAAAACATCGTGTTTCATGAGGCTCAGAAAAGAGAGCCAGATGACAAACAGGTATTAGTTAAAGTTGATTCCTGTGCAATTTGTACTCTTGAACAGAGATTTTATACAGGAGTTATGAACCGCTATCCATTTGCAGGTGGTCACGAAGCATCAGGAGTTGTTGAAGCAGTTGGTAAGAAAGTTGCAGGAGTAAAACCAGGCGATAAAGTTGCAATCAGACTTTTGAATTCTTGTGGTGAGTGCTATTACTGCAGAAATGGTCATGAGAACCAGTGCGTGAAATCATTTATCGCAGAGACACAGGAATGTGCAATGGGACCAGGCGGACTTGCTGAGTATATGATGGTAAGTGCAGCAGATGTTTATAAGGTTGCTGACGATGCTGATCTTGCACACGTTTCATTGACAGAGCCATTAGCTTGCTGTGTTCACAGTATTGAAAATGGACAGATTGAGCTTGGAAATGACGTAGTAGTAATCGGAATCGGTATCATGGGAGCACTTCATATTCAGCTTGCAAAATTAAAAGGAGCAAGAGTTATTGCTTGTGAACTTGATGAGAAGAGATTAGAAGTTGCAAAGAAAATGGGAGCAGACGTACTTGTTAATTCCGGTAAAGTAGATGCAGTTGAAGAGGTTAAAAAACTGACAGAGGGAAGAGGCGCAGATGCTGTATTCTGTACAGTTCCAGTAGCAGCACTTGCAGATCAGGCTGTTCAGATGACAGGAAAACTTGGAAGAACTGTATTCTATACATCTTTCCATCCGGATAAACCGATTGAGATCAGCCCGAATAAAGTACATTCTTCAGAGCAGATCATTACAGGAACAGTAAATCCACAGAAGAAAGACTTCTTAGCAGCATCTAGACTGTTGTCTTCTAAGATTGTAGATGTATCTGATCTGATTTCTGACAGAGTACCGCTTGCAGAGATTGATAGAGCGTTTGAAGAGGCAATTTTACCAGATACATACAGAATTTTAGTACAGCCATAATTAAGTCGGTAGATTGTGCAAAGAATATTATAAATTACTCGAGTAGGGTTGCGTAAAGGGTGGTTTGAGAAGTACAATAAATCTATCAAAGGTCTGAAAAATAAAGATACGGAGGGTGGATTTATGAGAAGAAAAAGTATCACAGACGAGCAGAAACAGGAATACCGAAGAGTTGCTTATTACTATTATAAGGAAGGTCTTACTCAGGAAGAAATTGCAAAGCGTATGCAGATGTCAAGACAGAGAGTCAACCGGATTGTAAGCAGCTGTATTGAATTGGGTATTGTGACGATTAATATTGAAGGTCTGGATAATAGTAATCTTGAACTAGAAACCAAACTTGAGCAAAAATATGGCTTGAAAGAAGTCAGAATTATTGATGAAGTGGCAGAAGAGATGGAAATACAGGAATTAGGTATTGAAAGCGGAAAATATCTTAGAAGTATCTTGAAAAAGAATGATATTATCGGCTTTAGCCGCGGAAGGAATACATCTGCACTGGCAGAATATCTGCCAGAAGCAGATGATTATCCGGAAAATATTACAGTTACACAGTTGATGGGCGGAAGTATAGAGACAGAAGGCGGTGTGCCAGTAGATGAGACTGTGTATCGGCTTGCGGCAAAAATGCAGGCAAAAGCGGTGAAATTATATGCACCAATCATTCTTGGAAGTGAGAAGCTAAGAGACTCCTTTACTCGTGAACCTTATTTTCAGCAAAGCTACGAAATCATAAAAAAATGTAATATAGCAGTTGTTGGTATTGGAACTGCGTCCAGTCAGTGGAGACATATGATAGCGCTTTATGATATCAAAGACAAAACACAGACAGAATGGGCAAAAGACGTTGTGGGAGAAGTGTGCACGCATTTTTATGATCACGATGGAAACGCAGTAGAACCGCCATTCCGCGACCGGATCATTTCAGTTATGCTGGATGATTATATGAAGATTCCAGTGAGAATCGGTATCGCCGGTGGTAAAGAAAAGATTGAGGCGATTTCAGCTGCAGTCAAGGGCGGATATATCAACGTACTGATTACAGACTTACAGACAGCCAGAAAATTATTAGCGTAAAGGAAGGAAGGAGGAAAGATTATATTACATGTCCCCTTTGCAGTAATGTAATGAATGAGACGTATGTCAAATAATAACAATCAGGGTGGTTCATTAGGTTTATGGACGTGTGTGGCAATGATAGCCGGAGGTATGATCGGAAGCTCGATCTTCTCACTGTCAGGACTTACAATGACATCAGCAGGTCCAGCAGCAATTATTACATGGGCAATCGCAGCAGCAATCATGCTTTGCTATGGTTTGGTTTGTGCAGAACTTTCTACAAGATTCCCAAAATCAGGTGGTGTATTTGTATTCCCTTCAAAAGCTCTTGGAAAAACAGAGGAACAGGGACGCCTTTGGGGATGGATCTCCACATGGGGATACATTAACGCAAATATTGTTGCAATCGCATTTGCAGCTATTTATGTAGGAACATACTTAAGTGTAGGATTCCCGATCTTTGGAAAATTACAGATTCCATTAGCAATCGGATCTATCATTCTTATTCTTGTTCTTAACAGCATGAAATTCGCTCTTGCAGGAAAAGTTAACAACTTATTAGTATTAGGTCTTGCACTTACAATGATCGCATATGTAGTGATTGCATTTGTAAGCGGCGCTTGGGATGGTTCTACTTTAGTTCCATTCTTCACACAGGGTTCCGGCGGAAGCACAGGATTCCTTGCAATGGTTCCAACAGCTATGACAGGATATGGTTCTATCGTAGCTATGGCATTCATGGTATCTGAAGTTAAGAACCCAAATAAAAACGTACCAAAATCTGTATTGATCGCTATGATCATCGTGCTTTGCTTATACCTTGGTATCATTCTTGCAACAGTAGGTATGGTATCTGCACAGTTCTTAATGGAGAATCCTGGAATGCAGTTCATCCCATTATATGCAGCGGCATTTACAAAATTGGCAGCAATTCCATGGGTATCTAAACTGATTTCTATCGCAGCATTACTTGCACTTTTGACAACAATGCTCACTGTTATGTCTCTGACATCCAGAGCCATTCAGGCTACAGCAGACAAAGGACTTATGCCGGAAGGATTAGCAAAGAACAACAAAGCAGGCGTACCATTTAACGCAGCGCTTTTAGTAACGATTCCATGTATCGTGATTGCATGCTTCCCACAGTTTACAGCAACAATCGTAAGCTTTGGAGCATTGTTCGCAGCAATGACAATCAGTATCAATATTATTTCTCTTCTTGTAGCGAGAAAGAAATTTGATCTTCCAGAAGGTGCATTCCACGCTCCGGGCGGAAATGTGCTTCCGGTGGTTGCATTAGCATTGATTATTATTTGTTATATCCCTGACATCATCGGAGGAGGATGGATGATCTGGGCATATTCGATCGCATGGTATGTAATCGGAATCATTTATTACAAAGTAAGACAGAATAAACATAAAGCAGACTAGTTAGGAAGGCAAAGGTGCAAGGAGATGGGAAATGTAAGAGAAATGAAAGATACCTGTGTGGCATACGGTTGCTTTGACGGTGTACATAAAGGACATCTTGCAGTTGCGAAAAAGGTAGTGGAAGCTGCAAAAGAAAAAGGTCTGACACCAGTGATCGTAAGTTGTGCGAAAGAAGGTCAGGTACTTTCTACAGAAGAAGAAAAAGAATATTTATTCAAAAAGGAAGGGGTACAAGAAGTTGTTACCTATTCCGGAGATGAAACAGCGGAAGAAGTATTTGTCAAAGATGTATTGGCAGGAACACTTGGCGCAAAGGTGATTGTAGTTGGAGCTAATAATGCAAATGTTGCTAAAGTAGAAGAAGCTGCAAAAGCATGCGGAGCAGAACTTGTTGTATGTGAGACTGTAGAAGCAGACGGTGAAGTGATTACAACTGCTCAGGCTAAAGAAGCATTTGATAAAAGTGATTTTGACAAAATCTATGATCTGTGTGGACACCCATACATCATGATTGGTGAAGTTGAGCATGGTAAAGCACTTGGAAGAACAGTTGGTATGCCGACAGCAAACTTAGGAGTGGCAGATTCTAAATTAAAACCACCAAGTGGTGTGTATGCGACAAGTGTACAGATTGATGACGAAGTCTTCAAGTCTATGACCAATATTGGAAAAAGACCATCAGTGGATGACTTTGATTATGTGACAATTGAGGCATTTATTCTGGATTTCGCAAGAGATATCTATGGAAAGAAAATTATTCTTGGTGTGCGTCAGTTCGTAAGAGGCGTTCAGAAGTTTAATAATCTGGAAGAGGTACAACAGCAAGTACAGAAAGATATCCAGAAAGTGCGTGAGGTGCTTCAGTCCGTAGTAGAATAAAGCAGCATAATAAATATGTATGTCGGTTCAGGAGCACGGAAAAAGATAATTTCCGAGCTCCTGTTTTTTAAAATAGGGGAAGGAGACATGAATATGAATCCATATGAATATGTAAAAAACGAGCCTTATAAATGTTATATTAATGGTGAATTTGTAATTCCAGAAGGTGGAGAAACTTTCGATATTATCAATCCGGCAAATAATGAACCATTTGCAAAAGCCTACCGAGCAGGTGAAGGAGAAGTGGAAAAAGCAGTAAAAGCTGCAAGAGAGGCATTTGACAATGGTCCTTGGGGAAAAATGTCTGCAAAAGACAGAAGTAAATTATTGTTGAAAGCCGGAAAGATTCTTGAAAGAAGACTGGAGGAATTTGCCTGTATCGAGACATTAGAATGTGGAAAACTGTTTGGCAGCGTGATGTATTATGAAGGTGCAATGTGCGTGGATGCTTTTGAGTATTTCGCGGGGAAGGCTCGCTGCATCGAGGGTAAGATTGTTCCGATCGATCACAATACGATTAATATGGTACAGTGGTATCCGCATGGTGTGGTAGGAGAAATTCTTCCGTGGAACGGACCATTTATGATGGGATGTCAGAAAATATGTGCGATCCTTGCAGCAGGAAATACAGCAATCATTAAACCGTCCTCTTGGGCATCATTAAGCATGCTTCTTTTAGCAGAAGTGTTTGATGAAGCAGGATTCCCGAAAGGTGTCATCAACGTATTGTCCGGATCAGGAGCAGTGATCGGAAATGCTTTAGTACAGAATCCAGATGTAGATATGGTTGCGATGACAGGTGGAACAGAGACAGGAAGACGTATTATCGGAGCGTCTCAAAATACAGTGAAAGAAATCGCGCTTGAACTTGGTGGAAAGAGCCCGAACATCATGTTTGATGATGTGGATGTGGACGATGCAGCAAAATGGGGAAGATGGGGATTTACATTAAATTCCGGTCAGGTATGTGTATCCGGTACCCGTTTGATTGTACACAGAAGCATTTATGAAGAGTTCCTTGAGAAATTGAAAGGAGAAGCTGAAAAGATGGTACCAGGAGATGGATTTGATCCAAATACAACACTCAGTACTTTGATACATAAAGAACATGCGGCAACTGTCTGGGACTACATTGAAAAAGCTAAGAAAGAGGGAGCGAGACTGATCTGCGGCGGTGTACCTTATGAAGATGAAAATCTGAAAAAGGGTAACTTTGTGCCGGTAACAGTATTTGCTGATGTAACACCGGATATGACAATTTTCCAAGAAGAAATCTTTGGACCGGTAGTATGTGTGACTCCGTTTGATACAGAAGAAGAGGCGATTGCGATTGCTAATTCTACAAAATACGGACTTGCAGGAGGAGTATTTACAAAAGACATCAAGAGAGGCTTAAGAGTAGCACAGGCTATCGACAGCGGACAGATTTATGTAAATTCTTACTTTAGTAAAGGTATGATCGAATCACCGGGAACAGGATGGAGAGAAAGTGGATTAGGCGTTGCTGGTATTCAAAAATATATGATCTCTAAGACAATCTTTGTGGACACAGAGGATGGAAGTGTACCATATTAAAAGATAATAAGTCAGAAGAAGGAGGCGCATCATGGCTAAATTAAGAGCAGTTTATTATATCAACCAGTTCTATGCCGGCATGGGCGGCGAAGAAATGGCTGATACAGGATTACACATCCTGAATGAGAAAAAAGGTCCGGCGCTTGGTGTTGAACCAATGTGGAAGGGTGAGATGGAAGTTGTAAAAGTATTAGTATGCGGTGATAACTTCATTAATACAGATGCAAAATTTGAAGAAATACTTCCAACGATCAAAAAAGAAATCGAAGAGAGCAATCCAGATGTATTTATCGCTGGTCCAGCGTTCAATGCAGGACGTTACGGAGTAGCTTGTGCGAAAATGTGTGACTATGTTAAAAAGGAACTTGGTATTCCAAGTGTGACAGGAATGTGGTGGGAGAACCCTGCTGTTGGAATGTATGTAAAAGATAACTATATTATTTCAACAACAGAGACAGCAAGTGGAATGAGAAAATCTCTTCCGAAACTTGCAGCGCTTGCTTTAAAGCTTGCTAAGAAAGAAGAGATTAAAGCGGCAAGATTTGAAGGATATCTGCCGACCGGACATCGCTACAATGAATATCATGAAAAGACAGGCGCAAGACGTGTAACAGATATCTTATTGGATAAGTTATATAACCGTCCGTATAAGACAGAGGTTCCACTTCGTGGTTTTGAACAGGTTCCACCTGCAGCTAAAATTGATAATTTGAAGGATACCAAGATTGCGTTATTTACGACAGGTGGTCTTGTACCAGTAGGAAATCCAGACAAATTGAAACAAGCTTTCTCAGTTGATTATGGAAAATATAGTATTGAAGGCTTGGATGAACTGAAAAAAGGTGTGTATGAATCGATTCATGGTGGATATGATACAACAGATGCAAGTAATGATCCGCATCGTTTGATCCCATTGGATGCTATGAGAGATTTGGAAAGAGAAGGAAAAATAGGTTCTGTATTTGAATATTTCTATACAACTTGTGGAGTAGGTACGAACGTAGAGACAAGTAAAGAGATGGGACACAAGTTAGCAGCAGACTTAAAAGCTTCAGGAGTTACTGCGGCAATCTTCACCTCTACTTGAGGAACCTGTACTCGTTGCTGTGCAACGATGGCAAAAGAGCTTGACAGAGCCGGAATTCCGGTTGCTCATATTACAGCATTTACGTCAATCGCTCTCAGTGTAGGCTCTAACCGAATTGTGTTCGGCGGAGACTTCACATCACCAAGTGGTAATCCAGATCTTCCGTTGGATCGTGAGAAAGCATACAGAAGAAAAATCATTGATAAGTGTCTGGAAGTTTTAACACAGGATGTGGATGGACCTACATTATTTACAGTAGATGAAGAGAAGGAGGGTGAATAACATGAAGAAAATGAGTAAAACATTAACTCGTCAGTATTTTGACATTAAAGATGCAAAATTTGCTGAGCATACCTCTTTAGAAAATGGCGTGTTATCCATCTCCAAAGAAGAATTGCTGGCGGAAGCAAAACCATTGATGAAAGCAGTAAAATCAGTGGATTTTGAAATCGTAAAACCAGGTGAAAATACACGTATTATTCATTTGTTAGATACGATTCAGCCAATGATCAAGGTAGAAGGTGAAGGACAGCAATATTCCGGTTATTTCAGTGACCCACATATGGTGGGTGAAGGGAAAACGAATTTATTAAATGGATTTGCAGTTATGGAAAGTGCAGCCCTTCCGTGGGATGATTCCAGTGCAAGTTCAGGACTTCTCTATCCACGTGATGCGATTATGGATATGACAGGACCAATTGCAGATGTAACCCCATTTTCTAAAACAATTAACCTTGTGATTGTATACGAGCTGGAAGAGGGAAAATCTTCTATCGAATATGATACAGATATCCGTAATATCGGGATCAAAGTATCAACCTATCTTGCGGCAGTGACAAAAGAGATGGAGCCGGACAGCACGGAGGATTTTTCCATTGATGAAGTAAATCCGGATCTTCCGAATGTAGTATTTGTATGGAACTCCCAGAATCAGGGTCCGTACTCCAATACCTTTATCTATGGACATCCGATCGATAATATGGTTCCGACACTGTTCCATCCAAATGAGCTGATGGACGGATGTGTGGTGAGTGGTAACTATGTATGGCCGGCATTCAAAGTTCCTACCTATTTATATGTAAATAGTCCTATTTTATTAGAATTGTATAAGGAGCACGGAAAGACGATCAACTTCCGCGGTGTGATATTCGGAAGAAGTCATAATCCATCCAACTGGCATAAGACCAGATGTGCACAGGTGGCAGTAAAGATTGCGCAGTATCTGGATGCAGATGGACTTATCATGGCATGGGAAGGCGGCGGAAACGCAGCGGTAGACGGAATGCTCACAATACAGTGTGCAGAGAAACATGGAATAAAAGCTTCTACGATCACATTTGAATTCGGCGGTGTAGACGGAACAGAAGGAATCCTTCTTGTAGACGATGTGCCGGAAGCAGATGCGATCATCAGCGGCGGTTCGATTGAGAAGCCATTTACAATTCCAGATGTTGACCGCGTAGTAGGCGGAGATGTACTTCGCCTTAATAAAGAATCTGGCGGATTTTTCCCGCCATCTGATAAGGCACTTAAGTTTGAACAGACAACGCACCTGTACATCGGTGGAAACCAGGCAGGAGCAAGTACCTTATTTGCAGAGGAATATTAGACCTCTAATTTTGAATAATGTAGCGCAGGAAGAGAGTCAGTTGCCCGGCTCTCTTTTTGCATTATCGCATTCAAATGCTTGCATTTTTATACACTTATGTTTTATAATATAACGGTTACAGGTTATAAAGGAGTGAGAAATACTATGAAGAGAGAAACATTTGGATCGCGTCTTGGCTTTATTTTAGTATCAGCCGGATGTGCGATTGGAATTGGAAATGTATGGAAATTCCCTTACCTTTGCGGAGAGATGGGAGGAGCCGCTTTTATTTTGATTTACTTGATCTTCCTGCTTGTTATGGGAATTCCGGTGCTTGTTACGGAATTTGCTGTAGGACGTGCAAGTAGATACAGTGTAGCGGCAGCTTATGAGAAACTGGAACCGGAAGGAAGCCGCTGGCATCACACAAAATGGATCGGTATTATCGGGAGCTATCTTCTGATGATGTTCTATACGACCGTTGGAGGTTGGATGCTTTATTACTGTTATCGCTGTGTGACAGGAGAGTTCGTGGGTGCGTCTTCTGAGGATATACAAAATGGTTTCGGTCAAATGATCGGAAGTCCTTCAACCATGGCATTTTGGACAATTCTTATTACAGTGGTAGGATTCGTGATCTGCTGGTTTGGGATTCAAAAAGGTGTAGAGCGTGTGACGAAAGTTATGATGATTGCCTTGCTTCTTATTATGATTGTTTTAGCAGCGCATTCATTCTTCTTGGAAGGAGCGGAAAAAGGAATTGAATTTTATTTGATCCCGAATTTCAAAAAAATGGCGGAAATCGGTATAGGAAATGTGATTTTTGGAGCGATGAGTCAGGCGTTCTTTACGTTGTCTATCGGTATTGGTGCTATGATGATCTTCGGAAGCTACATGGGAAAAGACAGAAGTCTTACCGGAGAAGCAATCAACATTACAATTTTAGATACTTTTGTTGCATTGATGGCAGGATTCATTATCATTCCGGCATGTTTTGCATTTAATATTCAGCCGGATGCCGGACCGAACCTTATATTCATTACGATTCCGAATCTATTTGCACAGATGCCGGGCGGACGCTGGTGGGGGGCATTATTCTTCCTGTTCCTGACATTTGCAGCGTTCTCTACATTAGTGGCTGTATTTGAAAATATTATTTCTTTTGACATGGATCTGTTAAAATGGTCCAGAAGAAAAAGTGTGATTGTCAGTATGATCGCGATTATCGTACTGAGCATGCCTTGTGTACTTGGGTTTAATGTGCTTGCAGATTTTCAGCCGGTAGGGGAAGGAAGTACGATCATGGATCTGGAAGATTTTATCGTATCAAATAATCTTCTTCCACTTGGTAGTCTTGGCTATCTGCTCTTTATTACAAGAAAGAATGGCTGGGGCTGGGAGAATTTCCTTGCAGAAGTAAATACAGGAAAAGGTTTGAAATTCCCGGCAATGCTGAAAGCTTATGTAGGATACGGAATTCCGGTGATTATTATGATTATTTATCTGAAAGGTTATTATGATAAATTCAGCGGAATGAGTACTGCTGCATTCGTAACATGGATGATGATTGCAGTCCTGTTCCTCGGATTTGTGCTTTTCTGTGCATTGACGAGCTCCAAAAAGAAAAAATCTGAGTAATATCAGATAATAATTGACAGAACATCCTCCTCCACATTATGATGAAAACATAAATGTGTGAGGAGGTATTTTTGTATGAGATATCAAATAGTAGGAGAGACACTTCCGGTTGTAATCTGTGAATTGGAAGGCGGAGAGAAAATGATCAATGAGGGCGGAAGCATGTCATGGATGTCGCCTAATATGTTGATGGAGACAACGACCAATGGCGGAATCGGGAAAGCATTCGGCAGAATGTTTGCAGGAGAGAAAATGTTCCAGAATGTGTACACTGCACAGGGAGGAAATGGATTGATTGCATTTGCATCCAGCTTTCCGGGATCGATCAAAGCATTTCAAATTGCCCCGGGGCAGGAGATGGTATTTCAAAAGAGTGCGTTTTTAGCAGGAGAAGCAAGCGTAAATCTCTCTATTTTCTTTAATAAAAAGCTTGGTGCAGGTCTGTTTGGCGGTGAAGGCTTTATTATGCAGAGGGTGAGCGGACAGGGAATTGTCTTTGCAGAATTTGATGGACATGTGGTCGAATACGATCTTCAGCCGGGACAGCAGATTGTTGTAGATACCGGACATTTAGCAGCTATGACACCGAGCTGTAATATGGAGATCCGCAGTGTTCCGGGAGTGAAGAACATGCTGTTTGGCGGAGAGGGTGTATTTAACACTGTCATTACCGGACCGGGACATGTATGGCTTCAGACTATGCCGATCAGCAATGTGGCAGGAGTGTTGAGACCTTATATGCCGTCAGGATCATAAGAAATGTAACGATGAGGAGTAGAGAACTGTGAATCATGATGCGAAAGGCACGATCAAACGTGCAGAGCGATTTCAGGTTATTTTAATAGGAGAGGGGATTCTGGTGGGAGCAATCGCAGGTTTTGTGGTGCTCCTTTACCGAATTGTCTTAGGGTATGCCGGACAGTGGACTCAGAAGATTTTAACATTTACAAAGGGGAATCCGCTGCGGATGGCAGGATGGCTGATAGTGCTTGTCCTGTTGGCATGTGTCGTGGCAAGACTTTTGAAATATGAATCTATGATATCAGGAAGTGGAATTCCGCAGCTGGAAGGTGAAATGGCCGGAAAGCTTGATCAAGTGTGGTGGAAGGTGCTTCCGTCGAAATTTCTGGGCGGTTTCTTGTGTATGCTGGGTGGTCTGGCACTTGGAAGAGAAGGTCCGTCAATTCAGTTGGGCGCCATGGTGGGAAAAGGAATATCTCGTGGATTAGACAGAGGAAAAACAGAAGAAAAATTTCTTCTGACCTGTGGCGCAAGCGCGGGTCTGGCAGCCGCTTTTCATGCACCGCTTGCCGGAGTAATGTTTTCATTGGAGGAAGTGCATAAGAATTTTTCAGTATCTGTGCTTGTGTCGGTGATGTCAGCTTCTTTGACAGCGGATTTTTTAAGCTCTACGATATTGGGGATGGATTCTGTTTTTCAATTTGATATCCTAAAGGCACTTCCCATGGAGTATTATTGGATGATATTGCTCCTTGGCGTGGTGCTTGGTATTACAGGTGCTTTTTATAATTGGTTTACGTTGAAGGCGCAGGAGTGTTATCAGAAAGCAACGTTTCTAAATCCGACAATGAAAATAGTTGTGCCTTTTTTGTGCGCAGGACTCATTGGATTTACAGCGCCGCAGCTTCTTGGAAGCGGACATGCGTTGATTGAAGAGCTGACACATACAGAGATGATGCTGGGAACGATTTTATTATTGTTGCTCGGACGATTTTTATTTTCGGCAATCAGCTTTGGCTCAGGAGCCCCGGGCGGTATTTTCTTCCCACTGTTGGTGATCGGAGGATTTATCGGAGGAGCATTCGCGGCAGTCGGTGTACAGTTTTTTGGCTTAGATAGCATGTATATCAATAATTTTGTTCTGCTTGCTATGGCAGGCTATTTTTCCGCAATTGTAAGAGCACCTTTGACAGGAATCATTTTGATTTTTGAAATGACAGGATCGTTGAGCCAGATGTTGTCTCTGGCTATTGTATCTATTGTGGCGTATGTTGTGGCAACACTTTTGAAATCTAAGCCGATCTATGAAAGCCTCCTTGATCGTCTTCTTGCAAAACAGGGAGTGCAGGTGCCGGAGGGACATGGGCAGAAAATCTTGACAAATTATGTGATTCATCAAGGCTCAAGAGTAGAAGAAACACGGATCTGTGACACAGAATGGCCGGATAATTGCCTGTTGGTGGCAATTCAGCGAGGGGCAGAAGAACTGATCCCGCGGGGACAGACAAGGCTTCTTGCAGGTGATGTACTTGTAACGATGACAGATGAGCGCGATATGCCGATCATACATGAGAAAATGCAGCAGCTTTGCAGTGAAATGTTTTAAAAGATAGATACGAGGGCATTGGAATCCTATAGGAAATTCTTGAGAAATGGAAAACAGTGTGCTACAATCTCTAGTGTAAAAAATAAATATCACTTAATGGAATAAAAAAGGAGAACAGCTATGGGAGGATTTTTTGGTGTAGCATCAAAACAGGACTGTGTATTGGAACTTTTTTATGGTGTGGATTATCATTCGCATCTTGGAACAAGGCGTGCAGGAATGACAACGCACGGAGAAGACGGATTTAACCGTGCTATTCACAATATTGAAAATTCACCATTTCGTACCAAATTCGACAAAGATGTGGGAGAGATGAAAGGAAATATCGGCATTGGATGTATTTCCGATTATGAGCCGCAGCCACTCATCATCAGCTCAAAGCTTGGAAGCTTTGCCATTACAACTGTCGGAAAGGTGAATAACTCTGAAGAGCTGTTACAAAGCCTTTACGAAGGAGCGCATTCTCATTTTCAGGAAATGTCTAATGGACAGATCAATATGACGGAAATGATTGCTGCCATGATCTGTGAAAAAGATAGTATTCTGGAAGGTATTAAGTATGTTCAGGAGCGTGTAGATGGTTCGATGACGCTTCTTGTTATGACGGGAGAAGGAATCTATGCTGCGAGAGACCGTTACGGAAGAACTCCGCTTGTGATCGGTCAGAAAGAGGGAGCTTATTGTGTGTCTTTTGAAAGTCATGCATATATTAATCTTGGCTTCCGAGATTATAAAGAGCTTGGTCCTTCCGAGATTGTATATGTAACACCGGAGAAAGTAGAAGTTTTAAGCGAAGCCAGAGAAGAGATGAAAATCTGTTCTTTCTTATGGGTGTATTATGGATATCCGACTTCTTCTTATGAAGGTGTGAATGTAGAAGAGATGCGTTATAAATGTGGAAGTATGCTTGCAAAGAGGGATGGAGATTCTGTGAAACCGGACATTGTGGCAGGGGTTCCGGATTCGGGGATTGCCCATGCGATCGGTTATGCGAATGCTTCGGGTATTCCTTACGCAAGACCGTTTATTAAATATACGCCGACATGGCCGCGTTCTTTTATGCCTAGTACACAGAGTCAGAGAAATCTGATTGCCCGTATGAAATTAATTCCGGTACAGGCATTGATTGAAGATAAAAAACTTCTTCTGATTGACGATTCCATTGTCAGAGGAACACAGCTTCGTGAAACAACAGAATTTCTGTACAGAAGTGGCGCCAAAGAAGTACACGTACGTCCGGCATGTCCACCACTGTTATATGGTTGTAAATATTTGAACTTCTCCCGTTCAAAATCAGAGATGGATCTGATCACAAGACGAGTAATCAGAGATTTGGAAGGCGGAGAATGTTCCAAAGAAGCATTGGACGAGTATGCAGATCCGACAACAGAGCGGTATGAGCGCATGGTAGAAGAAATCCGTAAAAGACAGAACTTTACCACACTCCGCTACCACAGATTGGACGATCTGATCGAATCCATCGGCATCGATCCATGCAAAGTATGCACATACTGCTTCAACGGAAAAGAATAGTCGCGAAAGCATTGAGCCTTGCAATAAGGAAAAAACCAGCAGGAGAGCACTTGTGTTCATCTGCTGGTTTTTGAGTTATTATAGGGCGAAAGCCCGCGCACCAAAGCACGAAGTGATTTGGTGTGAAGCAAGGCGAAAAGAGAGAAGAGTGGCGAAAGCCCGCGCACCAAAGCACGAAGTGATTTGGTGTGAAGCAAGGCGGTTTGCGCTAAATCTCATATGTCAAAATGTAATCGTCCATCACAAATCCATTTCCAATATCCGCCACCTGTGAATCTGTAATCTGCAAACCAAGATGGTCATAAATCTTCAAAGTGTTGTCATTGTGCTTATTGCAAGTAAGCCAGATTTTCTTAAGTCCCCGTTCTTTGCAAATATCAATCAAATATTGAAATGCTTTCGTAGCAAGATGTCGTCCTCTGAAATCGGGGTGAATATATAGCTTGCTAAGGAAAAGTTTTCCTGTTTCTGCGTGTATTCCAGTATATCCAGCCAATGTGTCATCACAGAAAATCTCAAAATATTCATAACCGTCTTTCGTAATCTGATTTTTTATTGCAGGGAAAGACTGAAATTTTTCAACCATATAGTCCACTTGTTCTTTACCAATGATCGGTGTGAAATGTTGGTTCCAGATAATTTCTGCCAGATCGGCAATGTCTTTTATCTGCTTATCGGTTTTTGCTGGTTGAATAGAAAATGTCTGACTCATAGGTATCCCTCCATTTATTTTCGTATAACTGGTTTATTGTATGGTGAATTTATAATACTTTTAGAAAATGTGAATTCTCTTCTGCTATTATAAATGATATAATTATATCATACAATGAACAATTATAATGAATCGTTCGGAGGAAGGCTATGAGCGGATTTGTTGCATTAAAAGATGTGAAAAAAATATATCAAATGGGTGAAGTAAAGATTATGGCGGCAGATGGAATTGATTTTGAGATTCAAAAGGGAGAATTTGCTGTTGTAGTCGGACCAAGCGGAGCGGGAAAGACAACGGTACTTAATATTCTCGGAGGTATGGATACTGCAACAGAAGGACAAGTTCTCGTTGACGGAACAGATATTGCAAAATATTCTCAGAAGCAGCTTACCGCATATCGAAGAGACGATATTGGTTTTGTATTTCAGTTTTACAATCTGATTCCAAACCTTACTGCGCTTGAAAATGTAGAACTTGCACTTCAGATTTGTAAAGATCCTATGGATGCCAAAGAGGTGCTGGAGGATGTAGGGCTTGGAGACCGCTTGGGAAATTTTCCGGCGCAGTTATCCGGCGGAGAACAGCAGAGAGTGTCTATTGCAAGAGCGCTCGCCAAGAACCCGAAGCTTCTCTTATGTGATGAGCCTACGGGAGCGCTTGATTATAACACTGGAAAAGCTATTTTAAAGCTTCTTCAAGACACATGCCGGAAGCGCGGAATGACGGTAGTTTTAATCACGCATAATTCGGCAATTGCACCGATGGCTGATCGTGTGATCAAGATTAAAAACGGACGGGTGTCAAAAATTGTTGAAAATCCATCGCCGGTTCCGGTAGAGACAATAGAGTGGTAATAAATTAGAGGTGACACATGGGTACAAAAGCAACAAGAAAAGATTTTTATATGGAAATTCGAAAGAGTCTGGGCAGATTTCTGTCGATTCTTTTTATTGTTGCGCTGGGAGTTGCTTTTTTCTCCGGAATTCGCGCTTCCGAACCATCCATGCGCATTACGGGAGACCATTATTTTGACCAAGAAGAATTGATGGATATACAGGCGATTAGTACCTTCGGAATCACAGACGATGATATAGATGCCATAGAAGCAGTAGAAGGTGTTGAAAGGGTGGAAGGAGCATATAGTGCGGACATGCTCTGTGAAACGAAGAAGAAGCAATATGTATTTCATGTGATGTCTCTTCCGGAAAATATGAATCATGTGACTGTATCGGAAGGACGTCTGCCGAAGAAAATAGGAGAGTGTCTGGTAGATGATGATATGGGCTATAAAGTGGGCGATATGATCACCCTAAAAAGCGGGACAGATGATCCAATATCAGATACCTTAAAACAGGAGAAATATAAGGTTGTAGGAATTGGAAACAGCCCATGCTACATTTCCTTTGGACGAGGTTCGACCACCATTGGAAGCGGAAGTGTCAGCGGATTTCTGTTTGTTCCGGCGAAGACTTTCGCACTGGATGTATTTACGGAGGCATACGTACAGGTAGAAGGGGCGGAAAACTTAATCGCTTATACCGAGGAATATGATAAGAAAATCGAAACCGTTCTGGATCGCATTGAGGAGATTACCGGAGAGCGGGGACAAATCCGCAAACAGGAGATTGTGGATGATGCGCAGTCTGAAATTGATGATGCAAAAGCAGAGTTAGAAGAAGGGAAGCTGAAAGCTCAGGAAGAGCTGGATGATGCGAAAGCACAGATTGATGATGGTGAAGCTAAACTTACAGAAGCAAAACAGCAGATTGCAGACGGGAAAAGTCAGATATCGTCAGCTAAGACAACGTTAAATTCCAAAGAAGATGAGCTTACAGAAGCGAAAACTCAATATAGCAGCGGACTGAAAAAATGGCAGGAGGGAACGGAAGCTTACGAGGCAGGGCTTGCTCAGTTTGAGGCAGCAAAACCGGAAGCATTGGAAGAAATTGCGAAAGGAGAGGCGGGACTTGAAGCATATCGCAAGCAATTAGACGAGGCAAAGAAAGAAGCACAGGGGAAACTTAAGGAATTAGAAGGACGGCTTGCCTATATTATGAGTCTGGAGCCTAAGCCGGAGGATGAGAATTATGAAGAACTTCATCAAACATGGGAAGAACAGTATGGCGCTTCTATTGAGGAACTGGAGACTGGTATCTCAGAGGTAAATGAGGGATTAAAAGCCTTAGAAACGCAGGAACAAGACTATCAGTCTAAGCTTACCGCGTTAAATAATTCCAAGGCAGAACTGGCGGCAAAAGAGCAGCAGCTTGCGGATACGAAGGCAGCGCTTGATTCCAGTAAGCAGCAGCTTTCCGATGCTTATTCTCAGATTGAGTCGGGCAAAGGACAACTTGCATCCGGATGGGCGCAGATTGATGAGAAGGAACAGGAGCTAGCATCCGGAGAAGCGGAAATTGCAGAAAACGAGACGACGCTTGAAGATGCCAAGGCAGAATACGAAGAGGGCAAGAAAGAGGCAGAGGACGAGATTGCTGATGGAGAAGCAAAGATAGCGGATGCAGAGGAAGAGCTGGCGGAGATTGAAGATCCCAAGTGGTATGTCTATGACAGGAGTAATCTTCCGGAGCATGACGGATATGGGGAAAATGCAGATCGAATGCGCGCCATCGGAAAGGTATTTCCGGTAATCTTTTTCCTTGTGGCTGCACTGATCAGCTTGACAAGTATGACGCGAATGGTAGAAGAACAGCGTACCCAGATTGGTACAATGAAGGCGCTTGGCTACAGTAAATGGGCGATCGTTTCCAAATATCTGGGTTATGCACTTCTTGCAACAGCAGGTGGAAGTATCATCGGCGTACTCATTGGGGAGAAGGTACTTCCGTTCATTATCATATATGCTTACGGAATTATGTATCAGCACATTCCTGAGATACTAGTACCGTATGACTGGGCTTACGCAATTGAGGCTTCCATTGCCGCGGTGGCTTGTACGATGTTTGCAACGGTATTTTCCTGTTATCGGGAACTGGGAGAACAGCCGGCGTCTCTGATGAGACCTCCGGCGCCGAAGATTGGAAAGAGAGTACTTCTGGAGTATGTAGGATTTATCTGGAAACGTCTTAATTTCACGTGGAAGTCTACGATCCGCAATCTGATGCGTTACAAGAAGCGGTTTTTTATGACCATATTCGGAATCGGCGGCTGTATGGCGCTGATGCTTGTCGGTTATGGAATTCGGGACTCCGTATTTGAGATCGCAGATATACAATACACGGAGATCCAGAGTTATGATGGAAATTTGATTTTGAAAGAAAATCTAAGTGAAGACGAGCACCAAGAATTAACGGATTCTTTAGAGCAGAATCAAGACATTGCCAGATTTATGGACGCTTATATGAAGAATCTTGTTTTGACAAAGGATGGGCATGAGCGTGAGACCTATGTAATGGTGCTGGGGCAGCCCAAGGCCAGTGAGAACTACGTACATTTTCATGACCGCAAAACAAAAGAAGCTTATGAATTGTCTGATGACGGTGCGATTATCAGCGAAAAAACTGCAAAGCTTCTAAACGCGAAGGTGGGCGACACCATTTCCATCAAAGATGAAAATGAGGGAAATAAGGAGATTGTTATCCAAAATATCTGCGAAAACTATATGGGGCATTACCTCTATATGACTCCTAAGTATTATGAAAAGGTGTATGGGGAAAAGCCGGAATATAATACAGTGCTGTTTTCTGTGCAGGATAGCTATACACGAGAGCAGATGGAGGAAGCAGGGGAAAAGATTCTTGCAAGGGATGAAGTATTAAGCTTAAGCTATATGAAAGATATTGAGAAGCGACTCAATGATATGCTTAAGAGTTTGAATCTGGTCATTATTGTATTGATCGTTTCCGCCGGAATGTTGGCATTTGTGGTGCTTTACAATTTGAATACCATTAACATAGCGGAGCGAAAAAGAGAACTTGCGACTTTGAGAGTGTTAGGCTTTTATAACCCTGAAGTGGCAGCGTATGTTTACAGGGAAAATATTCTGCTGACACTGATAGGTACGATTGTTGGGGCAGGACTTGGTAAGATCCTTCATTTATTTATTATTGAAACGGTGGAGGTTCCGGCGGCCATGTTCGGAAGAATCATCAATCTGCCAAGTTATATATATAGCTTTTTATTTACGATTTTATTCTCCATGATCGTAAATGGAGTGATGTATTTCAAACTGCGTAAAATCGATATGGTAGAATCACTAAAGAGCATAGAATAAGCAGTGCCCTTCAAGATTATAAAATAGAACTAATTTAGAAAAAATTTATATTTTTCACGGAATTATTAGCACTCTTTTTGAAAGAGTGCTAATTTCATGTTGACATTTATTTTTGGCAGTATTATCATATCTTGTAGATAAAAAAAGCGTGAGATTCGCTTGTGATAATAAAAAATAGGAGTGATAAAAATGGCAACAAAAAAAGGAAGTTTATCAATCAGCAGTGAAAACATATTCCCGATTATTAAAAAATGGGTGTATTCAGACCATGATATTTTTGTGAGAGAAATGGTTTCCAATGGCTGTGACGCGATTACAAAATTAAAGAAATTAGATATGATGGGAGAATATCAGCTTCCGGATAATTACAAACCATGTATTAAGGTGGAAGTAAACCCAGAAGAGAAAACATTAAAGTTTACAGATAACGGAATCGGTATGACCGCTGACGAGGTGGAAGAGTATATTACACAGATCGCATTTTCCGGCGCTACACAGTTCCTTGAGAAATATAAGGATAAAACAACAGAGGACGATATGATCGGTCATTTTGGACTGGGATTCTACTCTGCATTCATGGTAGCTGATGAAGTGCATATCGATACGCTTTCTTATAAAGACGGAGCAACACCGGTACATTGGGTAAGTGGTGGCGGTACAGAATATGAGATGGAAGAAGGAACAAAGACAGAAGTTGGTTCCACCATGACATTATATCTCAATGACGATAGCGTGGAGTTTTCCAACGAATACCGCGTGCGTGAAGTGATTGAAAAATATTGTTCTTTCATGCCGGTAGAAATCTTCTTGTCCAAAGAAAATGCAGAAAAAGAATATGAGACCATTGATGAAGCAGATTTAAAAGAAGACGATGTGGTTGTAGAACATATTCATGAAGATGCGAAAATGGAAGAGCAGGAAAATGAAAATGGCGAGAAAGAAATGGTAGAAGTAGAGCCTGCCAAAGAGAAGGTGAAGATTGAGAAACGTCCGGTTTCTTTGAGTGATACCCATCCGCTGTGGACAAAGCATCCAAATGAGTGTTCAGACGAAGATTATCAGGAATTTTACCGCAAAGTATTCTTAGACTATAAGGAGCCATTGTTCTGGATTCATTTGAACATGGATTATCCATTTAACCTGAAGGGAATCCTGTACTTCCCAAGAATCAACACAGAATATGATTCCATTGAGGGAACCATCAAATTATATAACAATCAGGTATTTATCGCAGACAATATCAAAGAAGTGATTCCTGAGTTCCTGATGGTATTAAAAGGTGTGATCGATTGTCCGGATCTTCCGCTGAACGTTTCAAGAAGTGCATTGCAGAATGACGGATTTGTAAATAAAATTGCAGATTACATTTCTAAAAAAGTTGCAGATAAACTGGCTGGAATGTGCAAGACAAAGAGAGAAGATTATGAAAAATATTGGGACAGCATCAGTCCGTTTATCAAATTCGGCTGCTTAAAGGACGAGAAATTCTGCGACAAGATGAAAGATGCAATTCTCTTTAAGAATATTGAGCATAAATATCTTACATTGAAAGACTGCATCGAGGAAAATGGCGGAGAAGTGATCGAGCCAAACGATAAGAAAGACGAGAATCAGGATGAAAATAAAGTAGAAGAGATCAAGACAACAATCTACTATATCACAGACGAGATCCAGCAGAGCCAGTATATTAATCTCTTCAAGAGTCAGGGACAGGATGCAGTGATCTTAAGCCACAACATCGATTCTGCGTTTATCACACAGTTAGAGCAGCGCAATCCAACGATTCGCTTCCAGAGAATTGATGCAGATGTGACCGAACATGTGAAAGAGGAAGTGGCAGAGGAAGATAAGGAAGCATTTAAGAAAGTATCAGATAGCTTGATCGAGATTTTCCGAAAAGAGCTCGGCAATGACAAGCTGGATGTGAAGATCGAGAAATTAAAAGATGACAATGTTGCTTCTATGATTACCTTATCTGAGCAGAGTCGTCGTATGCAGGAAATGATGAAGATGTATGGCATGGCAGGTATGGGCATGGATATGGGAGGCGAGAGCACCTTGATCCTTAATGCAAATCATCCGCTTGTAACTTACGTTGTGGAGCATAAAGATGGTGAAAATACAAATATTATCTGTAAACAGCTCTACGATCTGGCAGTGCTTGCGCACAAACCGCTGAATCCGGATGAGATGACTGCTTTTGTAAAGAGAAGCAATGAGATTATGATGATGCTTACAAAATAAGTGCAGTAAATTTTATAACATATAAAAATATAGTAAACGAGAGTGGCAAGAAAAGAATTTCTTGTAGCTCTCGTTTTTTGAATTGAAAATACCGTGAGAAAGTTGTAAAGTGGAGAAAGAAAAATAAGAAACATATCCGAACGTCAAGAGGTAGATTTTCATGCAGACCATATTACTAGTAGAAGATGATTATGAATTAAATGAAAGTATTACGTATATGCTCCGGCAGGAACAATATGAAGTGTCTTGCGCATATTCCATCAAAGAGGCGAGGGAAAGATATCAAGAGCAGGAGCCGGATCTTATCTTGTTGGATGTAAATCTTCCCGATGGAGAAGGCTTCACGTTTTGCAAATGGGTGAAGGAAAGGAAAGACGTTCCGGTCTTGTTTTTGACAGCCAGAGATTTGGAGGAAGACGCCCTTAGAGGATATGAGCTTGGCGCAGAAGATTATGTGACCAAACCATTTTCCATGAAAATTCTGTTGAAGAAGATCCGTGTCATGTTAAAGCTTGTGTCCGAGGAGATAGACAGCGTGTTTGATGACGGATATCTCAAGGCAGATCTGTCGAAAGCTAAGGTGGAAGTAAATGGGAAGCCCTGTGCGCTGACGCCTATAGAATTTAAGCTTTTGCAAGTCTTTCTAGAGAACAGGCGCCAGCTTCTCACTTACAATATTTTGTTGGAGCGTCTGTGGGATTGTGACGGACAGTTTGTAGAGAAACATACGCTGGTTGTAAATGTGAACCGTCTGCGGGGAAAGATTGAAGATACGCAGCACAAATATATTTCAAATGTATATGGGATGGGATATCAATGGCTGGATTTATCATAGTAATTACATGTTTATTGTTATTAATTATTTTATTGCTATATAAACTTTATAAGCAAAAGAAGAATGTCTATGATTTTGCTGACCGTCTTGAAAGACATCTGGATGATCTGCTTTCTGACAAAGATATGGAATACGCAGAAGATATGGAAGACACCTTATATGGAAAAATCAATGAGAAGTTGGGCAGACTTTCGAAGGTATGGAAAGTAAGACAGGATGCCAACCGAAAGCAAAAGGAGACCATCAAAGAGTTGATTTCTGATATTTCCCATCAGACGAAGACACCGATTGCCAATCAGAAACTTTATCTTGAAATTTTGTCTAAGAAACTGACTTCCAAGCGAGGGCAGGAATATCTTGTGAAAATGGAGAAACAGATTGATAAGCTTGATTTTTTGTTTGAGAATATGGTGAAGATGTCGAGACTTGAGACTGGAATTATTCTCATTAAGAAAGAAAAGGAGGATCTGGTACAGACACTTTCACATGCGGTAGCTCAGATTGTACCGCTGGCAGCAAAGAAACAGATTGAAATATCGGTGGATGCAGAAGGAAAATTCCCAATCTGCCATGACAGAAAGTGGACGGAAGAAGCGATTTTCAATCTTTTGGATAATGCAGTAAAATATACAGAGGCAGGAGGAAAGATTCATATTGAGATCAAGCCTCAGGAGATTTTTACAAGGCTTAGCATTCAAGATACAGGAAAAGGGATTGCCACAGAGCGGCAGGCACAGATTTTCACTCGCTTCTATCGGGAACCGGAGGTACATGAACAGGAGGGCATCGGAATCGGGCTTTACCTAGCAAGACAGATTATGGAATTGCAGAAAGGATATATTGAAGTGCGCTCAGAGGTAGGGCGCGGGGCAGAATTCAGGCTGTATTTTCCGAATGAAGGATAAAAAGACAGAAAAAAGATAGAAAAAATCACAAATCGTAACTGGTTTGTGATTTTTCATTCGTATGATTTCCTTAGAAAGAAAAATCTTTCTAGATTACGAGAAAAGGAGACTAAAATATGGAATCATGGATTGTGAAGACGAAAAATCTAAAAAAATATTATCGTTTGGGAACTCATACGGTGAAAGCATTGGATGATGTGAATTTTGCAGTGAGAGAGCAGGAGTTTGTAGCAATTATTGGGAAATCGGGAAGCGGGAAAAGTACGCTTTTACATATGATCGGCGGATTGGATACACCGACTTCAGGAGAAGTATATGTAGGGGATAAGGCGCTTGGGAAGCTTAGCAGAGAACAGCTTGCCATCTTCCGCAGAAGGAAGGTGGGCTTCGTATTCCAGAGTTATAATCTGGTGCCGGATCTTAATGTATATGAAAATATAGTTCTTCCTATTGAATTAGATGGAAAACACATTGACAGAGAATTTGTAGACGAAATCTTAGAGCTTCTTCAATTGGATGAAAAGCGGGAAGCGCTTCCGAATACCTTATCCGGCGGACAGCAGCAGAGGGTAGCAATCGCAAGGGCAATTGCATCAAAGCCGAGCATCATTTTAGCCGATGAACCCACTGGAAATCTTGATACAGCAACCAGCCATGACGTTATGGGGCTTCTGAAAATGGTGGCGCGCCAGTTTAAGCAGACGGTGATTTTAATCACCCACGATCAGGATATTGCCCAGATGGCGGACCGTATTGTGAGAATTGAGGACGGTCATGTAGTAAAGGCGGGTGAGCTTGATGATTAAGAATAATAATCAGAAGGTGATCAGTCGTATGGCGGGGCGTTCTCTTAACAACAACCGGAGACGAAGCATGATCATGATTATGGCGGTGGCGCTTGCGACCTTTATGCTGTTCAGTGTATTTACGGTGGGCATTACATATTTTAAAATGCAGAAAACCCAGAATATCCGCCTCAATGGAGGGGAATATGATGCCATTTTATATGGGCTTACCAAAGAGCAGGAGGCGGTGTGTGAAAAGAATCCGGACATAAAAGAAACCGGAGCGGTGGTAGTCTGTGGTTATGTGGAGGAGACAGAAAAAGATAAAACACCGAATGTCGGCTTGGTGTGGGCAGATGATTCTTATTGGAATCAGATTAAGAGACCTGCGGTCAGATGGGTGAAAGGGAAATATCCAACCAAGGAAAATGAAGTGATGGCGCCGGTGGACGCGCTGAAGGAATGCGGTTTGGAAAATCTTGAAATCGGAGATTCCTTTCGGATGAAATACGCGGATAAAAACGGAAGCTATACAAAAGAATTTCGCATTTCCGGTATGTGGGAAGGCTATGGTGATACAGATACTTTTTATATGTCAAAAGCGTATTTTGAACAGTCCGGTTATGAACTTTATGATGTGAGGAGTACGAGGTATTATCTTGACTTTGAGAAGAAATATATGCCCAAGAAAGAACAGGATGCGTTTCTTGCAAGTATGGAGCTGGAAAAACAGCAGAATTTATTTTTCCTGTCTGATTACAGCAATGCTTTAGAGATTCTTATGGGATTGATCGGTTTGGTACTGATTACCTGTTTCAGTGCATATTTGTTGATTTACAATATTTTATATCTCTCGGTATCTGGGAACGTCCGCTATTATGGACTTTTGCAGACGGTGGGAATGACCGGAAGACAAATTCACCGCTTTATGCACAGACAAATGATTTTTATTGCATCGATTGGGATGACAGCCGGACTTGCAGCCGGAAGTCTTGTGGCATTTTTCCTGATTCCGGAAGTGGTGAAGGCATTGGGAATACGGGAGGCAGTCATTGAAGTACGCTTTCATCCACTTGTGTTTTTGCTTACTATTTTACTTGCAGGCATTACCATTTATATGGGAAGCAGGAAGCCGGCGAAGCTGGCAGTTTCTATATCTCCGGTGGAAGCCCTTGGCTACCGCGCACAGACAGGAAAGAAGAGTATGCGGAAAACCGGAAATGGAAATCTGATCTTACGAATGGCGAAGGAACAACTTGCAAAAGATAAGAAAAAAACGGTTGTGGTGGTGTTGTCCTTGACGGTTAGCCTGTGTGTATTTTTGTGTCTGGTTACACTTCTGAAAAGCGAAGGACCACGGACAATCGTAGGAAATTATATGAATCTTGATCTGGTCGTAAAAAATGATACGCTCAAGGAGGAAAACCATAACGATTGGACTCAGATTATCGATGAAACCATGCTAGGGCAAATGAAAGAAACAGAAGGGGTCAAAGGCGTTCATCCTATTAAGAGTGCAGAAATTATGTTTCCATGGGAACCGGAAGTGATCGATAAATGGATGGAAGAAAGTTATGATATGTGGATGTATTATCCATATGAAGAAGACCGGAAAGAACATCAGGAACACCCGGAGAATTTTGGCTCATTTATGATTGGCATTGATGAAACGGACTTTGATTATCTGAATCAATTACTGGAACATCCGATAGACAAAGAGAGTTTCCTTTCCGGAGAGACTTGCTTAATCTATCGGAACAGTCTGGAATTTAAAAATAGTGATCTTACAGGAAAAGAGATTACTTGTGCAGAATATGGAAATGGAGAGCATACAAGAACATTTAAAATTGCAGGTTTGACAGATGAGAACTATTATACGGGGGCTCTCCTTGGTATGCCGCCAACTTTGATCGTCAGTGATCGGGCGATAGAAGAGTTTGCAGACAATACTTATGTATCCAAAGTGGGAATCAAGTACGAAGAAGAATACCAAAAAGAAACGGAAAATGCGCTTATGAAATTAATGAATGACAGTTCGTATTACAAAGATTTCTCCTTTGATTCCAAGATAGAGGAAGCAGAAGACGTGGAGAAGGCGCAGGGAAATATGATGGGTGTAGGCATAGGAGTTGTGTTGATTTTGGCGTTGATTGGAATTTTGAATTACGTCAATACAATGACCGGAAATATACAGAGCCGCCAGACAGAATTGGCAATTTTGGAAAGTGTGGGAATGACGGAGAAACAGATGCGCCGGATGCTAATAATAGAAGGTTTGTTATTTGCGGGAATCTCTTTGTTTTTGACAGCAACGATAGGAACCGCGGTAACTTATTATCTGTACCAGTCTATGAATTATCGGGGAGTACCTTTTATGATTCCGGTCTTTCCTGTCTTTATCATGGCGGTTATTGTAGTAGTCGTATGTGTGGCAGTGCCTCTTATTGTTGAACGGTTGATCGGAAGGAAAAAGTCAGTGGTAGAAAGAATTCGCGTAGTGGAGTAAGAAATAAGGAGAAGAATATAAAAAAGGAAGACTGGGGCGATGGAGCCTAAGTCTTCTTTTTTTGGAAAGCATATCTTATAGTTCCTAATACAGGATTGTTTCCTTACAAGTTAAATTCCTCAAAAAGCTTTTGCTGGTATTCGGGATCAGCAGCGGATTTCAAGATATCGTCAGTTCGTCCGAGTTCGGATAGTTGAAGGATTAATGAATTTACTTTTTGGCTTGCTTTTAATGCAGCCTCCGCTATTTCATCTGCATATCTTTCTCTAACTAATTCTCCCAATGCTTCACACACAGTGTTCACCTCCTCGTTAAAGTGTTCTTTATTTGCCCGCATGATAATATCCATAGCGGATTGATAAAGCGTATTTGATTTGTGTTTTTGGTAATCTTCCGCCAAGGCTTCTGTGAGCTTCATATCTTTTAAATGATTCGTAAGCCCTTTTAACCACAGATTTTTTTCGGAAGAAAGTTTGCTTGTTACGACAAATTGTATTGGAATCGAATTTCCAACCAAATAGTAGATTCCTTTTTCAATTTTTTGGATCGTATAATTTTGCTCTTCCGTTAAATGATGGAGCAGTTTCCTAGGATATTGTCTGCTGATGAAGGTAATGGTTAATTCGTGTATGGGAATGCTGTTTACAGATGGGGTATCTGCCTTGTAAAAACAAGCATATCCGTATACTTTGTAGAAATCATCGATACTCAGGTAATCGTCAGGACTTTTGTATTCAATGATATTGTGTTTTCTGAAAATCCGTCCGATATTTTTCTTGATCTTATGTTCTTGCACTTTTTTGATAATTAGAATATCGATTGCTTTCGGTTTTGTTCCCAGTTGATGCTCATCCTCAAAAATTAAAAATTCTTTCTCATCAGCCAGCTCGATCTGCAGTCCGGCGTAATTTGCCGGATGCCATTGAAGCGGTCGTTCTTTTGGGGCTTCTCTTTTGTGTCTTACCATCCACAAACCTCCTTGTATGAAATTGCCACAGGAGATTTGTCATCCGAAAACTCCTGCTTAGTTAAAGTGGTGATTGAAAGCATGAATTTTTCGGAAAGCAGAAAGTTTTTCTGCCATAGGATATTATCTAGAAACAGGAGTGAGAACTCCCAAAAAGAATATAGAAAAATCTGCTTTTTCTTATCTTAGCACAGGCATATTTTGAATGCAATAAAATACCTAAAAGGTATTTACAAATTTACTTGACTTTTAATTCCTACATATGTAATATTTATGTAAATATAATAATCACTAGAAGGATATTTTTTTGCGGATAATTCTTACAAGTGTAATAAAAGGAGAAGATTATGTTGAGGAAGGGGATAGTTATTTGGAAAACGTGTTTGTTGGTCATTGGCGCACTGCTTGTGTTTTATTTGGTGGGTTGTGATCACAGGGGAGATAATGAGGAAGTTAATGAGGCAGGGGATGAGAAGCTGAAAGCGGAAGAAAAGGAGGGGGGAGAAATTGTTGAGATATGTCGTGAAAGTTATACAAAAGCGGAAAAAGAAGGCAAGTTGGATGATTTAGATATGATTTGTGAGCTTCTGGATAAGCTTGGTGAAAATGGATATACAGCAGTTGACAGTGAGAATCAAATGAATATGACAGAACACGAGAAGATGTTACAGTTTTGTGAAGCGGTAGAAGCAAAGAAAAGAAGCCGTATGACTGTCGTGGAGGTTGCGGGAAAAGGAAGCTGTATCGTTTGGAAGATAGAAACGAAGAACGGAGATGTAAAGCTTATTAGAAGCTATTATGTGTATGGAGATGGCAAAATTGTTATTCGGCAAATTAAACGCTGCCTTTTCCGTCAGATTAAAACGGGTCTTTC